>JBKQIF010000144.1:0-28264 GCA_052148435.1 Bryobacteraceae bacterium
CGCGCCGTGGTCGAGCACCATTATTCCTATTCGGCAGGGGCAGCCTCCACGCTGAAGGCCTACTATGTGGAGCGGAATCGCCTTTTCGTAGCGGTGAAGAATTTTCCCGGCTGGATGCTGGCGGCGGCTCCGCTGGCGGCCGCGGTACGGTATTTTTGGCACGTCTGGTTCCTGCTCGGGGGGCGCGGCAGCGCGGCGCGATTCCTAACCAGCGGCCAGGCCGGACCCAAATTGCTATGGTGCGTCCTCGGCGCCCATCTCGCCCTTCTCGCGCGCGGCGGCCGGCTGTGGCGCCAGCGCCGGCAGATCCGGGCCTCGGCGCGCATCACGCCCGCGGTCTTCCGCCACGTGCTGCGCGCTCACTCCATCGGGCTCCGGAGGATAGCCGCGCTTTGATCCGCGCAAACGGCCCCGGCGCGTTGCTTGTGATCGTGCCGGCGTTTAACGAGGAGGGCGCCATCGGACCGGTAGTCCGGTCCGTAAAGGAAGCCGTGCCCGGCGTGCCCGTGCTGGTGATCGACGATTGCTCGGGCGACAGCACCGTCGCCCTTGCCACCGAAGCCGGGGCCGCCATTCTCTCCCTGCCCCACCATCTTGGACTGGGCGGATGCCTGCAGGCCGGTTACAAACTGGCCTATGAACTGGGCTATGAGTACGTAATCCGCGTGGACGGCGACGGCCAGCACGATCCGCGCGATATTCCGCGCCTCCTAGAGCGCCTGCGCCAAACCGACTGCGAGATGGTCATCGGCTGCCGCATCTCCGGCGACGGCGCCTGGCGTACCGGCTGGGTCCGCGCTTTGGGCATCTGGTTCTTCCGCCTCATGCTGCGCCCTATTCTGGGCAAGCCCGTGCGCGACCCTACTTCCGGTTTCGTGGGCGTCAACCGCCGCGCCCTCGATGTCTTCAGCCACAGCTTTCCGCTCGAGTACCCTGAAATTGAAACTCTGGTGGTGCTACAGCGCCGCCGCTTCCGCTTCGAGGAAATCCCCTGCCGGATGCGTCCCCGGCTGGCGGGCCGGTCCACCTTGACTGCCCGAAAATCGATGTACTACCTTGTCCACGTGTTGTTGGGGGTATTCGTCAACGTGCTCAAGTATGAGCACCGCGGGCATCGTCCACCCAAGCCGTGATGAGACAGCCCCCGGATAAGCAAGCCAAGGAGGTTCGATGGATCGTTTGCTGCATGTCACCACCGGCGTGAGTATTCTGCTCCTCGCGATGGTTCTCACATCGCTGCGGCGCGCTCATATCCGGGTGGAATATTCGGTCACCTGGCTGTTGGCCTCGGTGGCCATGCTGGTGCTTTCCCTCTGGCGCGGCCTGCTGGACGCGGTGCGCAACCTGTTGGGCCTGCCCGATTCGCCGCTGGCGCTGTTCCTGCTGGGAGCGGCCGTGCTGCTGCTGCTGGCTTTTCGCTCTTCGGTCGTGATCTCGCACCTGCGCGACAACAACATCGCTCTCGCGCAACGCGTGGCCATTCTGGAGCATCGTCTGCGAGACCTGGAAGAGCATGAAGGCTAAATCGAGAAGATCCGGGCCGCAGCCCGGCGGCCGCGCCGGGGATCGTTCCGCGCCCGAAACCAAGCCGGCCGGGAAATCGGGGAAATCGTCACCCGCCGCACCGTCGCGCCCATGGCTCCCCTACATGTTGGCCGCCCTGGTGGCGGCGGCGCTCACCCTCTGGGTCTATGAACCTTCCATGTACGGGCCGTTTCTGTTCGACGATACGTATCTGAAATTCGCTTTGCCGGGGGCCGATAGCCCCTTGCGCGACTGGATTCACGGCGTTCGGCCGCTACTGATGGCCAGCTATTGGCTCAGCGCCCGTATGGCCGGCGACACCACCTACGCCTATCATTTCGGGAACCTGCTGATTCACCTGGCCGCGGGCGGGCTGGTCGGTCTGATCCTCCGGCGTTTGCTCGAATGGGCCGATGTGGCCGACCCCAAACGAACCTGGATGGCCGCCTTCGGCGCCGTCTTGTATCTGCTTCATCCGCTCAATTCCGAAGCCGTCGCCTACCTGGCCGGACGCAGCGAATCGCTCAGCACCGCCTTCACTCTGGCCGCCTATGCGGTGTTTCTCTATCGCCCAAAGGCCGCGGTTTCCTGGCAGGTGGCGGCGGCGGTCTTTCTTTTGTTTGGCGCCGCCCTGCTGACCAAGGAGCAGACCCTGGTCCTGCCGGCCCTGCTGCTGCTCACCGATTTCTGGTGGAATCCCGCTTCGCCGGAAAAGGATTTTTCGTTCCAGGGCATCCGCGCCAACTGGAGACTCTATGCGCCCTTGGTCCTGGCCGCCGGAGGGGGTCTCTATTTGTTTCGCAACTTGATCGTCGCCGGCAACAACGCCGGTTTCGGCCTGAAAGACTTCACCTGGTACCAATACTTCTTTACCGAGTGCCGCGCCCTGTTCGTATACGTGCTGGAATTTGTCTGTCCCGCCTGGCTGAATATCGACTGGCACTTTCCAATTTCGCACTCGCTTTTCGAGCACGGCGCCATCTTGGGCCTGGCGGCGTGGCTGGCATTGCTCGGGGCCGCCTGGTTTCTGCGCCGGCGTTTCCGCCTCGCCTCCTTCGGGCTGCTGGTGTACCTGCTCATGATGGCTCCCACCTCTTCGATTCTGCCCATTGCCGACGCGGTCGCCGAAAGGCGGGCTTACTTTTCCATGCTCGGCCTGCTGCTCATCCTGCTGGAATTGCTGGTCCGCGCGCGGCTCGCGCCGCGCACCCTGGGAATCCTTTGCGCCCTGGTGCTGATCGCCGCCGCCGCCGTTACCCACGCCCGCGCGGCGCTCTACGGCGACGAGGTCGCCCTGTGGACCGATACCGTACGAAAAGCTCCCTCCAACTATCGCGCCCATTTTCAGTTGGGCCAGGCCGAAGAAGATCAAAACCGTTGCGACCTTGCGGCCGAAGAATTCCAAAAAGCGGCGGCGATCGGCGGGCTAAGCTACGACCTGCTGGTCGATTGGGGGCTGGCCTACGATTGCCTGAACCGTGCCGAGCAGGCCATCGAAAAACTGCGCCAGGCCGCCGCCATGGAGCCCTCGGCCCATGTCTATACCCAGATCGCTTTCGTCTACGCCAAGCGCAACGAATTCCCGCAGGCGCTGGACGCGCTCCGCATCGCCGAGCAGATCGACCCCAATTACGCCGGCACCTACGTCTATCGGGGCAAGATTCGTCTCAAACTGGGCCAGCCGCAGGCGGCCGCGGACGATTTCCGCACCGCGCTCACTTTCGATCCCAACAACCAGGAAGCCAGAGAGGCATTGGCAATGGTCGAACGAAGCCTGCGAGCGCGCCCGTGAGCCGGACGATGTGGGGGCTTCCGACTTCTGTCTTCTGGCTCCTGGGTCCCATATCCCGCGGGCATCTCAAGGGTGTAGCCCTTGGCTAGTCAACCGCTGCGCATCGGCATCAACGCGCTCTATCTCATCCCGGGAGGAGTCGGAGGCACGGAAATCTACCTCCGCTCGCTCCTCGAAGCGCTGGCGAAAATCGACCCGGTGAACCGCTATTCGGTCTTCACCGGCCGCGAAGCCGGTCGAGACCTGGCCCCAGCCGCCGGGAACTTTCGCACCCTGGTTCAGCCCATCCGTTCGGCCAACCGGCCGGCTCGCCTTTTGTGGGAACAAACCGGCCTGCCTCTGGCCGCGGTGCGGGAGGAGCTCGACGTGATGCTGAACCCCGGGTTCACCGCTCCACTGGCATGCCCCTGCCCCCAGGTCACCGTCTTTCACGACTTGCAGCATAAGCGCCACCCCGAGCACTTCCGCTGGTTCGATCTGCCCTTTTGGAATTTCTTCCTGTTCTGGTCCGCGCAAATTTCCAGGCTGCTGCTGGCGGATTCGCCCGCTTCCGCCGCCGACTTGAAACGCTTCTATCGCCTGCCGGATTCGCGCATCCGGGTGGTTGCCATGGGCACCGATGAACGCTGTTTCGGCATCGCCGCGCGGCGCCGGCCGGAACCGTTTCTGCTCGCCGTCTCCACTTTGCATCCCCACAAGAATCTCGACCGCCTGCTGCGGGCTTTCGCGGCGTTTCGAGCCGGCCGGCCCCAGTTCCGCCTGGTGGTGACGGGGATACACGGCTTGGCGGCACGCGAGTTGCTTGCCCTCCGCGACCGGTTGGGCTTGGCCGAAGCCGTCGATTTCCCCGGCTGGATTCCGCGCCAAGACCTCTACGACCTCTATGCTCGCGCCTGGGCGTTCGTTTATCCGTCGACGTTTGAGGGCTTCGGCTTGCCGGTGGCGGAGGCGCTCGCGGCCGGCATTCCATCCGCCTGCTCGGCGGTGGAACCAATGGCAACCGTAGCCGGCCAGGCGGCCCTGCTGTTCGCCCCCGAAGATACGCAGGGTCTGGTGCGCGTCCTGGAGCGTCTGGCCGGCGACGGCGAATTGCGCCTGCGCCTTGCCGCCGCCGGCCCTATCCAAGCCGCGCGCTATTGCTGGCGTACCACGGCGGAACAAACCCTGGCCGCTCTGCGCCAAGCGGCCGAACCGTGAGGCCAGGAGTGCGCGCGGGGGCGGTAACCTCGCCCGCGAGGCCGCCCAAAACACCGAAGACTTGGTGGCTTGTACTACAATCGGAGCATACTCTGTCGGCAGTTTAAGTTGGTTTTTTTGAAAACAGCCCTGTTGCTAGTATGCGTCTCTTCACTGGCGTCGGTCGCAATTGGCCACGCGCAGGAAGAGCCGGCTTCACCGGCTGCAAACACTGCGGTGCAAGGCCCACCAACTCCCGCACCCTCCCCGGACGCTCCCACTGCGCCAGCGCCTGCTCCAGCCAAGCCAAATCCGGGGCAAACCCTCCGTAAGGCGGCCTTCTGGAAGCGCATGTTCACATTGGAAGCTTTCACCGCCACGGTGCCTGGTGCGGTCATGGAGCAACTCCACGATTGGCCGAATGAATGGCCACGCAATCGGTTTGGCCTGGGCAAACGCGTGGCGTCCCTGTACGGTCAATTCGTGGTGGGCGCAGCCATTGAGGACGGGGTACGCGCTCTGGACAAGGAAAATACCGTTTACGGGCGGCTGGGAACGGGGAACTTCTTCCGCCGGACCGGCCACGTGATCAGCGGCACGTTGGTAGCGCGGCGGCCCGGTGATCGCCATACCTTCGCGTTTTCGGTGGCCGCCAACGCCTACGGGAGCTGGGCGATCGCCACGCTTTGGAGCCCGCCGGAACTGCGAAACGCCCGCTCCATCTTCGGTTGGGGCAGTGCCAACATGGGCAGTTTCGCCATGGGCAACTTCGTGCGGGAGTTCTGGCCCGACGTCAAGGCCGTATTCCACCATAAACCTAAGAGCGATATACCCAGCCCCGCGGTTGCCCCTGCCATCGCGTCCGCTCCCTGAACGGTCCCGCCTCTCCCGCCGCGACATATTGAAAAGCGGGTGTGTTAGGTGGAAGAATGATCCACGTAGCGACGCCGTCCACCGGCTTTACAGCAGTCTGTCCAGGCCGTAGGCACTCGCTTTCCGCCTGGCTGTTAACTTATTGAGTATAATCGATAAATATTTCGGTCTGCGGCGTGCACTGTGCATGGAGTGTGGATCAGTAGGAGGAGATGCGGAGGAATGCGGAACCAGAAATCCAAACCGGTGGCAAGAGCCACCGATCGGCGTGCGAAGATGCGCTTTGCCTTACACCGGGAAATGCGTTTCAAGTTGATCGAAAACGATATCGTGATCGGCTCGGGGGCCGGCATGACCATTGATATGGGCAGTGGCGGCGTGGCTTTATTGGCTGCCAACCGTATGAAAACAGATACCTTCGTCGAGATCTCCATCTCCTGGCCGGTAAAGCTGGACGACCAGTGCCCGGTGCGCTTGGTGACCTACGGCAGGGTGCTGCGGTGCGAGGGACAACGGGCCGTGTGCTCTATCGATAAGTATGAGTTCCGCACTCAGGCACGCATCCTGCGCCCGTCGGAACCGGTGGTGCGCGTGGACCCGGCGTTTTATCGCTTTGTCGATTCTCAGCGCAAGGTTGCCGTGAAATCCGTCGCAGCCTGTGGCGCGTAATTACTTGGCGGGTTTGGTTTCCGATTTAGTTTCGGACTTCGTCTCGGATTTGGCTTCGGTTTTCGGCTCGGCCTTGCCCTCCTTTTGGCCGTTGCCGCCGTTCGATGTCGAACCGTTACCGCGCGCGTAATCCGTTACATACCAACCGGTTCCCTTGAACTTCAGAGCCGGCGCCGAGAGCAGCCGACGCACTTCGCCGCCGCACTCGCCGTGAACCGTCAAGGGCTCGTCCGAAAACTTTTGAATAATTTCGAACGTCTTCCCACAGCTTTCACAGCGGTATTCGTAAAGCGGCATGACTGAAAATCGGGTCCCCCAGGACTTGATTTCAGTATAGCAAGCTACGCAAGCTGAAGTTCAGCGCCGGTGGGACAGGGGCGCTTGACACACCAGGAGGGATCAAGCGGTTTTTGGGGGCAAATATAATCCTAACGTATGAATGCGTTAGGATTGAAGGTGCCCTTTGCCTGAGTCTCTCGCCGCCCTCGAACGGCAGCGCTCCAGCATTCTGACCCAGATCCTGGAGTTGGGTGATTTGCGCCGCGCAAGGCCCAGCGCGAGGTGGCGGTCGTTCTCGCCCATTGTTCCCTTACCCTTGCCGTCCGCCGCGCCGTCCGCCGGTCCTCACGTTCCTGTCCGCCGTCCGCGCTTTTGTCCACCCTTCCTTTCATGTCGCCTGCCACTGCCGCGACCCGCACCGGCACCGGAGCAGAAACCGGCCAGCGGCCCGGCGAAACCAACGGGTAGGTAGCTTTGTTCGTAGGTGGCGTCCACCCTTTACGCGGGCGCGCTCCGATGAGTGATTCCCCTTTTCCGCGGCTACTGTGCGAGCTTTCACTCCGCAGTTTTCATAGCCGGGATGTTCGGCGTTACGTTTGCTCTGACACCAACGCCCTAATACTGCATCAGTGTGCCCTCTTTCCTGCCTTTTCGGACCGCGGCAGCAAAGAGTGCCACGCTGGTCGGCAGAAGAACCGCCGCGATCGCCGTGAGCTCCATGAGGGGTTTCGCCACCATGAGCACCGAGTAACCACTGAGCATCGTCAGTCTCAGGGCGTCGAGAGAGTAGCTGATCGGAATTAGCAGTGCGATTTTCTGCATCCAAACGGGCATCAGGTCGACCGGAAAATAAGCCCCTCCGATGATGCTGCCGAAGCTGCCGAGTATCCACGTAATCGGATCGCCCTTCTTGAGCCAGACGATCGCAGCCGCCGAGAGGACACCGAAGGCTACAAAGGTTGTAATGGACAGAACCACAACCAAAAGGGTCGCCGCGACGTTCATCCGGCTCAAATCGACGCCGAATAAACATACCGCCGCCACGAGAATCACGAGTAACTGCACAGCTCCTGAGATAAGGCTGTAAAGCGACGACATCAACACGAGTGGCACACATCCAGTCTGGCTGCTCAGCATAGCCTCGAGACAGCCCGTCACCTGGGCGAGCCGAATCGAGTCCGAAAACATGCGCAGCGTCAGGTCGAAGTAACGGGCGAATGAAAATCCGATGATGACAAATGGGAAATAGCGGTTTCCGTACCGGCCCAACATTGGAGAACTGTGAGACGTGATCAGCCCGCTGAGAAAGTAGAAAAAGACCAGGAGCGTCATCGATTCGACGACACGCATGACGAAGCTGGCCTTATAACCTGATTCGATGCGGAAATCCCTGAGGATGAAAGCGTACGCTTTACGCAACAATGCCATCATGCAGCCCCCGCAGCCAGAGCGCGCCGGTAGTATTGCGAGATCGTAATGCCGTCCGCAATCAGATCTGCAATGCAATCGAAAGCCCGCACGCGCCCTCTATCGATGACCAGTACTTTGTTGCAGATCTGGACCGCTTCCTCCAAACGGTGTGTGGCGATCAACAGTGTTTTTCGGGAGTCCCTATGGATCCGGCTCAGAATCAAATCGACGATCTCGTCGCAGGCCACCGGATCCAGGGCGCGGGTCGGTTCGTCGAGGATGAGGACTCCCGGTTCGGCGATCAGGCCGCGCGCCAGTGCGAGGCGCTGCTTCATCCCCGAACTGTAGGCCGCGATCGGTTTGTCCGCGGCATCCTCAAGCCCTACCAGGCTGATCAACTCGCGAATACGATTGCGGAGATCCGCCCCCCAGAGATTATCCAAGGCGCCGAAAAATTCGAGGTTCTGAACAGCGGTCAAGCGCCAGAAAAAGCTTCGCTCCTCGTTGAGGACGAAGCCGACGGATTTTCGTGCAGCCGCATTGTGGTGGATCGTGCTGAACTCATTCACGACGATGTCTCCCTTGGTTGGGAGTAGCAGGCCGCCTATGAGCTTCAACAACGTCGTTTTGCCCGCGCCGTTTGGGCCCATTACCGCGACACGGTCGCCCTCATGGATTTCGATGGTGGCGCCGGACAATGCCGTGCACACGCGCCGCGGCCGGAGAGGGTGCGAAAGCCATTCACGATATCGCTTCGCAAGGGGAAAACACATCGTGACGTCGCTTACCGAGATGATCGGCGCTTCTGGGGCCGATAGCCCAACGACAGCGGGGCGGCTGGAGTTAGACGACTGTCTCATGATGCCTGAACCCCGACCTGCTTCTCCTGCCGACGCAACCCAGGCAATGCGGCGTCGATGCTGTCCGCCAGCAATCGTGCAAGCTCGTCGGAATTTACCGTTAGCAGCGCCCCGTGATCGCCGGACACTCTGTAAATACTCAGGCCGCCTCTCGCAATACCTTGCCAACCCAGATACCGCTCGAAGGGGTGCCACTTAGTGGCAACGATTGAGTTGTACCACTTCTCGCTCACGTAGAGACTGATTGGCCCCACGTATGGCTCGGGACGGTAGCGCAGGAGGAGCTGCCGATGCCGCTCGAAAAGATCATGGGATCTCGCGAGCACGGAGCCCGCACCGGACTTCGGCCGGAAGTTCTTCAGTTTGCGTGCCATGAGCTCAGAAAGGCGAATTCTCCTGGAGCCGTTCCTGGCAGTCAGTAGGTCCCAGATAACCTCGCCTATGTGTTGCCCTCTTCGCCGGAGATAATCGCTATTATTGATGAGGTTGACCAGGAATGCGTGGACAGCGTTGGGCCGCAAGCTATCGATGAGAGCGAGCAACCGCACATCTTCACCTTCACGGAGCAACTGCTGGGCCATTTCGATTGCCACGGCCCCAGCGAAGCAGTATCCTCCGACGAGGTAAGGACCCGCAGGTTGAACAGTTCGTATTTCTGAAAGGCACTCACGCACCATTTCCGCGATGCTCAGGTAAGCGCTGCCACCGCCGCGGACCCATCTGGGCCGCAGACCGTAAACGGGTTGATCACCGTCGAAGTGCGCTGCCATTCTCGCCAGGATCAGCGTGGTCTCGTTCACGTCGTCGCCATAGCCACAGACGATAAAAAGGGGCGTGCGCGTACCCCGCCGTTGAACCGGGACTAGACATTGCCATGGAGCATCTTCGGGCGCCGCGCCATCCGCGGTGCCGAGGAGATCGGCTATTGCGGCGACAGTTGGGCGCTCGAGCAATTGCGTCAGCGCGAGTTCCCTGCCGAAATGCTCGCTCAAACGGCGCTGCAGCCGCGCGGCGAGCAGTGAATGCCCACCCAGCTCGAAGAAGTTCTCCCTGATGTCGACCCGTTCGATGCCGAGCAGATCCTGGAAAATTTCGGCAACACTGCGCTCCAGCGCCGTCCCGGGCGGCACGTAGTCTTTATGAGCATTGAAATGATAGTCGGGAGGCGGCAACGCGCGGCGGTCAACTTTGCGGTTCGCAGTCAGGGGGAACGCGTCCAGGACCATGAAAACGGACGGCACCATATAGGCGGGGAGCTTGGAGGCGAGTGCATGCCGTAACTCGGCAGTATTCACTTCCTGACCTTCCCGTGCTGTAACGTATGCAGCTAGGCGCGGGTCGCCGGCGAAGTCCTCGCGTATTATTACGACGGCCTGACGAACTCCGGGCTGCTCCTCCAGCGCAGCTTGGATTTCACCCAATTCGATGCGAAACCCGCGAAGCTTCACCTGATCGTCGATCCGGCCGAGAAATTCGATGTTGCCGTCCGGCAGGGAGACCGCCATATCGCCCGTGCGGTAGAGCCGACGGTCAGGGTCGAACGGGCTCGGGACAAACCTTTCGGCAGTCAGTTCCGACCGATTCAGGTACCCCCGAGCAACGCCGTCCCCGCCGATATAGAGTTCCCCCGGCGTTCCCGCTGGAACCGGCTGCCGGGCCGCGTCGAGCAGGCAGCAGGTGGTGTTCGCGATAGGCCTGCCGATAGGAACGGCACTTTCCCGGTGGTCAACTTTGTGAATGGCCGACCATATAGTGGTTTCTGTCGGACCGTACAGGTTCCAGACCTCATCGCCGGCGGTCAGCAGTCGATTGGCAAGCTCGCGAGAAAGCGCTTCGCCGCCACACAATATCTTCAAACCGGCGAACCCGGTCCATCCCGATTCCACAAGCATGCGCCACGTCGCCGGTGTTGCCTGCATGAGCGTCGGACAGGATTTCTTGATCAACCCTGCCAATGCTATCCCGTCCCCGACGCTGTCCGTGGTTGCAAGGATGACATTCGCACCGGAGGTAAGCGGCAAGTAGATCTCCAGCCCGGCGATGTCGAAGGACATCGTGGTGACGGCAAGCAAACGGTCACCCTCGCATATCCCGGGCTCGCTCCGCATGGAGGCAAGGAAGTTCACGACGGACCTATGCGCGATCTGAACACCCTTGGGTTTGCCGGTTGAACCCGAGGTATAGATCACGTACATCAGATTGTTTGGCGCCACGCTGCTTGACGGCACAGCGGAACTCTGGCATTCAATTCTACTGCGATCCCGATCGACGCAGACCACCGCGGCCGCCGTCGTCGACAGTTTGGGGAGAAACTGCTGCTCCGTGAGCAAAACCGCTGCGCCGGAGTCTTCTAACATAAAGGCGATGCGGTCTGGGGGATATTGCGGGTCAAGCGGTACGTACGCTCCTCCCGCCTTCAGGATTCCCAATAGTGCGACGACAAGATCGATCGACCGTTCAAGGCAGAGTCCGACCAGAACTTCCGGCCCGACACCCAGGGACCTCAGATAATTCGCGAGCCGGTTCGCACGACGGTCGAGATCCTGATAAGTGATCTGATCACGGCGGCAGATCACTGCGACAGCACGCGGCGTTGCGGAAGCCTGCCGCTCGAACAGGTTGTGCACGCAGAGGTCGGAGCTATAGTCAACGTGCGGGCCTTCGGCGTTCGCCAGAAGGCGCACACGTTGCGGCTCGCTGAGCATGGGCAGTTCGGCAATCGGCTGGTCCGGAGCGAGGATTGCAGCCGATAACATGTTGATGAAATGCCCGGTCATGCGCTCAATGGTCGCGGCCTCATACAGATCGGTGCTGTACTTCAGCGATGCAGGCATCGCAGAACCCGTATCCAGGAAGGTCAAGTCGAGATCGAATTGCCCTTCCTGCTGGTTCAGCGGATAAGCTTCGAGGGCGAGGGAGCCTAACCGGAGACCGGTGCTGGTGTGTGGCTGCAACACCTCTCCTGCTACGCCGACCTGCGCGGTCTTGATCAGGTTCAACATCACCTGGAACAAGGGCATCCGGCTTGGATCGCGGGCGGGTCGCAAGCGCTTTACGATTTCCGGAAACGGGAAGTCTCCGTAGCGTTGAGCCTCAATGGTGACCTCGCGCATGGCCGCCAAATGCTGGCGGAACGTAGCGCCCGGTTCAATAGGTGCGCATATCACAACAGGGTTGACGAAGTAGCCGACGATGTTCTCGAACTCTGGACGACTCCGTCCGATCAGCGGCGTTCCGATGGGTACCTCGGGTGCGCCCGTGTACCGGTGCAGGAAGGCATGAAACGCGGTCACGAGCACCGTGTATGTGGTGGCATTCTCTGCCTGGGCGAGCGCCCTAATCTGCATGGCTACGCTGGCCGGCAGCGTGAAGTCGAACGTGGCACCCCGAAAACGTTGGGCGCTTGGGCGGCGGTGATCGGTGGGCAGGTCAATGGATGACAGGTTGCTCAGCCGGGAGCACCAGTAACGCCAGGCATCTTGTCCTTCTTCCGACTCAATCGTAGTCCGCTGCCACCTGACGTAATCGGCATAGGATCCCGTCGGGGGCAGGGCGTCGGGATCGGCACCCTCGTAAAGCGATGCCAAATCGGAAAGGACGATTCCGAGCGACCACGCGTCAAAAACAATGTGGTGTGCGGAGATGAGCAGGACGTGGCGTGTATCGGAGCGGCGGAATAACGTACAGCGGAACAGTGGCCCACTGGTGAGATCGAAAGGGCGCCGATAGAACGTGTCTATCTGGAGCGGTAGCTCTTCTTCGCTCCAGTTGAAGGCTTCCACCACTTCGAGAGGGTGTTCCGGCACCGGGCCGGCGCATTGCTGGAGCCCATTCGTGCCGAGCCCGAGTGTCGATCGCAGCATCGGGTGGCGCTCCAGCAGCGTTCGAATCGATCGCTCCAGGCGCTCGCAATTGACATCGGAGCGCAAGCGGACGCAGAAGGCGACGCTATACGCGGCGCTTTCGGGCGCAAGCTCGTGTAAGAACCACAGCGCCTCCTGCCCGAGGGAAAGCTCAAACGGCCCATTTGCCGCACCTGCCGACTCTCGAAGCAAGCGGGCAAGCAGTTCCCGCTTCGCTTTGCCATCCATTCCGGCGAGTTTACTCAGATCGACGCGTTCGCCACTCATGTTGTCGGCCCTTGCGAGCAATTTAAGACCCCTGTGAAGCGAATTGTCCGAAAGATACCGAGAGTTGTAGGGTTGTCAGCCAGGATCGTCATTTGAGCGCAAGGTTGCATGGCACCTAAGCTCCGTATTGTCAATGGCTTGACAAACCAACCTGTGGGAAGATCATTGGTAAGAATGTGTTCGAGCGTTTGACAAGCAAGGGACGATCCCACGAATCGCCTTCTTCCAGAGTTGGGCACACGCCTGCGTTGGGCTCGTTGCTCAAGCACTAGCACGGTCTTCTGCAAGTCTCCCTCCAACGTCCGGTTGTATCTTGAACTTTTCGGTGCAGCGCAGCCGATTCCGGCACCTCGCAGTAAAATCAGCAGATCATGCAGGGGAGACCGTTGGCGGATCCCAACTATGGCGGGACGGCGGGTTTCGACGGATAGGGCGGCCGATGCCGCTGCCGACGAATTTTCCTCTTGAATACCGAAGGTTTAGGATCTAATTTCCCAAATTCCGACACGCAAGCGGTTTGTGATGCTCACTCGGGCTTCGCGCGCAACCGGTGTCACCGGTCAAATGGTACCGTGCCATCCTTGCGTTGATGAGTGCCGCCGAAATAGCTCTTATGGTCGTTGAACTGCATACACCGACTCCGCCAGACACAGAAGGACCTCAGAAGGGGCGGCGGCGCTGAAACCCCTGGGTGCTGCAGGGAGGGGAGAAGTTGCGCCGGATCGACTCGAGACGGAGGTAAACGGGGAAATCGCATAGATGCGCAGGGACAATGCGGAGACCAAGTCAACCGACGAAAGAGAATTCCGCGCCTCGAACGGCGCGACCTCCCCGCCGATCGCAATTGTGGGCATTGGTTGCCGTTTTCCGGGAGGAGTGACTGATCCGAAGTCCTTCTGGCGCCTTCTGCGAGATGGGGTGGACGCGATCGCGGAAATTCCCTCAGATCGCATCGATATCGACGCCTACTACGATCCGCGTCCGGCCGTACCGGGGAAAATGAGCACCCGATGGGGCGGCTTTCTAGAGCAGATCGAGATGTTCGATGCGGCTTTTTTCGGTATCAGCCCGCGTGAGGCCGACCGGGTCGATCCGCAGCAGCGGCTGCTGTTGGAGGTGGCGTGGGAAGCGCTCGAGGATGCCGGCCAGCCCTTAGAACGCCTCGCGGGTAGTTTGACGGGTGTCTTCGTCGGCTTGTGGCTGAACGATTATGAGGCTCGCCTTTTCGCCGATCCTGCCGTCGTGGACTTCTATATGACGACAGGAACGGGCCGCTATTCAGCCTCCGGTCGCCTGTCCTACGTTCTGGCGTTGGAAGGCCCTAGTTTAACCATCGACACCGCCTGCTCCTCGTCGCTAGTGGCTGTCCACTTAGCTTGCCAGAGTCTGCGCAGAAATGAATGTTCTTTGGCGCTGGCGGGGGGAGCGAACGTAATACTGCAGCCCCATATATCCATCGCCTACTCCCAATCAAAAATGATGGCGCCGGACGGCCGGTGCAAGTTCGGAGACGCCGGTGCGAATGGGTATGTTCGCAGCGAGGGAGCCGGAATAGTCGTTCTCAAGCCGCTCTCCAACGCATTGGCCGACGGCGACCCTGTCTACGCAGTAATTCGCGGCAGTGCCGTTAACAACGACGGCCGCACCAGCGGCTACATGACGACCCCGGCACGGGAGGGTCAGGAGAGAATGCTGCGCCTGGCCTACCGCGACGCCGGGCTGTCTCCCTGCCAGGTGCGGTACGTCGAAGCTCACGGCACCGGGACGATTGCGGGCGACCCCGTTGAAGTTACCGCGCTGGGCAACGTGCTCTCGCCCGACCGGCCGCCAGGAAGAACGTGTTACATCGGCTCCGTGAAAACCAACTTCGGGCACACCGAAGGGGCCGCGGGAATCGCGGGACTGATCAAGGCGGCGCTGGTCCTCAAGCATCGCATGGTTCCCCCAAATCTCCACCTGCGGGAGCTCAACCCGGCCATTGCCTGGAACGATTATCCGCTTGTGATCCCCCGTGAGTTGACGCGCCTGGCGCAGGATTCCGGGCCTGCAGTGGCGGGCGTGAGCGCATTTGGCATCACCGGCACTAATGCTCATGTCGTGCTCGTGGAGGCCCCGCGAGAGCAAAGGGATCCGGCTATGCCGTCGCGCCCGGATTCCATGCGCCTGCTGCCCTTTTCCGCCCGTTCGCAGGAAGCGTTGGCATCGCTAGCTCGCGCCTACCTTTCCGCGATAAACGAAGAAGAAGCCCCTCCCCTGAACGACATCTGCTTTACCGCCGGTCTGCACCGCACCCATCACGAACATCGCGCGGCGCTGGTCGCGGGAAGCCGGATCGATATGACTGACCGCCTGAAGGCCTTTTTGCGGGGAGAGAGAGTCCCGGGCGTGTGGGCGGGAAAAGCGGAGCCGGATCTTTCCCCAAAGGTCGTATTTGTGTGCCCGGGACAAGGGTCGCAATGGGTAGGGATGGGCCGGCAACTCAAGAGCCGGGAGGCCGCTTTCCGGGATGCCCTGAAGCAGTGCGAGCAGGCGATGCGACCGTTTGTCGATTGGTCGCTTCAGGAGCAATTGGATCTCGATCCCGATGCGTCCGGGTATCGGATGGATGAAATCGACGTCATTCAGCCCACTCTTTTGTCTATTGAGATCGCCCTCGCTGCCTTGTGGCGGTCCTGGGGAGTGGAACCGGACGCCGTCGTGGGCCACAGCATGGGCGAGGTCGCAGCAGCCTATATGGCTGGAGCGCTCAGTCTGGAAGATGCCATGCGCATCATCTGCACGCGGAGTCGTCTCCTGCGGCGTGTCAGCGGCAAGGGGGCGATGGCGGTAGTGGGGCTTCCCATGGATCAGGCGAACGACGCTCTAGCCGGGTTTGAGGACTGCGTGTCTGTCGCGGTGAGTAACAGCTCGCGGTCCACCGTGCTGTCCGGCGACCCGGGCGCCATGGAAACGATTCTAGACCGATTGCAGGCACGAGACGTCTTTTGTCGCCGGGTGAAGGTGGATGTAGCGTCGCATAGTCCACAAATGGATCTGCTGACGGACGATTTGCTGCGCAGCCTGGGCGGAATCCAGCCGCGCGACGCCAAAGTACCGATCTATTCCACTGTGACCGCCGAGAGACGAGAGGGATCGACTCTTGACGCCCGGTATTGGGTGGACAACTTACGGCGTCCCGTGCTCTTTTCCGGGACCCTGCAGCGGCTGGTCGAGGATAAGCACACAATATTTATCGAGCTCAGCCCACATCCCGTGTTGGTGCCATCGATGGAGGAGACTGTCCACCACTTAGAGGCGGTCGTTACTGCGGTTCCTTCGCTGGAACGAGAGAAAGATGAACAGGCGAGCTTGCTGGGGTCGCTCGGCCGGCTGTATACGATCGGATATCCAGTGAATTGGAAGCGCCTTTTCCCCCTCGGAGGCAAGGTCGTTCCTTTGCCGGCATATCCTTGGCAGCGCCAGCATTACTGGCTGGATGTCCAACCATCCCAGGCCAGCAACCGACCCGGTTGGGCGGACCGGGCTACTGCAGCCGTTCAGGATCATCCTCTGCTGGGTATGCGTTTGCCGGACGTCGCAAGTCTCCCGGGCGTCTTCCTTTGGCAGAACAGGCTTCAGAACCCGGCTTTCCGCGATTTCCTGCGCAAACATCAGATCGACGGTTCCCGGTTGCCGGAGGACGCCTACGTCGCGATGGCTTCCGCGGCAGCCAAGGCAGTTTTCGGTGAAAAGTTGCATCAGATTTCCGATCTGGTGCTGGACGAGCCTCTGCTTCTGACCGACGGTGCGGGAGCGCAGATGCAGTTCATCCTGACCATGAGCGGGCCCAGGCGCGGGTCGTTTCAAGTCTTCAGCCGCGAGTCCGATGCGGCCGCGAACTGGACCGCCCACGTTTCCGGGAACGTCGAGGCTTTGAACGCAGACGCGAACTGGCTGTACGACGTCGAGTGGAAGAAAAAACCACGGCAATTGAATGAACTGGAGCCGCCGGCCAGCCGGATCGGGCGGTGGCTGATCTTCGCAGACCAGGAGGGATTCGGTGCGAACTTGGCTGAAGTGCTGAAAGCACGCGGTGACGATTGCGTGCTGGTCTTCGCCGGAGATTCCTTCCAGATCCAGGAGCCCAAACGCTTTCGTGTTGTTCCGGGCCGCAAGGAGGACATGACCCGGCTGTTGAGTGAGTTGCGGGGAGCCGGACAGTCTTCTGGTTGGGGGGTGGTTTACCTCTGGGGTCTCGATTCGGTATCGACTCCCAGGGTGACGGCAAGCTCTCTGAGGTCGGCACAGCCCCTCTCTTGTGATGCTGTCTTGCATTTGATCCAATCGCTCGCCCAAATGGAAGGGAAGCCGGCCCTCCGCCTTTGGTTGATTACGCGAGGCGCACAGGCTGTCGAACCGACGGATGGAATTTCGCTGTCCGTCGCACAAGCTCCCTTGTGGGGCTTGGGAAGGGTGATCGCGCTCGAGTATCCGGAGTTGTGGGGCGGATTGGTGGACTTGCCCCCTCGCGAGTGTACCGCATCCAACAGCATGGAGGTCGCAGCGACCCTGTGCGAGGAGATCCTGGGCTCCGACGGCGAGGACCAGGTAGCGTTCCGTGAAGAGCGCCATGTGGCGCGACTGGTACGATCTCACGACCGCGCCGTCCGCACACGACCACTCGCGATCCTACCCGATGCGTGCTATCTGATCACCGGAGGACTCGGAAGCCTGGGACTGCGTCTCGCCGAGTGGATGGTAAGCCAAGGGGCACGGCACCTGGTGCTGACCGGGCGTACCGGTCTTCCGGAACGCTCCGCATGGCCGGCGATCTTGCCCGAAACGGAGATGGGAAGGCGGATAGCCGCCATCCAGGCCTTGGAGGAGCGCGGCGCAAGGATCCACGTAGTCAAAGCCGATGTCGCCGACGAACGGCAGATGTCCGACCTTTGGGGGGATCTCGACCGCAACCATCCCCCGGTGCGGGGCATTATCCACGCGGCCGGCGTTCTCGCGCCGCACGGGTTGGCGGATCTCCGGGCGGAGGAATTTCACGAAGTTCTACGCTCCAAAGTCACGGGAGCCTGGTTGCTGCACCAGTTTGTCGAAGCCAGGAAAGGTGCCGGAGCGGAGCTGGATTTTTTCGTCCTCTTTTCCTCGGGGGCATCGGTGTGGGGCGGCCAGGGTCTGGCCCATTATGCGGCAGCGAATCATTTTCTGGACGCCCTGTCTCACCACCGGGCCGCGCTTGGGCTTCCGGCATTGAGCGTCAATTGGGGCTGGTGGGGCGGATCCGGGCTGGTCTCGGAGGAGCTGGCCGGATTTTTCGGACGGATCGGGCTGAAAAGCCTGCCGCCCGACCAGGCTCTTGCGGTTCTGGCATACCTGTTGGAATCAGGCGCAACCCGGAAAACAGTGGCGGACGTGGATTGGACGGTTTTTGGACCGATCTTCGAGGCCAGGAGAAATCGGCCTCTCCTCGAAGAGTTGGCCGTTCGGCCCCAGGTCCAAGTGGAGACGGGAAATGCGAAAGAGGAGAAAAGCTCGCGCCTCCTCGACCTGATTCATCAGGCCCCCAGGACCGAGAAGAGGCCGCTTCTCCACCGCTACATCCGGAACGAAGTGGCTTTGATCCTGGGCTTTTCGTCATCCGATCGTATCGATCCCAAGCAAGGTTTCTTCACAATGGGCATGGACTCCATGATGACTGTACAATTGCGAAACCGACTGGACCAGAATCTCGACTGCTCTCTGCCACCGACCGTTGCGTTCGAGTACCCGACGGTTGAGTCCTTGACGAAATTCCTGTCTGAAAGTGTCCTGAAGCTGCAAGAACCGGCGAGTGCTCCGGTCGAGACGAACCGTTTTGAGAAGGAGACAAGGACGGAGCCTTCCGGGGCAGACGACCTTACCGAAGAAGAACTGGTTGGGTTGCTCGCCAGGAAATTGGAACAGATCAGGTGAACTCGCCCGCTGCAGAAGGTTTTTGGAAGGATGAAGGGGATAAAAGGACCGATTAATGAACCACCCCCCGGAACCCACGGACCGTCGGACGGTGCTGCAACGCGCCCTTCTGGCCATGGAGCAAATGCAGTCCAGGCTGGATGCTCTACAGCGTGAAAGGCGGGAGCCTATCGCCATTATTGGGATGGGCTGCCGCTTTCCAGGCCATGCCAACAATCCCGAGGCTTACTGGAATCTGTTGGATGGCGGGGTGGATGCAATCTGTGACATCCCTCCGGAGCGATGGGATGTGGAGGCGTATTACGACCCCAATCCGGATTCCCCCGGGAAAATGTATACCCGGCGGGGCGGTTTCCTGGACAACGTTGACCAGTTCGATCCCTATTTTTTCGGCATGTCGCCGCGGGAAGCGGCAAGGACGGATCCCCAACAACGATTGGCCCTGGAGGTGAGTTGGGATGCACTCGAGGACGCAGCGATTGTTCCCGGCAACTTGAAAGGGAGCCAGACCGGTGTCTTTCTTGGTATCACCAACAACGATTACGCCCGGATTGTAGAGCGCGGAGGATTGGAGTCCATTGATGCCTACCACCTCACCGGCAATTGCCTGAATTTTGCGGCCGGCAGAATTGCATACTCTCTTGGGTTTCAGGGGCCCACGATGGCCGTGGATACCGCCTGCTCCAGTTCCGGGGTGACTATCCACCTGGCCTGCCAAAGCCTCCGCAACCGGGAATGCAACCTGGCCCTGGCGGGAGGAGTCAACCTGATTCTGTCGCCGGAGATCAGTATTACCTCAACCAAGGCAAGGACGCTTTCTCCGGACGGCTACTGTAAGACCTTCGACTCCGCCGCCAACGGCTACGTCCGCGGCGAAGGATGCGGGATAGTCGTACTGAAGCGCTTGTCGGATGCATTGGCCGATGGAGATATGATCCAAGCCGTGATTCGCGGCTCAGCCGTGAACCAGGATGGAGCCAGCAGCGGAATTACCGTACCCAATAAGTTGGCCCAGGCCGAGGTCATGCGCCAGGCGCTGGAGAGGGCCGGGATCAAACCGAATCAGGTGGACTATGTAGAGGCGCACGGGACGGGAACCCCACTGGGCGACCCAATTGAAGTGCGCGCCCTGGCTTCGGTTTACAGCCAGGAGAGGTCTCCAGACCAGCCGCTGATCATCGGGACCGCGAAGACCAGTGTGGGGCACCTGGAATCGGCCGCGGGTGTGGCCGGAGTGATCAAAGTCGTTCTTTCGCTTCGGCACGGCACGGTTCCCCGGCATTTGCATTTCACGAAGCTGAATCCGGCAATCACCCTTGAGGACATTCCCGCCGTCATTCCCGTCCAGGCGATCCCCTGGCCTCGCAGAGAGAGGCCCCGTGTAGCCGGCCTGAGCTTTTTCGGTGGAAGCGGGACCATCGCCCACATGATCGTGGAAGAAGCCCCGGAAGTTCATGCCGCCCCGGAAAGCAACTCCCGAACGTCGCAGTTATTCTGTCTCTCCGCAAAAACTCCGGCCGCCTTGGATGAATTGGCCGGCCGGTATGAAAGCTATCTTGCGAACCCCGCGGCGGTATCGCTGTCCGACGTGTGTTACACGGCCGCTGTGGGACGTTCGCATTTCAACCATCGACTCGCCGTGGTCAGTTCGACTCCGGAAGAGTTGCGCGAACGACTGGTTGAGCGCAGAGCGGGCCTCGAGGATGCAGGATTGCCGCGTCAGGAGACTCCGGGCGCCCAGACGCCCAGGATTGCTTTTCTATTCACGGGGCAGGGCGGTCAGTACGTGAATATGGGACGCAGCCTCGACGAAGGCGAGCCGCTCTTCCGGAGCGTAATCGACCGTTGCGACGAATACCTGCGTCCTCATCTGCCGAGGTCTCTACGCTCCGTGTTGTACCCGGATGCGGGAGAGACGACGCCGCTCGATGAGACGCAATACACTCACGTGGCGATGTTCGCGGTCCAGTATGGGCTGGCGGCCCTTTGGCGTTCCTGGGGAGTGGAGCCGTCGATCCTGATGGGCCACAGCGTCGGCGAGATCGTGGCCGCTACGGTGGCGGGACAGATGAGCTTTGAAGACGGTCTCCGGCTGATGTGTGAGAGAGGCCGCATCATGCAGGGTCTTCCGGCCTCCGGGATGATGGCCTCCGTGCTTGCGGATGAACAGCGTGTTGCGGCCGTGCTGGCGCCCTACCGCGATCGCGTGTCCATTGCGGCAGTGAACGGACCTGAGAGCACCGTCATTTCAGGGGATAAAGCCGCGGTCCAGATGATCGTGACGCAATTGGAGAGCGCGGGCGCCAAGGTGAAAGTCCTGAAGGTGTCCAACGCCTTTCACTCGCCTCTCGTGGAGCCCGTTTTGCCGGCATTGGAACTGGCCGCTAGGCAAGTGCGATATGTCCCGCCGCAGTGTGCCCTGTTTTCCAGTATGCGGTTGGAAACCGTTGGGGAAAACAATCTGCTCGATGCGGCTTACTGGTGTCAGAATCTTCGAAACACTGTGCGTTTCTCCGACTCCGTGCGCAAGCTTCATGAACAGGGGTATCGCGTGTTCGTGGAGATTGGGCCGTCTCCGATTCTGGTCAGGATGGGCAGCCAATGCGTGCCGATTGGTGAAGGTACCTGGCTGCCTTCGCTTCAACAGGATCGCGACGATTGGCAGCAATTGCTCGAAAGCCTGGGGCAACTCTATACAAAAGGCGTGGATGTCGACTGGAACGGGTTCTACCGCGACAAGCCGGCCCGGAAGATCAGCCTCCCCACCTACCCCTTCCAACGGGAACGATACTGGGTGGATTCCCCGCGCCAGGCCGAGCGGTCCGCATCCGGCGCCGCTGTGCAGGGTTCCGAAACCGGCCATCCCTTGCTGGGGCGCCGCTTACGTTCCGCGGTCTGTCTCTACGAACAGCAACTCACAGCCGGTTCCTCGTTCCTGAAGGACCACCGCGTTTTCGGTCAGCCGGTTCTTCCTGCCACAGCCTACCTGGAACTGGCTCTGGCCGCAGCCGCTCGGAGTTTTGAAGGCAGACCGATTGCGATCAAGGACTTGGTTCTGACCCAGCCCGTCCTGCTCCCGGACGGCGAAACCAGAACCATTCAGTTGATGCTGACGGATCTCGAACCGGAGTCAGCCGCATTTCGGCTTTTCAGCCTCGATCCGAAAACCGATCAGACGAACCCGGGATGGTTGCTTCATGCCAGCGGGAGCATCTGTGTCGAAACAGAAGGCGCCTCCGATAGCTCGCGGCAACTCGTAACTGCGGCCGACATTCGAGACCGTTTTCAGCAAGCCGACGTGGAAGGCTACTATGAGTCGCTACGGTCGAGGGGACTGGAGTTCGGGCCCTGCTTCCGAGGCATCGACGGGCTCTGGATGCGAGAGGCGGAATCTCTTGGCTGGATTCAGGTGCCTGCCCCGTTATCGGCCGAGTTGGATCGGTATTTTGTCCATCCGGCTTTCCTGGATGCCTGCTTGCAACCGGTTGTGGCGGCGATGCCGACTTCCGTCGAGCCTTACCTACCTCAACGGTTGGAGAGCTTCAGGGTCTACCGCCGTCCCGGTGATCGCGCGTGGAGTCATGTCACGCTTCGCCAAAACGCCGGAATCGCCGGTGGCGAGGTGGCCGCGGACATCGACGTTCTCGATCCCGATGGACAAAAGCTCGTCGAAGTCAGGGGTCTGGTCCTCAGGCGTGCCGGACGAGAGGCGATCGTCCCAACCGGTCAAGAGGATTTCGACGACGACTGCTTATATGAGGTGAAATGGGAAGAATCGCCGCTCCAAAGCGCGAACACCGGGAAGCCCACCGCCTCGATTCCGGGCCCCGCGCGTGTTGCCGAAGCGCCCCTGCCTCATTCGCAGACTGATTCTCCGGACCCGGGTCTGCGGGAATTTGCGTCCCTACTTCCGCGGATCGAGGCGCTGAGCACGCTATATGTTCTACGGACGCTTGGGGAACTCGGCTGGACGATTGAGAAGTCCCAGACCTTCACTACCCAGTCCAAAGCGCGTGAGTTGAGCGTTCCGGAACGGTACCATCGCCTCCTGGCCAGAATGCTCGAGATGTTACACCAGGACGGCTGCCTATCGAAAACGGACGGCGGATGGAAGGTCAGCCAGGTTCCTCCGGACCGGGATCCCGAGGAGGAGTTGTCCGATCTTCTGAGTGAACACCCGGCCTACTCCGCCGAATTGACATTGGTCGGTCGCTGCGGCCGAGATTTCGCCCGCGCCATCCGAGGCGAAGCCGAACCCCTCGAACTGCTGTTTCCCGACGGGTCCTTCACCGACGCGGAAAGGCTGTACAAGGACTCTCCCTACTATCGCTTCTACAACGAACTCCTGCGGCAGGCTGTTCTGGAAGTGGCCGAAAGAATGCCGCGCGATCGCCCCCTGCGGATTCTGGAGATCGGCGCGGGAACCGGAAGCACCACGTCCTATCTGCTGCCTCACCTTCGACACCGGCGGACCGAGTATACGTTCACGGATATCTCGAATCTGTTCATCACCAGGGCCCGGGAGACCTTCGCCGCCTACCCCTTCATGAAGTACCGGGTCCTCGATATTGAGAAGAATCCGCTCGAACAGGGCATCGGCGAGCATCAGTTCGACCTGGTCGTAGCCGCCAACGTTCTGCATGCCACGGCGGATTTGCGTCAGACGCTCCAGCAAGTGAAGAGGCTGTTGTTCTCCGAAGGCTTACTGATGCTGCTGGAAGGTACGCGGCCCCTTCGATTCGCGGACGTGATTGTGGGGTTGACGGAGGGCTGGTGGAGGTTTACCGACACGGACCTGCGGCCCGCTTACCCCCTGATCGCAGCGGATCAATGGCGCAGCCTGCTCGCCGGGAGCGGCTTCACCGAGGTGGCCGTTTCCCCGGGACAGGATCGCGAAAATGCGCTTTCCAATCAAGCGCTGATCATAGCTCGCGGGCCGCGAATCTCCCCGAGCACCAGAAGTGTGCCCGCGAGCCGGGGTCGGTGGCTGCTCCTAACCGATAGCGCCGGTGTGGGAAGAGGCCTTCAGACGGCGCTGGAGGATCAAGGCGAAGAGTGCATCCTGGTTTCCGCGGGAAAGAAATTCGATCGCCGGGACCGCGGTCATTTCGAAATCGATGCCGGTTGCCCGGAGGACTTCCAGCGGGTGTTGCGGGAGAGTGGGTGCTCGAATGAGTCCGCTCTACACGGGGTGATGTACCTCTGGCCCCTTGACGCTTCCCCCACTTCCTCGAAGGGATGGGAAACCCTGAAGGAGGACATACAGAAGGGATGTGGAGGGCTGCTTCACCTGGTGCAGGCCCTGGTTTCCGGCGGGAACCTCCTGGCCAACCGTCTTTGGATCGTGACGCGCGGAGCCCAGCCCGTGGATTCCAGCGGCGGTTTCACATCCTTGTCGCAGGCGCCGTCCGCAGCCTTGGGAAGCACCATCGCACTCGAGTACCCGGAGTTGCAGTGTGCCCGCATCGATCTGGACCCAGTTGCTTCGGCTGACGAAGTGGCTGGCCTCCTCGAAGAGGTCAGCAACGGGAAATCCGAGAGCTTGGTGGCGTTTCGTCAAGGCCGCCGCCTGGTAGCACGCCTGGTCCACAGTTCCGCCGATTCCCGCGAGGAGCGGAAGACGCCCCAGCCGGACCTCAGCCAACCGTACGAGTTGAGGATCTCGTCTCCGGGCGTCCTGGACAATCTCTCCCTGTGCCCGATGGACCGGAGCTCGCCGGGACCGGGTGAAGTTGAAATCGAGGTCCACGCCACTGGTTTGGGTTTCAGGGACGTTTTGATGGCCTTGGGACGTTATCCCGGGAGATCGCAGGTTCTCGGATACGAGTGCGCCGGGAGCATTGTGCGCGTGGGAGAAGGGATTACTCGATTCTACGCTGGACAAAGGGTAATGGCGGTGGGCCCGGGCAGTTACTCCGCCTTCTTGACGATGGCCGAGGAGCGGGTCGCCCCGATACCGGAGCTGCTCAGTGACGAGCAGGCGGCGACTCTGCCGAGCGCCTTTCTGACCGCGCATTATGCTCTGTGCCGCCTGGGTCGGCTTTCGGCCGGAGAGAAGGTGTTGATTCACGCGGCGGCTGGAGGTGTCGGTCTGGCGGCAGTGCAATTGGCCCAGCGGGCCGGCGCGGAGATTTTTGCTACGGCCGGGAGTCCGGAGAAGCGAGCCTATCTGGCGTCTCTGGGTGTGCCTTACGTCATGGACTCGCGATCCCTCGATTTCGCCGGCGAGATCATGGAAACCACGGGAGGCCGCGGCGTAGACCTGGTGCTCAACTCTCTGGCCGGCGACTTCATTCCGAAGAGCTTGTCCGTCACCGCGCTCAACGGACGGTTCCTCGAAATCGGAAAGACCGGAATCTGGGATCAGTCCCAGGTCGCCCAACTGAACAGAAACCTCTCCTACTTCCGCATCGACCTGGCTGCGGCTCTCGAAGCCAAACCTGACTTGGTGCGGAGTCTGTTCGATGAATTGATCCCGGATTTTGCAAAAGGCCTGTTAAAGCCCTTGCCATTCCGATCATTTCCCATCGATCGAGTGGTCCCTGCTTTCCGCTTTATGGCGCAGGCCAGGCACATCGGGAAAGTGGTAGTGTCTCATCCGGGTTTCGAAGGCGGCCGCCGCGACCGGGCCGATGCGGAACCCCGTGGAAGAACCATCCTAGACGCCGGCGGTAGCTACTTGATCACAGGGGGTATGCGGGGACTTGGATTGATCGTGGCGCGATGGATGTCCCAACAGGGCGCGAAACATCTGGTGTTAATGGGCCGTGGTGAGGTTTCTGAGTCAGCCGCAGCCGCGATCCGCGAGATCGAGGCGCGAGGCACACGGATCATCGTGTCGCGGGGCGATGTCTCCGACCGCTCCTGTTTGGCTGATCTCTTCTCGCAGTTCGGCCGCTCGCTGCCGGTTTTGCGAGGGATTGTCCACTCCGCGGGAATCGTGGACGATGGGGTTCTCACTCAACAGACCTGGGATCGCTTCGAGAGAGTCATGGCGTCGAAGGTGGAAGGGACATGGCACCTGCACATTCTCTCGCAGAATCAGCCCCTCGACTTTTTTGTTTTGTTCTCTTCGGCGGTGTCCATGCTGGGATCGGCGGGTCAGGCAAATCATGTGGCGGCCTGCGCCTTCGAAGACGCGCTGGCCCATTACCGGCACGATCTCGGGTTGCCCGCCTTGAGCATCAACTGGGGACCTTGGAGTGAGATCGGAGCGGCGACCGAAAGCGGGATAGGCCACCGTCTTCGCATGAAAGGCTTCCGCCCGATTGAACCGAAACAGGGGCTGCGCGTTTTGGACAACCTGCTCCAAGGGGAACGGGTCCAGGCTGGAGTGATGTCGGTCGATTGGCGGCAGTATACCGATGCGCTTCCTCCGGGCTCTCGGTCAACGTTTCTGACAAGAGTGTTGTCCACGGTGCAAGTCCAGCCGCCGCACGAACAGCGAAAAGCCCCGCAAAAGCCCGCGTTCCTGGATCAACTCAGCCAGACGCCGCCGAAAAAACGCCGCCCGCTGCTCGAAGCGCATATTCGCGAACACGCCGTCAAGGTCCTCGGGTTCAACCCCTCATTCAAGCTCGACCCGAACCAGGGCCTGGCCAGCCTTGGGATGGATTCTCTGATGACTATCGAACTTAAGAACCGCCTCCAGGCCAGCCTGGGAAGGTCTCTGTCCTCGACAATCGTGTTCGACCACCCCACCGTGGCCGCGCTGGCCGAGTACCTGGAACGGAATTTTCTGATGGTTGCGGAAGATGCAGCAGAGCCGGGCGCCGAGCCCCAGCCCGAAGACGAGCGGGCCAGGACCCTTTCCGAACTGCAACAGATGTCAGACGAGGATGCCGAGGCCATATTAGCCAAAGAACTGTCCGGTTCCACCTGAGCTGCCGCCAGGGAAGGGCCGCCGGTTCAGAGGGTGAGTAAAGAACACTGCAAACGGTAGTAAGAAATCGAGAACAGCAAATGGACAGTCATCCTCCGAGCCCCGATCAGCTCTCGCCGGTGAAACGGGCGATCGTGGAACTCCGGGCGTTGCGCGCCAAATTGAAAGAGGCCGAGCGCGTACGCGATGAGCCCATCGCTGTCATCGGAATTGGCTGCCGCTTTCCAGGCGGAGCCAACGATCCGGATTCCCTGTGGCGGATTTTGTGCCAGGGCACCGATGCCATCCGTGAAGTGCCGCCGGACCGTTGGGACGTCAACGAGTTCTTCGATCCGAATCCCGACGCTCCCGGGAAAATGTCCACGCGCTGGGCGGGATTCCTGGAAGAGATCGACGGCTTCGACGCCGATTTCTTCGGAATCTCTCCACGGGAGGCCGTCACCATGGATCCGCAGCAGCGGCTGTTTCTGGAGGTAAGCTGGGAGGCTTTGGACAACGCCGGCCAGTCCCCCGAAAAGCTGCTGGGCAGTTCCACGGGTGTGTTTGTAGGCATCGCCAGCAACGACTACGCCCAGCTACAAATGCAGTTTGGAGACCTCGCTGAGATCGGCCCCTATTTCGCCACGGGCACGTGCCACAGTGTCGCTTCCGGCCGGTTGTCATACACGTTGGGTCTCCACGGTCCCAGCATCGCTGTCGACACGGCCTGCTCGTCTTCGCTGGTGGCCGTTCATCTGGCCTGCCAGAGTTTGCGCCTGGGAGAATCCCGAATGGCGCTGGCCGGGGGCGTGAATGTGATTCTGGCTCCGGAGCTTTTGATCAACTTCTCCAAGTCCCATATGATGGCCGCTGACGGCCGCTGCAAAACCTTCGATGCCTCGGCCGATGGATTTGTGCGAGGCGAAGGATGCGGGGTTGTGGTGCTCAAGCGCCTCGCCGAGGCGATCGCGGATGGCGACAACGTACTGGCTGTAATTCGGGGCACGGCCATCAATCAGGATGGCCGCAGCAGCGGTCTCACCGTTCCCAACGGCTCCGCCCAACAGGAGGTGATTCGCAGAGCTTTGATAAACGCCGGGGTGGATCCAACCGAGGTGGGCTATGTCGAAACCCACGGGACGGGAACTTCTCTGGGAGATCCCATCGAAGTTCATGCGCTCCACGCGGTATATGGGGCGGGCCGCTCCAAGCAAGATAGCCTGGCACTCGGATCCATCAAAAGCAATATCGGGCACCTGGAGACAGCCGCGGGTGTGGCCGGACTGATCAAAGCCGTGCTGGTTCTCATGCATGGGGAAATTCCGCCCCAGTTGCACTTCAAGGACCCAAATCCGCATATTGCCTGGAATGAGATGGCGGTCTGCGTGCCGGTGGTCCGCACTCCCTGGCCCCCGAGCTCCGCCCGGCGGATAGCCGCTCTCAGTTCCTTCGGCTTCAGCGGCACGAATGTTCACATGGTGATCGAGAGTGCGGCTACGGCTTTGGACCTGGCTTCACCGAAGTCTCCGGACAGCCTTGCTGATGAAATGGATGACCGGCAGTGCGCCACCGTGGATGGCCGCCAGGAACGCCAGCACGGCGCTTTAGAGGAGCGGTCGCATCATCTGCTGACGGTTTCGGCCAAAAGTGCGGGGGCTCTCCAGGAACTGGTGGGCCGGTATGCGCGCTACCTCGGAGAACATCCGGATGTTGCCCTGGCCGATGTGTGTCACACCGCGAATACGGG
>JBKQIF010000145.1:0-38564 GCA_052148435.1 Bryobacteraceae bacterium
GCGCCACCAGATTGATGCCTTCCGTCGAGCCGCGCACGTAAACGATTTCGCGCGCCTCGCCGGCGTTCATGAACTTCTGCAGCTTAACGCGAGCATCTTCGTATGCCTGCGTGGAGCGCTCGCTGAGCAGGTAAACTAGAAGGGCCGACTACGGATCACCGTTCCAGGACCGCTACCGCTGAAGAGGCTGGCTGATTCTCAAACCTCTTGGAACCTCATTCACTATGCTCCCGTTGGCCCTTCGGCGTCAATCGATTTCAGTTCCGTTACGAACTTTTTCCTCAGGATTTATTTGGCTTGCTTTCAAACGCTTAGCAACAATATTCGTGGAGGCCGTGTGGATAAAACGAAGCTCTGCTGTCCTGTTTTGGCGGAATGAGCAACCGCTCCCTCACGGTCGCGGCTCGGTTTCGCGCGCTTCCGAGCCGCGACCGTGAGGAAGTGGTGGTTTTGAAATCGACTAAGCGAGACCTATGGCGCAGGCTCCAACCGTAGGATCATTCCCGTGTCGGTGGCGATCCACATATGGGTGGAATCGACGGCCGCCAGCATCACGCGATTCGCGGTTGCCCGGTAATCGACGTCGGCTTCGTTCCATCCCGTGTAATCGCGGCTGCTCAGCACCTGCACTTTTCCGGGAATCACGCCGCGCAATTGGCCCCCGTTCAGAATCCCCGCCAGATATGCGGTTTGGTCCGGACCCATCCAGATGTCCGTCACGGAGAACTTCTTGTCGCGATAGAGCGAGGTGCTTTTGCCGGTGGGCCAGTCGATCTGATATACCTCGCTGGAATATTGAAATCCAGCCGAGTGCACCACCAGGCCGAGGCCTACACCCCCCGGGCTCAACAGGATGCGTTCGGTTTCGCCAAAAAGAGAAGCCGAGCTGGATTTCCAGGTCTTGCCGCCATCATTCGTAAAGAGGGTGTAGCTCAGATGGGGCGTATCGCGAGTGTCGAGCGCGGCTTCCGGGTCCATCCAATCCGGCTCATCCTGCAGCCAGCGGCGCGGCGGAATGTTCCAGCCGGTCACCAGGCCGAATTGCGGCGTGGGGAAGGTGATCGTGTTATAGGCGCTATACGCGGGTTCGCCCGGTTGTTCGGCCGCCGCCTGGACCGGGGTCCAGTGTTGGCCCGCGTCGTGAGTCGCCAGCACCGTCTTTTTGGCGCCCACGGCCCAGCCGTTGTTCTCGTCGACAAAACAGACCCGCAGAATCTGAGCCGGTACCCTGGGAAGCCGCGTCCAGCCGTGACCCGCTTCCCGGGTAACCCACAGACCTTTGCCGGTCACCAGCCAGCCGATGTTCTCGTTCAGGAAAAACAAAGAAACCGGCGTTTCCTCCAGCGCGGTCTGCTGCCAGTGCGCTCCGCCGTCCGAGGTAACCAGCGCCACTGGCTTTTGGGTTCGACCGGTAAGAACGTAGCCCACCGCCACGCCGCGCTGGGCGGAAGCGAACTTCAGGTCCAGCAGCACCAGCGAGGACTTTTCCTCGTCGTAGAAATATTGCATGCGCCAACGCTGCGCAGCCGCAGGACCGGCGAAGAGAATCAACCCGGCAGCCAGGGCGCCGAAAGCAAAGCGATGACGGATCACGGCAGTCAGCTTTTCATTTCGACCGGTCCCGCCGACAGAACCAGTTCCACGTGATTGGCTTCCTCCAGCGCGGCGCGGGACATGCGCGCCAGAACCAGCACGCAGCCGATTTGCTCGCCCACCGTGGTCAGCACCTCCATTTCACTGCCGGTGTGCTGATGCGGCAGGCGGTGCTGAACGTTGATCACACCCACCACCCGGTTGCGCGCAATCACCGGCGCCGAAAGGAAAGCCTCGAAACTGTCCTCCGGCAGATCGCTGAAGCTCTTGAAGCGAGAATCTTTGTAAGCTTCGCGCGAGATGGCCAGCAGGCGGCGTTCTCGCGCCACCCAGCCGGTCAGGCCTTCCGCCAGGCGGAGCCTAACCTTGCCGATGGTGGAAGGGTGCGGCGTGTTGGAGGCGCACAAGACCAGCTCTTCGCCGTCCAACAGATACACCAGGCAGGAGTCGCACTGGGTGAATTCCACCACCAGCGACACGACACCCTGCAGCACCTCCCGAAGGCTCATATCGCGAACCATGAAGCGGCTGATCTTCTGAAACAAGCGCAGTTGCTGCTCAGTGCGCTCCAGGCGAAGTTCCATATCCCTGGTTTTTGGCACGACTATATTATAGTTAATCCACAGTATCCTCAACCTCTGGCGTCAATACGCTCAGTTTTTTCCCAGCAGCAGGTCGAGTTTGGCTTCCAGGGCTTCGAGACGGGTGAGGACTTCCTTGTGGCGGACGTCTTCGTCGGCCGGCATTTTCCGCTGGATGAAGAAAGTCCCACCAGGTTCCAGCACGCAGCGCTCGACTTCGTGCAGACCGTCAAATCCCTGCCGGTGCAGCACCGTCAACAGCTCGGCGCGGGTCAGCAATTCTTTGGCGAGCGCCCGCTTGACCATGTGGCCGTTTTCGACCAGCGTGATCGGCTTGCCTTCCAGGAACTGGTCCAGGCGGCGATGGCCAAACAGGAACCGCACCACCAGGTAATTCACCGCCAGCAGGGCGAAGGCGCCGATCAGGCCGCCGCTCAGCGAATTGTCGTTGCCGATGATCGCGTTCTGCACGGTGTTGGAAAGGGACAACAGCACCACCAGGTCGAAGGGGTTCAACTGCGCCAGCTCGCGCTTGCCGAACACGCGCAACACGATCACCAGGAACACGTAGACCAGCATGGGCCGGAGCATCTTCTCCGCTACCGGCGCACCCAGCACGAAGATGTCGTGCCACATGGTTTTCGTCATCGCCCACTCGGGCATCCGTCGGTCCTCCCTCTGGCAGGGTATCGCGAGTGCGCCTGAATTTGATAAAACATAGAGAAGAGCTCCTGTTTTTGGGCGATTGTGGCTGTGGAAAGCCTGTGCACGGCAGTGGAAGCCGGCGCGGAACCGACGCTGTTTGAACGATTCAGGCGTCCACAGAAAAAATGCGCTCACGACAGTTTGTTGGTTTGAGGGGAACGCGTCCGGAGTTACCCTGTATCGATCGTATGATGACCGCCGCTAACCTGCTCGAAAAAGGCTTACCCGCCAATCTGGATGCCGAACGTTTCGTGCTGGGGTCGATCCTGCTCGACGACGCCATGTACGTGCAGGCCGCCGGCGCGCTCGAAGCGGACGACTTCACTCTGGAAAAGCACCGCCGCATCTTCAGGCGGATGGGCGAGCTGCAGGAACGCGGCGAGAAGATCGATCGCATCACCGTCGCCAACGAGCTGATGAAGTTCAACGAGCTGGAAGCCTGCGACGGGCTCACCTACCTGGTCTCGCTGGACGACGGTCTGCCGCATATCCCCAATCTCGACAGCTACATCCGGATCGTCAAGGATAAAGCCATCCTGCGGCGCATCATCACCGCCTCCCAAAGCATGATGAACCGCTGCCTGCTGGGCGAGGAAGAGCCGGACGAAATTCTGGCCGGCGCCGAAGAAACCCTGCTTAAGCTGGGCGACGCGCGGGTCAAGAACGGGTTGGTGAACCCGCAGCAGATTCTGGAGGACTACGACGGCGGTATCAACGCCTTTCTCGACCCATCCAAGCGCGTCAAGGGCATCAGCACCGGCTTCGCCAAGTACGACGATTACACCGGGGGCATGCACGGCGGCGAGCTGTTTATCCTGGCCGGGCGCCCGTCCATGGGCAAAACCGCCCTGGCGCTCAACATCGCCCAACACGTGGCGCTCAAGCTGAAGCAGACGGTGGCGGTTTTTTCGCTGGAAATGTCCAAGGAATCGCTGCTCACCCGCATGCTGTGCGCCACGGCGCGGGTGGACAGCCAGAAGTTTCGCTCCGGCTATCTCAACCAGGCGGAACGGACCAAGCTGAACCACGCGCTCCATGAGCTGGTGGAAGCGCCGCTCTATATCGACGACACGGCCGGTATCCACCTGATGGACATCCACGCCAAGCTGCGGCGCCTGAAGGCCGAACGCGGCCACATCGGCCTGGTGGTGGTGGACTACCTGCAGTTGATGAGCGGCCGCGGGCGCTTCGAGAACCGCAACCAGGAAGTCAGCGCGCTATCGCGCGGCATGAAACTGCTGGCCAAGGAACTGAACGTGCCATTGCTGGTGCTGAGCCAGTTGAGCCGCGCCGTGGAATCCCGCCAGGGCGATCACCGGCCGCAGTTGAGCGACCTGCGCGAGTCGGGCTCGATCGAGCAGGATGCCGACGTGGTTGGGTTCATCTTTCGCGAGGAAGTCTACCAGCGCGAGCGAGAGGATCTGCGCGGGCTGGCCGAGTTGATTGTCGCCAAACAGCGCAACGGCCCGATCGGGACCGTCAACCTGGTCTTTCTCCACGCTCAGACTAAGTTCGAGAACCGCGCCGAAGATACCGGCGAGCTGCCGGAAGAGTAGGCTTGGCTCCCCCATTCAGACGATCTTTTGGGTCGTCTGTCGAGCGGCGATGCTTCGGCGAGGCCCGACAGGCGATACAAGGCGATGGTCCGTCCCACAACGCTCGGGATTTTCGGTAAGCCTGGATGATTCCCGCGTCCGCGGCGGGTAGCGTCGGTCTAGCGCCCGAAGAAGGCCAGGGGGATCGCTCGATTGCCCATCCGCTCACATCGCCGCCATCTTTTTCTGGATCAGCAGCGCCTGCGCATTCAAATTATTCAACTGGCGCAGATCGTCCTCCGCCATGGCGATGGAATCCTGGATGCGCGACAGGTCGGCGCTGCCCGCGGCGGGAGCGTCGGTGCGCTGCGCCTGCATCACGCCCGATAGCGACCGGTACTGCTCAGTGATCTGGCGGTAGCGCCGCAAAATTCCGTTCAGGTAAACCTCGCGCCGCTTGTGAATACTCTGCAGTTCGGCGGCGAGTTGCTGGATATCGCTTAACTTATGTGCGTCGGTGCCGCTCTGGTCCCGCAGCTTCTGATAGGCGAGCTCCACCTGCGTCACCCGGTCGCGGCTGCTCTTGAGTTCCTTTTCAAGCGCATTCACCGCATTGTTGGCGGCCGACAAATTCTCCTTCAGATCGGCTTCCGATGCCGTCAGGCGCTTGTTGTCCACGGTGAGATCCTGGAGCTGCGCTTCGGCCTCATCCGCGCGCAATTCCAGGCGCGCGACGGAAGCATTGGCATCCGCGAGGCTGAGCTTCAGCCGCTGGATGGCGATGGCGTCCTCCGGATGCGCCGCCGGCTTGGCGGCGCGCAGTGCGCCGGGGCTTTCCGCCGCGGGCTGGGCAGGCGCCGCGGCCGGCACCTCGGCGGCACGAGTGAGATCCGCCACCCGCTGCCGCAATTGCGCGTTCTCCACCGCCGATTGCGCCAGGCGCGCGGCTTGCCGCCGGCTGACCCGCACCTGCCACACCACCGCCACCGCGGCGGCCAACAGCACGATGATCGCCAGGCTCCAGCGTTTCACTGCCACCGTATTATCTCTCTTTCATCACGAAGCGTGTGCGATAGGTCAGACTGCACCTGCCGCCCGCATCCAGTTGCACCTGCACGATCTTCGGCGGGCGCTCCGGCAGAGCCACCGCCACGCTATAGGAGGACGCAATCAACGTGACCGCGCGATGGATGGCGTCGGCGATCTCTTCGCTCGACCGGCAGAAGACAGCGCTGCCCCCGGTGACTTCCGCCAACTGCTTCAGCCCGTTCTGATAGGACTCGCCCAGCCGGTCACTACGATAGCGAAGGTGCACCACGAACAGCGGCGCCTGGCGCTCCGCCATTACGGCCGCCACTTTGGAGATTTTAGCCTGGATTAAGGCCTCCGGAAAGCGGCGGCTCAGATCGTGGGTGTCGCTCGAATTGATCACCGGGTTGGTGAAATCCTCGCGGTAGTTTTCCACGTCGCTGTCGGTCACGTAAAGCACGGCCACGCGCACGCCGCTCTTGGCCAGAATCGAGTCGGCCAGCCTGGTCACGGTTTCGACGGTATCGAGCAGCCCGGCTTTGCCGCTGACCGGCAGGTCGCGGACCGCGGCCACCGCCGGCGCCCGGTCGGCGGCCGGATCGGCCAGCACCTTGGGACCGTCCTGCGCGCGCATCACACCGACGGCCACGCGCGGCGGCAGTTTGCCGATCTCCGAGGCCAAGGCTTCCTTGGCGGGCTCGGCCAGCGACAGATCGCCCGCCAGGTCGAGCACTGCGATCAGCATCAGATTATCGGCCGGCCCTTTCACATCCACCACGCGCGACGCGGTTCCGTCCACCGTGGCGCTCAGGTCTTTGGCCGAGAGCGGCGGGTCTTGGTTGGCGTCCGCCCAGACGGGTACTCTAAGGACTTGGCCTGTGGGATTGGGCGGCGCCGCGGGCAGGGAACAGCAGAGCGCCAAGAGCAGAAGTATGAAAATTGCGGGGCGGCCCGGCTGGTTCGCGCGGGTCCTCCAGGGCCTGCCCCACAATTTGTACGTCAAAAACTCAACCTCAGCCCCAACTGAATCACGCGCCCGCCGCGCGAACCGACGATCTTCCCGGCATCGAGATTGGGCGTGGCGGCGGACCCGATCACGTTATCCGGATCGTTCCAATTGGCGTGGTTCATGAAATCGAAGGCTGTCGCGTTGAACTCCAGGGTGCGATCCGCGGCCAGCGGGAACCGCTTATTCAAGGACATATCCCAATTCTGATAACCGGGATTGAGGAGGCCCGACAACGTCCGCGACACATCGCCGATGGTGAAATCGGGAGGCTGCACGAACGCCGCCGGGTTGAACCAGAGCGACGGCCCCGGGTTGGCGACGTGCGGGTCTACGCCCGGCACCGCGTCCACGTGCAGAGCCTGCACCACGCCGCCCGTGTTATTGAACAGCGGCGTCAGGTACATCGGATCGCCGCTGGCCACCACGCCCATGCCGCTCACCGACCAGCCGTCGATCACGTAGCGCCGCCAATCCGGAAAACGCAAGAACGGCTTGTTCGGCCCGATCGGCAATTCGTAGGTATAGCTAAGTTCGAGGCGCTCGGGACGATTGCCCGCGGTCACCGACCATTCCTCGTTGCGGTTGAAGAAGTCCTGCGTTCCGTAGGGTCCGGAGTAGTCGTCCAGTTGCTTGTTGAATTCGAAATAGGCGTTCAGCGACAATCCGCTGGACGAGCGCTTCTCCACGCGCACATAGCCCGCGTCCCGCTGGTAGCGCCCCACCGGATACTGGCCGTACACATTGAAACCCTGATATTGCGGATAGGGCCGCAGCGATTGGTTAAATGCCAGGTCGTTCAACTCATCGCCGTACTTCAGATCGTCCAGCGGAATGGCGTTGGGATTGGCGGCGCCGTTGCCGACCAGCAGATTCTTACCGCCCTGATAGTAGAACCCTACGGTCACGATTGTAGATGCCGGCAATTCCCGCTCGATGGAAAGCGCAGCCGACTGATAAGTGGGCAGCCGGTCCGACATATCGATCAAGTCCGCGATCGTGTCGTTAGCCGCATCCGGTTGCAGATCGGGAGTGGGAGTGGTGGCCGGCGGCACGCCGTTGCGCAATAAGAAGGCCGGCTGCAACTGTGTGTCGGGCGAAAGATATGTCGGATACGAGTTGAAGCCCTGTGTACCCCACTGCCCCGAATAGATAGGGATGCCCGAATAATTCCGCGAGAAGGAGGTCCGCACCACGGTCTTGGCATCATCGCGCGGGTTCCAGGCGAGGCTCAGGCTGGGCGCGAGGCGCACCAGCGTGGACTGGAAAGCACGGCCGAAGCCGCCTTGACCGGCGACCACCAGCGCGCCGGGCAACCCGTTGGCCGGATTGATGGCGCTCAGGTCGACGGTCGACTGGCGGTTATATTTTTCGGTGCGCGGCGTGAACAGCTCCGCGGTAAGACCGAAATTGACGGTGAGGCCCTTCATCGCCTCGTATCTGTCGCGGAAAGCCAGCGAACCTTCCGACCGCCGGAAATAAGAAGGCTCGGTGTCGATGGTTTCCTCGGCGAAATACGGCATGCCCAGCAGGAAGCTGGCGAGTGCATCGCCCGTATCGACGATTCCCGGCAGACTCGTCAGCCCTTCATTGAACTGGAGCAAGCCCGCCGGATACTGCGGCCAGAAGCTGTTCACCTGCTGGAGCGCGTACTGCCCGACAACGCGCAACGTGTGCTTACCGTGTTTGGTCGAGAGGCCGTCGGTCAAGGTGTAGACGTCGCGCGCGTTGCTCGACACCGGATAGGCTTGCCCCATGCTCAGGTAGGGGCCCAATTGGATCTGCGGGAAACCGTTGCCCGTAATTCCAGTGAGGCCGATCCGCGCGGCGTAATTGGTTTGATCCTGCGGGTCGCCACCGGTGGAGACGTCGGAGTTCACGTCGAGGGTGATTGTGTTCACGGTGTGGGCGGAAGCGGTGAAGACGTACTCGAGCGAGCCGTGGCGGGTTTGGAAATTGCGGTTGGCGGGACCCGGGTTGGCGGCCGTGGGGAACCATTGGGCCGCGCCCTGCGTGCCGTTGGAAAATGCCAGCTCCATGGTGACGCGATGCCGTGCGCGGACGGATTGATCGACCTTTCCGATCATGCCGTTGGCCGTGTTGGTCTCCGGCGAATCGATGAAGTAGTTGTTGTGGAAGAACGGCCCGATGTCGGTGTTGGGCGCCGGATAGAACTTCAGAGCGTTCAGCGCCACCGGGTCGAGCCTCGACTGCGGGATGACGTTGCCGGGAAACGGATCGCGCAGATATTGCAGGTTGGTGGTGGAAACCGCCTGCGTTGGGTCGTAGCCGGGATTAATGCTGGTGGAGGCCGGATCGTAGATCGGGATCACGTTGCCGGCGTCATCCACCACATCCGAATAATCGCCCGTGCGCTGCGCCATAGTGGGGATCGTCTGCAGATAGCTGCGCGCGATATCCTCGCGCACACCCTCGTAGGAGAGCGAGAAATACGTGTTGCGGGTTGCCGCGAGGTGGGGCAGGATCACGGGCCCGGCGACGTTGAACCCGAACTGGTTGCGGCGCAGCAGCCCTTTGTCGCCGCCGTTTTGGCGGATCTCGTGCGGCACGGCGTCCAGCGCGTCGTTGCGGAAGTTCTCAAAGAGGCGCCCATGCCAGTCGCGCAAGGGGCTGTGACGGCCAGCCTTGGCCGGGCTGTCGAAGCGCAGGCCCAAATTGCGGGTTTGGACCTTAAACTCCTCTATAGCGGTGTTCATCTCGGCGTCCGGTTGCGCCGGAGAGGGCTGCTGTTGGGCGCGCGCCCCCGTCACGGCGCACAGACACACCGCCAACGTGTATTGCCAGAGCGGCATTCGTCATAGTTTAACATCACTAGCTGGAAGACAAGATCCGCTTTCCGTTCCGGGCAAGGTGCCTCGTCGTGAAGCTCGTCCCGCTCCAGCGGCATGCTTGTCCTCATCCGCTGGCAAAGCCGGAATGTGGCCGTCCCTCTTTCCCAGCCGGCCCCGTCGACCCGGACAAGCGAACCGCGAAAGCCATCGGCGACGGACATTGCCGGGTATCGCAAGGCTATCTCTTCTGAACAAACCGGCGTTACGCACCCTTACCGAAAGGACAGGGTCTGTCCCACGACGCTCTACCGCGGCACGGTCAATTCCACTTCCGTGAATCCCCCGGCCTCGATGCGCTGGCGTAACGAAGAATAGCGCAGCAGGCGGGCGGCGGAGCGCAACTGGTCGCGCTCGGCGAGGGCCAGCTCGCGGCGATAGCGATCGGCGCGGTCGCGGTACGAATAGCCGGAATACCGCGGAGGGCGGGCCGCCAGGAGGCGCATCAATACATCCCAGAACGCCGTTCCGCGGAACAGGCCGTGGCGCGCCGCGGCTTCTCGCGGCAACTCCACCGCTTGCCGGCCTCCGCGCAAGACCGCCTGCACGCATTGGGCGGGGGAGAAGGGACGCGCCGGATCGGGATCCGGAAAACCGGCCAGCGCGTGGCGCAAGCTTTCGGCGTCCGGCTCCCAGCCTTGCCAGCGAAACCGCGACGCGCCGCTCACCAGCGTGCCGCGCTGCAGGATCTCGCGTATGCGCGGCTCGTCCTTGCCTGTCACGGCCAGCACTTCTTCCAACAGTTCGGCGATGGCGAGCTCGCGCGACACCACCGGAGTCAACGAGATCGCGGCCGCCGCCTCCGAGCTGAGTTTCACCCGAATCTTCTGCGGTAACACGTCGATGGACTTCACGCTAGCATAAGTTCGTGCCGACGGTTTCTTCTTCAAAGGGAAGGTCTACCCCATGACGGCGGTGGCGCAGCTCCTGGCCGGCGAGATCGCCCGCAGCGGCCCCATTCCGTTCCGGCGATTCATGGAAGTGGCCCTGTATCATCCGCAACACGGCTATTACCGGCGGCGCCCGGACCCGTTCGGCATCGGCGGCGATTTCTTCACCGCCGAGCAACTGCAGCCCGTCTTCGGCCTGTCGATGGCCGCGCGCATCCGCCAGTTGGCAAACGCCATGGGCAACCCCGCCGATTTTACGGTGGTGGAACTGGGCGCGGGGCGGCGCGAGATGGCGGCGGCGTTCTCCGACTGGCGCTACGTTCCGGTGGATATCGATTCGGGCGAGTTTCCGCGGCGTTTCCGCGGCGTGGTTTTTGCCAACGAATTCTTCGACGCCCTGCCGGTGGACGCCGCCGTCGTGCGCCAGGGCAAGTTTCTCGAACGGCGAGTCGGCTTCCACCACGAACGCTTCCACTGGGAAACGGGCGGACCGGTATCGGCGGAAATCGAACGGTACCTGCTCCGCTACACCGCGCTGCCCGCGCAGGAGAGCGATGACGATGACGCCGATGCCGGCGAGGATGCCGAGGACGCCCGGGAAGGCATGCTGGTAGAGGCTAGCACCGAAGCTCTGGCGTGGATGGAGCGGATCGCCGACGCGCTGGAGGATGGATTCCTGCTCGCCATCGACTACGGATACACGCGTGCCGAAACCGTCCGCTTCCCGCGGGGCACGCTGATGAGCTACCGCCGTCACGTTGCGCGAGAGGATGTACTCGAGAACCCGGGCGAGCAGGACATCACCGCGCACGTGAATTTTAGCGCTCTCGAAGAACACGGCCGGCGCTGCGGCCTCGTCCGCGAGAGCTTTCAAACCCTGACGCGAACGGTGCTCGAAGCTGGCGACTCCGACCAGTTCGCGTCCGTGCTATCGGCTGCCGATGCGGGCGAAGCCCTGCGCCGCAGAATGCAGTTGAAAACGCTGCTGGCGGGCATGGGAGAGACGTTTCGCGTGCTGCTGGCGCGGCGGGAAAGGCGGGGAGAGGGAAAAACCGGCTAAAACATTTCGGCCGGAAAATGAAAAAGGCCCCGGAAACCGGGGCCTTGGAGTAAAACCGTTTGGTCTACCCTTCTTCAGGGTGCGCCCAAGCTACTTCTTTTTCTTCGGAGCGGCCTTTTTCTTGGGGGCGGCTTTCTTGGTTGCGTTCTTCATCGATTGATTCTCCCTAACATCAAATTTTGCGATTCAAAAATCGCAATGTGATTCATATATAAGGTTGTTCAGAAAGAAAGTCAAGAGAAAAATGAATTTCCGCCACGCTCAACGCCATCTTCCGGCGATGAGCGACGGCGAGAGCGCGAGCGACTGCATGCGCAACACGCGCACTTGATCGGAGTCGCGGATGGAAACCAGCGGAATGAAGCCGCGATCGAGCAACGCTTCGGCGGCGTCCTCGGTCAGCAGCACTTCCGCGCAAGGCTTCAACTCCGGCGCGCCGTCGTTTCGGTAGACGTGCGCGGGAAGACCGTCGATGGTGTTGACCATGCCGGGCCGCATCTTCCATCCATAGCGGGAGAACGCCTCGCCCAATAAACAGGCGCAGGCAAAAGCGGGATGGCCCCAAAGATAGCGCTCGTGTTCCGGGGGAGGCGGCATCTCTTCGAATGCGAACGACTCGATCTCGTCGGTTGCGGCGCCGTACGGGAGCCGCAATAAGAAGCGCGGCAGCGCCAGACCCAGCCATGCGGCATCGGGCGCATGGCGCAACCCATCGAATACCCGCTCCAAGCCCACCACATCGGGCGCCAGCCCCGCGATCAGCGGAGCGCGCGCCTTGCGGGCCAGGGCGGCCAGCCGCGTCAGGACCGGTTCGTCGGACGGCGCGAAGTTCCACAAGCCGGCGATCGCTGACCACTCACCCTCCGCCAGTGCGCGGGTGAGGGCGGCGATTCCCTCCTCGGTGGCGAGTTCTTCCTGCGGCAGATCGAGCACGAAAATTTTCAGGTGCTCTCCCGTCTCCAGTCTCCGGCTCAAGAAGAACAGCCCACGCCACGCCGACTCGAGCGCCTGGAAAGCCCGGTCGTGAAGAATGGAACGCATGTGGCCCGCAATGGCGGCGTCGGCCTGCGCCACCAACTCCGCCTGCCGCGGATCGGGATTGGGAACGACGTAGGGCGCGACCAGCCGCCGCAACATTTCCTCCCAGTCGCTCCGCGCCGGGGCGGCGCCGGGGACGGAAGCCTCTCCCAGCATCATACGCAGCAGGTCCGCGCCGCTCTTTCCATGCAGTTCGGCGGCGGGCTCCGCCCCAGGCGCCTGACGCGGGAAGAACTCCGCGGCGGCGGCGGCGAAGGTCGCCGGGTCCACCAGGCGCTTGCGCAGGTTGCGGAGCGCGCGCATGGCTTCGACGTTTTGGAACAGCCGATCGGGATGAAAGTCGTCGATCTCCTCGAAGCGGATGCCGGCGGCAACGCCCCCGGCCGAAACCTGCGCCTCCGGGGAAAGGAAAGCCATCACGATATCGAAATCGTCGCGATCGATACCGACGGCCTTGCGGTGGCGGCCCGCGCCCCCGCTAAAGTTTCCGGCTACTAGAATGTGAAACGGCGTTTCCGCATCGGGATCGGCGATTTTCCGGACTTTCTCCAGGGTGTCGATCTCGACCGATACAAGCGAGTCGGCGCGTGGCATGGCACTTGAAACTGTACCGCACGCTCCGGGCCAAGGGCAACGTCGGATACGCCGGAGCCGAGGCACGCCTGTGCTACGCTCAAGGTTTCCAACCCCATGCAAAACGTCGTCATCGTCGGTTCGGGCTGCGCCGGTAACACGGCGGCCATCTACACCGCCCGCGCTAGCCTGAGTCCGCTGGTGGTAAGCGGACACGAGGCCGGTGGGCAGCTTTCGCTCACCACCCTGGTAGAAAACTTCCCCGGCTTTCCGGAGGGAATCGACGGACCGCAGCTGGTGGAGAACATGAAGAAGCAGGCGCAGCATTTCGGGGCCGAGTACCGGGACGGCGCGGTGGCGGACGCGGACCTCACCAGGCGGCCGTTCCGGCTGAGCGTCGAGGGCGAGTGGATTGAAACCCGCACCGTGATTATCGCTTCGGGAGCTTCCGCGCGCTGGCTGGGTCTGGAATCCGAGCAGAAGCTGATCGGCCACGGCGTGAGCTCGTGCGCCACCTGCGACGGATTCTTCCACCGCGACAAGAAGATCATGGTGATCGGCGGCGGCGATTCGGCCATGGAAGAGGCCAACTTCCTCACCCGCTTCGGCCGCGAAGTGACGCTGGTGCACCGGCGCAGCGAGTTCCGCGCCTCGAAGATCATGCTCGATCGCGCGCAGCGCAACCCGAAAATCAAGTTCCTGACGAACACCGTGGTGGAGGACCTGTACGATCCGTCGCAACACCTGCTGACCGGCGCGCGCCTGCGGAATACCGTTAGCGGCGCGGTGTGGGACCAGGAGGTGGACGGGTTTTTCGTGGCGATCGGCCACGTGCCGAATACCAAGGTGTTCCGCGGCCAGATCGAAACCGATCCCGACGGGTACATCCTATCTAAAGGCGGCGCGCGGACCAACATCCCCGGAGTATTTCACGCCGGCGACGTTGAGGACCGGGTCTACCGCCAGGCCATCACCGCTTCGGGAGCCGGTTGCATGGCGGCGATTGAAGTCGAGCGCTATCTGGAAGCGGAGGGACTCTGATCCATGATCGAACGAATCAGCACACCGGGCGCACCGGCGCCGCGCGGCCCGTATTCGCCGGCTGTCAGGGCGGGCGACTACATCTTTGTATCGGGGCAGATCCCCCTGGACCCGATCACCAATCAGACCAGGCTGGGCGACGTCGCCTCGGAAACCCGCCAGGTGCTGGAAAACATCCGCCTCAACCTGGAGGGCTGCGGCGCCACCCTCCGCGACGTGGTGAAAACCACCGTGTTTCTCACCAATGTCCAGGACTTCGCCGCCATGAACGCCGCGTATGCCGAAGTCTTCGGTGACTCGAAGCCGGCCCGCAGCACCGTCGGCGTGGCCGCGCTTCCGCTGCCAGGCGCCAAAGTGGAAATCGAGGCGATCGCCTACAAACCGCGGTAAGACAGGGCTCGTGGCCGGTCGCTTGGGCCCTTCTTCGGGATACGGGTCTTCCCTCCGGGAATGGAGACCGGCACGCCTTTGCGCTCCGCATTGGCGGGCGCACAGTGGAGAAGGGCCGCAACATGATCCGGATCAAGCTCTTCACCGGAAATGCGTAGCGTGACGCTAAATCGATCTACGGGTCCACCGAACCACACAGTGCCCGGGGGCGCGCCCGTAGGCGGATTTCGCAGAAAGGGGCCTCTACCCATGCCGTTTCGCGATCAGTTCCCGGACTTTCGGCACGAGGTCGTGAGGGACGTTCATGACCGTTTCGGAGGGTGCGATGCCAGCCTCGTCCTCCACAAGGGCCACCTCCTCGGTCTGCTCCTCGTAATGAGCCAGCACTCGTCTCACTTTCTCTTCGTCCCATCCGGGGGGGAAGTCGCCTTGGCTCATTGCTGTTTCTTCCTTCTTCGCCGACGAAACGCCGCGAGCGGTCTCCCGGCCAGCTCGTAGGCCGTGATGACAAACACGCTGTCCGGCTCCGGATCGGGAACATAGATGACCCGCAGAAACCGGCCCAAGGCGGTCTGGCCCAACGCGATTCGCGATCCGCCGCTTCCTGCCCGATCTTCACCCGGTTTTTCCAGAACCTCCGTCACTTCGTCTTCATCTACCTGGTGCTTGTAGATGTGCGCTAATACTTCAGCTTCGCCGGCGCCAGCGTGGGCGAGATCAGTTGTACAATTCCTAAGGCAACGATATAGGCCGCGCTGGAGATGGCGAACATCGGCAGGTAGCTGTGGGTAACGGCCAGGACTTTTCCGGTGGTCAATTGCAGCAGAAAGCCGCCGATGGCCCCCATCATCCCGCCAATGCCGACCACGCTGGCCACAGCGACGCGGGGGAACATGTCGGAAGCCAGGGTGAAGGCGTTGGCCGACCAACCGCAATGGCCGGCCATCGCCAGCGCCATCACGGCGGTGACCACCCACAGGTTTCCCGCGAAGGGGACGTAGAGAACCGGCAGCACGCAAAGTGCGCACACCAGCATGGCCGTCTTGCGCGCCGCATTGAGGCTCCAGCCGCGCCGAATCATGACGGAAGAAAGCCATCCGCCGCCGACGCCGCCGATCATGGACGCGGCGTAGGCGACGATCACAGGCAGCCGATTTTGCTTGATGTCGAGGTGGAAAGTCTCCTGCAGGTAACGCGGCAGCCAGAATAGATAAAACCACCACACCGGGTCGGTGAAGAATTTGGCCAGGGCAAAGGCCCAGGTTTCCTTCACCGGCAGCAGGTGCGACCAGGGCACGGCGGTGGTGGATTCGACGGGATCGCTCTGAATGTGGTCCAGTTCGGTCTGCGACACGCGCACGTGGGCCTGCGGGTTGTAGTAGAGCAGCAACCACGCCGCCAGCCAGACAAATCCCAGCGAGCCGGTGACGACGAATGCTCCGCGCCAGGTGAACCAGTCGGTGAGGAAAGGCACCACAACCGGAACCGCCAGGGGTCCTACATTCGCGCCCGAATTGAAAATGCCGGTGGCCAGCGCGCGTTCCTTCTTCGGGAACCATTCGGCCACGGTCTTGATGCAGGCGGGGAAATTGGCGGCCTCGCCGATCCCCAATAAGAACATGGCGAACGTGAAGGTCGAGACCGAGTAGGCTGCGCCCGGCAACATGGCGGCCACGCTCCAGAGCACAATGGCGAGGGCGAATGCGCGGCGCGTCCCCAGCCGGTCCGTCAGGCCGCCGGCGGTGACCAGGCCGATGGCGTACGCCAACGTGAACGCCGCGGTCATATGCGAATACTGTTCGCTGTTCCACCCGATGATGCCCTCGAGATTTTTTTCGAGGTAGCTGAGCACGCCACGATCGAGATACGCGATTACGGTGGCGAAGAACAGCAGCCCGCAGATCACCCAGCGGAACCGCGACTTGCCGGGCTTGGCGGCAGTGGGCACGAAGCCTGATTATACGCCGTAGCGGAAATCGTGGGGCGGGAGCTCTCGCCTGCCCGGGTCGAGCCCGGCAGGGCGCATTTCGTGTCCCACCTCTGAGCGGACCGGCGCGGCTATTCGCCGGCCGCCTGGCTGGCAGCGGCGGCAACGCTTAAACGAGCCTCGCGGCGGGCTCTAATCACTTCGATCAAGGTCGGCACCAGCGAAAGAAAAATGATCAGCAGGATCACCTTGTCGAAGTAATGGCGCACAAGCGAAAAGCTGCCCAGCCCGTAACCCAGCATAGTCATGAAGAACACCCAACCGATGCCACCGCAAATGCTGTAAGGCAGAAAGCGCCGATAAGGCATTTGGGAAACGCCGGCCACGAACGTCGAGAAGGTGCGGACGATGGGGACGAAGCGGGCCAGCACGATGGTCTTGCCGCCGTAGCGGTCGTAAAACTTCTGCGTGCGGCGCACATATTCCTGCTTGAAGAGGCGGGAATCGGGGCGGCTGAAAATGCGCGGCCCTGTGTGCCGCCCCAGCAAATAGCCGGTAGTATCGCCGAGCATGGCTGCGGCCATCAACACCAGATTGACGCGCACGATATCGAGCGCACCCGCTCCGGCCACCACGCCGATGGTGAAAAGAAACGAATCGCCCGGCAGGAACAAGCCCACCAGCAATCCGGTTTCGGCGAAGACCACGGCAAAAACCGCGGCGTAGCCCAACCATCCGGAGAGGAGAGTCCCCAGCAAGGCAATCAGCTGCTCGGGGTTGGTCAGCGAACGGTAGAACCCAATCAGGTGTGAGAGCATTCGGTTAGCTGGCGCGGTACTGCGAAATCAGGCGGTCGATCACATCCTGGTGGTACTTGATCTTGCCCTGCCGCTTGAGCTCGTCGCGGACGCCGGCTTCGAACAGAACGTCGCGCTGTCTGGCCTTGTCGCTCTTGACCTGGTCGCGAACGGTGGAGCGCTGGTCGGCGAGCTTGGCGGGGTCCGGCGGAATTTGGGCGATCACGCGGCCGATGAGCGTGGAATCCGGCAGCGGCACCGGGCCGATCAACGAACCGACCGGCTGTTTGAAGGCTGCCTGCAGGTAAGCGGCTGTTCCGATACCCGCGATGGTGCCGCCCGGTTCAAACTCACCACTGGTTTTCACTTCGAATCCCATGGCCTTGGCGGCTTTTTCGAGATCGTTTCCCATGCCGCGGGCCTTGTCGAGCAGATCCTGCGCATGCTTCTGCACGGCCACGTTCAGGCGATTCTGAACGATCGCCGCCTGCACCTGATCTTTGACTTCTTCGAAGGTAGAGGGGCGGGGCGGATTCACGGCGGTCACTACGGCCAGCACTTCCTTGTTGCCGGGCAGAGCGACCACGGGGGATACCTGGCCGGACTTGAGCGAGGCGATGGACTGTTCGAAATCCGCATTGGTGCCGATTTCCGGTATTGGCGCGCCGCCGCCGACGCCGTTGGCACGGACCACCTGCATTTTGAGCTGTTCGGCCACTTGATCCGGATGTTGCGGATCTTTTTGCAAAGCGGTTTGCGCCTTGTCGGAGATCTGCTCCATTTCACTGTTGACGATGGCGCTCTTCCAGGCAGGGAGGATCGCGGCTTTGGACTCTTCGAAGGTCTGCAGATGCGCATCCTCGTGGGCCAGATCCTTGATGATGTGGTAGCCGTATTGGGTCTTGATAATGCCGCTGATCTGGCCTGGCTTCAACTCGAAAGTGGCCTTTTCGAACTCCGGGACCATCTGGCCGCGTTGCACCCAACCCAGGTCGCCGCCCTTGGTTTTGGAACCGGGGTCTTCGGAGTACTTGGTGGCCAGAGCGGCGAAGTCGCCGCCGTGCTGCACCTGTTTCAGAACGTCTTCGGCCTGGGCGCGGATTTTCGCGTCATCGGCGGGCGGCTTGCCCTGCGTCATAAATAGGATATGGACAGCATGCACGCGCTCGGGAACGCGGAACTGCTCCTTGTTCTGGTTATAGAGCTGCTGCAGTTGGGCGTCGGTGGGGTTCAGACCGGCTTCCATCTTGGCTTTATCCGCGATCAGAAGGGCCAGGTCCCGCGTTTCGGGGTGGGTGTACTGTTTGATATTGACCTGATAAAAGGCGCGCATGTCCGCCTCGCTCGGCTGGACTTCGGCCTTGAATTTGTCGCCAATGACCTTGACGTACTGAATATTGGCCTTGGCAAACTTATCCTTGAAGGCCTGCTCGACCTCGGCGGGGGTAACGATGGTGCCTTCCACCGCGACTTCCCGCAAGCGGGAAATGAGGATATCGCGCCTTACGCTGTCTTCAAACTGCGGAATCGTCAAGCCCTGCTCGCCCAACATGGCGGCGTACGCGTCCTTGCCGACGAATTTTCCGTCCGGGAAGAGGCTGGGAGCCATCTGCTGGATGGTGGCGCGGATGTCGCTGTCGCTGGCCACGAATCCGAGCTTGCGTGCCTCATAGGCCAGGCTTTTCTCGGTCACCATCTGGTCCACGATCTGGGGGACGTAGGTGCCCAGCAGCTCGGAAGGCAACTGCTTACCGCGGACGGCGTTCTGGATGGCTCGCTGCACGTCGGTCAAAGTAACGGTTTCGTCGCCCACGTCCGCCACGACAGCGTCGGACGAACTGCCGCCGCTATTGTAGTTGGGCACCAGGTAGGTCAGCATCGACAGCGCCACCAGCAAAAGCAGGGCGCCGAGCAGAATACGCACCGATTTGTCTCGACTGCGGAAAAGATCAAACATGGTTAACCTGAAACTCCTATCGACGAAAGGGGAAACTATTATTATAACAACCCCAAACGGGGGCCGCATCGCCGATGAACACCGATAACGCCGATGTAGAAATCAATGAAGTTATCGGCGGCTCGAGTGGAATTCTTTACGTCTCGGAAACCTGCCGGTGACTGGCGCCCATACCGCATTCGGCATGGACGGCTTGGACCGCCTTTTCCAGGCCGTCGCGGTTGACGACCACTGCGATGGTCAGCTCATTGGAGCCCTGGGCGATAGCGATTACGTTCACCCGTTCGCGCGAAATGGCGGTGAAAATTCGGCTGGCGAGTCCGGGTTTGCCTTGCATCCCTTCGCCGACGGCAGCCAGCATGCCGACATTGCGATCCACCTTAATGGGGTTGAGGTACCCGTGGGCCAACTCCAGGGCCAGTGCCCGTTCCAGGGACTGGAGGGTTGGCTCTAGCTCCGCGGCGCGTACCAGAAAGCAGAAATTGCCCTGGTAGCTGGAGCTGGAAAGGAGCAGTACCTCGACGTTGGCGCGGGCGATGGCATCCAGCGCGCGGGCCATCACCTGCACGCCGTTGAGCTCGATGCTGGCGGGCTCGATCGCGACCAGGGCGACGTTGGTCATGGAAGCGACGGCGCGGGCCCCGGTGGCTTCGCGCAAGGAAGGAACGATTTTGGTGCCGGGCTTTTCCGGGGCGAAACTGTTCTTGCTCCAGACCGGGATGCGGCGGTCGGCCAGGGGGGCGAGTGTTTTGGGGTGCAGCACTTTGGCGCCGTGGTAGGCCAGTTCGGCGGCCTCGGCGTAGGTGACTTCGGTCAGCACCACGCCGTCGGGTACCAGCCGCGGATCGGCGCTCATGATGCCATCGACATCGGTCCAGATCCAAAGCTCGGCGGCGTCGAGCGCGGCGGCCACGATGGAAGCGGAAAAATCGGACCCGCCGCGGCCGAGGGTGGTAGGCCGGCCGTCGGCGGTAGCCCCGTTGAATCCGGTGATCACGGGCAGCACGCCGCGATCGAGCAAGGGCTGGACGCGCTGGAGCGCCTTGGCGCGGGTGGCCTCCATCAGCGGCGAGGCATTGCCGAAAACGGCGTCGGTGACCACCACGTCCCAGGCGTTGACGGCTTCGGCCGGAGTGCCTTGGGCGGAAAGATATTCGGCCACCAGCAGGGCGGACAGACGCTCGCCGACCGCGACGGCCTCATCCACCGAGCGCGGCGGGCGTTCGTTCAATAGAGCCATGCCATTGGCGATGCGCTCGAACTCGGCGGCCAGGGTTTCGATTTCCGCCAGCACCGGTTCGATGCGCGCGGCGGGCAGCAGCTCCCGGCAAGCCTCCCGGTGGCGGCGGCGGAGGTTGGCGAGGTTGGCTTCCATGCCGGCGCGATCGCCGGCTTCGGCGTGGCGCATGGTGTCGAGCAGCAGGTCCGTGATCTTGGACATGGCGGATACCACGATGGCCACGGGCCGGGCGGCGGCCGCGTCGGCGGCGATGCGGGCGCTGGCGCGCATGCGTTCGGCGCTGCCCACGCTGGTGCCCCCGAATTTCATGATCAGCAGATCGTTCAAGCTAGCTAAAGTCCTTTCCGTTGGTGACGCGGCTGCGAACGATTTTCAGAATTGCCTCTTCCACCTGGACGATTTCGAGGCCGGTGGAATCCAGGTACACGGCGTCGGGAGCCTGGGCCAGCGGGGCGTCGGCGCGGGTGCTGTCGCGGGCGTCGCGTTCGCTCATCTGGGCCGCCAGATCCTCCTCGCCGATGGTACCGCCTTGCGCGCGGACGTCGCGCAGCCGGCGGCGCACCCGCTCGCCCGGTTGGGCGTCGAGAAAGATCTTGACCTCGGCGCCAGGAAAGACCACGGTGCCGATGTCGCGGCCTTCCATCACCACGCTGGTGCGTTCGCCGAGGGCGCGCTGCTTGGCCACCATGGCGCGGCGGACGCCGGGGATGACGGCGATCCGGGAGGCGCCGTCCGAAACTTCGGCAGTGCGAATGGCATCGGTGACGTCTTCCCCGTTGAGCCGGATACGTCCGGGCTCGAGCTCGATACCGGCGGCGATGGCGAGCTGTTCCATGCGGTGGTGGTCGGAGATCTCGACGTTCTGCCGCAGCGCCCACAGCGCCACCGCCCGGTACATCGCACCGGTATCGATATAGAGGAAGCCAAGCCGGCCGGCCAGGCGCCGCGCGATGGTGCTCTTGCCCGCGCCGGCGGGACCGTCAATGGCCACTACCACGATTTTCTGATTGCCGTCCGCCAACTCAGTAGAATATCAGGCGGCTCGTGAGGCAGGCGATTCGCCAGTTTGCGCCGATCTGGTTAGCGGCCTCCGCGCCGCCTTCGCTGGGCCGCTCTGACCTGGGCCTCATTCATGCCGAAATAGTGCCCGACTTCGTGCCACACGGTATCTTCGATCATGCTGGCCAAATGTTCGGGGCTCCGCGCCAGGCGCTCGTGCGGGCCTTGAAAGATGGTGATGCGGTCCGGCATGGAGAAGGACTCGAAAACACTGCGATGAGTCAGGGGGCGCCCTTCGTAAAGACCTAACAGAGTGTGTCCCACGCCCACGCGGTCGGACGGCGGCTCCGCTTCTACCACCATTGCCACGTTGGCCATGCGTTTGCGGAAGCGCGCCGGGATGCGCCGGAAAGCAGCCTCCACCAGTTGGTCGAACTCGGCGGGACTCATGCTGATATCAGGTATACCGCGTCCACGCCTGTAGGGTGCCGGAGAAAGCGATCAAGGAAGCGTTGGGCAGTCCAGACGCCGCCATTAACCCGGTTCGCTTATGCTTAGTACACGGTTTCAGAAGTTCGGTCGCGTATCGGCGGCAAGCTGTCAGCGATCGGCAGCTGCGGCGTGGCTGACGGCTGACTGCTCGTGGCTGGCAACTTCGACCCGGATACGTCACCGTATCTACGAGTACTTGGAAAGGCAGGAAAAAGATGTCAAAGGATCGTGTTGCGATAGTCGGCGTTGGCAATGTCGGCGCTACGACGGCGTATGCGTTGTTGTTGTCAGGGTTGGCTCCCGACATTGTGCTGATTAATCGTGACCGCAACAAAGCCGAGGGTGAAGCGGAGGACATTAGCCACGCCGAACCGTGGTCGCACACCACACTGGTGCGCGCAGGCGGTTTTGAGGATTGTGCGGCCGCGAAGGTGATTGTGGTTACGGTGGGCGCCGGGCTGAGATCTGGCGAAACGCGCTTCGACCTGCTGAAAAAGAACGCGGCGATCTTTCGTGACTTGATCCCCAGGATCGCAGCCACAAACCCGCAAGGGATCCTGCTGATTGCCACCAACCCTGTAGATGCGCTGACGCATTACGCACGAATCCTTTCGGGCTTCGAGCCAGACCGGGTCGTGGGCTCGGGCACAATTTTGGACACGGCCCGGCTGCGGGTGCTGCTCGGCGACTATTATGGCGTTGACCCGCAAAGCGTGCACGCATACATCGTCGGCGAGCACGGCGACTCGCAGGTTCCGGTGTGGTCGGCGGCGAGAATTGCGGGACTGCCGATCGAGGAGTTCTGCCGTAAGCGTGGGGTTGCCTATGACAAAGCGGCTCTGGATGAGATGGCGCTAAAGACGCGCAACGCGTACTATCGCATCGTTGGACAGAAGGGCGCGACGTTCTATGGCATCGCCTCGGGACTGGTGCGCGTGGTGCGCTGCATTTTGCGAGACCAGAACACCGTCCTCACAGTGGGCAGCAAAATGCCGGAGGTCCTAGGTCTCGGTGACGTGACAATGAGCTTCCCGACGATTGTCAACGCTCGGGGAATCGGCGGCGTGGTGCCGGTCAACCTGGACCCCGCGGAGCAGGAGGCGCTGACCGGATCGGCCGAAACGATCCGGAGGCAGATCGCCATGATGGAACAGGCGCCTGCGGCAAGCTGAATGGGTGCGCCAGGATCGGGCCATTAATAACGGTAGATCTGCAAGTGAAGCGCTTTGGGGCTGCCAGCCGCCAGTCGAAAACCTTGCCCTGACTCGTTCTTGATGGACTTGTTCGGGGCGTCGTAATTCAACATGATGTCGTCGCCGTTCAGGCGGCGCCCCGGCGCCCAGCGTCCGTCCACGTACGCGCCTTCTTCCAACTTCGCAACCGCGGCCGCCGACGGCCCCGGGCCATTGAACGTGGCTTGCAACCCGCTGCCCAAAATCACGTAGTCGTCGGGTCCGGTCGAAATCACGATGGCGTACGAAGATGTCTGCGCATTGCCGCCGCCGAACCCGCCCCCAGCCGCCGGCGGGGGCGCCGGCTGCCGCATCCTCCCCATCGAGAATGCCAGCGTGTAGTTGCCCAGTTGCACCGTTTCCGTGGGGTGCTGGGCATTCAGCGTGACGGCCTTGATGGAGCCTCTGGCTTGCGCGTCCAGAATCACCGGGGCCGCCTGGGCCAGCAAACCGTACGCCTGGGCTAAGGGGGTTGTAGCGTCCGCCTGGCGCTCGATTCCGAATGGCGATATCCCCATCGAGGCGTGGTTCCCGATCGCGTAGAACGCATTCCCGGCATCCCCGCGGGTTTCCGGAATCCATAGCGGATTGCCGGACCGGTCGTAGCGCGCGCACCATTCGGCGAAGTTCGGCAGATAGATATCGGGCGCGACGATGTCGATCGCCGGCGCGCCCTGCTGCCACACATTCAACTGGATGGGCAGCGCTCCGCCGCTCGAGTACTGGCCGATGCCTTCGCCCAGGTCCACATTGATAAACATGGGCAGCGGATATTCGGCCTTTCCGGCTCTGGCCACTTTGTCGACGTAGAGCGCGTAGTACCAGGCCATGAAGATTTCGTTGGTCATGGGCTGGTTGCCGAACACTTCCGCCCACGTTCCGGACGTTTTGCTTCCTGCCGCTTCCCAATACTGTCGGAACTCGGAGACCAGGTTCTCTTTGTTCTTCACCATGTAGTCCAAGAGTTGCTTGGGCACGGGGGCGTTAAAGGCGGCCTTGGCCTCCGGCACCTGGTCGCGGGTGGCTCCCGGGCAACCCACCTCGTTCTCCACCTGCATCATGATCACGGTGTGGGCTTCCCCATCCACTTCGCGGATATGTCGCATCAACGCGGCAAAGGCATTCGCGTCCGCTTTCCAGTTGACTTCCTTGAAGACCGAAAGGTAGGTAATGACCTGCCCGTTCTCCGCCAGAAACAGCGGATATTGCTTTTGATCCTTCTTCACCCATAGCGGCGTGTACGTGGACTCACCGTTCTTCCAGCTTCCAAACCACAGGAAGATCAGGCGCAAATGGTTCCTGCGCGCCTCGCGGATGGCGTCGTCCACCAGCGCAAAGTCGAACTTGCCCGGTTCCGGCTCCACCAGTTCCCACGTCACCGCGGCCAGGACCGTATTCATGTTGGCCGCGGCCAGTTTGGGCCAGTACGGCTCCATGTACTCCATGCTGGAAGAAGCCGAATTGGTCAACTCGCCGGCCAGGATCAGGAACGGACGGCCGTCCACAATCAACTGGGTGGCCTTGCCGCGCTTCTCGAGGTGCGGAATGGAGGAGGTGGACACGGACTGGGCATCCGCTATTCTGAAACCGAGCAGCGCCACAGCGCAGGGCAGCACGTACCGAAGTCTCATATTGCCGACACAATAACGCCCGGCGCGGTTTGGCACAAGCTTCTACGCGATCGGGCATTTCCTCCTTCACCTATATCTTGCGCACGCACACCTCCAAAGCGCCGCTGAAGCGTTGGCGCATGGAACTATGCATGATTTTGCAGAAGTTATTGATTTTGCAAGAAATGTAGTGGTGCTGGAGGAGGGGGTCGAACCCTCATGAGAAGTGAATCCCGCGGGATTTTGAGTCCCGTGCGTCTGCCAGTTCCGCCACTCCAGCAAGTGTCTGACTCATTTGAGTTTATCGCAAATTCGCACCACCCGCACTGTAATGGTTCGCGCGCCGATCATTTGGCCGTCCGCAAACGCGCGGTCCGCTCCTGCTTGCGCTGCTTCGCGCATTCTTCGAGGCGTTCGCCGGCACCGCGAATATCCGCCTCATCGACGATGTTGAAACGGTCGAAATCACTCCGTGTGCGGTGGCCGTTAATTTCCATAGCTCCTCCGGCAGCCTATCGTATTGGTCCTGCTCCAAAAATCCCTGGCCTACGTTGTCCTCAGCGAGCACCGGATCACCGCTTGCCGCTGCGCACACTCCGCTCCTGATCGGCTAAACTGAGACTAAATCGGGAGCCGCAAGGCAATGTCGACGAATCAGCCCATCAAGGTCGGTCTGCTCAAACAGAGTGAACTCGAAGAGGCGGACCGTATTGTCCGGCTGGCGTTCGGAACGTTTCTGGGATTGCCCAATCCGCTCGACTTCATGGGCGACCGCAATTTCATGGCGTCGCGCTGGCGCTCGACCCACGTCAAGGTGATCGCGGCGCGCGAAGGTGGCCGCCTGATCGGAACGAACGTAGCCACGCGCTGGGGATCGTTCGGGTTCTTCGGACCCCTGACCGTGCTGCCGGAATACTGGGAACGCGGCGTGGCGCAGCGGCTGCTCGAAGCCACTATGACGATTTTCGACAGATGGGGCCTGCGGCACACCGGGCTGTTCACGTTCCCGCAAAGTGCCAAGCACGTGGGCTTGTACCAGAAGTTCGGCTACTGGCCACGCTATCTCACCGCTATCATGACGCGCACGCCGGAGGCTAACCCAGCGCCGCAGGCCAAACGCGCAGATGCGCCAGCGCTGCTATCGGCCTTCACCAGAAACCGGCGCGAGCAGACTATCCAGGCATGCGGGAAGCTTACGCACAAGATCGATAGGGGACTCGATCTCTCGGGTGAAATCCAGGCCGCGCTGGCGCAGCGCACCGGCGACGTGGTGTTGACATACACGCGCGGCGTTCTCGATGCTTTCGCGGTGTGCCTGCACGGACCTGGATCCGAGGGCGGCGAGAAGACGTGTTACGTCAAGTTCGGCGCGGCCCGTTGCGGTGCGGGCGCGGGTGGACGTTTCGACAAATTGCTGGATGCTTGCAAGGCGTTTGCATCCTCGCGCGGAGCGGCTGTAGAGGGCGGCGTGAACCTGGCTCGCGAAGATGCCTACCGGCGCATGCGCTCCCACGGATATCGAGTGACCATGCTGGGTGTCGCCATGCAGCGTCCGCATGCGGACGGATTCAATCGGGCCGATGCCTACGTGATTGACGACTGGCGTTAAGACCAGCCTGCGAGGCTATCCGATATGTTCGACTGCCGGTCTCTTGGAGACGATTGTGGGCGGTTGGTCGCCAGTCCGGAAGTCCGCCTTCGCGGCTCCCGGGAAAATTCGTGCATAATCCAGGTATGACATCCCGCCGCTCGTTTTTGAGATCTGCCGGACTGGCCACGGCAGCCGTTTGCTCTCACGCCGCGGACAGCGGCGAAACATCGCGCCCGCTGCAGGAATTCGGCTATGGTGATGTCGAGTTTGCGCTGGGGCCTGCCCAAACGCAGTTTGAACAAACGCAGTCCGTTCTGATGGGGCTAAATGAAGATAGTCTCCTCAAGCCTTGGCGTCTGCGCGCCGGTCTTCCCGCGCCCGGTCCGGACCTCGGGGGGTGGTACGACGAGGTGCCTCTGATTAAGACCGAAAGCGGGGGACATGGTTTTGCGCCTGCGCACTGTTTCGGCCAATGGCTTTCGGCCCTTGCGCGCGGATATGCCGTAAACCACGACGTACGTACGCGTGCCAGGTTGGAGCGACTGCTTGATCTTTACGGCGCAACGATCTCTGAACGGTTCTACACGAATTTTCGCTTCCCGGCTTACAACTACGACAAGATGGTCATAGGCCTGATCGATGCGCACCGGTTCGCCGGATTGACGCGGGCATTCGGGCTGCTCGATCGAACTACGGTTGCGGCCGCGCCACACCTGCCGCCGCATGCACTCGATCGGGATGAGCCGCAGCGGCGCTGGCGGAAGTCGGTGGGCGAAAACACGACCGACGATTATCTCTGGGATGAATCCTACACGCTCGCGGAGAACTTGTACCTGGCCTGGGATCGCGGCGCCGGTGAACGCTACCGGCAGATGGCCAGCCGTTTTTTGTTGGACGAAACCTATTTCGATCCGCTTTCCGAGAACGAGAATATACTTGCCAATCATCACGCGTACAGCTTTTGCAACGCTCTCAGTTCGGCCATGCAGGCTTATTTGGCGAACGGCAGCCGCAAGCATCTCCGTGCCGCGAGCAATGCGTTCGACATGATCACGGCCACACAGAGTTTTGCCACCGGTGCCTGGGGACCGAACGAGAGTTTCGGTGCGCCTGACAGCGGGTTTCTCTACAACAGTCTGAGTGGCACGCACCGCGGCTTCGAGACGCCGTGTGGAAGTTATGCGCATTTCAAGCTGACGCGCTATCTGCTACGGGTAACTCGGGACGGCCGATACGGCGACAGCATGGAACGGGTTTTGTACAACACGGTATTGGGTGCGAAGCCATTGCAGCCGGACGGACGCGCGTTTTACTATTCCGATTATCATTCCGCCGCCCGCAAAGGTTATTTCAATGACGCCTGGCCCTGCTGCGCCGGCACTCTTCCGCAAGTCGCTGCCGATTACCGCATACTCGCTTACTTCCGCGATGCCGACGGCGTATTCGTGAATCTTTACCTGCCATCGATCCTCCGTTGGACGAGTACGGACGGGGCGCAGTTGGCGCTAACCCAGACCGGAAACTATCCGGTCGACAGCAAGATCACAATGCACATGCGTGCTTCACGCCCCTCAGGTCTTGCGCTTCGCCTTCGGATTCCCGCGTGGTCTTCGCTCGGCGGACCGCTCATTCGCATAAACGGTGAGCCAACCCCGGCATCAATTCAGAAAGGCTTCGTGACTCTCCGGCGCGTATGGAGGGATGGCGATCGCATCGACATTGAGCTTAGCTTCCCTTTGCGCGCGGAAGCCATTGATGCGAATCATCCTGAAACCGTTGCCCTGCTCCGGGGACCGGTGGTCTTGTTTGCCATAGCGGACAATCCGCCTTCCTTAACCAGGCAACAGCTCCTCTCTGCGGTACAAATACCGGGGCAGACCACCTGGCGCACAACAACAGGTTCGGGGCCGCTACTATTTCGCCCGTTCATGTCCATTAACGATGAGGAGTACAATACTTACCTGAAGGTGATTTGACTACTGCGGCTCGCGATGGTTTGCACAGGTGGGGTTGGCGGGCGGCGAAGATGGCCGCCTACTCGGAAAGTGCGGCCGCACGGCCATCCGTGCGCCGGGGACGGTTTTTGAGGGGCGTTATCCCCTATTATCGGTAGCTGTCGTCAGGTGCCGCAACAGCGCTTCGCCAACCGCCGTCTCCAAAACGAGTAGCGGAGCGGAATGGTCGGTGCTGCCGCGAAACCGCTCGCTGATTTTCGCGGCTTGTTACTACGACCGGTTGCGGCCGTCTAGTACGTGAAGAACGCAAAGAGAAACACGACGATCACTGCGGCGGGGAGAATTGGCCATTGCCATCCTAACCAGGCGTTCACCAGCACGGAGCCTCGGAACAAGAAGATGCCAGCCACCAAGATGGCGATCCAAATGAGGACGCAGATCTTGTGGGCATTAGCCACCCAACCGGCTTGCCATTCGACCACTTTCGGCATGGTTCTGACTTCGGGTGCGTCGCCAAGCAAGAAGCTGACAAGCGACTCCCGGCATTCCGGCTCTAGGGCAGCGCCGTGGCCCCCTTCGATATAGGCAACGTTTTGGATGGTGCCACCGGACTGGGTAAAACCAGTATGCCCGGCACTACCGAAGTCGCGATTGAGGGGGAAGTTGTGCATGAGCGGGAGCGAACGGACCATTTCGAAAAGGCTGGGGAATATCGCCACCACCCAGTCGGCCGAGGCGACATGATTACGGACCTCTGCGATGCGGTTCTTAAACTCCTTCCGCCACGGGAAATTCCGCTGCACGATGCTTCCCATAAAGGCTACCCTGGCGAAGCGGGAGGCCCGATATCGCCTAAGCGCTGAAGCCAGAAGATAGGTCCCGTTGCTATGGCCGGCAAAGGAGCATAAGGCCTTAGGATACGTGGCGCGCATTTCCGCGTAGCGATCCATGAATCGTTCGATGTGAATGGTCCTGCCAATCCCGCATAGGAAGGGCAGCAAAGGCAGGTAGCCATAATTGAAGATCGATGTCTCGATCAGAAGCTGACGCTTCGCAGCTCCGGCCTGTAACTGGCCGCGGAGATCTTCCTGCCATTTACCGTAATCGCGGATTCCGTGCAACAGAAGAATCACCTGGGCGACCTTGGCATTCGGACTGTCAACACCGGGAATCAGCTCGACCGCGAATTCTTCAGGACTTGTGTTCAATGCGTGAAGGAATTTATGTTTGCGCTCAAGGCCGTGCTCGGCATCGTCAAACCGGACCAAGGCGTTATGCGATGTTCCCTCAACGGCAACGTATCGGAAATTCCAGCCGGCCTGCAGGTCGATATGATCGCTCGGATGGACAACCGTGTCGTGCAACGCGGCGATTTGCACGACCAGATCCGGGGGTAATTCCTTCGGGTAATCGCCATTGATCAACGCCAGCCAATCCAAACGAAGATTTACGATAAATGGCGAGCCGCGGTGTGCCGCCCGCAAAAGAAGACCACGGCCCAAGACGCGCGCGACAGCAAGTTGCAGTCCGCGCGCGATCCAGCGGATTCGGGATGAGTACTGATTTCTGGGCCAGAGCCTCCAACCGCGGCTCATCCCGGCAAGCAGCACGAGCCGCTTAACCTTGTTCGCCCAGGACCGGCTGGCGGGAGTGAACGGGATGTCAACTGCAAAGTCCGAGCAGATGCCATGGGCGAGCAGACAAATCTTCCGCGCCAGCAGGGCGCCTAGGCTATGCCCGACTATAATGATTTCCTCATAACCGCCGTCCGGACCCGACTCAAACTCGGATTGAATCTCCGCGACGCATTTCTCCGCGACCTCCAGGGGATTCTGATTGCTCCAACGCGAAGATGGGTACGTCACCAGCACGAGGCGGTCCTCGGGAAACTCGGCCCGTATCGCTTCCTTCAGATGTGCGAGATCGGCCGCCGTGTGCTCCATGCCGTGTACCAGAAAGAACAGTCGCCGGCCCCTCGGTTCGCCGTGATGTTCGAATTGAATGGGCATGGGTTAAAAGTATCACGCGGGCCGCCGGAAAAGCGCATGCGACCCGATTCGGGAACCCTCCGCCGCGACCCGAAAAGTTACACTCTGAAGGGTTTCGCTATCGAGTAATCGGCGTTCGCGATATTTTGTATTATCGGAAGCCATGCAGGCGCGGCTCCCGCATTTAGCCGCGACGGGAGTGGCCTGGGCGATCATTGCGAATCACTGGGGGCAAACTGGAGGTACCCTTGGGGATAAGGAATAGGAAATTCGGGTAAGGATGGGTAAATCTACATTGGCAGTGCCAGCTTGGGCACGGGCGACAACCGACGCGCTTTCTATGGGGTGCATTGAAAAGGAAGGACTTAGTTTAGCCCTACGACCGCTGCAAGGCGCCGATCCACGAGATTTTGCCATTTCCAAATTGGAGACAAACGCATGAACACTACACGCCGTCATATCCTTAAGACCTCCACCGCCTGCGGCATGGCTCTGTTGGGCGGCGCCGGTCTCGGAAGAACCCAGGACACAACCGCACGGAGGAAGCGTGTTCTGGCCATACTGGGAGACGCTTATCACTGCGTCGCCCCACTCGACTCCGTTTTGCTGGGAGGCCTGCGAAGAAACGGCTGGGAGGCGGTTACGATCATGGACTATGCCGTCCCGTTTGATGATTTTGGCAACTACGATCTGATCATCCAGAGCAGAGAGGGACGCGAGTATGTCAAGTACTACAGAGACCGTGATGGGAATCCGGCCAACAAGGGGGAGGCCCGCTGGCTCACGCCTGCGCAGGAGCAGAAGTACGAGGATTACGTGAACGCCGGTGGCAGGTTCTTTTCCTATCATGACGGTTTCTCTTATCCCAAGGGCAATGGAATCTCCCGAATAGCCAGGTCATACTTCGTCCGGCACCCCGCCGTCGTCAGCATCAACGTCACCCTGACCGGAAAGATGCCGGAATTGACCGAGGGCATGACGCCCTTTACCGTCGCGGATGAAGAGTACCAGGTGGAGATGGATGAGAGCCAGACGTCCGTGTTCCTGGAAAGCCACTCCCCCGAGCACGGCCGCGCCCCTCAGGGGTGGGCTCACGCCTACGGTAAGGGAAAAGTGGCCGTGCTCATTCCAGGCCACAACGTTGCAACCCAATCTAATCCCATGGTGCAACGCTGCATTCACAACATCCTTTGGTGGTTGACCGGTGAAAGGGTGTAACGTCCAATACTGAAACCGCCGCCCGTCAAGAAATTAAAATCCAAAGCGCAATTGAAAATCGATCTTGCGGTTGTAGGTGCTGGAGCCGCCACCCATGGGGCCGAAACCGCCGCCGAGGCTCTGGTAGGCGCCGAAAAAGGGCGACGTGAGGTCGCCATTCGGAGGCGCGTAGTTGGGATGGTTCAATGCGTTCATCGCATTGACTCCCACCGTCAACGTGTAGCGCTTTCCGCTGTTGAAGCCCATTCCAGGAGGCGCACCGCCCGGAGGCGGACCGCCGCCACCCGGCCCTCCGGGACCGCCGCCGCGCATTCCCCCGCCGCCCGGGGGAGGGCCTCCTCCACCCGGACCTCCGGGAAAGCTGCCGGCGTTCGGGTCGGTTTCGCGTTTTTCCCCGAAGGCCCACGTGCGGGAAAGGCGAAGCATGACGGTCGCGTTACCGGGACCGCGGCCGTAATTGCGCTCGATCGTCGCGGCGCCGGCAGGCGGATTCACGTTGAAGCAGCCGAACGACGCCGTGTAGACCAGGTTCGCGCCGCTGCAATTGGCGGCGGTGACGCCGGTGAGCAATTCCGGCCGGGCGGTGAAAATACCGTCGTCGTTGGGATCCAATCCCGTGGTGATGTTGTAGGGAGTGCCGCTCTGCAGCACGATGAATGGGCTGATGGACCACTGCAGCGGCAGCGGGATACTGGTGCCCATCACGAACCGGTGACGCACATCCGCATAAGTCGAAGGCGCCCACTCGGCGCGCAGATCGTATGGGTTGGCAGGTAGGCCTTCGTTATCGTCCTTGCCGTATGACAGGGAATAAAAGCCGAACAGGAAGAGCTTCTTGTAGTTGATGCTGGGGCTCACCATGAGCTGGTTGGTGCGGCTGAAACCCGTGGTCTCGTTGAGCAGGCGGATTTCGGAATCGCCGTACGGGTAGACCCCGTCGACGGGATCGTTGATATTGCGCTCGCGCAGCAGGTGGACGCCGCGGCTCGAAATATAATTCACGCTCAGACGGGCGTAGGAATTGATCTGCCGGTCGACGCCCACATTGGCCTGGTAATTGCGTGGCGCCCTCATGGAGTTGTCCATGATCTGCAGCTGTTGCGGTTGCAGACTGGCGGCAAGCGAGCTGACGCCGGGGATATTGGGAAAGAAGCTGGGGTTGAAAATCACGTACGACTGCTGGGTGATGCCGTTGTAGCGGAGCGCCTGCAGCGTGGTGGCTTGGGAGATGCGGTCATAGAAGACGCCGGCCCCGGCGCGCAGCACGGTTTTAGCCGCCTTATTCCCCTTGCCGTCGATTCCCCAGGCGATTCCGAGGCGCGGTGAAATGTCGCCATAATCGCCGATGTTGGTCTGCGCTTCGTAACGCGCCCCGTAGCTCAGTGTCAGATTGGGCCGCGCTCTCCAATCGTCGTTTACGAACAGCCCGACGTCGAACATACCGGCGGAAGTGGTCGGCGCGCCGGCTCCGATGCTGAACTGGTACGCTCCGCCGCCCAGGGCGCGGATTTGCGCATCGCTGAGGCCGGCTTGCTGAAACAGCAGGGTGCGACGGTAGACTTCCAGCGCGTCGAGTTCAATCGACGTTCCCGCGATGGGCTGATTGTTGGCGTCGAGTTGCGGACCATCGCCGCCCGTAAAGGTAAAGGTTCCGCCGAAGTTGCTCACCGATGTACTGTCCTCCGCGGCTCCGCGCGCCCGCCCGCCCCATTTGAAGGTGTGCGTGCCGTGGGTAAGAGTCGAGGTGTTGGTCATTTCCCACGCGTTGGTCGTCACTCCCGAGTTCCCCACCTGCGCACCGCCGCTGGTAAATGCCCCCTGCACGGAAATATCGACGTCATTGGTGCCGCCGGCCATTGCGGACGTGCTGCGCATGAATTGGAAACGGGTCTCATTGATCAGATGAGCGTTGAGGATCGAGGTCTCGGTTGCTTGTATGGTGTTTTCCGAGCTGCTTGAGTTGTAGCCGAGGGACGGCAGGTTGAAGTTTCCCACACCCTGGTTATCGGAGGTGGAACGGGTGTTCTGATACCGTACCGTAAGTGTGTTGTTGGCGCTGAGGGACAGGTCGAGGCGCGGGCTCAGCGTGGTGAATGTCAGGGGAGTGAGAATTGCCTGATTGACCGTTTGAGGAGTGAGATTGCCGGTCAGGTCGGTAGCGTAGATGAACGCGTTTTCGGTAGTGCTGCGGCGCTGGGCATCGAAGCTGAAGGAGGCCTTGTCTTTCTTGAGCGGGCCCGTCAAGTTCAAGCCGAGGAACTCCTGCTTGTACGGCGGACGCGTGGACTGCTGCAGCAACGGGCTGCGTGAATTGAAGTCTTCATTGTTGTACTGCACGAACGTCTGTCCGTGAAGAGAATCGGTACCCGGCTTGGTGAGGATTTCAATGCGGCCGAAGCCCGGACGGTCGTATAAGGGCGAAAAGGGATTGGAATTGATGCGAATCTCGCGAATCGAGGACTTGGAAGGCAGATTGCCGCCGGTAAAACCGTCGATATAGATCTGTGCGCCGGACGGCCCCGCGCCCGGTCCGGCCATGGCTTGCAATTGCTGCGAAAGCTCATCCGGATCGTCCGAGAGGGCGGCGAGCTCTTTCTGGCCGAGGACCAGCGCGCCGCCGTTCGATTCGGGATCGGCGTTTACCTTATTGGCTTCCCCTTCGACATTCATCACCTGGGACTGGGCTTGAATCGTCAACTGGGCGTCGAAGACCGTCGCCGCGGTGATTTCGAGATCCGGTTTTTCGGTCACGGCAAAGCCTTTGACGATGATGCGGACCAGGTACTTGCCGGGCCGGAGCGAAGGAAACGAATATTGGCCGGAGCCGTCCGTGGTCTTGCGCTGTTCGCCCCCGGGCCCACGTAATTGAACGACCGCACCGGGAACCAAAGCGCCGGAAGGATCCGTGACCACACCGCTCAGGCCGGGTGTGAGTGCGGTTTCCGCTGGGAGTTGCCCGAGCGCAACCAGTAGAGACAAAGAGAGTGCGAGCAAATAGCAAGCGCGTTTCATTTTCGACGTACCTTTGAGAAAACCGGGATCGTTACTGATTGATACCGCCGAGGCCGAGGCCCATCAGGGCGCTAAAGTCGCCGCCCATGCCCCCGCCATTCATGCCCGCTGCGCCCATCGCCCCGCCGTTCGTGCCCTTCATCGCGGACGCCATCTGGAGGAGCACGTCGGCGTTGGAGAGCACCAGGATCGCGGTGAGCCGACCGCTCTTCGCGCCCTTGGTGCTGGTGATGACCACCGTGGCGCCGGGTTTGAGATCTTCCAGCATGATCGCGGGCATGTGATCGAGCATCTGATTGATGTCGAAGCCGCCGCCCGGCGGAGCGCCTCCGAAACCGTCAGGCCCCGCGCCTGCAGGAGGGCCTGCCGCGGGCATTCCCGCACGGCCCGGCCCGCCGGCCATCGCGGAAATGGGGAACATCTGTTTGAGCTGCGAATCGCTGGTGAGCTTTACGGTAAGCAGCTTGTTGGTGCCAAGCTCTTTGACCGTGAATTCTTTCGCTTCGGGGTCGATGGCGCCAATCGTACCGGCCTCCAAGACAAAAGTGCCGAAGACCACCTCTTCAGCCGTGACCTTCAGCCCGTCCTCGGATTTCTCCCCGCGCGCCCAAACCTGATCGCCAACGCTGATTTCGGCCGGATTGCCGGGTTTGGCCTCGGCGAATTTTACGGAATCGGGCGCGTAGCGTTTGATCGCCGTACGGTCGCTTAACGTGACTACGGCTTCCACTTCAGCACCGGTCAAGGTTTTGTTTTTCAGGGTGATCTGGTTGCCACTCTTGGCGGATACAATCCCGGCTACACCGCGCTTTTGCCAATCGAGGCGGTCGCCTTCGTTGCGTTGGGCGATGTCGGTCGCCGTCATGACGACGATGCGGCGAATTCTCTTGGAGTCCGGTTCGAGCGTTACCAGAACCCGATCGCCCCTGGCCAGGTCGGTGACCTGGATAGGCTCGGCTGTCTTCAAATCCTTTTCGCCCGGCGCGATTCTTTGAGCGATCGTATCGGCGGTGAGGCCCGCGGCCACCATATCTCCCCCATCGGGCTGAATCTCCACCTCGGCGTTCTCGGGACGAAACCCGGCCACCGTGCCCACGAACGACTTGGACGCTGGCGTCTGGGCCGCGAGCGGCAGCATCATTGCGAGGAGAGTGGCAAACTTCTTCATTACTCTTAGTAAGCGCCACCACGGCACCGCTTGCATCTTAAGTTTTGTAAAGAATGCGCGAACCGGCGCAAGTCTGCGATACAAAGGAGTTGGAAGATTATGTCCGACGCCAATGCCAGCTCGGCTCCGCGTTCGATTCTGCTGATCGAAGACGACACCGATCTGTGCTCGCTCATGCGGGATTATTTTGCCCAGCACGGATATCGAGTAGAGACCATACACGACGGAAGGAACGGATTAGCGCGGGCGATCGAGGGCGGATTCGACCTGATCCTGCTGGATGTCATGCTGCCGGCGCTGGATGGTTTTGAGGTGCTGCGCCAGCTTCGCAAGCGAAGCGCGACGCCTGTCATCATGCTGACGGCGCGCACCGCGCAAACCGATCGCGTGATGGGGCTCAATTCCGGCGCGGACGATTATCTCCCCAAACCGTTTGAGCCAGAAGAGCTGCTGGCGCGCATTGGCGCCGTGCTCCGGCGCACCGGAATGCCGAACCCCTCGCCGCAGATTGTAGAGGGGGGCGAGGTGAGGCTGAATCCGCAAACCAGGGAGGTCTGGTGCGCGGGAGAACTGCTGGAAGTGACGATGTTGGAGTTTGATATTCTCGAAGTGCTGGTTCGAGCAACCGGGCGCACCGTGTCAAGGGATGAACTGACGGCCGCGTTGTACCAACGCAAGTCCACGCCGTGGGAACGCTCGCTCGACGTGCACATTAGCCACCTGCGCAAGAAGCTGGAGCGGCGGAATCGGAATGTCATCCAGACCATCCGGGGCGTTGGATACCAATTCGCATCGGGATCGGAGGAGCCGCGGTGAGGTCGATCTACGCCAGGATTTCGTTATGGTCATTCGGCACGCTGGTGCTATCGCTCATCGCCTTTCTGGGCGTCACGATGGTGGTGTCCTTCCGAGACGCGCACCGTACGGGTTCCTTCGGGCGCATCCAAAGCCTGGAACTCGAAGAGACCATGGAGGCCTACGAATCGGGTGGACCGCGGAAGGTGAACGTGTTCATCGAGCGGCTGCACAAGTACGTCCCGGGCAAGCATTTCTTCACCGACGCCAGTGGCAGGGATCTGCTCACGGGCGAGGACCGCTCGGCACTCTTAGCAGCGGCCGTGCCCGAGGGTAGCCTGCCGAAGCGTTTCCGCGGACCTATTGTGGTGATGGCGAAATCCGCGGACGGCCGGTACCGCTGGATCGCGGAGATGGACCCGCCGCCGTTCGATCTACTTAGCTATCTGCCGTATTACGTCCTGATTCTCGGCGCGGTGGCACTGGTGTGCTGGCTGCTCGCGCTGAATGTCGCCTCACCGTTGCGGGCGCTCGCGCAGACAGTCGACCGCTTCGGCGCAGGGGACATGGTGGTGCGTGTGAACACCACGCGTAAGGATGAAATCGGCGAGTTAGGCCGCGCCTTCGACCGCATGGCCGAACGTATCAGGACGCTGCTTTCGGCGGAGCGAAGGCTGTTGCAGGACGTCTCTCACGAACTCCGGTCGCCGCTGGCGCGCTTGAGCTTCGCCGCCGAGCTGGTACGTACGGCGGAGGACCGCGAAGCGGGTGTTGCCCGGCTTAAGAAGGAGATCCAGCGGCTGACCGATCTGGTCGGCGCACTGTTGCAGGTGACACGCGTGGAGGGCGACCCGTTTTCGATCGCTTTGGCGGACTTGCGGCTCGACGAGTTGCTCGATGAAATTGTGGAGGACTGCCGCGTCGAAGCCGACGCCCGGGGATGCAGCCTTGCGCTACGGTCCGCCATGCAGTTAGAGATGAGCGGCGACCGGGAGCTTCTGCGGCGAGCAATTGAAAACGTGATCCGAAACTCGATTCACTTTGCGCCGCCGAACTCCTCGGTGGAAGTGGAACTTGATCGGACAAAGGACGTGGCGCGGCTCTCCGTGCGGGATCACGGCCCAGGAGTGCCGGATGAAGCTCTGGGCGAAATCTTTCAGCCATTCGTACGCGTCGACGATTCCCGCGACAGTTCGACCGGAGGGGTTGGGCTGGGATTGGCGATTGCAATGCGGGCAGTCGGGCTGCATCACGGCGAGGTTTGGGCGGAGAATGCCCGGCCGGGGCTGCGGGTACTGATCGAACTGCCACTGGTTAGACCGGGGCCGGATCCGGTCTGACGAACCGCGCTTGCGGCTCACTTCCACCATTACCTGCATGGCCGATTCGCCCACCACCGCGGCTCCTTTCCGGAGCCGCGGGCAGAATCACTTCCTTGAATTGAAGAGCAATTTACCTTATATTAAAGGCGGACCGGACAGAAAGAAGGCGCCAGCCCGCTACTTCCAGTTCTGCAACCAACGTTTCATACCGCCCCACCTCACTATGTGATTGAAAAGTTGAGGCTGCTATGTTCTCTCGTCGATACCGGGGTGTTTTGGTTGGACTGCCGGATGCGTTCGACCAACTGCGCCGCGCCTTCTGTTTGCGGCGCACGGAGGTTGAAGACCCAAGGGACCGGCCATCGGTCGCGCAACCCGATCTGGCGGCGCCGGGACGGCAGCTTCCCAAAGTGGTTGGCCGGGATTGTGGCGTTCGGGCGAGATGGCAATCCAGGGAAGGAGCACCCACATCTCACCGCAAAACATAACCCTCAGCGCACAGCAGCCGACCCGGACCCGCTTCGTCATCATGGCGCTGCTGTTCGGCTCGGTCGTGATTAACTACCTGGATCGCGCCAATCTGTCCATTGCCGCGCCGCTTCTGGGGAAGGACTTAGCCATTGATTCCGTCAAGATGGGACTGGTGTTCTCGGCCTTCGGCTGGAGCTATGTGTTCTGTCAGGTCCCAGGCGGCTGGCTGGTGGACCGGGTGCATCCGCGCAAGCTATACGCCATGCTGATCGCGCTGTGGTCGGTGGCCACGGCGCTGCTGGGATTCTCGAGCGGCTTGGCCATGCTATTCGCGTTCCGGCTGGCCATAGGTGCGCTGGAGGCGCCGTCCTTTCCCATCAACAACCGGGTGGTGACTACATGGTTCCCCGAAGGCGAACGCGCCACGGCGATCGGCTTCTACACCTCCGGACAGTTTGTCGGCCTGGCCTTTCTGACTCCGGTCCTGATGTACCTCCAGG
>JBKQIF010000146.1:0-41644 GCA_052148435.1 Bryobacteraceae bacterium
GGTCGCGGCTCGGTAAGCGACTGAAAACACGCGGCACTCGTAACCGAGCCGCGACCGCGAGGGAGCGGTTTCCCGGTTAAGCACACGTTGCTGAAGGGTGAGGTCAACTATTCAGTTGACACTGTAAGCTGAATGCCTTACACTCGAAGAGTGGTCGGCAGCTTCAGACACAAAGGTCTTGAGGAAATTTATCGCGCCGGCACGACACGCCGCATCGGCGCGGATCGTATCAGGACGTGCGTGCGTATCCTGGGATTGCTGGAAGCAGCGGGACGGCCGGAGGATATGAACATCGAAGGTTTTCGCTTTCATGGCCTGCAGGGCAGCCCGAAGCGCTGGTCGGTGCGCGTGACCGGGAGTTGGCGGGTCACCTTCGGCTGGTCGGGCGAAGAAGCTGTAGACGTCGACTTTGAAGACTACCATTAGAGATAAGGTCAACTACCGTTAGAGGTAAAGATAAAGCTATGGAGAGAAAGAACGGATTGCCGCCCGTCCATCCGGGCGAGATTATCAAGCAAGACATCCTGCCCGCCGTCGGCCTCTCCGTGACGGCGGTGGCTAAGGCGCTGGGGGTGTCCCGCCAGATGCTTCATGACATTCTGGCGGAGCGCAGGCCCCTATCCGCCGTCATGTGTCTGAAGTTGTCCCGCCTGTTTGGCGGCTCGCCGGAAGTGTGGATGCGGTTGCAGGCAGCCTACGACCTGAAGAAGGCTCAGCAAGACAAGAAGGTCATGGAGCGCGTTGCGCGGATTGTGCCGGTAAAGGCGGTCGAAGAAGCTCGGGGCCTGAACGCAGACACTCCATCCAGCGGCCGCCTGCTAACCCACGTTCAACGCGACGCTCGCCGGCGAGAGTCCCACGGCCTCCGCCCGTAGCGCGATAGTGCCCGGCTGCCCGGCCGGGCGCACTATGGCCAGGCACTTGCCGTGAAAAGTCCTCGGCTTCGGATTCCGAAAGCTCTCGACATCCTTCGGGTTCGCGCTACCGGCAGCGGCCAGCTCGCCCGGGCCGGCGATTGCGAATTGCACCTGGACCGCAGCGTCCGGAACCAGGTTTCCGCCCTCGTCCAGCACGTCGAGAGTCACGTAGGCAAGGTCGCCGCGGGTCCGTCGAATGGCCGTCCGGTCCGCATGCAGCCGGAGTTTGGCCGGGCGTCCCGCGGTCCGGTACGTAACAGTAGCGATCTCGACGCCGTTTTGAAGCGCGATGGCTTTGAGCTCTCCGGCCTCGTACGGAACTTCGAATTCGGCCGTGAGCCTGGTTTCGGCCGAAACCGCCTTTGCCCCCAGGTCCTTGCCATTCAGCAGCAACCTGACCCGATCGCCGGTGGAGGATACACGCACGCGGATCGTCTTCCCTTCATAACCAGGCCAGGTCCAGCTCTTAAGTTCGTCGGACCATCCCCACATGCCGATCTGTTCCTGGCGTCCTTCGGGAACCGGGCGCTGCACGGCCATTTCGAGTTTGTCGAGCCCCCAGACGACTCGCTTGTACCAGAGTTGAGGCTTGGTCTCGCCGGTTATGTCGATGTCGCCGCAATATGCGTTGAACCATGGATAGTCCAGGGTAAGGAAGCTGGTTCCGGCCGGAAAAAAGTCCGCCAGCGGATTGGCCGGGCCGCCCGCGGGGGTCATCGCCCCCGGAGCCGGCAAGGTCAGGCCGGGTGGTAGAAGGTCCGGCGGCACATCGAACATGGACGGCTGGTTCAACTGCGCGCAGCCGATGGCGATTTCACCCAGATAGTCCATCCCCGTCCAGACAAAGTCGCCAATGATGTACGGGTGCTCCTCGATCAGCTTCCAGTTTTCAAAAGCTTCGATCGGGAACGATTCGGTGCCCATGATGACGCGTGCCGGGTGGCGCTCGTGATCGGACTCGTATTGGCGCCGCATGTAGTTATAGCCGCCCACATCGAGAGATTCGAACGCGGCGTCGATGGGACCGCGCGCGAATATCGAATTGATCGCCTCGGTGACCGGCCGGGTGGGATCGAGCTGCCGCACATAACCGGACAATTGCCTGGCGATCTCGAGGCCCTTCGGCGTGGCGAATTCCGGGATCTCGTTGCCGATGCTCCAGAAGACCACACTGGGGTGATTGCGGTCGCGCAGCACCATGGCATCAATGTCGCGCCGCCACCACTCGCTGAAATACAGGTGATAGTCGCGCGCGTTCTTCTGGCGTTCCCAGGCATCGAAGGCCTCGTCCAGCACCAGCATCCCCAGCCGGTCGCAGGCATCGAGAAACGCCGGTGACGGCGGGTTGTGGCTGGTGCGTATGGCGTTGAACCCGTTCGCCCGCATGAGCTCGACGCGGCGCTCTTCGGCGCGATCGATCGCCGCCGCCCCCAGCAATCCATTGTCGTGGTGCATGCAGCCGCCACGGAGCTTCAGCGGCTCGCCGTTGAGGCGCAGTCCGCGCTCGGCATCCACTTCGACTTTCCGAATGCCGAAAGGCGTGGTGGTGCGGTCTACAACGCGGCCACCCGCGATCAGCTCCACTTCAGCGCCGTACATGCGCGGCGTGGCCGTAGACCACAGTTGGGGCGATTCGACGTCGAGCGTCTGCTCCACGGTAGCCTCGCTTCCGGCCGCAACCGTCTGCTCCTTGTCGCCGGCGGCGGCCAGCGTTCCCGTGGAATCGACCAGCCGGGTACGGACCCTGACCTCCTGTTTCGTGTCTCCGCGATTTTCGATTCGAACGGTAGCCACGACGGTGGCGGCATCCCGGGACACAGCGGGCGTGGTGACGAATACGCCCCACAGCGGAACGCGCACAGGCCCGGTGACGCTCAGCCAAACATGGCGATAGATGCCCGATCCGGAATACCAGCGGCTGTTGCGTCCGTCGTTTCGAACGCGCACGGAGAGAACGTTATCGCTTTGGCGCGAGAGATGGGGAGTCAGGTCGAATTCAAATCCGGTGTAGCCGTAGGGATGGTATCCCAGGTGATGCCCGTTCAGCCACACATCGGCGTTCATGTACACACCATCGAAGAGAACGGAGATATGCCGCCCGGCTGGAATCGCCGAGGCGGTAAAGTGCTTGCGATACCAGCCGGCGCCGCCGGTAACCCAGCCGGTGTTACGGCCGCCTTCGCTGCGCTCGTGGTCGAACGGGCCCACACGCGGAGCGAGCGCGGTGGCGCCCCACAGCGCGCCGGCGCCACTCGTTTCCTCCGGACGAGGCGGGAGGTTCTCCACGCTGAAGTCGTGCGGCAGGTCCACGATTCGCCAGTGACGGTCGTCGAACTGGTTGCGTTCAGCGCTCTCGAGGTCGCCCCGATGAAATCGCCAGGCATCGTCAAACGGTTGGGAGCGCCCGCTGTCGAGCAGGGCGGTTTCCAGGGGGACGCGGTCTTGCGCCTGCGCCAGGGGCGCGGCGCCCGGCAAGGCCGCGAGGCTGGCGACCACCGCCATAAGGGCATCCCGACGGTGGATGCCGTCGTTTTCACCGACGGTTGGAATTCCATTCTGTGTGGATGGCATATCTTCTCTCCGTTGACCTCGGCCACCATCGGCGGGCCGCGCCGGCGGCTGGCCGGCGGTCTTGCTGAAGGGGGATGAGGCCTATAGTGATTGTGGAACGATTTGTGGGAGATTTGAAGCCGGGCGACGGTCCGACTGGTACGGTTTGTTTGTATGGAGCGGGATGCGGAGCGTTTTCGGCGACTGTCGGGCGGTCGAAGAAGCTCGCGCCTGGGACAGGCGATCGCCTTTTGTCGTCTGTCGGGCTGGCGAGGGGTGACAGACCACAAAATGCGATGGTCCGTCCCACCTGGTCTCACAATCTCTTATCGGCCGACCACTACGATGGTGAAGCTGTCGGGGAGCGCCTGTGGACGGCCCTTCTTGCCGTCCTTGCTTTCGGCGGGCGGGCCATACTCGGCGGCCGGCAGATACAGCTTGTGGGCTTTCCGGTCGGCGCCGATGGTGCGGGCGCCGCGCTGGGTGGGAATGGTGGCCACCGGCTCGAACTTGCCGGGGGCGGTCTCGCCCACCATGGTGATGTTGCCGTCGGCGCCATTGGCGCTGAAGGCGTAGCCGTCGTCGAACGCCACCCCGTCCGGCCCGGAGCCGATGGCCGGGGTGGCGAGCACCTTGCCGGCCACCGGATCGCTCACGATCATGGTCTTGTTGGAGCAGACCGAATAGAGGCGCATTTTCTTCGGATCGAGGGCCAGGCCGCTGGGGCCGTCGCAGGGCGCGATGGAAAAGCGCTTCACCACCACGGCGTTTTTGGCGTCGATCTGGACGATCTCGTTGGTGTCCTCGATGTTGACCCAGATGTTGCCCTTGCCGTCCACCTGGGCGAATTCGGGCTTGCCGCCCACCGGGAGGGAAGCTGCGATCACTTCGCCGGTTTTGGCGTCGATGGCGGTCGAATCCTTGCTGCGGCCGTTCAGGGTGAAGACCCGGTGCGAGAGCGGTTCATAGACGATCGAGTCCGGGTTCTGGCCGGTCTTGATCTTGGTGAGCACCTGGAGGGTCTTGAGATCGAAGACGGTCACATCGTTGTCGCCGCCGTCGCTGGTGAAACCCTTGCCGAGGTCGGCCGCGATGGCGATGCCATGCACGCCGGTGGTGCCGGGGATGGCGCCGATGAGCTTATCGGTGGCCGTGTCGATCGCCTCGGTTTGGGTTCCGTGCGAGACGTAGAGACGATGGTTGGCGCTATCGACATAGACGTAGTCCCAACGGCCGGCGCCGCCGACTTTGATCCTGTTCACCACTTTATAGGCGGGGGGAGCCGCGAAGGCCGCGCCCGCAAGGGTCACGAGAGCCGCGAGCGTCACCGGAAGAGCGGATTTCATCTGTTGGTCCTTTCACCCGTCGTGGACGGGTTCCGCACCAGGGTAGAGCGAAAACCTGAAGATTCGCTGAGAGCCGCATGCTAGCATAATTTTTCGGCGTGCATATCGAGCTATTCATTACCTGTTACAACGACACGCTTTTCCCCGATACCGGCAAAGCCGCGGTGGCCGTGCTGGAACGGCTGGGTCATAGCGTGGGATTCCGCGCGGCGCAGACCTGCTGCGGGCAGATGCACTACAATACCGGCTACCCGCGCGACGCGGCCGGCATGATGCGGCATTTCCTCAAGGTGTTTGGCGACGCCGAGACCGTCTGCGTACCTTCCGGTTCCTGCGTGGCCATGATTCGCGAGCATTTTCCTAAACTGGCGGAGGATTCCGGCGACCCGGGCGTGAGAGACGCGGTGGAAGAACTGCTGCCGCGGGTGTGGGAGTTCTGCGAGCTGCTGGTGGATAAGCTGGGAGTGACCGATACCGGGGCATCGTTTCCCCACAGCGTGACGCTTCACACCACCTGCCATTCGCTGCGCGGCCTCAAGATCGGCGACCGGCCGGTGCGCCTGCTGGAACAGGTCCGGGGCCTGCGCTACATCCGGTTGCCGTCGAGCGACCAGTGTTGTGGTTTCGGCGGCACCTTCGCCATCAAGAATGCCGATGTTTCCACCGCCATGCTGGGCGACAAGATCCGCAGCGTGCTGGAAACCGAAGCCGAGGTACTGACGGCGGTGGACAATTCCTGCCTGATGCATATCGGCGGAGGGCTAAGCCGGCAGCGCGCTCCGGTGCGCTACCTGCACCTGGCGGAAATTCTGGCGGCGCGGGAAGGGGCTCCTGAAGGAGTTGGGGAGGGCGGGCGATGAGCGTCCACGTGGGCCAGGCGGCCGAAGCGCCCGATTTCCCGGTAGCCGCCCGCGAGCTGCTGGGCAACGCGCAGTTGCGCCACAACGTGCGCCATGCCACCGACGTGATTCGCGCCAAGCGCGCCAGAACGGTGGCCGAAACGCCCGATTGGCAGCAACTGCGCGACGCCGCGCGCCATATCAAAGACCACGTGCTGGCCAACCTGGACCGTTACCTGGAACAATTCGAGCGGCGCTGCACCTTGGCCGGCGGCAAGGTGCACTGGGCGCGCGATGCCGACGAGGCCAACCGGATCGTCATCGAAATTCTGCAGGAGCACCAGGCCACCGAAATCATCAAGGTCAAGACCATGACCTCCGATGAAGTGCGGCTGAACCCGGCGCTCGAAGCCGCCGGCATCACGCCTTACGAGACCGACCTGGCCGACCTCATCATCCAGCTCGGGCACGACAAACCCTCCCACATCGTGGTGCCCGCGCTGCACCGCAACAAGGCGGAAATCCGGCGCCTGTTTCTGGAAAAGATGGGTTTGAGCGAGCTGGGCGAGCGCGCCGAAGATCTGGCGGCGGCGGCGCGCGCCTATTTGCGCGAGAAATTCCTGCGGGTGAAGGTAGGCTTCAGCGGCGCCAATTTCGCCATCGCCGAGTCCGGTTCGATCTGCGTGGTGGAATCGGAAGGCAACGGGCGCATGTGCGTTTCCCTGCCCGAGGTGCTGATCACGCTGGTGGGCGTGGAAAAGATCATTCCTTCGTTCGACGACCTGGAAGTGTTCCTGCAGTTATTGGCATGCTCGGCCACCGGCGAGCGCATGAACCCGTACAACTCCGTCTGGACCGGCGTGGCGGAGGGCGACGGGCCGCGCGAGTTCCACGCGATCCTGCTGGACAACGGGCGCACCGGCGTGCTGGCGGACCGGGAGTCGCGCGAGACGCTGGATTGCATCCGCTGCGGCGCCTGCCTGAACGCCTGCCCGGTGTACCGCCAGACCGGCGGCCACGCCTACGGCTCCATTTACGCGGGCCCGATCGGCGCCATTCTGACGCCGCAATTGCAATCGCTGGAACATTCGCAATCGCTGCCCTACGCGTCTTCGCTGTGCGGCGCTTGCCTGGAAGTTTGCCCGGTCGAGATCGACATTCCGGAGATTTTGATTCACCTGCGCACCCTCCTGGTGGAGAAAGGCTGCGCCCCGCTCGTCGAACGCATGGGGATGAAGGCGGCCGCGGTGGCTTTTGCCAACGGCTCAAACCTCGAAACCGCGCAGACCCTGGCGCGGATCGGCCAGGCGCCGCTGGTTCACGACGGCGTCATCCGGAAACTGCCCGGCATGCTGGGCGGGTGGACCGCCAGCCGCGATCTGAAGGCGATTCCGAGCGAATCGTTCCGCGACTGGTGGGCCGCGCGGCCGGCGCCGAAGGAGCACGCATGAGCGCGGCGCGCGAAGAGATCCTGGCACGCATCCGCAAGGCCAAGGCTGGCGCGCCGTCGCTGGAATACGGGGCGATTCCGCGCCACTATCGCCGGGCGGGCGCGCTCGACGCCGAAGCCCGCATCGCGCTGTTCGCCGACCGGCTGCACGACTACAACGCGATGGTGTATCGCACCGCCGAACCGGCTATCGCCCAGAGCATCGCCGAAGCATTGCGTGCGCGCGGCAAGCGCCGGCTGGCGATTCCGGCCTCGCTGCCCGAAGCCTGGCTGCCGCCGGAATTCGAATTCGTGCGCGATCGGGCGGACGGCGGCCTGAGCTACGCCGAGCTCGACGCGAGCGATGGCGCGATCACCGGCTGCATGGCCGCGGTGGCCTTCACCGGCACCGTCATTTTGCGCCACGGCAAAGACGAAGCGCGGCGCGCGCTGACGCTCATTCCCGATTACCATCTCTGCGTGGTGCTTGCCGAACAACTGGTGGAGACTCTGCCGGAGGCGATTGCCCGCGTGCGCGATTTTCGCGATTCCCCGCTCACCACCGTTTCCGGCCCATCGGCTACTTCCGATATCGAAATGACGCGCGTCAAGGGAGTGCACGGCCCGCGCACGCTGGACGTGGTGCTGGTGGGGTGAAGCATCAGCCGGCCTTCGTCAGTCCCTCGCGGATGGCTCGCTTGAGCACGGTCTGGTAGCCGACGCCCGTCTCGCCGGCAATCCGTTCGGCACGCTCAAGATCGGCGATCGGGATGCGAATGGAGATGGCCCGAGTTGCGGTTTCCTTAGCCTGTTCCATGAGTTGTTCGAGGGCTTTCGGATCCGTCTTGGCGGCCTTGAGGCCGGACGACCGGCTGAGGGTCCCTGCCCGAAGCGCGCGAACGAACTCGCCCCGCGTCTGACGGCGGCCCTCCGGAGTGGCATACCAGTTAGCTTCCTCCGCATCGGATTTGAAGGTGGGAGCATCAGTCGATTTGCGGGGCATATTTTTTCCTCTCTGCGGCGTTCATTTCGTAGGCGGTCACGGTGCGGAGCCGCTTGCGGCGAATCGTGAAAACCACGGCCAGGAGCGGTTGGATGCCGTTTTTCCTAAAAGCTTCCATCGCTTTTCGCCCTTGATGGTCCTCGCCGGAATCGTCACGTGCGGACGGCCCGCAACCTCTTCGACCTCGAAGGGAGTGACCGCGTGACGCAGGATGTGACCCACGTTGGCGGCGTCCCAATCGAAGCCTTCGATTTCAGCCATCCCATGCTTAGTATATACGATGATCGTATATACAATTGACGGGGCGCCGGTCGGCTGAGCTGGGGCCGGCGATTCGCCAGCCCATCACAGACTAAAGTCTGTGCCACCGCAACTTACACTAAAGTCTGTGCCACCGCAACTTACCGCCCGCCGTCCGCGTCAACTGGGTCATGAGGCAGTTGTGGTGGAGTGTGTTGGTATGTTTTCTCACGCCGATCGCTTTCCCCGCCGATGGGCCCGAGTCCGTCATGCTGCGTACCCCGCCGGTGCATGCGACTCTTCCGATTGGCGGCCAGTCCGTCGGCGTCACCGCGTGGGCGGAGTTATCCGGCCGCTCCGACGCTCCCTTGCATTTCACGGTCACCGCCGACCTGGCCGAATTGCAGAGCAACGTCACGCCGCTGCTGGCAGTCGAGCTCAACCGCTCGAACCGCTGCGGCGAACGGCTCGAGGTGCAATCCGCAACGCTGGCCGCGGCTGCGCCCTCCGCGCTGCTCAATCTTCACGTCCATTATGAGCGTTGGGCTTGCGCCAAGGCCATGGGGCGCGAAATCGCCAAACGCCTGGTGGGCGGCAACGCGGTGCTCGAGGTCCGGCTCAATCCTTCGGTGGAATCGAATGCCCCCGCGCTGCACGCCGAAGTCAGGAACATCGATGCCGACGGCAGCCTGGGCGAAGCGCTGAAATCCGGCTCGCTGGGCGATACCCTGCGCGAGAAAATTCGCAGCAGCGTGGAATCGGCGGTGGCCAAAGCGGCAAGCGCGCCCGCCCTTCCGCCCGGCGTCGGCGGCGTGGCCCAACTTCGCGGGGCCGCGTTTCGCGATGGCGGCCAGGGCCGCTTGTGGCTGACGGTGGAAGGCGAAGTCCGCGTCGCGCCCGACCAGTTGCGCGCCCTCACCGCGCAGCTCCAAGCCAAGTGAAGTTCTCGGCGATCAGCAATCAGCGTTCAGCTCCGCCGCGTCCCGAACCGTCACCCTTACCGCCTCGCCGGGCCGCTGGCGCACGCTGGTGGCGATCAGAAAATCGGGGTCCACGCGGAACAGGCGGAAATCCCACTCCGACCGATCGTCGTCGAACCCCGGCTCGAAGGCGATCGCCGCCCGGCCGCCGGCGATCGTAAAAGCGAACTGCGAAAGCTCCAGGCTCAAGCCGATGCCGCGTGCCTTGATGTACGACTCCTTCAGCGTCCAGAATTCGAAGAAGCGTTCCCGCCGCTCGCTTTCCGCCGCTTCGTCCAACGCCGCCACTTCGCGCGGTGCGAAGAATCGCCCGGCAATCTGCGCCAGATCGGTCGTGGGACGCGCGGTAGTTTCCGTGTCCACACCCAATTCTTCCCGCCCTCCGAGCAGACACGCCACCAGCCCGCTGGTATGCGACAGGTTGAAATGCAGGCCCGCGGCCGCGGCCGGCTCGGCTACCCGCGGACGCCCCCATTGGTTCACCGCGAAATGCCAATCTTCCGGCCGCGCCGGCCAATACCGCGACAGCAGCGTCCGCAGCAAAATGCGCGAGCCCAAGAAAAGATGCGCCGCCGGCGCCACGAGGAAGCGCGCATACCGTTCCGCTTCGGAAGCGTCCAGAAACCGCCGCTCCAGCTCCTCCAGCGGGCGGCCGAACCGCTCCGGCACGCGCCAATACCAGAGATCGCAAGCTCCGCCTTCGAATTCGCTCGAGCCCGTTTGCATTTTCCGCTCAGCATAGCACCCCAGTGCGGAAGACCAAGCGGATTGTACCGGCGCGATCAACGAGTTCCCTTGAGCGACCCGCGGCGGTAGCGTGAAGATTCTGTTTGACGCCAATACCCCGGCCGCGAATCGCCTGCCCCACAGATGGACTACTCGCTCCGCCTCCGCTCCACAATCCGTTTCACTTCCTCCCGCAGGGGCCCGACGGCTCTGGCGAAGATCATTTTGTAGGCGCGGCAGAAGTAGTCCAGGTCGGCGAACTGGCCGCGCTGGTCGTGGCGATGCTTGGGGCATCCGCCGTGGCAGATGGATTGGTATTCGCACACCTGGCAATCGGCGTGGGGGATGGTCTTGTTGGCCGCAAACCGATACCGCCGCTGCCGCCGCGCGATCTCGCTCCAGGAGTCCTCATTCACATTGCCGAGCTTCCAGTCCTCTTCCACGAAAAAGTCGCACGGGTATACGTCGCCGTTATACTCCACCACCACGTAGCTGTCGCAGGTTTCGTGCATGGTGCAGGTGCCGGGCTTTTGGCCGGCCAGCGCCTCGGCGATGTTGTCGAAGTAGCGAATCCGCACGCGTTTTCGGTCCGGCCACCACAGCTCGAAGGTCTCACACAGAAACTTCCCGTATTGCTCGGGCGTAATCGTGAAGGGCAGCGGCTGGCCCAGGCCATCGAATTCCGAAAGCGGAATATATTGAATGTGCCCGATCCCGAGCGAGCGGAAAAAGCGGTAGAGTTCCCTGGGCTGGCCGACATTCGCCTGGCTCAACACGCACAGCGCGTTGAAGTCCACGCCGTTCTTCTTCAGACACTCGATTCCGCGGATGACTTTGCGCCATGTGCCCGCACCAGCCTTATTGACGCGGTAGAGATCGTGCGCCTGTTCCGGCCCGTCGAGCGAAATGCCGATCAGCCACTGGCTCTTCTTGAAGATTTGGCACCAGGCATCGTCCAGCAGAATGCCGTTGGTCTGCATCGAGTTCGAAACCGCCTGTCCGTTTCGCCCGTGCCGCTTCTGAAATTCCACCAGAGATTCGAAAAACGCCGGTCCGGCCAGCGTCGGCTCCCCGCCTTGAAACGCGAATGCGCTCGCCGGATAGGAATAGAAAAGGAAGCTGTCCACCAGGCGCTCCAGCGTCTCCAGGGTCATGCGCCGCCCGGGAAGCGCCTGGTAGGGATCGGCCTCGCGGTCCAGATAAAAACAGTAGGAGCAATCCAGGTTGCACACCGCCGACGCCGGCTTAATCAGCAGCGAGCCGATGCGCGGTGTAGTGCCGGTACCGTCGAGAATCGGAAAGGCTCCCATGCCGGTTTAGAGCAATCGTATCTCACAGGCTAAAGCCTGTGCCACTCTCACAGGCTAAAGCCTGTGCCACCATGCTTCGTCCAACTGACCTGGGCGCGCAGGTTCGCCACTCCGGCCGTGTAGCGGCTGTCGCTGACCGAAAAGGCGACGGCATCTTCCAGCCAGTCGTGCCACACGCCGTCGGGGTCGTGCGAAGCGGCGGTGAGAGTATATTCCTGCGGGCAGAGCTCGCAGCGGAAGGCGTAGGTGACGTCGAGTGTGTCGCCGGCCTCGACCGGGCCGAGTTTCAGGCGTTCCAGCTCGGTGTTGGTGCCGTACACGTTCAGGCCGATGCGGGTGCGGATGAGCATGCCGATCACCGGGTCCGCCACCGCCTGGCTGAAGCGCACCCGCACCTTCACCACGGCCAGTTCGCCGGAGCGCCATACCGAGGTGGCGCGGCCATCTTCGCCCAGGGTCGAGATCGAAAGCACCTGGGCGCGTCCGTCGCCGCGGCGCATGCGTGGCGAGAGCGGCGAGGAAACGGTATTGCCCCAAGCGCGCAGCCGTTCGGCCAGGTGTTTGCGATAGGCCGCGAGGATTTCCGCAGGGTCGCCGCGGCCGGCCAGTTTGCCTTCCTCCAGCCACCAGATTTCATCGCACAGGCGCAGCAGCAGGGCTTCTTCATGCGACGATACCAGGATGGTCGCGCCGCCGCGCCGCAGGCGGTCGAGCGCCACCGCCGCACGCTCGCGCACCAGCCAGTCCTGGCGGGCGAAGCTCTGGTCGATGGCGACGACGGCGGCCGGCGCCAGCGCCAGCGCGTCGTCCGGCCCCAGCCAGCGCGCCTCGCCGGAGCGCTCGACGACGCCCGCCGACGGCCGCTCGACGCCCGCCGCCAGCCGCAGCAGACGGCTCTTGCCGGCGCCGTTTTCGCCGATAATTCCAATCACCGCCGCATCCGGCGCGGCGGCGTCGAAACCGGTGAGCGGCGCGGCAGTGACGCCACGAAAGGCAACAGCCATAAACGTTAGAATAACAACTGCGCCATGGACAACACCGAAGTACTCGCGCGGATGCGCGCCGATTGGAACCAGCGCGCCGGCGAGGACGCCAACTACTACGTCGCCTTCGGACGGCGCAGCCAGGATACCGACGAGTTCTTTGCCAGCGGCTCCGGCGTTGTGCTTCACCTGGAGCGCGAGCTGCCGCGCCTGCAATCGCGCGAGGCCGCGCTCGAAATCGGCTGCGGCCCGGGACGCCTGATGCGCCCCATGAGCCGGCATTTCACCGAAATCCACGGCATCGACGTCTCCGACGAGATGATCCGCCTGGCGCGGGAACGCCTGGCCGGCGTGGCCAACGCGTTTCCCCATCACGGCTCCGGCTCGGACCTGAGCATCTTCCCGGAAGCGCGCTTCGACTTCGTCTACTCCTACGCCGTGTTCCAGCACATCCCCAGCCGCGACGTGGTTTTCGGTTACCTGGACGAAGCCTGGCGCGTCCTCAAGCCGGGCGGTGTTCTGGCCGTCCACATCAACGGGCTGCCTGCCCACGCCCGCCAGTACGACACCTGGAGCGGGGTGCGCATCGCCCCCGACGAAATTCGCGAGATGGCCCGCGCGCGCGGCTGGCAGCTTCTGGGGCTGGAGCAGATCTGGACCCAATATATGTGGGTTACCTGCCGCAAGCCCGGCGGCGCTGCCCGGCGCGGGTCCGGCGCCTGCTCCATCCGCAACGTCAGCAACGCCTTTTCCGGCGAAGGCGTGGCTCCCGCCGCCGGCCCCCAGGCGGCGCTCTCCATCTGGATCGAGAACCTGGCGCCGGATGCCGACCTGAACAATCTCCGCATTACCGCCGACGGCCGCGACTGTCGCCCCATCTACATCGGCGAGCCCGCCGCCGATGCCGTTTCGCAAGTGACTGCGTGGCTGCCCGAAGGCCTGCGCACCGGCCTGGTTCCGGTGGGAGCGATCTTGGGCGGCGCCCCGGCGGCGGCCCCGGCCTGGGTGCGCATCATGCCGGCGCCTCCCGCGGTGCCGCGCATCGCCGCTCTCACCGACGCCATCAACCTCATGAGCGGCAACCGCATCGTCACCCGCCGCGTGAAAGTGAGCCTCTCGGACGTGAACGATGCAGCCGGTTTCGACGCCGCCGTGGACGGCCGCGCCGCCCTCGAGATCGACAGCTTTTGCACCGACCCGGTGGAAGGCCGCTGGGAATTCAACTTCCTCCTGCCTGGCGAAATCGGCGCCGGTTGGCACCAGGTCGAATTGCGCCTCGGGCGGCGCCAGTTCCCGCCCGCCCCGATCGAGGTGGCGTAGTGGCGCATTCCGACGATGAGCCAAGTGGGGCAGGCGAATCGCCCGCCCCGCGCAGGCCAAAGGCCTACTCCACGGGGTTCCTGGCTCTCCTTTCCATCCCGCTCATCGCCGGCCTCATTTACACCTGGCCGCGCCGCCGCCTGGTCGAGCTGCGGCCCGGAGTGGTAGAGGTTCACGCGCCCATCGAGGTCGCCGCAGGGACCGAATTGCGCGGCGCCGCGGCCGGGACCGTGCTGCACGCGGCGGACGATTTTCGCGGCCGCGCCATCGTCGTAGTGCGCGGATCGGACGTGCTGCTCCACAGCTTCGGCATCGATGGCAACCGCGCCGCCCTCGAACGCCCGGCGCCGCTGGCGCCCTACGACGCTCCTTTCGCCCGCTTCACCGAAAACAACGGCATCCTGGCCGAATCCATCTCCGGCTTGCGCATCGAAAACCTGCGCATCGCGAACGCCGCCGGCTTCGCCATTCTGGTCAGCCATGCGGCCGACGTCGCCATCGAAGGCGTGATGGTTCGCTCCAGCGGCGGCCGCAACGCGCTCGGGCGCAATAACGCTACCGGCGGCATTCTGCTGGAGGAAGGCTCGACCGATTTTCGCGTCGCCGGCTGCGTGCTGCGCGAGATCCTCGGCAACGGCATCTGGACCCACAGTCTCTACCTTTCGCCGCGCAACGCGCGCGGCCTGATTGCGGAAAATCGTTTCGACGAGATCGGCCGCGACGCCATCCAGGTGGGTCACGCCCTCGACATTCGCGTAGAGCAAAACCAGGGCGCGCGTATCGGTTATCCGGTGGAGGCTGTGGACCGGGAAAACCGCGCCATCCCGGTGGCCATCGACACCGCCGGCAACGTGGAGCGCACCGTCTATAGCGGCAACCGGTACGAAGAAATCGACGGCAAGTGCATCGACCTCGACGGCTTTCACGATGGCGCCGTCTCCGGCAACTCCTGTTACAACGCCGGCCTCCCGCCCGACTATCCGTTCGGCAATTACGGCATCGTCATGAACAACAGCAACCCCGACATGCAGTCGCGCAACATTCAGGTGCTCGACAACGTGATCGACGGCCCGCTTTATGGCGGCATTTTCGTGATCGGCCAGGGCCATCGCGTAGCCGGCAACCAACTGCTACATCTGAATACGGCGCACTGCGGCTGTGTCTACGATGCCGGCCAGCCCGGCATTCTGGCCGCCGGGATCTACCTCGGCAAAGGCGCCGAACGCCCCGCGCCCTCCGCCCGCGTGGTGGTAGAAGACAATATCATCAGCGGCTACCGCATGAAAACTCACTGCGTAGAATCCGCGCCGTCCGTCCCGCCCGCCGCGAATACTGTCCGAAACAACCGCTGCGAAGACCGCTAAGGATTGTGGGACAGACGATCGTCTTTTTCGTCTGTCGGGCTGTCCTTGCATCGTCCCGGCGCTGACAGACCACGAAAGACGATGGTCTGTCCCACCGGCGTTCAGTGATTCTTCAGGTTACCGTGCTGCACTAAAAGTTACACTAGCGATTCGCCATGAATGCCAAAGGATTCGCCTGGTGCTGCCCATTGCTATTGGCGGGGCTAAGCCCAGCCCAGACACCCGCGCCCGGCGCGGCGCCGCCGGCCATCAAGCTTGAGGACGCCCTGACTCGCGCCAGGCAGTATGCCGGCCAGATTCAGAGCGCCAACCTGGCGGTTCTGCAGGCCCACGAAGATACCGCCCAGGCGCGCGCGGCCCGCCTGCCTTCCCTCAGCGCCCTCAACCAGTTTCTCTATACCGAGGGCAACGGCACTCCCTCCGGCGTATACGTGGCCAACGACGGCGTGCATGTCTACAACGAGCAGGCCGTGCTGCACCAGGAACTTCTTGCCGTGGCGCGCAACGCTGAAGTGCGCCGCGCATCCGCCGCCGAGGCCCTGGCCCGGGCCAAAGTGGAAGTGGCCGCGCGCGGCCTGAACGCCACCGTCGTGCAGGATTACTACGCCATCGTCTCCGCCGAGCGCCATCTCGCCAACGCACAACTTAGCGTGCGCGAAGCCGAGCGCTTCCTCGCCATCACCCAGGACCTTGAAAAAGGCGGCGAAAGCGCCCATTCCGACGTCATCAAGGCGCAGATCGATCTGGAACAGCGGCGGCGCGATCTGCGCGAAGCCGAAGCCGCTATCGAGAAGGCCAAAATCTCCCTGGGCGTTTTGATCTTCCCCAATTTCAGCGCGAGCTTCGAGGTAGTCGACGATCTCAATCCGGCGGCCGCGCTGCCGGAACTGGCCGGCGCACGCTCTCAAGCCGCCGCCACGAATCCCGATCTCAAGAGCGCCGAAGCCAGCCTGCTCCAGTCCGGCTACGATATCGGCGTGGCGCGCTACGGCTACCTGCCATCGCTGGGCGTAGACTTCTTTTACGGCATCGACGCCAACCAGTTCGCCGCGCGCACCGGATATCCGACGCCCTCCAGCGGGCGCAGCACGCTTCCCGACACCGAAGTCGACGGGCGCAAGAACCTGGGCTACGCCGCCGCGGTTACGCTGAATGTCCCGCTCTGGAACTGGGGCTCGACTCACAGCAAGGTCAAGCAGGCCGAAGAGAAACGGGACCAGGCGCGGCTCGATCTGGCGCTCACCCGGCGCACCCTCGATAGCGCCGTCGCCGCCATGTACGCCGAGGCCCGGGCGGCTCAATCGCAACTCGACTCGCTGCGCAGCTCCGTCGATCTGGCCGCCGAAAGCCTGCGCCTGACCGTGCTCCGCTACCAGGCCGGCGAAGCGGTGGCGCTCGAAGTCGTGGATGCCCAAACCACCGCGACCGCGGCCCGCAACGCCAATGACGATGGACTGGCGCGCTATCAAGTGGCCCTCGACAACCTGAAAATTCTCACCGGAACGTTATCGCGATGACTCCGACTAATATCTGGAATGGCGTCGTGTATTGCACTGCCTCTGCCTGTCCCCGGCTTGTAGGGCAGACCACCAAGAACGATGGTCTGCCTTGCAGGCCAAAGGCCTGCTCCGCAGCACCACTGCTCGCCCTTCTGGCCGCTTCGCTTCTCCTCTCCGGCTGCGGCAAGAAGGAAGAAGAAAAGGAAACCGAGGCGCCCACCCCGGTCCTGGTCGAAACCGCCGTCCGCGGCGCCATCGACCACATGGTCACCGCCGACGCCATTCTCTACCCCATCAACCAGGCCAACGTCACCTCCAAGATCAGCGCACCGGTGCGGCGCGTGCTGGTAAATCGCGGCGATCACGTTCGCGCCGGCCAGTTGCTGGTGGAACTGGAGAGCGGGGATCTGGCGGCTTCCGCCAGCGAAAGCAAGAGCCAGTACGAACAGGCGCAGGCGGCCTATCAGATTCTCACCGGCGCCACCGTTCAGGAAGACCAGACCAAGGCCCAGTCCGACGTCGAAGCCGCTCGCCAGGCGCTCGAAGCCGCCAAAAAGGTTTACGAAAGCCGCGTGGCGCTGGTGCGCGAGGGAGCCCTGGCCCAAAAGCTGGCGGACGACGCCAAGGTCGCCATGGTGCAGGCCCAAAGCCAGTTCGATACCGCCCAGCGCCATCTCCAAGGGCTCAACCAGGTCAGCCGCGGCCAGGCCATTCGCTCCGCCGAAGCCCAGGTCGGCGCCGGCAAAGCGCATTATGAAAACGCCGCGCTGCAGGTTGCCTACGCCGAGGTGCACAGTCCCATCGGCGGCGTAGTGGCCGACAGGCCGGTATATCCCGGGGAAATGCCCGCCGCCGGCTCTCCGCTGGTTTCTATCGTCGATATCTCGCAGGTGGTGGCGCGCGCCAATATTCCGGTGAAGGAAGCCGCCGCCATCCGCGTCGGCCGTCCCGCGCGCATTGGCGGGCCGGATGGCGATCTCGCCGGCAAAGTCACCGTGGTCAGCCCCACCGTCGATCCCAGCACCACCACTATCGAAGTCTGGGTCCAGGTGCCCAATCCCGGCGAGCGCCTCAAGCCCGGCGCCTCGGTGCGGGTTTCCATCATCGCCGAGACCATTCAGAACACCATCGTGATTCCCGCCCCGGCCCTGCTCAACTCCGACGACGGCGGGGTCAAAGTCATGGTGGTCACGCCCGATTCGGTGGCCCACGAGCGCAAAGTATCCGTGGGCGTCCGCCAGGGCGAGCGCGTCCAGATCCTCAGCGGATTGCAAGATGGCGAACAGGTCGTCACTTCCGGCGGACTCGGCCTTGACGACAAGGCCAAAGTGACCATCCAGCAACCCCAGACCGACGAAGATGAAGATGAAGACGAGGGAACCGACGCCGCCGATTCCGGCGCCAAACCGGACGCGGCCAAAGGCGCGCCATCCAAACCGTCTCCTACCGGCGCCCAGGGCAAGAAATGACGAGCGAACCGACTCCGGCTGCTCCCGATTCCATCCCCCCGGCCGAGCACGCCGAGCATTGGACCGCTCACTTTGCCCGGCCCATCGTTTTCGTCATCGTCACCCTGGTCGTGCTGGGCGTGTACCTGGCCTACACCATTCCGGTCGCCGTGTTTCCCACCACCGATTTCCCACGCATCGTAGTGGGCATCGATAACGGCGTGGCGCCCATCAATCAGATGCAGGTGACCGTGACGCGGCCCGTCGAAGAGGCCATGAACAGCGTGCCTGGCCTGGAGGAAGTGCGCTCCATCACCAGCCGCGGCTCGGCCGAGGTTAGTCTCTTTTTCAACTGGAGCGTCAACATGTTCGAGACGCTCCAGTACGCCAACGCAGCCCTGGCGCGCGTGCAACCCTCCCTTCCTCCCAGCGCCAAGCTCACCGCCAACCGCCTGACATTTGCCGCGTTCCCCATCCTGGGCTACAGCTTCACTTCCGACACCATGCCGCAAACCGCTCTCTGGGAATTGGCCAACTACACCATCAAGCCGCGCCTGAATCGCGTCAACGGCGTTTCCATGGTGGTGTTGCAGGGCGGCAGCGTGCCCGAGTTTCAAATCGAGCCCGACCCCGCCAAACTCCTTCAGGCGCAGGTTACCGTGCAGGGCATTCTGGATGCCGTCGCCAGAAGCAACATGATCGATTCCCCCGGCTTGATCGAAAACAACCACGAGCTTTCGCTCACCCTGGTCAGCGGCCAGGCGCACGATCCCGCCGAGATCGGCAACATCGTCATCCGCACCACGCCCAACGGCACGGCCGTGCGCGTCGCCGATATCGCGACCGTGCACCCATCGGTGATGCCGGTGTACACGCTTGTCACCGCCAACGGCAAGCCCGCCGTATTGCTGAACATTTTCCGCCAGCCCGACAGCAACACCGTGGCGGTGGCCAAAGGCGCCTCGGCCGAGCTCGCCCGGATTCGGAAAACCCTGCCGCCCGCGGTCAAGGTCAGCACCTTCTACGATCAATCCACCCTGGTGCTCGATTCCATCTCGAGCGTCCGCGACGCCATCCTGGTCGGCCTGATTCTGGCAGCCGTCATCCTGGTCGTGTTCCTGCGCGACTGGGGCAGCTCGCTGGTGGCCGGTCTCGTGATCCCCGCCACCATTGCCATCACCCTCATCGCGCTCCGCCTGATGAATCAGAGCCTCAATTTGATGACTCTGGGCGGGCTGGCCGCGGCTGTGGGTCTCATCATCGACGACGCCATCGTGGTGGTGGAAAACATCGTCCTGCACCGCGATTCCGGCCAGTCCCGCGGCCAAGCCATCCGCAGCGCGCTGCACGAAATCCGCCTGCCGCTGGTCGGTTCCACCATCACCCCCATCGTGGTCTTTCTGCCCCTGGTCGCCATCGCGGGCGTCACCGGAACGTTCTTCCGCGCCCTGGCAGTCACCGTGGGCACGGCGTTGCTCACTTCGCTGGTTCTGGCCCTCACCTGGACCCCCACCCTGAGCCACTACCTGCTCCGCCGCCACGGCTCCGCCCACCCCACCGCTTCGGCCGACGCGCTCGGTCGCGTGGCCACGTCGGGCGTGATGGGCCGCCTCATCCGCTTCTACGGCCGCGCATTGCGCTTCGTGCTGGCGTATCCACTCGCGCTCGCCGTGGGCTCGGCCGGGCTGGTCGTGGCATCCTGGTTCTGCTACCAGGCTTTGGGCAGCGATCTGCTGCCTGAAATGGACGAAGGCGGCTTCATCCTCGACTATCTGATGCCCGCCGGCTCCTCGCTGGAAGATACCAATCAGGTACTTCTCGGCGTGGAAAAAATCCTGTCCGCCACTCCCGAAGTCGAAAGCACCTCGCGCCGCACGGGTCTGCAATTGGGCCTTGCCGCCGTGACCGAAGCCAACACCGGCGACTTCTCCGTCCGCCTCAAACGCCAGCGCGACCGCGGCATCGACGAAGTCATCTCCGACGTCCGCGCCAAGGTCAACAAAGAATACCCCCAGCTGGATGTCGAGTTCCCTCAGGTGCTGCAGGATATGATCGGCGACCTCAGCAATTCGCCCGAGCCCATCGAGATCAAGCTGTTCAGCCCCGATCCCGACCTGCTCAAGAAATGGGGACCCAAGATCGCCGAGCGAATCAAAAAGATCCCCAGCGTGGTCGACGTCAAAGATGGAATTGAAAACACCATCAGCGGTTCGGCCATCAACATCACCGTCGATCCGGTGGTGGCCGCCCGCGCCGGCTTCTCTCCCCAGGAAATCGAGCTCGATGCCAGCGCCATCCTGCAGGGCGAGCCCGCCACCACGCCGGTGGTCGTCAACGACCGTTCCTATACCATCCGCGTGCGCTTCCCGGAATCTACCCGCGTCGACCTCGACCAGGCGCGCAATACCATCATCACCAGCAGCCTGAGCGGCAAGACCGCTACCCTCGGCTCGCTGGCCTCTTTCGCCAGCGAGGTGGGCCAGACCGAAATCCGCCGCGACAACCTGCAGCGCTACATCGCCGTGACCGGCCGTTTCGAAGGCATGAGCCTCGGCAAAGGCATGGCCCTGGTGCAGCAGGCGGTCGGTGAGCTGAACGTTCCGCCGTCTATTCGCGTGGCCTACGGCGGCACTTACGAAGAACAGCAAGAATCCTTCCACGACCTGGTGATGGTGCTCATCCTGGCCGTGGTTCTGGTCTTCACCGTGCTGCTGTTCGAATTCCGCACCTTCGCCGCGCCCACTGCCATTCTGGCTTCGGCGCTGCTCTCCACCTCGGGAGTGTTTCTGGCCCTCCTGGTTACCGGCACCACCTTCAACATCTCCTCGTTCATGGGGCTGATTATGGTGATCGGCATCGTGGCCAAGAACGGCATCCTGCTGCTCGATGCCGATCAGCGTTTTCGCGCCGAAGGTTCTTCCCACCGCGAAGCCATGATCCAGGCCGGCGAGCGCCGCCTGCGCCCCATCGTCATGACCGCCATGGCCACCATCGCCGGTATGATCCCCCTGTCGCTGGCCCTAGGCGCCGGCTCGCAGATGTTGCAGCCCCTGGCCATAGCCGTGATCGGCGGCGTGCTGGCCTCCATGCTCCTGTCCCTGATCGTCACCCCCGCCGTGCATTACTACCTGACCGGCGAAGGTGGCCGCCCGAGCGGCTGACCGCTTACAGTTCCGCCAGCACTTTTTCGGCGTGACCCGCGGCCTTCACCTTGGCGTAAATCTTCTCGATCTTGCCGTCCGCGCCGATCACGAAGGTGGTGCGCTCGATGCCCATCGACTTCTTGCCGTACATGTTTTTTTCTTTCCAGACACCGTAGGCTTGGGCGGCGGCTTTGTCTTCGTCGGCCAGCAGCGAAAAGGGCAGCTCGTACTTGGTCTTGAACCTGGCCAGCGCGCCGGGCTTGTCGGGCGAGACTCCCACCACGGCCGCGCCTTTGCCGGCGAATTTCTTCAGATGATCGCGAAACTCGCAAGCTTCGGTGGTGCATCCCGGCGTGTCCGCCCTGGGATAGAAATACAACACCACCCGCTTGCCCTTCGAGTCCGAAAGGTGAAAGGTTTCGCCTGCGTCGGTCTGTAGCTCGATATCGGGAGCCGTGTCGCCCACTTTCAACATTCGTTCACCCCAGTTTGGTCTTGAAAAGTTCCGTCACCACGCCCACGCTGGCCTGGCCGCGCGTCTGCTTCATGACTTGCCCCACCAGGAAATTGATCACCGTGCTCTTGCCGCCCCGATACTGTTCCACCTGCTTCGGGTTGGCGGCGATCACGCCGTCGATTACTTTTTCCAGGGCGCCGCTGTCGCTGATCTGCGCCAATCCTTCGCGTTCGACGATTGTCCCCGGCGCGTCGCCGCTGGCATACATCTTGGGGAAAATCTGCTTGGCCAGCTTGCCCGAAAGCGCGCCCGCGCCGATCAGTTTCACCAGCTCGCCCAGATGCCCGGCGGCGACCGGCGATGCGCCGATTTCCTTGCCGTCGGCCTTTAACGCGCCCATCAGCTCGCCCATCACCCAGTTGGCCGTCGTCTTGGGATCGCCGGCGATGCGCGCCGCGGTTTCGAAATACGCGCTGGTGGCGCGGTTCTGGGTCAGCACCTCGGCGTCGTACTCCCGCAGGCCGTATTCCGCCTGGAACCGCGCCCGCATGCGCGAGGGCAGCTCCGGCAAGGTCGCGCGCAGCTCGCCCAGGCGCGCTTCATCGATCCCGAGCGGCATCAGATCGGGCTCCGGAAAGTAGCGATAGTCGTGAGCGCTTTCTTTGCTGCGCATGCCCACGGTTTCGCCCGCATCCGGGTCATAGAGGCGGGTTTCCTGCTCCACCCGGCCGCCGCTTTCGAGGAGCGCCACCTGCCGCGCGATTTCGTAATCCAGCGCCTCCCTCATAAAGCGGAAGGAATTCAGGTTCTTGATTTCCGCCTTGGTGCCGAGCTTGTCCGCGCCCCTCAAGCGCACGCTCACATTGGCGTCGCACCGCAGGTGGCCTTTTTCCATGTCGCAGGAAGAGACCTCGAGAAACTCGAGCACCTGCTTGACCTCGGTCATGTAAGCGTAGGCTTCCTCCGAGCTGCGCATATCCGGTTCGCTGACGATCTCGATCAGCGGCGTGCCGCTCCGGTTCAGGTCCACGTAGGAGTAGAGGTCGGAATCCCGGAATCCTTCGTGGATGCTCTTGCCCGCGTCGTCTTCCATGTGAACGCGCGTCACCCCGATGCGGCGCGCCTCGCCCGCCACCGCGATGTCCACCCAGCCGTGTTCGGCGAAGGGCTCGTCGTACTGGGAAATCTGGTAGCCCTTGGGCAGGTCGGGATAGAAGTAGTTCTTGCGCGCGAATCGCGAGCGCGTCCGGATGGTGCAGTTCAGCGCCAGCCCGGCTTTAACCGCCAGGTCCACCGCCACGCGGTTCAGCACCGGCAGCGCGCCCGGCAGGCCCAGGCAGACCGGACAGACGTTGGTATTGGGAGGCGCGCCGAAGCTGGTCGGGCAGCCGCAGAAAATTTTGGTCGCGGTGGCCAGTTGCGCGTGCACCTCCAGGCCGATGACCGGCTCGTAGCGCGCAATCATTTCCGGCGTGGCTAAAGCGGGAGCGGACGTGGACATCAGCTCTCATTGTCGCGCAAAATGTTGGGCGGGCCTCCTGGCCGGCAGCCGACCGCCATACCGCCGAAAGTGCACGCAACGAACAGGCGTCACCGCCGTTACTCACCTCAACTCACCGGCCGCGCCCGCCCAGCGACGTCGGTTAGCAAGTCCAGCTTCTCCGCGACCTCGGTTGAGAGAAGATCCCTGGGGAGGCAGCGCACCAGCGTGTGATAGTCGGTCTTCTGCATCAGGTTGCCGATGCCCAGCTTCTCGAAATAGTTCTGAAACACGGGGCCGAGACACTCTTCGCTGGCCTTCGTCTCGGGCGCAAATGGGTCTGGCTGATGCAGCGTCCTGCGTGCCGCGGTTACTTCATCGATTGCCTCTTGCATGGCAGTTCTGCGCCGTTCCAGCTCCGCCGCCTCAAAAAGCGGACCGGTATCGCCACCTGTATCCTCGGCCCAGGCGATCAGAGTTTCCGGATAGCAGAAATAGTTCTCGATTTCCCGCCGGGTCCATTTCACTTCCCGAAGAGCGCCGGCCGTGGGCAAATCCTGCGGCATTGAATCGAACAACGCGAATCCCACCAAGTCCGGCTTGGCTTCACGTAGTCCGTGAAAATGGTCCCTCGCCCCAGGGGGGTGATTGCCGACGTAATGAACAAAAGGCCGCTCTAAAGCTGATTTGGCGGGATGGTCGAGCAATGTGGCGAAAGCGCGCAGAATCGCCAAATCGGTTGAGCCCTCCAAATACAGCACCCAGCCGGTTTGCTCCGCCTGATAGTATTGGTCGAATCCAATCGCCCTTAGCGACTTGAGAACCTGGCTGCCGCGGTCGTCAATGCGATGGGGTTTGCCGACGAACGCCACCACTATGTCGCGGTCGGCTGCCTCCTCTAGAATGACTTCGGAATGGCTTGCGGCGATCACTTGGCAACCTTGAGCTTCGGCCGTTTCCGTGAGAATTTGGTAAATCTGCCGCTGCCTCAAGATCTCCAGGTGGGCATCAGGCTCATCCAGCAGCAAGACACTCCCGGGATGAGTATAGAGGTGAGCGAGGAGGAGCAGGGTCTGTTGCAGTCCTCTTCCTGATGAAGCGAGGTCGAGCACGGGGCCCGACTCCTCCCGGTAGGACATGGTGATCTGGCCACGCTCCGCGATATAGCTGGGCGGGTCCAGGTGCACTCCGAACAGATTTCGTAGCTGCCTCACGAGTGCCTCCCAGGAGGCGGCCTTCTCGCCTGAGTATATCTGATAACAGAGGTTCCGCAGAACTTCGGCCGTGCGACCTTCACCGATCCGGACATCGACGGCGCCGGTGTCGAGGCGGTCCTCAGTGGCCGCCAGGCCGGACATGGGCGGCAGAAAGGCGACCCTCACGGGAGCAGCGGCGCTCGGCACCGGCATTCGCTCCGCTTGCCGATCCTCGGATGTGCGCAACGGGCGGCAATAGAAGGACTCCTCATTGGCGTAGTCGAACTCGAAACCGCACTCCCACGCTTTGCCGTCGGTCACGCCCGCAACCAGAATATCGATTCGAATATGTCGCGTGTCCGGCTTGCCGTTCGGGCCTTTTTGGACGTGGCGTATACGAAGGTCCTTCCAGAGCAGGTTGGCGTCCGGAACCGGAACCGCAATCAGATCTCGCCGATTTATGGTGATGCCGGGACGTTTTTCGGGAATATCTTTCGCGGAGCGCTTTTCCAACCATTTGCGGAGCCCGATTTCCCACAGGGCCAGGGCTTGGAGAGCCGTGGTTTTTCCGGAGTTATTGGGTCCGACGAACACCACGGTCTTGCCCAGCTCAATGGACACGTCGTCCAGGCGTTTGAAGTTCTTCACTCGCAGACTTGTGAGCATTTACTCCGAATGATCTTAACCCACTGCCGTTGACAAATCGAGCGCGGCCGCGCCACGTTCATTCTAACTCCCGGCTTCCGCCCTCTGACTTCCCCCCTCGCGCGCAAGTTGATACACCGTGATTTCCGGCGGCGCGCCCAGGCGGATCGGCACGCCGATGGTGCCGATACCGCGGTTGACGTAAAGCTGTCCGCCCGGCCTGGAAAACCAGCCCGCCACGTAGGGCGTCACCAACCGGCTGGGCGCGATTTCCGGGCTGATAAACTCCAGCGCCGCCTGCCCGCCGTGGGTATGTCCCGCCAGGCTCAGATCGATCCCCAGCGCCGCCGCGCGATCGAACGTGTCCGGGTTGTGGCTCAATAGAATATTCACGCGGTCCCTCGCCACCAGCGGCTCGACGTTCCGCAGCGGATGTTTTACCGGCGCCGATGGTCCGAAGCGCCTGGCACTCTGGAAATCTACCCCGATCAAGTTCAACTCTTCGCCGTGGCTTCGGATGGGCACGGCCTCGCCGCGTAAGATGCGGAATCCCACCCTCCGGAACAGCTCCGTGATCGAGCTTTCCACGCCGGCCCAGGCATCGTGGTTGCCCAGGCTTCCGAAAACCCCAAACGGCGCTCTCAGCCCGGCCAGCGCCTCCACCACCGCGTATTGCGTGCCCGGGTCGAACGTCACGAAATCGCCGGTCAGCACGATGAGATCCGGTTTGAGCCGGTTCGCAATGGCGACGTATTTGCGGATCTCTCCCGCGGGCATGAACGGGCCGATGTGAATGTCCGACAACTGGCAGACGCGAAAACCGTCGAAGGCTGCCGGCAGGCGCGGCAGGTGGATTCGCGGCGAGGTGGTTTCCAGATTGAGCCGGCCGTACAGCAGACCGTATGCGCCGGCAACGAACGGCGCGCCGGTGGCAATGGCTGCCGTCCGCGCCAAAAATTGCCGGCGTGCCGGCGATTCGATGGCGCCTCCGCCAAACCGCGATCTCAGCTTGCGCACGGCGGCCGCGATCCCCTTCGGCACGGCCAGCAGCAGCACCACCAGAAATGCCACCAGCGAGCTGGCGATCCACCACGCCAGCGGCGCCGATAACAGCGCGTCGGGCGGGGTCAGCGTCACCGGAGTGGAGCGTCCTCCGATCCGGCCGGTGTAATAGGCGAAAGCCAACAGGTAGAAAGCCAGCACCGCCCCGCACACGGCGAGCCGCAGGCCACGCGAGCGAATCCGCCGCCTGGCCAGCTTCAGCCCGCGAATCGCCCAATAGATCTGGCTGACTAGTAAAATTGCGAGAACGATGGGAAGGATCAACACCGTTATTGTGACATGCTCGTGGAGCGGACTCTCAGTCTGGATAGCGCCGGGATAAACCGGCATGGAGTAGCGAATGAAAGAGTCGTACAGGGAAGGTCTACCGGCTTTTCTGGCTTCCGCCAGCTGAGCCTGCAGGAAGTCCTCGCCGCCTGCTTCAATCCGCCCCTGTCAGCTTCCACCACTTGCCGCCCTGGTCATACCAAGTCACCGACGCCTTCTCGATGAACGCATCGTCAACTCCCAAGTGGTCCATCGGCGGCGGCTTCGGGCCGCCGTATGCCCGGTAGTGCCGCATGATGAATTCCTTTCCCACCGGGAGGATGCCTCTGGAGAAGCCGATCCGGTCAGGCGAGATGCCTTGAAGGAAGATGCGGTCTTCCATTGGAGCGATCGCGGCGGGGTTCTTGGCTGAACCATTCCAAAAAACCAGAATGGAGGAAACGCCCTTCACCGAGCACAAAACCGCCCAATCGATTTGACCGGGTTTCGCAAACTCACCCTGGATGACGTTGTGCGGCCCCTTCGTGAACGCCTCTTGCGGAATGGCGCAGCCCCGCCGTTCGAGTTCCCCAGTCACCCCGCCCGGAAGCTCTGGAAACGCCGCCGGCCGGAGCCGCACGATTCGCCGCTCTGCTTCATCGAAGCTGTTCTTCAGCTCTTCGGGGGATTGGGCAAAGGCGGGCGAGATTGCGAGTACCACCAATCCAAGGCAGATGTTCCGTTCAACCTTCATTCCATGGCCTCTGGTGAGCGGCCCGTGAACTGGTGGCGGAAGTGGAACTCGAATCCACACCCTCGTTGCCGAGGAGCGGCTTTTAAGGCCGCTGCGTCTACCGATTTCGCCATTCCGCCACGTCGATTGGTGTACTCTACTTCGCTATTCTAGCAAGGCGCTCACCGGCGGCATTTTCAGCATGCGACAATTGCCAACGGAACCTATCCATGGCGATCTCCTACCTTCACCCGCGCGACGAAATTCTGGCACTGATGCAGCGCATCTATGGCTACCGCATGACCACCACTTCCGGCGGCAACCTCTCGATACGGGAAGAAAACGGCGATCTGTGGATCACGCCGGCGCGGATCGATAAGGGCACGCTGCGGCGCGAAGACATCGTTTGCGTGCGTGCCGACGGCTCGGTGGAGGGCAGCCGCCAGCCTTCCTCGGAACTCCCCCTGCACCTCGAGATTTATCGCCGCCGGCCGGACTTCCGCGGCATCGTGCACGCCCATCCGGTGGCGCTGGTGGCCTTCAGCATCGCGCACGAAGTGCCCGATACGCGCCTGTTCCACCAGGCGTTTCATGTGTGCGGAAAGGCGGCGCCGGCGGGTTACGAGCTGCCGGGCAGCGAGGCGCTAGGCCTTACGGTGGGCAAGGTTTTCGCGCGCGGGCACGATTCGGTGATTCTGGAAAACCACGGCGTGGTGACCGGCGGCGCATCGATCGCCGAGGCGTTCCGGCGCTTCGAAACGCTGGAATTCACCGCCAAGACCATCATCAAAGCGCGGCTCCTGGGCGGGCTGAGGTATCTGACGGAAGCCGAGATCGCGCTGGCCCGGCGGCAACGCGAGCCGCTCCCGGAATTCGAGCCTGCCCCGCCATCGAGCGCGGAAAAGGAACTGCGCAACGAGGTGGCGGAATTCGTGCGCCGCGGTTACCGCCAGCGGCTGTTCATCAGCACCGAGGGCAGTTTTTCGGCGCGCCTGGCCGGTGACTCCTTCGTAATTACGCCCTATCGCCTGGACCGCGGAACGGCGCAGCCGGCCGAGCTGGTGCTGGTGGAAGACGGCCGCGCCGAGGCCGGCAAGACGCCCAGCCGCGCAGCTGCGATTCACGATGCCATCTACCGCCGCCACCCCGAAGCCGGCGCCATCATCAACGCCTACCCGGTGAATGCCACCGCCTTCAGCGTGACCAGCCTGGCTCTCGATACGCGCACCATTCCGGAAAGCTACGTGGTAGTGCGGCGCGTCACCCGCGCGCCCTACGGGCAGCAGTTCGACCATCCGGAAGCCATCGCGGCGCACATTTCACCGGCCGCTCCCGCCATGCTGCTCGAAAACGACGGCGTACTGGCCACCGGCGCAACCGTGCTGGAAGCCTTCGACCGGCTGGAGGTGATCGAATCCACCGCCGAGGCGCTGATCGACTGCCGGGCGGTGGGCACGCTCGCGCCCATGCCCGACGAGGCGATCCGCGAGCTGGCCGTGGCGTTTCGCCTGCCCCTGTAGGTGGGACAGGCTTTAGTCTGCGGCCTGGAGCTTGCACGTTTCTCACAGGCTAAAGCCTGTGCCACCATCTGCCGTCAGGTGGCATAGACCTTAGTCTGTGGCCTGGAGCTCGCACGTTTCTCACAGGCTAAAGCCTGTGCCACCACCTGCCGTCAGGTGGCACAGACTTTAGTCTGTGAGGCGCACGCCTGTGGAGGACTCGGCCGCGGCTGCCGCTTACTTCTTCACCGGCGCGGCAGCGGGCGTTGCAGAAGCGCCGGGCTTGGGCGGAGCCGGTGTAGCCGGCTTGGCGGCGGCCGGCGCGGCCGTTCCCGGATGTGCCTGGTCGTAGAGCTTAATGATGTCCGGAGTGATATTCACATCGGCCGCGCCAAATATGACGCCGCCCTGCTGATTACTCACATCCAGCACCACGGCATAGCCGTTCTGGGTGGCGTACTGGTTGATAATCGGATTCATCTTGCCCCAGATATCCTGCATCAGCTTCTGTTGGTCCTGGTCGACTTCCGTATTCAAATCGTCGGCGTCGTTCTTCAGCGAGCGGTCGTTGGTCGCGATGTCGCGCTCCATGCGCGCCTTGGCTTCGTCGCTCATGGTGGCGGCGCCTTTACGCAACTGGTCCTGCAGGCCTTGCACATCGGCCTGCCTCTTTTCCAGGGCGCCCTTTTTCGGATCGAACTTGGCCTTCAGATCGGCGGCGGCCCGTTGCCCATCTTTGGTGGCCAAGATGGCCGCGGTAATGTTGATGATCCCAATCCTGGTTGGGGTTGGCGCGGCGGTGGCAGCCGGTGTAGAGGCCGGAGGCGCGGCGGCCGGCGCCGCTTGCCCGGCCGCGGTCATGGCCATGCCCAAAACCAGGGCGCAACTGACGACGTAATTCTTCTTCAAGCTGTTACTCCTGAATCTCAAAATACTAACACGTCCGCTGTCAGAACGTCCTGCCCACGGTGAACCGGAACAGGGTGCGCCGGTCGAAATACGGGTACTCCTGTCCGTATTGAGCGATGGCCGCGTTGAAGGTCGCCGCATTGGGGAAGAACGAACGGTCCGCCGCGATCGGCGGTTGCACGTATTCGCGAACGGTGGATGGATTGTACGCAAAGTACACCCGGAAGGGCGCTTGCACCACCGGCAGCAGCACCTGGATCTCCAGACCGGTGGACCCCACCGGTCTGGTCGTGCCCGCGGCAATCGGCACCTGGCCGGTAAACCCGGCTCCCGGAAACTCCTGGCTTAACTGTGTCACACGCTCCGGCGAGAGGGTCAATTCGCTCGGCCGAAGAACGCCGTTGATGCCCGCGTCGCCGAAAATCGCCAGGGTGATGGGGCCGAAAATGGGAATGCGGTATTCGAAATTGAAGACTCCATGCGCATCGCCGCCGGGGGTGATGAGCTGGTAGGCGGGAATCGGCAGGGTGACCGGGATGGCTGTCACCGTACCGCCGCTCACCTGTTGTTGGGTGCGGGCGCTGCCGTCGCTGTTCAAAACATTGATACTCGTTTGGGTAGGAATGAAGGCGATCGGTGTGATGGACCACCAGTCGAAGCCGCGCACGTCATTTTCGCCGCCCATGAAGGAACGCGCAAACGGGGGAACCTCTTTGCCGCCGTAGCCGCTGATGATCGTCCCCGTCACGTGGAACGCCAGGATGTTCTTATGGTAGATCGGCGACGGGTGGTAATACTTGACGTCGATCGCCGGCGCGAGGGTGTTCACATTGCCGCCAAGCACGCTGCTGGCGAACCCGGCCGAGAAGTAAATGCTCTTGCCGCCGGTGGGGTTGATCGGATGATTGACCGTGTTGTAGGTCAACCCCGGCGTGATCTTGGCGGTACGAATGCCGTTCAAGGCGTTGGGGCCGTAGACACCGTCGAAATCGATGTACTGGAAATAATTGGCCGCCGCCGTGGTTTCCGTCTTCACGCTGGAAACGTCGTAGCCGAAGGTCAGACTGGAACGCCAGAAACTGCGGTGCAACTGGTAACTCAGCGAAGTGGTGAAGCCGCGGCTGTCCTGCACGTAGTTGAGGAGGTTCTGGCTGCCGAGCGAGTTATAAAGCCCGATCAGATTCTGGCCGGAGAGAAGCGAAAGCTGCCGCGCCTGGTTGAAGTCGTAACGCGACATGTAGACCGAGAAGCCGGTCTGAATGGGATGGTCGAACAGGTATGGCTCGCTGAAACCCAAATTGACGCTGCGCAGCATGGTGCCTAGCTGCGAACTGAGGGAAAGGGTCTCGCCCAGGCCCAGGAAATTGTTGGTGGCATAGTTCAGGCCGACGAAGGTGCCGGCGATGCCCGACACGCCGCCGTTGAGCCCGATCGAGTTCTTGCCGCGTTCCCTGACCTTGAGGGTGATATCGACCGTATTGGAGGCCGGATTGCGCTTGATATCGGCCGCGTCTTCTTTCTTCAGGACTTCAAAATAGCCGAGCTGATTCAGGCGTAGAATGCTCAGGTCCCACAGGTTGGTATTGAACATGTCGCCTTCATCCAGCAGCAACTCGCGGCGGATGACCTTGTCGCGGGTGGTGGTATTGCCCGAAAAATCGATGCGGCGGATAAAGAACTGCTTGCCCTCGTCGGCGGTAATGGTCAGATCGATCCGATTGGTATTGGGAACCGGCTCGACATTGGGCTCGGGGACGAAATCGATGTAACCGAAGCCGCCGTAAAGCTTGCGCATGTTTTCGATGCCCTTGCGCAGCTTATCGGTGTTGAAGACGTCGTTTTCCCGCATGCCGAACAGCGCCATCAGCACGGAGGGCTCGCGAAACAGCTTCACACCCACGAAGCTCATGGTGTGCAGATGGTACAACCGGCCCTCTTCCACCGGCAGCTTGATATCCGCGTAGATGCCGGGCTGCTCCATCTTGATAATGGGCAACCGCCAGCCACGGCCGCCGTGCGGCACGATATTGACGGTGGGATCGAGCACTCGGGCTTCGTAATATCCCTTATCCTGATACGCCTGGCGGACCTTTTCCTCATCGTATTCGAGCTTCGTCTGATCGTACGTTTTGGCGAAGACGCTTTCGAATAAGATCGAGTGCGGAACCCCGTAGGGCTTCAGTTGCTTCATGGCGCCGATCACCCATTTGGAATTCATGGTCTGGTTGCCGGTTACGACGATCGTGCCGACTTTCACCTTGGGACCTTCCTTCACGTTGAAGGTGACCTTCAACGACGAAGGCGGAATCTGTTCGATGACCGGGTCCACTTGCGCATACTGGCGGCCGCGCTCGCCCAGATACTCCTTCAACACGATCGCCGCGAGCTGCACCTTGCTCGGGTCGTACTGCGATTCGACTACCAGGCCGACCTTCCGCTCTTTGAAGCGGTCCAGGATTTCCGAAACCGTGACGGTATGGATGCCCTCGTAATTGATGGAGCGGATAACCCGCCGCTCGGTCAGCACAAAACGCAGGATGATGCCGCTGGTCGGATCGGGCTCGGTTTCCACCCGGATATCCTCGAAGCGCCCCGAATTCCACAGAAGCATGAAGTCGCGGCGGATGGCCTCCTCCGCATAGATGTCGCCGACCTTGCTCATGATCATGGCCTTGAGCGTGTCGGTGGGAATGCGGCGCGCGCCGCGGAAATCGATTTCCTTAATCGCTTCGCCGGAGACGGGCTGCGGCGCGGTGGGAGCCGGCTTAGGCGTCTCCAACTGGGTGGGCGGCTGAGGCTGCTGCGCCGGCTGAGGCTGCGCCGGCTGGGCCGGCGGCTGGTGCTCCTGCGGTATCGTTTCGAACGGGTTGGCGGGCTGTTGCGGCTTGGGCGGCGCCTGCTGCGCGGGTTGACTTTGGGAAGGCTGACTGGGAGGGGGTTGGCCTTGCGAGGGCGGGGTTTGCGCGCCGGCGGCGAACGGATACATTCCGCTCACCCACATCGCCAGCGCGACCAGGCGGAACTGCCCCAATCGCATCATGCGAACACACCTTTCCGGCTGCCGGCCGGGAGCGAAGGCTGCCGGTCGGGCAGGACGGAACCTGTCGTTGTTCGCACCGAATTGCGCCATAGGCGCACGGGTTGCTCTGCCGAGGTCCTTCGGCTGACGCAAGGAACTGGTTTCACGGGAGACGGTTTCAATCGATACAGCCGGATTCTGTGATGATAAGCCATTATTCTACCGAATCTTGAAGGCATCCAACAACGAGCAGGCCCGGCCACAGGTGTGACGTGCCGGCACACCGCCGCCGGCCTCCGCCAGCGCCTCCCCGGTTGTTCGATCGCCGCCACGCCGGGAGGCCGCGCCGGGTTGTCCCGGCGCCTGCAATGTGCATTTTCGCAGCCAGCTTGGCGGAAACCGTTTCCTTGAGGGTCGCATTCCGGGGATGTTGTTGACTCTATGCGGACACCGCATCGCGGATAAAGCGGACAATGGAATCGAGCGATGCTCCGGGCTGAAACACGGCAGCCACACCCTGTTGCCGCAGCGCCTCAGCGTCCTGGTCCGGTACAATGCCTCCCACCACCACTTTCACGTCCTTCATCTGGTTCCGCTCCAGCAACTCCAGCACGCGCGGCACGACCGCATTGTGGGCTCCCGAGAGAATGGAAATTCCGATCACCTGAACATCTTCCTGCAAAGCCGCATCCACGATCATCTCCGGCGTCTGGCGCAGGCCGGTATAGATGACCTCCATGCCGGCATCGCGCAACGCGCGCGCGATCACCTTGGCGCCGCGGTCGTGACCATCCAGGCCGGGCTTGGCCACCAGAACTCGAATCGGCATGAAGAGGGCTTTCAGCTTTCAGCGCTCAGCTCCGGAGGCCGGGCCGCCGACTCAGCGGATCGCCGGTTTTCACGATAGCGTCCTTGCGCGCCGGAAGGCAAGCTGGAAACAAGCGGTTGCCCGCGACTTAGCCGAGCGCCGGCCGCTGATCGTTCCTCACAAATGCGCGGTTTCCGTGTAGGTTCCGAAAACCTCCCGCAGGGCATCGCAGATCTCGCCCAGGGTGGCATAGGCGCGCACGGCTTCGAGCAGACAGGGCATGGTGTTCTCCGTACCCTCCGCGGCGCGCCGCAATCCGTCCAAAGCGGCGGTGACCCGGGAGCTCGAACGGCGAGCCCGCAGGGAAGCCAGCTTCCGGCACTGGTGCGCGGCCGCCCGCTCGTCGACGGTCGACAATTCGATGGGCTGGGCGCCGCTCTGAAAGCGATTCACGCCCACCACGACGCGCGCTCCGGTTTCGATTTCCCGCTGGTACCGGTAGCTGGCCGAGGCGATTTCGCTCTGCGGGAAGCCGGCTTCCACGGCGGCAATCATGCCGCCCATCCGGTCGATGGTCTGTATATAAACGTTCGCGGCGCGTTCGGTTTCGAGCGTCAGGCTTTCCACGAAATAGCTGCCGCCCAGCGGGTCGGGCGTATTGGCAATGCCGCTTTCGTGGGCCAGGATCTGTTGCGTGCGCAGCGCGATGGTGACGGCCTGTTCGCTCGGCAGGGCGTAGGCTTCGTCGAGCGAATTGGTGTGCAGCGATTGAGCGCCGCCCATCACCGCGGCCATCGCCTCCACCGCCGTCCGAACGACATTGTTATACGGCTGCTGCCAGGTGAGCGAACAGCCCGCGGTCTGGGCATGGAAGCGCAGTTTCAGGCTGCGCTCCTCGAGCGCCCCATAGCGTTCGCGCATGGCGTGGGCCCAGATGCGGCGGGCGGCGCGGTACTTGGCGATCTCTTCGAAGAAATCGCTGTGGGCGTTAAAGAAGAAGCTGAGCCGGGGAGCGAATTCGTCGATGCCGAGACCCCGTTCGAGCGCCCATTCCACATACTCGAAGCCGTCGCGGAGGGTGAAGGCCAACTCCTGTACCGCGGTGGAACCGGCTTCGCGAATGTGGTAGCCGCTGATCGAAATCGGGTTGAAGCGCGGCGTGTGGCGGGCCGCGAATTCGATCGTGTCCGTCACCAGCCGCATGGAAGGCCGCGGCGGGAAAATATATTCCTTCTGCGCGATGTACTCTTTCAGAATGTCGTTCTGGAGGGTTCCCGATATGCGGTCCCAGCCCGCTCCCTGCCGCTCCGCCACCGCCAGGTACATGGCCCACAGCACGGCCGCCGGCGAGTTGATGGTCATGGAAACGGTGACGTCGGCCAGCGGAATGCCGCGAAACAGAATCTCCATGTCCTCCAGCGAACAGACGGAAGCGCCGCATTTGCCGGTCTCGCCGGCGGCTAGCGCATGATCGGCGTCATACCCCATCAGGGTAGGCAGGTCGAAAGCCACCGAGAGACCGGTTTGACCCTGCGCGAGCAGATAGTGGTAGCGGCGGTTGGTTTCCTCCGGCGTGCCGAACCCGGAAAACTGGCGCATGGTCCATAGCTTGCCCCGGTACATGTCGGCATGAATGCCGCGAGTGTACGGAAACTCACCGGGCGGCGCGGCGGGATAATCGCCAGGGCCGTAGAGCGGCTCGATCGGCACGCCGCTCATTGTCGTAAACTGGCGTTCGGCGGTCTTCATTTGCCCGGCTGTGACAGCGCAGTCCCGGCCCCCTGTTGTTATCTTAGAACATGGTTCCGGAAGTTCGGGTGGCTGACTGCCGACCGCCGATAACCGACAGCTCTACATGCTGAAACCAACCATATTTCGCGAATACGACATCCGCGGCGTCGCCGACCGGGAATTGACCGACGCCGGCATCGAGCAATTAGGCCGCGCCCTGGGCACCTATGTCCAGCGCCATAGCGGCCCCCGCATCGCTCTGGGCCGCGATACCCGCCTCAGTTCCCCACGCTTGCGCGACGCCCTCATCGCCGGCTTGAAAGCCAGCGGCTGCGGCGTGACGGACATCGGCGTGGCGCCCACCCCGGCGCTCTACTATTCGGTCATTCATCTTCCGGCCGATGGCGGCGTTATGATCACCGGCAGCCACAATCCGCCCGAGTTCAACGGCTTCAAGACCGTTTGCGGCGCTTCCACCATCCACGGGCCGGCCATTCAGGAACTGCGCCGCATGACCGAAACCGGCGATTACCTCAGCGGCGCCGGTTGGGAAACCACGGCCGACGTGGTCACGCCGTACGTCGACGAAGTGGCCGTCCAGTTCCGCTTCGCGCGCCAGATCCGCGTGGTGTTCGATGCCGGCAACGGTACCGGCGGCCCGGCGATGCACCGCATCCTGGAACGGTTGAACGTGGACGCCACCGAAATGTTCTTCGAGATGGACGGCCGCTTCCCCAACCATCATCCCGACCCCACCGTGCCCGCCAACCTGGAGGCTCTGATCGCCAAGGTGCGCGAAACCGGCGCGGATCTGGGTATCGCCTTCGACGGCGACGCCGACCGCATCGGCGCGGTCGACGAGCGCGGAACCATCCTCTACGGCGACCAGCTCATGGTTCTTTACGGCCGCGAAATCCTCAGCCGCAAGCCCGGCGCCACCTTCATCGGCGAGGTGAAATGCTCGCAACTGATGTACGACGATCTGGCCGCGCGCGGCGGCAATCCCATCATGTGGAAGACCGGCCACTCGTTAATTAAAGCCAAAATGAAGGAGACCCACGCCGAGCTGGCCGGCGAGATGAGCGGCCACATGTTCTTCGCCGACCGCTACTACGGCTACGACGACGCGCTCTACGCGGCCTGCCGCCTGGTGGAAATCGTGGCCCGGTCCGGCCGCCCCCTGTCGGCCCTCCTGTCCGACCTGCCCGAGACCGTCACCACCCCCGAGATCCGCTTCGATTGTCCCGACGAGATCAAGTTCGACGTGGTCGAGCGCGTCACCGCCGAACTCCGCGCGCGCCATAAGACGCTCGATGTGGACGGCGTGCGCGTCGTCTTCCCCCACGGTTGGGGCCTGGTGCGCGCCTCCAACACGCAGCCGGTCCTGGTGATGCGCTTCGAAGCAACCTCGCCCGAACTGCTGGGGGAATACCGGCGAGAAGTGGAAGAGGTGGTGGAGAAGGCCAGGGCTGCGGCGGGTTAGGCGGGGCTGGCTCACAGACTAAAGTCTGTGCCTCCAGCAAATGGCAGGTGGCACAGGCTTTAGCCTGTGTGTGTCTCCCTAGTTCCTTGTCCCGACGCTCTCCGTCCGGCCGGCCAGAGGTTCCACGGCGCCGGTGCCGCAGACGGCCACGCCGGTTTTCATGAGGGCGTTCAGAAAATTATCCAGCAGGTGGTAGAAGACCGGCTCGTTGAGCGCCTGTTTGCCGGGCAGGCGGAAACTTGCCGGCAGTTCCTTGGCGATCGTCAGCCGTACCGCACTGCGCGACGGAGCCCCGCTGCGGTCGCGCTTGTTGGCCAGCGTCAACGGCGTCTGCATCACCGCGCCCGATCGGCCGTCCACATAGAACTGGCAGCGCGAAAACCATCCCAGGTTGGCGGGATCGGCGGCATCGAACAGCAGCAGCGGAGCCTGCCGGCCGGGGGTGCTCAGATCCACCTGAATGGTGCGCGGGTTCTCTTTGGTTTTGGTCTCGAACCCGGCCTGGCGCGCAATGGTTGCAACCATCTCCGCCTGGAGTTCCAGATAGATCAGCTTGTACGGCCCGGCCTGAAGTACCTGCATTGTGAAGACCCCGCCATTGTAACGCAACAGCGCTCGACTGGCTCTTTCGAGGTTGTGTCTTTGCGGCACTATGTGTTTTTTAGTCAACAACTTGCGGTATGTAAAATTAGGTAAAGCAAGGTTGCGTTTGCGGCCACCCGAGCGTCTGTCCTGGTAGAAGGAAAACATTCTCATGGCTGGCACTCATCCTTTCGTGTTTTCTCCGCGGCCGCTGCCCGTGCCTCCGCCATTCCAGGCGCAGGATTGGGAAGTCGACGCTGCATGCGAGGTTCGGAACCGGATCTTCCCGGCTTCCCGGCCTTTTGTCCCCGGGCTTGAATACGATGCCGCATGGCGCCCCGCGCGTGGCCTGAGCGGCGACTACCTGGATTACTACCGCACCGCGGAAGGTGAATTCCACCTGGCGGTGGGCGACGTGGCCGGCAAAGGCCTGCCCGCGGCGCTGCTCACCGCCTCGCTTCACAGCACCGTGCGCGCCCTCGATACGGCTGGCTGGCAGCGCCTGCCCAAGCTGGTGGAGCGCGTGGATGAGCTATTCTGCGGAGTCTGCCCGGATAGTTGTTTCGCCACCCTATTCATGGCCTGCTTCGACCCGCAAACCCGGCGCCTGCGCTACGTCAATGCCGGCCACGAGCCACCCTTTGTGCTGCGGCGTACACGCACCGGCTGGCGCCCCGTCCAGCTCGACCCCGGCGGCCCGGTGATCGGCATGCTTCGTCAATCCGTATGGCGCGAAGGTGCACTCACCCTCGATCCCGGCGACCTCCTGGTGGCTTACACCGATGGACTCTGCGATACCACCGATCCGCGCGGCGCCGAGTGGGGATGGCGGCGCCTGGTGCGCTACATCACCGAAGCCGTCGATCGGCCGGTGCGCGACATCGTCGAGGGAGTCATCGAAACCGTCGAGGCGTTTTCCGCCGGCCAGCGTTGCGACGACGTCACCTTGTGGATCGGCCGGGCCCGCGACGAATCCTCGCTCGACACCTTCGCCGCCGCGGCCACCATCGAAGACCCCGAGCTCGCCCTGGCAGCCGCGGCCTGAAAGCGGAGAAAGCCGAGCGCTCGCCCCCGAACGCTAAAATCGAAACATGTCCAAGTTCGTCCGCAATTCCGACAGGTATTCGGGTGTCGCACCGTGGCGCTGGAACTTCTGGCTGCCGCGTCGGCAGTCATGCCGGCGTCCGCCCCCGACACTCCGTCGCGCCCTCGAAGAATTGTCGAGACGAATCTCGACACTGCAGGCGCGAATGCCTGCGCCACGGAAGTGCGGGTTGGCTCTGGCGGTGCTTGCATGCGCCGCGGCCGCCCGCGCGGAAGTGATCACCCTCACCTTGCGCCAGGCCGTGGAATTGGCGGGGAAGCAGAACCCGGACCTGGCGCTGGCGCGGCTCGACGAACTGAAAACGCGACTGGGGATACGGACCGCGCGCGGCCCGTTCCTGCCCAAACTCACGGTGGGCAGCGGCCTCGCCTACAGCAACGGTTACCCCATGAGCATCGAAGGCGCCGCACCCTCCGTCGTGCAGGCCCAGGCTCAGCAGTTTCTCTTCAATCGCGCGCAAAGCCTTCAGATCGCACAAGCCAGGGAGGATGCGCGCGGGGCGGCACTCTCAACCGAAGCCAGACACGATGAAATCGCCTACCGGACCGCGGCGCTCTACCTGGACGCGGAGCGGGCCGCCCGTCTGGCCGCCCTGGTGCGCAACCAGCAACAGAGCCAGCAACGCGTGCTGGCCGCCTCTGAGGCTCAAGTGCGCGAGGGACGCGCCCTGCCCCTCGAGCAAAAGCAGGCCGCGCTGGCGGCGGCGCGTCTCCGCCAGACCGTCGAGGAGTTGGAGAGCGATCAGGCTGACGCGGAAGGCGCCCTGGCGGTGGCCCTCGGCTACTCGCCCGAAGACCGCGTGCGTGCCGCCGGCGAAGACCGCCAGGCGCCGGAGCTTCCCGAATCCGAAGATGCCGCCGTTCGTGCCGCGCTCGAAACCAGCAAGGAGGTCCGGCAGATCGAATCGCAAATCGTCTCCAAGGGACTGGAGATGCGCGCCGCCCACGCCGCCCGCCTCCCCCGCGTCGACCTGGTGGCGCAATACGGCATGCTGGCCAAGTTCAATAACTATGCCGAGTTCTTCAACCACTTCCAGCGCAATAACGGCGAAATCGGCGTCTCTTTTCAACTGCCGCTGTTCAGCCCTAGCGTGGGCGCGCAAATGGCGCAGTCGGAGACCGAATTGGCCCATCTGAAAATCGAGCTCGCGAGCGCCCGCAACCGCATCGCCGGCGATCTGGAAAAAGCCTTCCGCGAAGTCCGCAAAACCCGCACCGCAACCGAAGTAGCCCGCCTCGATCTGGACGTCGCCCACGAGCAGCTTTCCATCGACCTGGCGCAAGTGGAGGAGGGCCGGCTCGGCCTGCGCCAGGTGGAAAGCGCCCGCATGGCGGAGGACGACAAGTGGATTGCCGTCTACGATGCGCAATACGCTCTGGAAAAAGCGCGCTGGAACCTGGCCCGCCTGGCCGGCACGCTCGACCGCCAGATCACCGCCCTGCCCGCCGGAGGAAAAACCAATTAGCGGCTGTGCCGTTCCCGTCAGTGCTGGCGCAGGCCGTCGCGCCCGCCGAGCCGGGATTTTCGTGGCGCACGCACTCCTGCGTGCAGCCTCGATACTCGTGTCGAGGCAATTTCGCCAGCATGCGCACCGGCGCGACAGGCCGAAGCGGCCGCCACCGGCTCACCAATATTCAAGGATCGGCCCGGACGCTAAAAGGTTTTATCCCCTTTTCGGGACTCGTGCCTTTTCAGATCAGGCGGATCGGTTTGGTGGCCCGCTCGATCACGCTGCCGATGCGATAGGCGCCGTCGAGGGTGCGCTCGAGCTCGGCGGCCTCGCCGGGCGGCAGGGTGATCAGCAACCCGCCCGAGGTCTGCGGGTCGTAGAGCAGGGCCTCGCGTTCGGGGTCGAACGGGCGGGTCGATTCCACCACGCACTCGGCAAAATCGCGATTGTTGTGCATGCCGCCGGGGAGCGCGCCCATGCGGACGTAGTCGAGCGCGCCGGGCAGAAAGCGGATGGCGTCGAACTCGATTTCAAGGGTGACTTTGCTGGCCAGCGCCAACCCGCGGGCGTGACCGATGAGGCCGAAACCGGTGACGTCGGTGCAGCCGTGCACCTGGTATGCCAGCATGGCTTCACAAGCCCGGCGATTGAGCGTGGTCATCTGGGCGACGGCCGCCGCCACGTGTTCTTCCGCGGCCAGTCCGCGCTTGAGGGCGGTCGAGATCACCCCGGTTCCGATGCGCTTGGTAAAGACGATGGCATCGCCGGGTTCGGCGCCGGCGTTGGTGCGGATGCGGTCGGGATGGATCAGGCCGGTGACGGCATAGCCGAATTTCATTTCGTCGTCGGCCACGCTATGGCCGCCCAGAATGGAGCAGCCGGCCTCGCGCATTTTCCCGGCGCCGCCTTGGAGGATGGCTTCGAGAACGGCCGGGTCGCCCTTGGGCGGATAAGCCACGATGGTCAGCGAGGAGATAGGCCGTCCGCCCATGGCATAGACGTCGCTGAGCGCATTGGCCGCGGCGATGGCGCCGAAGGTGTAGGGGTCGTCCACCATGGGCGTGAAAAAGTCCACGGTTTGCACCAGCGCGAGGTCCGGGGCGATGCGGTAGACACCGGCATCGTCGGCGGTGTCGTACCCCACTAGCACGTTGTCGTCGGGCCAGCGCGGCACCGACGCCAATACGCGATCGAGCAGCTTGGGGCTGAGCTTGGAGGCACAGCCGCCGGCCTTTACCTGATGAGTGAGTTGGTTCCGCGGCACGGTATCCTGCACGGAGTTGCTTCCGATGTCACTATAATAGCCCAATGAGGAAGACGCTCCTTTTTTCGAGCCTGGCGCTGGTGGCACTGGCCGGCGCGTTTCATGCGACACAGGCCGGCTCCGATGCCCGGCTAAAGAAAGCTTCCCGCGCGGCGGAGCGGAACGGGTGGATTCCGGTTCACCTCGAGGGGACGCCGGCGGAAATCGGTTTTCAGCACGGCTATCTGCTGGCGCCGGAAATCGCCGACAACTTCAAGGCCGTCTCGACCGAACTCACTCACGGGGAACAGAGCTGGGGGTATTTCCGCAAAGTGGCTCGCGAGGTGCTCTGGCCGCACGTCGAAACCGAGTACCGTGAGGAGCTGAACGGCATGGTGGATGGGCTGAAGGCGCACGGGGTGAAGCTCGACATCTGGGACCTGGTGGCGCTGAACGCCTGGCTCGAGCTGCCCTACTACGATAAGTGGCGCGAGGGGAACAAGGCTTCCGGAGCCACCGACCATTGCAGCGCGTTTGTGGCCACCGGCAGTTATACCACCGACGGGCGTGTCGTAATCGGACACAATAACTGGACCAGTTACTCTACCGGCGAACGCTGGAACGTGGTCTTCGATATTGAGCCCGCTCACGGCTACCGCTTCGTCATGGATGGCATGCCGGGGCTGATCCACTCCGGCGACGATTTCGGATTGAACGCCGCCGGTATCCTGATCACCGAAACCACCATCGGCGAATTCATCGGCTTCGACCCCGGCGGCGTGCCGGAATTCGTACGCGCGCGCAAAGCCATGCAGTATTCCCAATCCATCGACGACTTCGCGCGCATCATGAAGGACGGCAATAACGGCGGCTACGCCAACAACTGGCTGGTGGCCGAC
>JBKQIF010000147.1:0-9169 GCA_052148435.1 Bryobacteraceae bacterium
GCGAGGCGCGCTTCGGACAGGGGACGTTTGGATTGGCCGGACATGTTGGAACCTTTCTACTGGGAAAAAAAGATTTGAGCCACAGATGAACGCCGATGAACACGGATGAAAACCATTTGGCTTTTCACCGGTGGAGACCAGAGGCCGGATGGATTCTCCGGCGGTTCCAGCAGCCTAGTTCAGAGGTAGCATGGGGAGGGGTTGGGTTGGCGGTTAGGAGGGCGGCAAGTGGCTGATAGGAATGGAGATAGTGGATTTCAAAGTTGTGTGAACGAGGAACTCCCGAGGTCGCCGGGCATTTTCCAGGTATTGAGGAAAATTGGCTGACCCAACTGACGGCGAATCGGTGCGGAAGCTGGGTGGGACAGACGTCGAGCGGTTCTGGCCTCCCTGGCTAGGGCCCGACAGACCACGAAAAACGATGGTCTGTCCCACCTCCGGATCAACCCAGATTCCACTCAATATTCCACGCCGAGGCCGAGAGCCCATGCGGCGGTTGCGGCGGTGCTGGAAATCGAAAACGGCGGGAAATCGCGGGCTGTCGCAAAATGCACAGTCTCAAAATGCACTCAAAATGCCGTGTCTCACCTTGAATGGAGGCGAGTCTGCGCAACAGACGCAAGAAGACCGGGGCGGCCTGACGGTCGCCCCGGTCTTTGCTAAATAGCCGTTCTGGCCGATGCCTGGCTGATCTTACCGGCGGCGTCGAAGGAATCCGAGTCCGCCTAGACCGAGCGCCAGCAAAGCAATTGTGCCGGGTTCGGGGGTGCCGATGGAGATTTCGGAGGTCTCGATGTCGAAGAACCCATTACCGGTCGACCCGGCATTGAGGAACCCGGCGCTCGTGAGTGAGGGATCCAGGTACGATCCGCCGGCGCCACCGGGGTAGTCGACTCCGTCACCGCCGCCGCCGCCCGAATAGCCGCCGCCGCCGCCGCCGCCCTGCCAGCCGCCGCCACCACCGCCGCCGAAACCGCCATTGGCGAACGGGCCGGTCGAGGAGTTATCACCGCCGCCCAAGCCTGCAGCGAAGGTGGAAGGACCAAAGCCGCCGTCGCCCGATCCGCCGGTGCCTGCAAACGGGCCTGAACCAACCCCATCGGTTCCGGCACTCAACCAGCCGCCGCCGCCGCCGCCGTTATAATTTCCGTCATCACCTGTGCCGCCAGCACCACCGGCGCCGTTGGTGCCGCCGGCACCGCCGCCGGGGCCGGAGCCGTTACTGCCGGCTGTCGAATAACTCGTATTAGAGAGTCCACCCGCCCCTGCGTAGCCGGCTCCCCCGCCGCCGCCCGCGATGATGAGAGGCGTGCTGCTGCCATCCACCCAAACGAAGGTCCCGCCGCCGCCGCCGCCGCCCCATATGGTGCCGAAATTACCTGTCAAACCCGCACCGCCGACAACGATATCCAGCTGTGTTCCGGCCGTGAGGGTAACATAGCCTTCAATTTCCGTGCCGTTCCCGCCAGGATTATTGGCACCCGAGCCGCCCGCCGCGCCTGCGGCCAGAAGGTAGTAGGTCCCCGTGGTGGGGATAATGTAGGTCGTTTCCGACCCGCTGTAGCTGATGAGCCCAGCCAAGGCGTTCATGGTCCCGATGGTAGTTAGCAGGAGCGAGGCTTTTACCAATTTGTTATGCATTCTGTAATTCTTCCTCTCTGTTATGCATTTTGTAATTCTCCTCCTTGTTGCGCACCTCGCCCCCCGGTCATTCGGTCATTGGCGGTTATGGAGCGCCTGGCTCGTTTATATAGGAGGGGTTGGCACTGTGTCAAGCAGACAGGTACTGGTAAGTGTGCGAATTAAGACATGGCGAAGCGAAAGACGGTTGCGGCGGCGCCGGAAATCGAAAACAGCGGGAAGTCAGTTGGCGCCGAAAAGTACGATGGCGGCGCCGGGCTTGTCGAAAGCGGCGCGGAGAACGGCGCGGCCGGCAGCGTCGAATTTGACACTCACGCCTTGGGTCGCCGTAAACGCCTGGTTGGGGCGGCCGGCGCTCACGTATGTGAACGGGCCAGCGGCGGTCGAAAACAAAACGATGGCGCCCCGGCCGGAACCGGTTGCGATCTTCTCGTGTACCTCGGATGCGCCCGACACCGGACCCGACGTCACCGGAGAACTTGCGGTGATGTCGTCGCGCACCTGCTTGTACAGACCCAGCCAATGCCCGAACAGCTCGACTCCATCGCTCGAGACGCGCGGCAGGTCGCCCCAGATCCCGTTCTGGCCGAGAATCAACGACGCGATATTCACGATTTGCGATTCATAGGGATCGTCGGGCAGGTAGTGGGTGAGGAACAGTGACGAGGGAATCCAGTTGTCGTAATCGAGCGGCGCGCGGGCGATCCACGTGCGCGCGGGGCCTTTGTGGAAGAACAGGTTCCAGTTGTCTTTGTCCGGGTCGATGGGCACATCGTAATTCTGGTAGTAAGGCCCGTTGTTGACGAGGAAATACTTGCCGGCCGAGAGAAATCCGAGCCCGAAGGCTCGCCCGCTCTCGGTGACGTCGAAATCCACGATCGCTTGCGGGCAGGCCGCCGCGAGTTTCTCGGCAATGCGCGCCATCTGGCGGGGAAGTTGAAATGCGTAGGATTGGGCGCGCTCTTCGGCCGTAACGGCCGCGCCGCCGTGGCCGTGATCGGGGCTATCGCAGCCGTACTGGGCGACCGCGTCCCACTTGAAATAGGTGACGCCGAGTTCGCGATACGCCCGGATCAGTTCATCGGCGAAGACATCGGCGTGCCCGCTGACCAGGCACATTCGAAAGCTGGGCTCGGTTTCCCATATCGGTTTGGGATCCGAGCGGCGCCCGCGCCAGCTCATCACGTCGCCGGGGTGGTCGCGGAACGCCGCGCTCGATCGGGCGGCGGCGGTCGGATCGAACCAGAGGCCGAGCTTCATGCCATAGCCATCCAGCTTGCTCTTGATGGGCCCCAGCCCGCGAGGGAACCGGGCCGAGCTGACGCGCCAGTCGCCGGTCTTCTCGTACCATCCGGTGTCGAGAACGAAGACGTCGATGCCCATCCGGTGGGCCACGTCGATTTCGGCGAGCATCCGTTCTTCGTTCATCGATTCCAGGTAGGGTTTGCCGTTCCAGTGCTTGTTGCGCTCCTGGAAATTCCAGGTGTTGTAGTAGATGTATGGCTTGCGGCTCTCATGGTGAAGCGCGAGCCGGCGCAGAACGAAGTCGCGGAACGCCGCTCTCAACGCGGTTTCATCTCCCTCGACGGCGGCGGCATCGAACCAGATGGTTTCGTAATCGCGTCCCGGCCCGAGGCTCTGGCCGGTAAGGTAGTTGGCTTTTACGGCCGCCAGATGCACCATGCGGTCCGGAGCCAGCCGGAACCGGAGGAAGGCATCGGGGACCTGGGATCCATGTTCGTAGGCGATCAGCACGGAACGGCGCCCGTCGGAGGCCGCCAGAACCGGTCCCATCGGCGCAAGCTCGTTATCGAACTCCCAGGGCGCCAGCGGGTACTCCTGGAGGGTGTAGCTATGGATCCGCTCCAGGAACTCGGACAAGCGCACCTCGGTGGCCCTCGGAAACAACTTGAGAGACGCGGAGAGATACGTGAGGTCGTCCGAGCCCGAGGGTTTGGTCAACCGCCGTGGCCGCGAACTTTTCAGCTTGTAGGCGAACCGGACCACGGGGTTGTCTCCGGCCGCCCGGAAGCGGAGTTCGAGCGACAGCGACGGATCGTCTCGAAATCGCCCTTCATAGCGATATTCGACCGTGCCGTTGGCGAGCGGAACCGGCGCGGCGATTTCGCGAACATCCACCAGCACCGCCCGGTGGCGCGCGCCGTCGATGGAGAACACGGGCGGCAAGATGTCGAGCGCGGCCGGCCCGGTCTTCGATTGCAGGGTCCAGAACGGCGCCTCGGCTCCCGGGATCGCGACTTTCACGCGCGCGGTCTCGAAACCGGCGGCTCGAAGGTCCGGGGAAAACGCAAGGCAAATAGCGAGAAGGCAGGTTGTTCTCATTTTTCCGGGCCTGCGCGCTGCCCTATAGGCCGAAGCTGCCGGACATTACGCTACGCGTAGGCGATGGGATTTTTCTCGAGCCAACGGGCGTCGCGAACGGTATTGACTTTTCTGGCGGCGCCGCGGGCAGCGGCACCGGTGACGCCGCGGGATGCCCATGCCACGCTGCCGCCGAATCCGACCACGCTACCGACCAGGCCGCCAAGAACGGCGTGACGGGTCTTGCGGCCTCTTTTCGAGCAGGCGGCCAGGACACCGAGCGCAGTGCCGATCGCAATCGGCATCCACACCGCACGGGTAAAGGCCGGCGTAATGACCCGCTCGCCGGATTCCTTCCGCCCGGAATCGATTCCGGCCCATCCGGCTCCAATCAAGTCTTTGACGTAGGTGACATCGGATTGAAACGACTGGGGAAGTTTCATCTCGCCCTCGTCTTTATCATACCCCCGGAAGCTGTTCTACCGCTTGCAGATTTGGTACGCACAAAGGATAACCGGGGCACGTGGGGCAGAGCGCCGGGCGACCAAAAGTCCGGTTGCGATGACGCGTTACAGGCACCGAAAAACCCGGCGCGGGCGCACCACACGCGAGCGGGTGTCGAGAAAAGTCTCGACACGGCACGCACGAGTGCGTGCGCCACGTTGGGCGAGAGCCTGCTCCACACTCAGTACTAAGAGTCCGAGCCACGCCCGACTTTGGCGAGAGCGATTTTGGCCTTCACGGTGCGGCGATCGGGCTGCAGGCGCCGGGCGGTCTCTTCGTAGCTGCCTGTCCGGCGATAGATGTGGGCGCAATAGCGGCGCCGGCGAGCGGGGCGGACGGACTGTAGTCGCGGCGGATCAGGACATTCCTCACACACTGTTCCAGCTCGCGATAGTTGCCCGGCCAGGAGTAACCGGGCCCGAGATTCCGCTGCACCCAGGCCACCGCCTCGGACGCCAACTCTTCCGCTTCGGCCCCGGCGACCTTGCGGGCCATGTAAACGATGAGACTCGCGCAGCATCTGCGGGGAGTCCGAGAGCTGCCGCGAAAGAGAGGGCGTGGAGATCTGGTCGGAACACAGACGATAGTACAGGTCTTCGCGAAATCGGCCGTTTCGAATGCCGGCCGCAAGGTCGCGGTTGGTGGCCGCGATCAGCTTACCCTGGAACCGGCGGCTGGCGGTATCGCCGACCGGATGAAACGTCCGCGTCTCGATTACGCGGAGCAGCTTGACCTGAATGGCGAGGTCCATGTCCCCCAGTTCGTCCAGAAAGACGGATCCCAGCGCGGAACAAGCTTCGAGCCATCCCTTGCGGTCGCCCACCGCTCCGGTGAAGGAACCGCGGCGGTGGCCGAAGAGTTCCGATTCGACCAGAGTGGGCGACAGCGCCGAGATGTTGATGGGGAAGAACGGGGCGGCATCGTCGCCGGGAAACGTCATGCGGCGGTCGTCGAAGGGGAGATAGGGCGACTGGGCGATGGCCCGCGCCACGAGTTCCTTGGCGGTTCCGGACGGGCCGGTTACGAGGGTGGCGAATTCGCTCATGCGCTCGAAAAGGGTGCGGCGGTAGCGCCGCATATCGTGGGTGAAGATGGACTGCCATACGGCCGCCCGCACTCTCGCGGTCCGCCTCCGGCCAGCGCCGCGCTAAAGCCGCATTTCGAACCACATGCAGCGGAGGTAGTTGGCGTAACCGTAAGAAGAGAGAATTCCGGCTATCCAAGGGCGCTCTTAACTAAACTTTCACCGCCGTGTGCCGATAAGAGCAATTGTGGAAGCCCTCCTCGCCCGGCAGCCTATATTCGATCGCGATAGGCAGCTCTATGGCTATGAGCTGCTGTACCGTTCCGATCGGGCACAGAATCAATTCGACGGCAGCGAATCGGCTTCCGCCACCAAACAGGTGATCTCGAACACCGTGATGTCCATCGGCCTGGAGAACATTCTTGGCGGCAAGAAAGCCTTTGTAAACTTCGATCAACGCCTGTTGAGCGAAGGGCTATATCTCAGTCTTCCGCGCCAGGCCGCGGTGATTGAAATTCTGGAATCGGTGACGCCGACCTCCGACCTGATCGCCCTGTGCCGCAGCGTTCGTAAACAAGGCTACACGATCGCGCTCGACGATTTTGTTTCCACACCGGAGTTCGAGCCACTCACTCATCTCGCTCAATTGATCAAGGTCGACGTGCGAAGCACCCCCGTGCCCGAACAGGAGCGCCTGCTGCGCACGTACAAGCCGCGGGGCATCGAGCTGCTGGCCGAGAAGGTAGAGACCTACGAAGAATTCGAGTGGGCGCGGCGCGCGGGCTACGACTACTTCCAAGGCTATTTCTTCGCACGGCCGAGCCTGATTCACACCCAGGAAGTGCCGGCGTCGAAGCTCACGTGCCTCCTTGTTTTGAGCCAGGTGCAAAAGCCGGAACCGGATGTCAAGAGATTGGCCGATCTGATTCGAAGCGACGTGGCGCTGACCTACAAACTGTTGCGTTACGTGAACTCCGCGCTGTTCGGCCGGAACGGCCAAATCCAGTCGATCGAGCGCGCCTTAGTGATTTTGGGCACTGAGAACATTCGCCGGTGGGCGGCACTGGCGACGCTACCCAGGCTGGCCACGGACAAGCCGGGCGAGCTGGCAACTCTCTCGATTGTCCGGGCACGCTTTTGCGAGAGCTTGATCAAACTGGCGGGAATTTCGCTGCAGGATGAAGCCTTTCTGATGGGGATGTTCTCCCTATTGGACGCGCTGCTCGACCGGCCGCTCGACGAAGCGCTACATTCGGTGGGTGTAGGGCCGGACATCACCAAAGCTCTGCTCGGGACCGCGTCTGAGGAAAACACGTTGTCGAGGACCTACCGGCTCAGCCGCTGTTACGAGCTCGGCGATTGGGATAAGGTGGAAAATCTCGCGCAGGCGTGTGGTCTTCCAGCATCGGCGGTCGGGGATGCCTATGTGGAGGCGGCGCTCTGGGCCAAACAGATGTTGCATGCGGCAGGCAACTGAGCCGGGCCCGAAGGCAACGGCCTGTCGCCTTCGGCACCTTCGGCACCGGTCAAGAACCAGGAGCATCCGCGATACAATATCAGCATGCCGGGTAAAGGCAAGCTGGCGATCGCCAAAGCGGAACCGGACGATCCTCGCTGCTTTCATGCCGGTGCGGCGACCTGGCGGCTGACCGACTCGCCGGAGCGCAAGAGCGTCTTGCCGCACAGGCTGTTTTATGTTAACCGCGGGCCGGAGGAAGCGCTGGTTCGCATCGCGGAACTGGAAGTTTGGGGAGGGGAATGTGTACTGCCGATACTCACGTAGAAACTGGTTACGAATGGCCGGGTCGACTGTGGCCGGGGCCTACCTGTGGGAAAAACCGTCGATCCAAGCCGCAACAGCGCCCGCCTCGCGGGTGGCCGTCGCAAAATGCAAGACCTACGACAGCAGCGAGTTGCTGCCCACGCTGGATAAGATGTTCGACCAGTTGGGCGGCCTAAGCCGGCTGGTAAAAGGCAAGACCGTGGCGATCAAGATCAACTTGACTGGCGCGGCCACCTATCGGCTGGGGTTCCTGCCGGCGGAGGACACCCATTATACGCATCCCCACGTGATTGCGGCTACGGTCCATCTTTTGGGGAAGGCCGGGGCGCGGCGCATCCGGCTGCTGGAAAGCCCGTGGTCCACCGCAGACCCGCTGGAACAGGTGATTTTGGAATCCAACTGGGAGCCGCGGGACTTTCTGAGCGCGGCGCCCAACGTGGAGTTCGAAAACACCAACTACCTGGGGCAGGGAAAGAAGTACGCGCGGATGATGGTGCCGCAAGGCGGGCTGATGTTCCCGGGCTTCGAGCTGAACCACTCGTACCAGGATTGCGACGTTTTTGTGAGCCTGGCCAAGATGAAGGAGCACGCCACGGCGGGCATCACGCTTTCGATGAAGAACTGCTTCGGGCTGACGCCTTGCACGATTTACGGAACGGGCGCGGGCGTGGACGAGCCCACCGTCGTCCCCACGGGCGGGCGCGACATGGTCCACAGCGGCCGCCGGCAGCCTTCGAAGATCGCGCCGCCGGAGAAAGACCCGACGTCGCCGCGCGAGGCCGGCTACCGCGTGCCGCGGACGGTGGTGGACCTGATCTCGGCGCGGCCGATCGACCTGGAGGTGGTGGAAGGCATCCGCACCATGGCTGGCGGCGAAGGTCCGTGGATCCCCGGTTGCAAAGCCGTGGCGCCGGGCGTGATCGTGGCCGGTACGAATCCGGTGAACGTGGACGCGGTCTCGATGGCGGTGATGGGATTCGACCCGATGGGGGACCGCGGCACGCCGCCGTTTGAAACCTGCGACAGCACGCTGCGGCTGGCGGAGGGCGTTGGAATAGGGACGCGCGATCTGAAGCGCATCGAAGTGGTGGGTACACCCATCCAGGAGGCGCTGTTCAGTTTCGCCGAGTTGCGCCGGCAGCGCCGCCGCGCGGGCTTCCAACGGCAATAAGAACGGGCGATCTTCCGGGAGATGCCCGAATCGTTATCCTTACTGGTGAGGTGACTATGAACAGCCAAGAGACGTTCCAGCCGGGCCGGAGGGATTTCGGCAAAATGGCTCTGGGAGGCGCGCTCGGAGCGCTTCTCGCCCCCCAAGAGTCCAAGGCGTCGGTGCACCCGAATGCACCCGGCATCAAGCTGTGCGCTCAATCGGGCGCCACCCCGAGCGACGACCAGTTGCTGTTTCTGAAACAGATCGGCGCCGAATATGTCAGCGTCCAGGCGGCTCCGGGCATGCGAACGGCCGAAGGTTTCATGGCCATCAAGAAGCGCTATGCCGACGCGGGCATCACGGTATGGAACATCGGCAACAGCAGCGTGCACAACATGCCGGAAGTGACGCTGAACCTGCCGGGGCGCGACCGGAAGATCGAGGAGTATAAGCAGTACATCCGCAACCTGGGCCAGGCGGGGATCTATTACACGACCTATGCGCACATGGGCAACGGAATCTGGTCCAGCGGGCGCGCAAGGGTGCGCGGGGCCACGGCGCGCGAGTTCGATATGGCGAGCCCCGAGAGGCGCGGCGTGTGGGACGGGAAAACGTGGGCGGAGCCGCTGTCGCACGGGCGTGAGTTCACCAAAGAAGAGATCTGGGAGAACTTCACCTACTTCATCAAACAGGTGGCGCCGGCGGCGGAGGAGAACAGTGTGCGCATCGGCATCCACCCGGA
>JBKQIF010000148.1:0-60600 GCA_052148435.1 Bryobacteraceae bacterium
CCTGCATAGAGGGTAGGTCTCCACTACAAGCGCTCACGAAAATGTTTTGCTCACAGCGCAGGGCTTGCCTCGACCATCTGCTCGAATTTAGTGTGAAACTCGGCCCAACTGCGAAGGTTAGGCTAAACACCCTGCCCTCCCAAGGCTTGACATATTCCGACGGTCAGATACTCTGAAGAGGTATGGCAGTCAAATCAACCACCGCCCAAGAGCGGATCGGCCGCGTTGGCCAGCGGCGCCAAGTGGTGATTCCGCGGGAGATGCTCGAAACCCTTAACATCCAGGAGGGGGATTTTGTTGCATTCGCTCAAACGCAAAATGGCGTGCTCATCAAGCCTCGGCGCCTGGTTGATCCCGATGACATACTCACCGCCGAAGAGAGCGCTCTCGTGAAGAATGCCGAACGAGAGATGCGCGAGGGAAAGTTCGTCACCCTCGCCCAACTCCGACATGATCTGGATCGTCCACATTCACGACGGCGCCGCAAAACAGCTTAAGGCGATACCGCCCGACCGGCGGCAGCGCGTCCTGGACGACATTGCCGCGTTCGAAGAGGACCCCTTCCGTGGTCTCGTGAAGCCGCTCAAGGGAAAGAACCACAAAGGCCACTACCGCAAGATATCGGGCCGGTACCGCATGATTTTCAAGCCCGTTTATTCGACGAACACGGTGGAGCTGCTCGCCGTCCTTCTCCGCAACGAAAAAACCTACCGATGACAATCATGGGTTATCAAGCCAAAAAACTCCACCGTCTCGCGGGTGTTGGGGCTCTTGGCTCAGTAGCCGACGAGGCGCAGGGTGGCCACCACGGCGGCGGCTAACAGGCAGTAGATCCCGAACAAATACCAGCGCCCCGTTTCGAGCCAGCGGCTCAACCATTTGAGGGCCAACAGGCCGGCCAGGAAGGCCAACGCGGCTCCCAGCAGGCAGGGCACGAGTGGGGCTGCGAAGGGTCCCATGCCACTGTTGTGACCGGCTTTGAACAGGCGCAACGCTTCGCGGCCGATGGCCGCCGGCGTCAACAGCACGGCCAGGGCGAAGCTGAACTTTTCGGCCTGATCCTTGGCGACGCCGGCCAGCATGCCGCTGGAAATGGTGGCGCCGGAGCGCGAGAAGCCGCGGAAGGGAAGGCACAGGCCTTGTACAGCGCCGATCACGCCGGCTTGCCGGGCGCCTAGCGGAACCGGCTGCGCCTGGCGTTTTCTTTCCGCCAGGCCGGCGACGAGAATCAGGATTCCGGCCGCGGCCAGAGCGGGGGCGATCAGTTCCAGGCGGCCGAACAATTGTTCGACTTCCGCCGCCGGGGAAGAGCGTAGCGCCACCTTCTCGATGACGACGATGAGGACTTCGCCGATCGCGCCGGTGATGGCGGTAGCCAGCACCAGCAGCACGCCGAATTCCTTGGCGACGTAGGCGCTGCTGAAATAGGTGGCGCGCCAGGTCTGCCAGAAATAAAGAACCACCGCGAACATGGTTCCGGTGTGCAGCATCACCAGCAACAGGGTCATTTCGGGCGCGGAGGGGTCGAGCCCCATCAGTTTTTCCGCCACCACGACGTGAGCCGAGCTGGAAACCGGAAGCAATTCCGCCAGGCCTTGCACGATGGCAAGGATGAGTACCTGAACAAAGGAAGGCAAGCATTTCAGGATACCGCATGAGCTGTCACACGTTGATTACGGACACGTCGAGGCCCTATGATGCCAGGGAATGGTATTGTTTCGTTTCGAACAACGGCCGCGCCTGTGGTTTTGGGCGGCGATGACCGGGCTGGCCGCGGGCCTGATGGTCTACGCGCAAACCGTGGCTTTCACCGGCGACGAGGGCTTCCACATGGTGGCGGCGCAGATGATCAAGGCGGGATTTCGTCCCTACCTGGATTTTTGTTTTCCTCAAACCCCGCTGAACGCGTACTGGAATGCCTTCTGGATTGGGGTGCTGCCGGAGAGCTGGCGCACGATACACGCGGTGGCGTCTTTGCTGAGCTCGCTCGGGGTGGCGATGGCCGCCGATTTCGTTTACCGGCGCTGGGAGCCAGGCCCCTGGCGGCTGCCGGCGGCGGTGACGGCGGGAGTGCTGATCGGCGCGAACAACGTTCTGGTGGAATTCGGAACGCTGGGGCAGGCCTATGGGATGTGCCTGTTTCTGACGGTGGCGGCCTTTCGCGCCACCACCGCGGCGGTGCGCGGGAACACCTGGCTGGCGGGGCTGGGAGGGGCGCTGGCGGGAGCGGCGGCGGCCTGTTCGCTGCTCACCGCGCCGGTGGCGCCGGTGCTGCTGATCTGGATGCTATGGAACAGCGCGGGCAGGCAACGCTGGCTGCGCGGCGCGTGGTTCGCCAGCGCCGCCGCCGTACCTTTCGCTCCGGTGATCTGGCTGTTTACGCGCCAGCACTGGGTGGTGTGGTTCAACCTGGCCGAATACCACCTGTACTACCGGCAGATTTATTGGCCCAAGCCGCTCACGCACGATATCGGAACGATCACGGCCTGGCTGGACGATCCGCAGGCCATGCTGTTGGGGTTGCTGGCGGCCATCGGTCTGGTGTGGCTGCTGCGAGCGGAACCGTTCGACCGCTCGACGCGCGCGGAGTTCTATCTGTGCGCCTTGCTGTCGGCGGGAATGTTTCTGGAACTGGCTTTTGCACATCCCACGTTTCAACGTTATTTCATCACCCTCACCCCGTTCGTCGGGATTCTGGCGGTGCCGGGGCTGTACGCCATCGGCTCGCGCGCGCTGGCGCCGAGCCGCCCTTTCTGGCCGTGCGCGGTGCTGTGCTTTCTGAGCCTGGGCGCCGCGACCCGCAATGTCTGCGACCGCGGCGATGTTTACTCATGGAAGGATTTCGAGGCGATCGCACGCAAACTGGTGCAGGTGACTCCCAAGGGCGACAACTTCTTCTGCGACGGACTGGTTTACTTCCTGACCAGGCACCGCCCGCTGGCCGGCATGGAGTTCGACTATTCGCACAAGCTCAACCTGCCGCCCGCCAAGCTGGCGCTGCTGCACGTGATGGGGGACAAAGAGCTGCAGGCCAAGCTACAAGCCGGAGTCTTCTATTCCGCGGCAAGCTGCGACGACGACACGGTGGCGGACTACAAGCTGGAAGAACGCTTCTATCACAAAGACAAGGTGGGTGACTGCCCGGTATTCTGGGGACCCAAGGGGAGAGCGGGGCAGAAGCCGTAGCCGCGGCTAACGGCGGCGACCAACGGCCGTTGTCTTTAGGCGTTCGGAAACGCCTGGAGGATCAACGTTATCGATCCGTTCTTTGTGTTGGCCGGTATCAGCACGGTTTCACCCTTCTCGACCGGCGTTCCGTTGGGGTTAAATTGTCCAGGGATGAACCAATTCTGCGATATCGGTTTCTTGCCCGAAATTAGGTCGAGCGTCAACTCTTGCTTACCCGCTGCAAGAAGTTGGTCGGCATATAGCCTCGTACTCGCAGAGCCGATGATCGAGACGCTGGCGTTGCCTAACTGCGAGATCACGGTCCCGAGGCCGCAGGCCAAACCTTTGACGGCGCCGGACACGATCTGCCCGCCTGGAATGAGCCCCGCTCCCGCGCCCAATGCTCCTCCTAGCGCAAGACCGACGGCCTTGGCAAGGATAGAAGCCTTGACGGTCTCCGTCACGTCGATGTAGAGAGGAGAGCCCTGCCCATCCGTATTATCCAGAATCAAATACCGAAACAGGCGCGCGGCAGGATGCTTTGGATTCGGGGGATGCGCGCCATCGGGGTTATCCAGATCGAAGTTAAATGTGATGTCCGTATTGTCTCGATTCACAAGGGTGGGCGAGACCGCCCCGACGAGTGCATTACTCGCACTGTCCGGATAGAGTACGGTCGCGGTCACCGCGTTGCTTAGGCTCGCGATTTCAGTGCTTGTGAGTGGCAGTGGAACCTGCCCGTTGGAATGAACGGCGATGCTCTTGATTGTGACGCCTAGCTTGCAGATTCCACCCATTGTCTTTAACTCTCCTTGGGTTATCCCGATCTGAGCTTCAAGATCATATCACCCCGCTATTAGGACTGTCAAGGAATCGTTCGGCTAGAAACCGCGCCGCTTTGTTCCCATTCAGCCGCCGCCATATTTCGACTTAGAATAGACCATGCCGATGCGCGCGCGCCTGGAGCGCTACTTCGAGTTCGAGCGGCTCGACACCAACTGGAAGACCGAGATACTGGCCGGGTTCACCACCTTTATGACGATGGCGTACATCGTCTTCGTGAATCCGGCCATTTTGCATGAGGCCGGCATGCCGCTGGCGGCGGTTACGGCGGCGACCTGTCTTTCCGCGGCGGTGGGCAGCATCTTGATGGGCGCGCTGGCGCGTTATCCGATTGCGCTGGCGCCGGGGATGGGCCTCAACGCGTATTTCACCTACACGGTGGTGAAGCAGATGGGCGTGCCGTGGCAGGCGGCGCTGGGCGCGGTGTTTATTTCCGGGGTAGCGTTTCTGGTGTTGACGGCGTTGGGGGTACGGCAGCTCATCATCGCCACCATTCCGTTCGAACTCTACGCGGCGGTAGCGGCGGGGGTGGGGCTGTTCATCGCGCTGATCGGGTTTCGCAACTCGGGCATCGTCCTACCCAGCCCGGCTACCACGGTTACGCTGGGTCATCTGAGGGAGCCGGCGACCGCGCTGGCGATATTCGGGCTGCTGCTGATGGCGGCGTTGCTGGCCTGGCGGGTACGGGCGGCGATGTTGATCGGCATCCTCGCCACTACGGGTGTGGGCCTGGCCACGGGGGTGGCGCGCTTCGCGCCGCAGGCTTACCGGCTGGGCGATCTGGCCGCGACGGCGGGAAAACTGGATCTGCGGGCCACGGCGCGGCTGGGCTTCTTCGAGATCGTTTTCGTTTTCCTGTTCATCGACCTTTTCGACAATATCGGGACGCTGGTAGCGGTAGGCAAGCGGGCCGGTTTGTTCGACCGCGCCAACCAGATTCCGCGCGTCAACCGGATTCTGTTCGCGGACGCCACGGCTACCATCGTGGGTTCGGTGGCGGGGACGTCCACGGTGGTGAGCTACATCGAGAGCGCAGCAGGCGTGGCGGCCGGAGGGCGCACGGGCGTGACCGCCATCGTAACCGGCTTGTTGTTTTTCGTGGCGCTGTTTGTGGCGCCGGCGGTGGGCGCCATCCCGGCCGCGGCCACGGCTCCGGCGCTGATCGTGGTGGGGAGCCTCATGATGCAGGTAGTGGTGGAAATCGACTGGCGCGACCCGGAAGTCTCGGTGCCGGCATTCCTGACCATGATGACCATCCCGCTGACTTACAGCATCGCCAATGGCCTGGCGTTCGGTTTCTGCGCGTTCACCTTATTGAAGATCGCGCGCGGCAAGTTCGCCCAGGTGCATTGGTTCGTTTACGTGCTGACGGGGCTGTTCATCGCGCGGTTTTTGTATCTGGCGGGGTGAGGGCGAGGGCGGGAGGCGGAAGCTGCGGCTGTTGGGAGTCAACCGATCTCTTCCACCACGCTCGGCGCACCATGCGCGAGTAGGTGTCGGGAAGAGTCTCCGAACTCCTGAGGTCGCGGAATTCAGGTTGAGCCAGGTTTCGGCGGTGAGGAGGTGGGACAGCCCAGGCGGACCATCGTTTTTCGTGGTCTGTCGGGCCCTCGCCAGGCCGCAACAGCCTGACAGACGACAAAAAACGATCGTCTGTCCCACCTCTGGGTCAGGTGATTTTCTCTTGGCCACCCAAAATGCCGAGGCGACATCAGGAGTTCGGAGTCTCGACACGGCACGCATCAGTGCGTACGCCACGTCGAGTCAACCGATGGCTTCCACCACGGCTTGCAGGATCGATCGCAAGCCGATCTGGTAATAGTTGTACAGGTCCTGCCTCGACCCGGACTGTCCGTACTGATCCACGCCGAGAGCCACTGTTTTCGCTCCGAATACGCTACCGAGGAACGACAGCGCGTGTGGATGCCCATCCGTCTGGAGTGTTCGCGAAGCAAAGACGGCATTCCGGCCGGGTGCGGAATCCTCAGCGATTCTGCGAATGCACCCAATGACATGTTCGACGTAAGGCGCTGCGATTTCACAGCGGCACGGATTCTCGCAGGACCTGGTCACGGATCAGCGGACTCAACGAGCGTCGAATGGCCACTTGTACGCGCTGGCCCAGGAGTTGTTCGAGGTCTGCGCTCAAGCTCCCCGGAGACCATGGCGTGGTGTCGCCTGTCACGTCGACAAGCAGGTCCACGTCGCTCTCGGACGCGTCTTCCCCGCGGACCACCGAGCCGAAAAGCCGGACGTTTCCCGCGCCGTGGAACGCGGCAACACGCAAGATTTCGTCGCGATGTTCTCTTATGCGCTGACCGGCGCCCATTCACCCATTGTCGTATCGTCAGGCCGGCGGCTTGGGTAAAGTGTTGCGATGTTGGACCGCGTGGCTGCCCCGGGGCAGGATTCTGCTGGTCAGGGGATGCGAGCTTATTCTTGCGTGGGCACTTACGAAGCCAGGCGCAAGGCCCGTTGCACTTCGCTGGGTAACGTGAGCCTCTGAAACAGGCGGGCGGGATAGACGTAATCCTCGCCGGATTCGTCGATTACACGGATGAGATCGTTCGCTTCCGCGTCGGGGTCAGCCACTACCGGATATAGTTTTCTGACTTCGAGCGATGCGCCGAAACCGGAGTTTCGTATGCAGACTGCAAATCCTTGCGTTTTCATTCGACGAGACGGCATAGCTAATCCACGAGGCGCTTGATCTTGAATTCCTTCCTGCCGACACCCGATGCCTCATACCAATGAAGCTCCGCTCTCCGTATCGTACCATTGGGCAGTTTCACATTAGCGAAGCCCTTCCGTTTCCGCCACCGGCCCTTGCCATAGAGCTTGCGCAGGCGCCGAAGCTCGCGAATCGACTTGCCGATTGCGAACGTTTCGACGTCGGCAATCTCGCCGCGGATCTCAAAAAACACTACCGGAATTCTACCAGGTCAGGCCGCGGCGGCGAGGGGCTGGCCGAGATAGGAGCGTTTGTATTTCCTGCAACTGCCGCAGGAGCAGGGTTCGTGGCGGCCGGGTTGCCGCGCTTGTGCACTTTTGTGCATCTTGCAGCGGGTTAGTGCGCTGGTGATGGGTGTGCATTTTTGGGCGGCGGGGGCGGCGGCTTCGGGCTCGTCGTCCTGGGGCTCGGGGTCTTCTTCTTCTTCGTCCTCGGGGATGGGGGCAGTGAAGAGATCGTTGAAGGTTATGGGCTTATCGGGTTTGGGCGGCGCCGGAGTGACGGCCTTTTCGATGACGAAGATGGCGGCTTTGAGGCGGACGGAGGGGGAAGCCTTGGGGTCGGTGAGGATGGCGCGGAGGGTCTCAAAGGCCAGATCGGCGAGAGCTTCGGCGCGTTCGCGGAACATGAGGGCGCGGTCGTACTGAGCGTGGGCCAGAGCCGCGTGGAAGCGGGGGAAATTGCGGCGCCAGTAGGCGATGGTGGCGCAGTCGACGCCGGCCTGGGCGGCGGCATCGGAGAGGTTGACGCCGGATGACAGGGCGTCGATAACCTCGAGCTGTTGAGGGGAGAGTCCGGAATCGGTCATAAGGGTCGGCTTGCGGCCACACGATAGCGGGCGGGTGCGGGAAAACGGGTGCGATGAAGAGGCGGATTGGCTGTAACTGATTGAAACGGATTGGGTAAGAAATATTTTGAGATTTTGTGACCGAAGCAAGGAGGGGAAGCGTTTTGTGCATTTTTGGGCACGGATATGGCGAGTGGCGCAGGGGGTCCGCCCCACCGAGCAACCGCCTCGAAATCGCAATAGAATAGAGTGTCGTCCTCTATGCCCACGATGTCTCCCACCAACACCCGGCAACTGCTGGAGAAGATGGCCGGTGTCTTCGTCCCCATCTCCACGCCGTTTGCGGGTGACGAGACGGTCGACTACGACGCTCTCACATTCAACCTGGCCCGCTACGCGCAAAGCGGTGTGCTCGGCTATCTCGCCCTCGGATCGAACGGGGAGAACCGCAGCCTGACGGAAGAAGAAAAGCTGCGCGTGCTTTCGACCATCGTGCGGCACAAGGGCGCCGGCCAGGTGGTGATGGCCTGCGCTACTTACGACGCCCAACGCGACACCGAGCAGTTTCTGAAGCAGGCCACGGATTTGGGAGCGGATTTCGGACTGGTGCTCTCGCCCGGTTATTTCCGCAAGCAGATGACCGACGATGTTCTGTTCCGCTACTTCTCGACTCTAGCGGACACTTCGCCCATCCCGCTGCTCATTTACAATGCGCCGGGCTTCTGCGGCGTCACCGTATCCGCCGCGCTGGCGGGACGGCTTGCCGGCCATCCCGGAATCGTCGGCGTGAAGGACAGCGCCGCGAGCGGCATCGAGCAATTCCTCGAATTCGAGAGCGATGCCTTTCATGTGCTGGCCGGCTCGGCCAACTTTTTGTTTCCGGCCATGAGGAACGGCTCGGTGGGCGGCACGGTCTCGCTGGCCAATTCGTTCCCGGGCATGGTGATGGAGTTGTTCCGCTATGGACAGGCCCGCGATGAGGCGCGCGGCGTTCCACTCCAGGGGCGCGTCACCCGCATTAATAAGATGATATCCGGCCCCTACGGTCCCGCGGGCGTGAAGGCAGCCATGAACCTGGGCGGATTCAAGGGCGGCATCCCCCGCCGGCCGCTTTTGCCGCTTACCGCATCGCAGGTGGAAGAGATGCGCAAAGTTCTCCTCGAGGAGGGGATTCTCGCGTGAAGGGCGATATCCTCAGCATGGACGTCGGCACCACGGCCTTCAAGTTAGGCATTTTCAGCCCGGCGCTGGAGAAGAAGGCCGAAGCCTCGCGCGCTTACGACGTTCATGTGTACGCCGGCGGCAGCGCCGATATCGAGCCGGAAAAATGGTGGCGGGCGCTACGCGAGTGCTGCGCCGAGGTTCGCGATTTCCTTCCCTCGGTGGGCGTGATCACGCTTTCGGTCACTACCCCGGGTCTCACGCCCATGGCGGAGGACGGCACGGCCCTGGGGCGGGCCATCCTGTTCTTCGACGGCCGTTCGCATTCGCAGGCCCGCGCCATCCGCGCCCTGGTGGGGGAAGGTCATTTCTTGAGAGAAACCTGCAACCTGCCGGTCTCGGGCGGCTCGTCGCTCTGTTCCATCCTGTGGATTCGCGAAAACCAGCCGGACGTCTGGGCCGCCGCCGCCAAGTTCGGCCATTCGAACACCTACATGGTGAAGCGGATGACGGGGAACTGGGCGATCGACCCCTCCACGGTGTCCATCACGGGGCTTTACAACACTGCCGCCAACGACCTGACCTGGAACCGCCGCGTGCTCGATCTGGCCGGCATTGCCGAAACCAAGCTGCCGCCTTTGATGCAATCCTACGAGCCGGCCGGCGAACTCCTGCCGGAGATCGCCGAAGAATTGGGCCTGCCCGCCGGCTGCACCGTGCTGTGCGGCGGCAACGACGCCGTGCTGGCGGCGCTATCGGGCGGTTTGTGGGAACCGGGCGGCATCAACAATATCTGCGGCACGTGTGAAATCACCAGCGTGTGCGTGGACCAGCCGGTGGCCTCGGCTAATTTCAATGTGCGGTGCCACGTCATCCCCGGCCGCTGGGTGACGTTTTTCGTGCTGAACACAGGCGGCAAAGCCCTGGAATGGTTCCACTCGGTTTTTTGCGCGGATATGCCGGAGAACTACTTCTACGAAGAGTACATCCCGTCGGTGCTGGCGTCTTTCTTCGATAACCCGGACCCGGACCGGGCGGAGGCCGATCTTCCGGTATACGTTCCGTTCCTCAGCGGGTGCCGGTACGTGCTCGAACAGAGGAAGGCCGGCTTCGATGGCATCACGCTCGAAACCGACCGCGAAGCCTTGCTGCTGAGCGTGATACGCGGCAACGCCATGTACCATGGCCAGCACCTGGGCGAAGTCGGCGGGATGGTGAAGCTGGGGCGCCGGGTGGTCACCACCGGCGGCGGCGCCAAGATCCGCTGTTACGTGGAAGTGAAGCGCCGCTGGACGGGGGATTTCGAGTACGAGTATCAGGACCAATCCTCGCTGTTGGGAGCGGCCATGCTGGGCCGTATCCATCAGCAGGGAGGCCTGGAGCAGGCGCAAATTCTGACGTTACAGAGCAGGTAAGGGAAAGGAAGCCGGTTATGCCCGTTGTGCCGATGCAGCAGATTTTGAAACACGCCTTCGACCGCCGCTATGGAGTCGGAGCGTTCAACATCGTCGATTGGGTCACCATGGACGCGGTGCTGTTCGCCGCCGCCGAGACCAAGTCACCGGTCATCGTGCAGGTTTCGGTCAAGACGGTCAAAGTGATGGGAGCCAAGCTGATCCGGGTCATGTTCGAGGAGATGGCCGGCCGCGTGCCGGTCCCCACAACTTTGCACCTGGACCATTGCCCCGAGCGGAAGGTCATCGAGGAATGCGTGGCGGCGGGATGGAATTCGGTGTTGTTTGACGCTTCCAAGCTCAGCTACGAAGACAACCTGGCTCAGACCAAGGAAGTGGTCGAGTTTGCGCACCGGCACGGCGTAGCTGTGGAAGGCGAGCTGGAAGGGATCAAGGGCGTCGAAGATGGCGTCGGAGACGAGTACGGTGGGCCGATCGTCGCTCTGGATAAGGCCGTGGCGTTCATTCGCGGGACGGGCATCGACAGTTTCGCGCCGGCCATCGGCACCGCGCACGGGCTCTACAAGGGGACGCCGAAGATCAATTTCCAGCGCGTCTCGGAGATCATGGAGGCGGCGCCGATTCCGCTGGTGGTCCACGGCGGCACCGGCCTATCGGAGGAAACGTTCCGCAAGCTGATCGAGCGCGGCACGCCCAAGATCAACATCTCCACCCAGTTGAAGATCACCCTGGCCGACAGTTACCGCACCTACCTGGAAGAGCATCCCACCGAATACGATCCGCTGAAGCTGCTGGGCGCGGTGAAGAAGAAACTGGTGGCGCAGATCGAATCCTTCATGCACACCTTTGGCAGCGAGGGCAAAGCGGCATGAAGAAGGCCCTGATTTTCGACTGCGACGGTGTGCTGGGAGACACCGAGCAGTTCGGCCACCTGGTGGCTTTTAACCGGATGTGGAAGGAGCTGGGCGTACCCTGGGAATGGTCGGTGGAAGAATACGGGCGTAAGCTGAAGATCGGCGGCGGCAAGGAACGCATGGCCAGCCTGTTCGCCGAGCCGGCGTTCCTGAAGGCGTGGCCGGCGGCTCCCACCGACGAAGCCAGGCGGAAGGAGACGGTGGCCGCCTGGCACAAGCGCAAGACGGAAATCTATAAGGAGATCATCGGCTCCGGCCGCGTCCCGGCCCGGTCCGGGGTCAAGCGCATATCCGAGGAAGCTCTGGCGAATGGGTGGCTGCTGGCGGTGGCTTCCACTTCGGCTCCGGAAGCGGTAAATGCGGTGCTTCGCCATGCCATGGGAGAGGCTACCGCGGGACGTTTTTCGGCGGTGCTGGCGGGAGACGTGGTCAAGGCCAAGAAGCCGGCGCCCGACATCTACCTGATGGCCGCCACCGAACTCGGCGTGCCGCCCGAGGACTGCGTGGTGGTGGAGGACTCCAATAACGGCGTGGAATCCGCCTACGGCGCCAAAATGAAGTGCGTGGTGACCGTCAGCGGCTACACTCGACATGAAGATTTTTCGCACGCTTCGATTGTGCTGACTTGCCTGGGCGACCCGGGCGGGGAGCAATGCGAAGTGCTGCAGAACCGCTCCCAGGCCCGGCCGGCGGGTTGTTTCCGCGCTTCGGATTTGGAAGCCGTACTTTCGGGAGAAAGGGCCGCGGCTCACTGAGCGGCGGTCGAACACGAAGCCGTCCTTTTATCCGATGGCGGTGCCGGGTCCGTCGTCATGGGAAAATAGGGGAATGAGCTTTCGGATTCTGGCCGCGTTCGTATTCGCCTCGCTATTGGGGGTAAGCCAGACTCAGACCTTGACGGTGAAGCAGTTGGCCGAATTTCTGAAGTCGTCGGCCGAGTTTATCCAAAAGAAACAGGCGACCGACGCGCAGGTGGCCGGCTACCTGGCCAAGGTGAAGCTGAGAGAGCGGCTGACCGACGCCATCATCGAGGACATTCAGAGCCAGACCGAGCTGGGTCCGCGGACCATGGCTGCACTGAAGGCCTTGCGGGACCGTTCGCAGGAACTGGCGGGGGCGGGACGGCTGGAGCCGCCGTCCAAGCCGGCGCCGATTCCGCCGCCGCCTTCCCAGGAACAGGCGGCCATCATGAGCGAGGTGCGGGATTATGCGCTGAACTACAGCAGCACCCTGCCGGATTTCATCTGCACCGAAGTCCAGCGCCGCTCGATTGCCCCGCTGCCCGGAACCAGGAACGGCGGCCCGCCCGGCAGCGACCCTCACTGGTATGCGCAAGATACGCTGCAGATTCGCCTAAGCTATTTCAACCAGAGAGAGCAATACATGGTGGTGCTGGCCAATAATGCGCTGGTGAACAAGGATTATTCCGAGATGGGCGGCAGCAAGTCGTTTGGCGAATTCGGCTCCATGTTGAAAGAGATCTTCGAGCCTTCCACCGAAACCTTTTTCGAATGGGACCACTGGGGCAAGCTGCGCGGCAAGCGGGTGATGGCGTTTCGTTACCAGGTGCGGCAGGACCGGTCGAAGTTTGAGATCACCGTCGAGGGCAATGAGGCTCACGTGGTAGCGGCGTATCACGGCCTGATCGAAGTCGACCCGTCGAGCCACGTCATTCTGCGCGTCACCACCGAAGCCGATTCCCTTCCGCCGGGTTTCCCGGTGCGCAAAGCGGTCGACGTGCTGGATTACGATTACACCGAACTGTCCGGCCGCCAGTTTCTGCTGCCGCTCAAGGCCCAGATCCTCATGACGGCCAGCGACAGCCTGCAGCGCCTGGACGAAGAATTCCGGATCTATCGCAAGTACTCGGCCGATTCCGACATCACCTTCGATACCCAGCCCATCACGCCTCTTTCCGACGATAAGACCAAAGAGACTCGAGACCCGGGCACGGCGCCGGTGAAGAAGCAGTAAGGGCATTCCGCGGGGCAGGCGACTGGCTAATGATTTTCATTTTGCTCCAGAATTCTCCTTTTGAACACCCTGTTGCGATATTCTCCACTAGTCTAAGGCGAGAATCAACACAAAAAGTAGCCTGGGGTCTTCCGCTCCCTGTGGGGCAGAAGAAAAGGCGGCGGCTGTAGTGAAAAGCGGCAGCCGCGGGTCTTAGATCATGGAGGTCTTGAATTCGTGCGTCCCAGCTCTTGGATGGCTACCATTATTTTAAGCGCCAGTGTTTGCCTTGGACAGCCGCTATCCATTGGCGTCACGGGCGGAGGGCGGGCCACCGACGACGTGATTGGCGCTACGGCTGAATCGAGACGATACGTCGTCGGGCCCATGGTGGAGCTGGGCCTTCCCTGGAGTTTTGGCGTCGAGTTTGACGCGCTCTACCATCGGAGCGGCTACCTGACCGGAAACGGCAACTTCGCGGGCTTCATCACCGAAAGCGAGCGCGCAAACTCCTGGGAGTTCCCGATTCTGCTCAAGTACAAGCTCGCGGTGCCCAAAGTCAAGCCTTTCATCGAGGTGGGACTGGCGCCGCGCACCATCTCCGGAACGATCTCGGAATCCGGCGTGAGCATCGATATCATGACCGGCCAGCGGACGCCTTTCAGCAGCGTCGAAAGAACCGACTGGAGCAGCAGTTTTGGAATCGTGACGGGCGGCGGCGTCCAGTTCGGGGTGGGCCGTCTGCGGCTGTCGCCCGAGGTTCGCTACACGCACTGGACCAGCACGCCAATCAATGGGACCTTCGGCGACGGGCCGTCGTATTACGGCACTCAGGAACAGGTGGACGTGTTGATCGGAATTGGTTGGAGGATTCACTAACGCACCCCCGGATTAACGTGGATGGGAGTCTCCGTTGGGACCGCTTTGGGAAGCGGCATGGATCCTCCGTAAGGAACGGATTGCGTTGCGCCGGACGAGCGGATCCGGGTCGCGGACCATTTGGCGCAACACGCCGCTATAGAGCTTGTCGCCCGTTTGCCCCATAACCCACGCGGCCGCGGCCCGATGGAGCGCCTCCGGACGACGGGCCATTTTGCTCACGTGCCTGATGACGTCGCCAGTTTCTCCCAAGCGATGCAAACCGACCAGCGCATTGCCTATCACGCGGTGGTTCGGATCCTCCAACGCCCGCCGGAACAGCGGGCGATAGTCGCTGGTTGTGCAGTTCCAAAGGCCCTCCACGAAGTTGGCCCGGACGCGAGCGTCGTCATCCCCCATCAGCCGATCCATGATGCCCTGCGAGGGTACGATTTGTCCGAGCATCAGCGCCGCTTTAGATCGAATGCGGCTGTCGGGATCCCGCAGGAACTGAATCAGGATCGGGATCAGCCGGCCGCCACTGCCAAGCTTCTCCAAAACCGCCAAGCCTCGCTGCCGCGCTCGTTCGGTCAGCTCATCGTCGTGGAGCAGAGTCTTGGCGAAACGCACATCGAATCGCGGTTCATGCCGCGACAGTGTTTTGGCGACGCAGGCGGAAGCGTCCAGAGAGGCGGCTGGATCGCACAGCTTCGCGGCCGTCTCGTCCTGGCCGCTCAACAAGCTCGTCAGAAAACGGGCGGCCTCCCCCCAGCGGCCCTCCCCGCACAGGGGCAGCACGGTTTCCACTACCCGTTCCGGCGCCTCGGCAGCCAGTTTGCGAATGTTTCGCGCCGCCTCGGCCGGGTTCGCGCCGTAGCGCGTCAACCAATACACAACGGCTTCGGCTGCGTCCTCCGGTACGACGCTCCGATCCGTTTTGGGATCTGAAACCAAAGCCGCTTCGGCGAGTTGCGGTACCAACGATTCGAGCTGTCGGATGGTTTCGTCCAGCGAGACCTGCTCGGCTGGCAGCGGGGGACTTTCCGTCTGCGGATCCGGAGCCCTCGGATTGGGTTCGCGGTTAAGCCCCAGTTTGACAAGCACCAGTTTTGACCGTCCTATCCGCGAGGGAGCTGCTGTTCGGTTACGGATGGCGCTGCCCCCGTCCTACACTTCTATCGGTTGGAGGAGGCGGGGAGTGTAGAGTTCCACGAATGCTAACCGCCAGCTTGGCGAGAATTCCATACGGCGCCGGCAAGCCGCCCCATTGGGGAAACGAAAAAACGGTTTGTCGCGAAACTGCTGAAACTTCTGCCAATCACCGAGCTTCCAAACTGGAATCTCCTTTATTTCCCATCACTTACTTTCTCCCGGCGCCAGGCTCCGCCGCTCCCCGGCCGGGGGCATGGTCGCGGGGGTTCGCCCCGGCCCCTCAACGCTTGGTGTAGGTCTTCTCGAATTTGTTGCGGCTGTTGTAGACGGTGAAGGTGCCGTCTTTCTGGGCGGTCACGCGGATCCATTTGCCTTCGCAATTGGCGTCCACATTGGCGATGAAGGTGTCGGGCGAGTTGTGCTGCTTATCGGTATCGATGGCGTAGTGCAGTTGCCATAAATCGATAAGGCCGCGGGTATCGCGCACGGTTTGCCAGGCCTCGGAGTTTCCGCCCTTGTGCGGTCCGTTGTTCATGAGCGCCACGCGGGGAGAAATGGCGTGCACGAAGGGCAGCGAGTTGGAGGGATTGGTGCCGTGATGCGAAACCAGGAACAGGTCCACGGGGCCGATGCGATTATCGGGGCAGACCAGGTCGTATTCGCGATCTTTGGTGAGGTCGCCCATGTCGATCATGCGGAAATCGCCGTAGGCGATGAGCATGCCGATCGAGTGGCCGTTTTCGCTGGTGTCGGCGGGAGGGCGGGCGAAGCCCTGGCACTCCGGAGTGGGTTGGCCGGCGCCGGCGAGCGGCGACCCGATGACGTCGCCATTGGCCGACAGCACCTTCACGTCGAGGCCTTTCACGGGGATGGTATCGCCCGGCTTGACGGTAATGCGTTCGCCTTTGCGGGCGGCGGTGAGATACTCCTGAAAGAGGATTTCAGCGTCTTTGCCCTTTTCCGACTGCGGGCCGTGGTCCACGAAATGAACGATGGGCAGAACCTGGGAAAGCTGAAAGATGCCGCCCACGTGGTCAAGATGGTAGTGAGTGACGACCAGATAGTCGATTTTCTTGACGCCGGCGGCTTTGGCGGCGGCCGCGATGCGCTCGGAGTCGCGGTGGTTATTGTCGGGAAAACCGGTGTCCACCAGCATGGAATCGCCGTTCGGGGTCACCAACAGGGTTGCCTGCCCGCCCTCTACGTCGATCGAATAAATCTCCAGGTTCCTGGCCGCCGGGAGGGTTACGGCTGCGGCCAGCAAAAGCAATCCGATATGGACCGTTCTCATCGACAGAATCGTAACACGCCCGGTTCTTCGCGGGGGAGAGCCGGTCCAAGGGTCCCGCGCAGCGTCCGTCATTCGAATCGCCTGGCCCCCAGACGCAGGTGTTTTTACCTTACTATTGTTATTCCTCGCCGCAGCCGAAAGAAAGACTAGCGCCATGCAAACGCCGCACAAAGCGACACCGAGAAAGTTTTATCGCACTCTATATTTTCGTGTGATCGTGGGAATTCTTCTGGGAGTGGTGCTGGGCGTGGTTTCCCCCGCCACGGCCGGAAAGATGGAGCCGCTGGGCATCGGCTTCATCAAATTGATCCGCATGATGATCGGTCCGATCATCTTTTTTACGGTGGTGGTGGGGATCGCCAGCATCGGCGATATGCGCAAACTGGGGCGCGTCGGCGTGAAGGCCCTGCTCTACTTTGAAGTGGTCACTTCGGTCGCGCTCGCGATCGGGCTGGTGGTGGTCAACCTGATCCAACCGGGCGCCGGGATGAACGTGGACGCCAGCAAACTGGACGCCAGGGCCATTCAGTCCTACGCCGCTCAGGGACAGCATCTGAGCTCCGTGGATTTTGTGATGAATATTATCCCCAAGACGTTCGTCGGGGCTTTTGCGGACGGCGAAATCCTACAGGTTTTGTTGCTTGCCATCCTGGTCGGGCTGGCCCTGGCCGCGCTCGGACACGGCCAGGCGTTGGTGGCGGGGTGCGACAAGGTTGCCCACCTGATGTTCGGCGTGATCGGCCTGATCATGCAGGCCGCACCCATCGGGGCGTTTGGGGCGATGGCGTTTACGGTAGGCCACTACGGGCTGAAGACCCTGATACCACTCGCCAAGCTGATGGCGTGCGTGTATATCACCAGCATCGCGTTCGTATTTTTGGTGCTCGGAGCGATCGCCTGGATGCACGGGTTCAGCCTTTGGAAGTTCGTCAAGTATATCAAGGAGGAGCTTCTCATCGTGCTGGGCACTTCGTCTTCGGAATCGGTGCTCCCGCGCATCATGGTCAAGATGGAGGCGCTGGGCTGCTCGAAATCGGTGGTAGGCCTGGTGATCCCCTCGGGCTATTCCTTCAACCTGGACGGCACTTCCATTTATCTGACGATTGCGGCCATTTTCGTGGCGCAGGCCACTAACACGCATTTGACCGGCGGGCAGGAGGCCTTCCTGCTTCTGATCCTGATGCTCAGCTCCAAAGGAGCGGCGGCGGTGACCGGCGGAGGGTTCATCACCCTGGCGGCCACCTTGCAGGCAGTTGGAACGGTTCCCATGGCCGGGCTGACCTTGCTGCTGGGCGTGGATCGGTTCATGTCGGAAATGCGCGCTCTGACGAACCTGGTGGGTAACGGCGTGGCTACTATCGTGGTGGCCCGATGGGAGCGGGAACTCAATCAGGACCGGATGAAGCGCGTATTGGACGGCGAAGGGGAAGTCGATGACGACAAGCTGCTGGCGGCGGTGTCGGCCATTGAGCCGGTTCCCTTCGTCGATCAGCCCGGGGTAACGCTCTAGCTGTCTTACCTGTCTGCCGACGCCCGCCGCTACAAGGCGCAGAAGCGTCGAGTAGAGACTCCGCTCCCGATCTCGCCGGGCATCCTCCAGGTATTGAGGAGAATTGGCTGCCCCAACTGACGGGAACCGGTGCGGGAAACCGGGTGGGACAGACGATCGTTTCTTGTCGTCTGTCGGGCTGTTGCGACCTGGCGAGGGCCTGACAGACCACGAAGAACGATGGTCTGTCCCACCTCAACCCAAATTCCAGGAGATCGGGAGCTCGGAGACTCGATGCTGCACCGAGGAGTGCGTGCGCCACGGCGGAACGCACCGAATCAGTAGGTCAAAGTGAAGGCTTTCAATGCAATTTCATCGTTGCCCGGAACACTGAAGCCGAACTTCCCGCGCACCGCTCCTTCGGCAAACTCCCACTTATCGATCGCCACCCATTCGCGCTCGCGCAGCACGCTGTGCACGATCCCGGTCGGGGTGATATCGATGTTGATGCCGATGTAGCCTTTCCGGTCCAGGCCATGCGGCTTCTTCACCTGGTCGTTACGGGAGCCGTTGGCCACGATGGTCCGGACGAAATTCTTGTTGTCCATTTGGAACAGCCAGTAGTTGTTCGGGTCGCGGAAACCGAGCACCCATTCGGTGCGTTTGCCCTTCACCGACAGGATCGTGAAGCGGATGTGGGCCTGTGAAAAATCCACCGGAGCCGTCACAATGTCGCCGCCGCGCCGCGTCAACACAGCCTGGTCCACGGTCCAGCCCCCGATCTTCTGCCAGTCGTCCAAAGCGAACACGTGGGGAACCGGCGCTGAAACGTTCGCAACCGGCTTGAGGGCCAGCGCCGCGGTCGCCGTATGATTGGCGGCTACCCGCACCGTGGCCGTGCCATCCTGGTAGCGGGGGGCCGATCCGGTCACCGTGTAGTTGCCTTCCGGAACATTGGCGCTGCCTCCGGTGACCTCGCGATCCCTCGCTTCGCCCTCGCGCCGGATGCGCACGTGAGCGTCCGCGGGACTGACGTCGATGCGCAACGTGCCCAAGAGGCTCTCGAGCGAGCCTTCCACCGCCACCGTTTTTCCCGCCGCGAACGTCTGATCGGTCTCGAGCGGCTTGAATTGGTCATGCCTCACCTGCACCGAATGTTTGCCGGCTTCGAGATTGGTTGCCGAAAAGTCGCCATCGGCGCCGGTGGTCCCGATGCGGTTCCCGTCCAGCAGCACATCGCTGCCGGGCGGAGCGTGCTGAACGACGAGGATGGCTTTCTGCGCCACCAGCACGAACTCCGCCTTGATCTCCTGGAACGCGTGCAATTCCACCGGCCGCTCTATGGGCGTGAACCCATCCTTCTGCACGCGGACGGTATACTTCTGCGGCGGCAGATGAATCAGCAGGCGCCCGTTTTCGGTGCCGCGCTGGTAGGCGCCATTGATGAAGACATCGGCATGGTCCTGGCTGGCAACGATGTTCAGCACGCCCATATTCGTGCCGCTCAGCAGGGACGCATAGACCTCGCCGGTGGGCTGGGACTCGAAAACCATCTTGTCGTGTTGTCCGGTCGGCCCGTCGAGTATCAACTCGTGCGAGCCCGCGGCCAGGTCCTTCAACTCGAGGCTCTGGGCGCCAAGGCTACCGGACGGCGTTCCATCCAGCTTCGCCTGAAAACCAGTCACGCTGCCGTACAACTGCGCCTCGGAGCCGGATGTCGCGAGCACGAATGCGCGCAGGTTCGTGGCGTGAATCTGGCCGGCAAGTTTGGGCATCTGGCCGGGAGCGATCTGCAGCGTGAAGGACGCCGCCGAGGTGGCGCCCTTCACGGAGATCTCGTGGGTACCGGTGGTGAGGTCCGCGACAACGGCGGCGCCGCCCTGGATTTGACCGGCCGCCACCCCATCCACCTGAATCGAGCCCTCGGCAAGATCGGTGGAGATGGCCAGTCGCGGCATCAGCGGCTGTAATGTCAGAACGATGGGCGAGGGCGAGCTTAGGTCCGTCCGGACCGTGAATGGTGCGCTTGCGGGCTGATAGCCGGCCAGGCGGGCCTCGGCCACATAGCTGCCCGTGCCCAATTCCACTTCGCAAGCCGACGGGCCGCACGGTTTTCCGTTCACTTCGATCTCGGCGCCGGCCGGCGATGCCGTCAGGCTGACCTTGAACTTGCCGGGGAGCGGCGGGGCTACCGGCTTGTGGCGGCGGGCTATGGCGACACCGGCAATTACCACGGCCAGAACCGCCACGAACGCGGCCGCGCCCTGCAAGAGGCTTTTGCGATGCATCGGCATTGAGGCGGCTGCCTGACCTTTTTGCGGTTTGGCGGCGGCCCCGCTTAGGGAGGGCGGCGGACCCGCCGGCGGCGGAGGCGGAATCGCGTCGTCGCGTCCGGGCGGTGGCGTGGTGGCCGGTGGCACATCCGGCCTGCCGGGCTTCTCCATTACAACCTGTGGAGACTCCGGCGCCGCCGGCTCGGGCGGCGGTGTTGGCAGCGGCGCGGGCGCCGGCGCGACAGGCGAGGGGACTTTTTCCGCCGCATCCGGTTTCAGTACCTGGGTGGCCTCCAGCGGGTCGCGGGGACGGGTGAGCTGGCGGTCGGCTTCCACCTTGGCGCGCTGCAACGTCGCCTGCAACTGCTGCAGCCGCGGCTCATTGGGATAGGCGCCGAGCCCCTGTCCGGCGACCGCCAGCGCTCCCTCGATGTCGCCTTCGGTCTGCAGCCTGCGGGACTGCGACAGGCACCAGGCAATGAAATCGTCCCGTTTCCGGTCGGCGATCCGGCTGGCCAGGCTTTGCGCCAGAGCGTGCTTCGGCTCCAGTTCCAGCACTTCCCGCACGGCCCCGTCGGCGGCCTCCCATTCGGAATCCACCAGCCGCCGTGCCCGATCCAGAAGAGAATTGATCAGCACGGTTCGAATTACGGTGTTCCGGGGATCCAGTTGATACGCCTCGTGGAGCGCGTCGAGCGCCTGTTCCGGAGAGGCTTTTTCGCCGAGTTCGCGGGCGCGATCGAGGCACTCCAGGGCCTGGCGTCCCCGTTCCTGGTTCTTGCGCACCAGCTTCTCGAGCTCCAGCAGCTCCGCCTCGCCCGGAAATTCGGCCAGCGCGCTCTCGACCGTTTGCATGGCGCGCTCGTAGTCCCCGCCCTCCAGGTACTTATCCGCCTGCTCCACCCAGCGCGCCTTGGTATTCTCGTGCGCCTGCTGGTCGCGCCGTTTCATCAGGCGCTGAATTTCGAACACCAGGCCGGGTTGCTGGTCGTGGATCGATTTGAGGATTTGCCACTGGTCCAAGGCTTCGTTGAACTGCCCGCGATCTTCGAAAAAGCGCGCCTTGGCGACGATCGAATTCACCAGGTCCCGCTTGTCGCGCACCAGCCGCATGGCCCGCTCGAAGTGCGATTCGCCGGGATAAAGCTTCAGCGCCTCTTCGAGGATGGCTGCCCGTTTGTCCAGGTCGGGCTCGGCTTCCACGCGCCGGTCGGTTTCCGCGATCACGCCCGACAGCTTTTGGCGCTGGCGCTCCTCCACGTCGAACTGCAATGCCTGAAACAGCGCGTGGTTCGGGTATTTTGCCAGGTACTGCCGGCAGGTGGCGGAAGCGGCTTCGAAGTTGTCTTTGGAAAGGTTGCGGCGCGCTTCCTCGTACGCATTCTTCAGCGCGTTGTGCTCGGAGTGTACCTGATTATAAAAATTCTGATATGTGCTGCTGCGGCCGGAATCGGATTCCGGCAGGTCCCGGTCCATGGCGATCAGCACTTCCAGCCGGCTGAAGGCGGAGGTGACTTCGCCCTTTTCCCAGGCAGCCATGGCAGCCTGGTACAGACGCGATTTTTCCTCGCGCACGCGGGACACTTCCTGCTCCCGGCGTCCCACTTCCGCCAGCAGGCCCAGCGCCTCGGTGTCGTTGGGTTTGAGGGTTACCACGTTTTCCAGGGCATCGCGCGCCTGCCGGAACGCCTGGTTATCCAGGTGTTGCCGGCCAAGCGCGATCCACTCCGAAATCTTGCGCGCTCTTCGCTCTTTCTCCACCTGTTCCTTAAGCGAAAGCGCGTCCAGATCTTCCGCATCGAGTTCCAGCGCTTCTTGGATTTTGCGCAACGCCAGCGGATATTCGGAGGCTTCGAAAAAGCGCCGCGCGCTGCCTAGTATTTGCCGGATGCGGGTCTGGCGGACGGCTTGATCCACCTGGCGGCGCAGCATGGCGATCTCATGGTCCAGGTGGCCCTCCGCCTCCAGCTCCGAAAGCACTTCGCTGGCGAAACCGTAATCGCCCTCTTCGAAACTGGTGGCGGCGCGCTGCAGGCGAGGTTTGATCTTCGAACTGTCGAAGCATTCCAGCGGCTGGTTGCGCAACGCCTTTTCGAGCGAGTCGCCGAACTCGCGCATATTGAAGAACCGGTGCCAGGGCTGTTTGGCCATGCCCTTGTGAATCACCTGGCTGATCAGGTAGGAGACTTCGTGGTTGATCTCGGAAACGGGCGGGGGACTGTAGTGGCGGATCGCCTCCACCACCTCGGCCTCATTGGCGCCGGCGAAAGGCCGCCGCCGCGTCAGCGCCTCATAGGTGACCACCGCCAGCGCGAAAAGATCGGAGAGTGGAGTGGGCGGCTGAAGCTGCACCTGCTCCGGCGCCAGGTAATAAAGCGTTCCCCTCACGGTGGTCTTGGCGTTGGCGGCCGCTTGCCGCGCAATTCCGAAATCGATGATCTTGACCGAGTTGTCGTCCATCACGAAGATGTTGCTCGGCTTCACATCGCGGTGCACCAGCCCCAGCTCGTGGGCGGCGTGCAATCCGCGGCACGCCTGCTCGATAATCTCCAGAGTTCCCGTCACGCTGAGCCGCGGATTGCCCTCTTTGATCAACTGATCGAGCGTCACCCCGGGCAACAGCGGCATCACGAAGAAAGGTTGCTTGGCGCCACCCTGCTCGAACTCGCCAATATCGTAAATATTGACCACGTTCGGGTGGACCATGGTAGCCAGGAGGCTCCACTCCTTGTAGAACAACTGCACGGTTGCCGGATTATCGACGTCGATGATGGTCTTGAGCGCCACGTCGCGCTTCATCAGCGTGTCGTACGCCTTATACACCACGCCCATCCCGCCACGGCCCAAAACCTCTTTGAGCTCGTAGCGCTCCTGAAGACTGGTTCGCTTTACCGCCACGGCATGTGCCCCCGGTTATTTTGTGATATATTACTCACCAAACTATGGCCAAACAGTCCCGCCTCGGCGATCGCTCCCAGGTGCCCAAGGACTCCCACAGCAGGCCGTGCTGCAGCCACAACTGCATCGGACCCGCGGAAACCGGGTCTCCGGACGTGGAAGTGAACGGCCGGGCCGCGCTGCGCGTCACCGATACCGGCGTTCACTCCAGGTGCTGCGGACCCAACACCTGGATCGCCACCCAGGGAAGCGCTACCGTCCTGATCAACAACCTGGAAGCTCACCGCCTGGGCGACCGGGACCAGCACTGCGGCGGCCCCGGAAACATGGTCGAAGGCAGCGACGACGTTTTGGTCGGCGGCTAGCACCATTATCCTCCGCTATTGTCCCCTCGGGTGCTACCGCCGCCGGCCGGAGAGGTATTCGAAGCATTCGAATCGTTGCCGCCCAGTGGGTCCGGGTCCGGCCCGGCTGTCGGGCTGCTGCCGGACGCCGCCGGGCTGGAACCGGGACCGCCGGTCGCCGAAACCAAATCGTCAACTGCAGCCGCCCATGACGCCTCTGAGGCGCTCGAATCGGACGAATCGCCGCCGCCCTGCGGTATCGGGTCCGGCCCGGTTGTCAGGCTGCTAGGAGACACCCACGGGTTGGAAGCGAGGGCGGCGATGGCCGCCGCCAACACGCTTGAGCTTGACGTGCCCTTTGCGCCCGAGCTTGACCCGCCCTTCGCGCCCGAGCCTGACGTGCCCTTCGCGCCCGAGCCTGACCCGCCCTTCGCGCCCGAGCCTGACGTGCCTGAGCCTGAACTGCTGGTCGTACTTGAGCCTGACCCGCCCGCCGTACTTGAGCCTGACCCGCCGGTTGTGCCTGAGCCCGACCCGCCGCTCGTGCCTGAGCCCGACCCGCTGGTCGTGCCTGAGCCTGAACTGCCGGTTGTGCCTGAGCCTGAACTGCTGGTTGTGCCTGAGCCCGACCCGCCGGTCGTGCCTGAGCCTGAACTGCCGGTCGTGCCTGAGCCTGACCCGCCGGTCGTGCCTGAGCCTGAACTGCCGGTCGTGCCTGAGCCTGAACTGCTTGACGTGCTTGACGTGCCGGCGCTCCCTGTGCCAGAGGCCCCGCTGGATGGGGTCGACCCGGTGGACGACGGATTTACCAGATTGGGAATAGTGGAATAGCCAGCCAGGTTCACAGGGTCTGGCAGGTTGGGAAGATTCGGCGGCGTGGGATTCGCGCTCTGCGCCCCTTGGGGCGCCGGCAGGCCGCAGTTGATCTGCACTTTGGGGCCCTGAATCACGATCCCCGACTGCGTACAATCGATAAAGCTGCCGCCCGCGCCAATAAACGTAATGCCGCCGGCGGCCTCGAGCACAATCCTTCCGCCGGCCTTCAGGTGGATATCGCCGCCGGCCTGCAGAATGAAGTTGCCTCCGGCCTTTTCGTTGATGTCCTGCCGGACGTTCAGCGACATCTGGTTCTGGATGTCTTGGTTGAGACTGCCCTTCACCGTGCCGTTCTTGTCGCCTTTCACCATTTCGATCTGGTTGCGCTGGATCTCGAGCGTGCGGTCGCGGACGACCACCTCCACGGTGTCGTTCTCCGTCGAGATCTGCATATCTTTTTGCGCGTGAATTACGAACAGCTCATCGCCTTCGGTATCGACAAACCGCAATTCGTTGAACTCGGTTGGCTTGCCGTTCTTGGTGCTGCGAGTCTTGACGCCGCTCCAGTTCTTGTTATCGGGCAGCTTGTATGGAGGGTGGTTCACGTGGTTGTACAGACACCCCGTGATCACCGGCCGGTCGGGGTCTCCCTCCAGAAACTGCACAATCACCTCCTGCCCCACGCGCGGCAGCCAGATATGTCCGAATCCCAGGCCTGAGATGGGCTGCGCCACGCGGATCCAGCACGAGCTGTTCTCGTCGGCATCCTTGCGGTCCCAATGGAAGTGAACCTTCACCCGGCCGAAGTCGTCGGTATAGATCTCCTCTCCCTTGGGCCCTACCACGTGGGCGGTCTGTATGCTCGCTATGTTAGGCGTCTCGGTCTTTCGCGTGGGACGAAACTGCACCGACGAGGGCATGGTACTGAAGGTGTTCTCGTAAGTAGCTTCTCCCGCGTCCGCGCCGGCGCCCCACGACCCTTCATGCCCTTTGTGAGTTACCTTGGTGATGAGATAGTTGATATTCTGCTCGGGCCGGTCGTGCTGCGTCAGATCGATGCGATAGCCGGGCATCATGCACCGGCAGTTCCCGTTGCCGCTTACCTGTGTCCGGTCGAACTCCAGCTCTTCCTGGCGCAGATCGCCCCAGTCGGGGGCGTCTTTTTCCCAATCGAACTCGCCCGGATAATCGTAGATTTCGAGCGTGCGGCTGGTGCCCATGTACTGCTGCGAAGGAGCTTCGTAATACAACTTGTGCGATGGAATCTCGAAGTTGAAGTCTTTGTGCGCGTACTTATTCGGTTTGATGACCTTGGTCATGTTGGAGACGAAGATGGTGTCTTCATCGCGGAATAAGCCCGCGCCTTCCTGGTGCTCCACGCGAATGGTCGGTTGGTAGGGGCACGGCAGGTGGGCGGAAAGATGGTCCACCATCATCATGGTGTGCTTTCCCTGTTCGTGCTTGAAGTAATAGTAAACCCCCTCGACCTCCATCAGACGCGAGACGAAGTCGAAGGCCGTTTCCTGGTACTGGCAGCAATTGATCCATTTCGCGTGCCGGTCCCCCAGGCTCTTGACGTCGTAGTCTCGAAAACCGTACTTCTGGAAAGTCGCTTCAACCACCTGTACGATCGTCTTCTCCTGGTAGATCAGGCTGTCGGTGGTCTGGGTGAGATACCACAGCCAGGGGACCATTTCCGCGGAATAGTACGCCAGCCGGCCTTCGTGGCGGACGGGCACGAAGCGGTTGATGTAGCCGTTGAAATAGCGGAAGGTCGTCTTGTCGCGCTGACGAATGCCCACGGTAACGTTGCGGTCGATGATCTGGTCCCAATCGAGGCTGAAATCTTCCGAAACCAGCTCCAATTCGAAGTGGTAGATCTCCGACAACTGCTCCGTGCCAGTGAAGCTGTTGACCAGCAGTTTGTCCGGTCCCAGCGGACTATCGAAGGAGAACAGCCGATCGTGTTGGGTAATATTTCCGGCCATAGCTATCCCGTTATCCGTCCCACAGGCGGAACACCGTCTCATCCGGGTCGCGGTCCAGGGTGCGCGTGAAGATCCAACCCAGCCAGCCCAACCGCGGCGGCTCGGCGCCGGCGGCGTCCAGCCCGAATCGAGGCGCTTGCTCCCGCTTCAAAATCAACTGCGCTTCCACATCCAGGTCCTCTCCGCAAAAGAACCGCGCCATGGCCTTCAGCGGTTCGTGCGCGCTGCCGCCCGGCAGGAACCGGCTGTATTCCCCGATGCTCATGGGGCCCAGACGCACCCGCACCACCGACTGCTGGTCCCATACCTCGTCGCCCAGCACCATTCCCACTCCGAGCGATTCGGATTTCGAAAAGCCCCCCTGCAGCCGGGTTCGCGATCCCGGGCCGAGCGGACGCCAGGAGCCCGCAAAAGGCTGCACCTCGACCGGCACCCGGAAGTAGTGACTCAACATCCCCCGGAACGCCGTCGCGGAGCGGGGAAACTGCGCCAGCAGCCCTTCATAGCAGATCAACGCCTGGTCGGGAACCGCCTGCCGATTCTCCAGCCCGCGCGTGCCCAAGCCGATCAGGCCGAGCAGATACCTCTGGGTGAACGGGTCGCCGCCGCCGCGTTCGTAGGCCACCGGAAACCGGTATTTCTCCCACGCGCGGTAGAGCAGGGAAATCATCCGGTGATTGAAAATATCCAGGAAGTCGCGAAGGGTCGCGTCTTTCACATATAGACGTTCCAGAATCAGCTCGGTGTACCGCGTCGGCAGAACGCCTAAGGGTCCGTCCAATCCGAAGAAGTTTACCGTCATCTTCGGTGGCGCGCCCGGGCTCTCCTGGAGCGATTGGATTTCCGCGGCCGGGAAGGCCAGCGAGGGGTGCGTTCCCAGGCGCAAGGGTTCCCGCGCCGGGTGGACGAAAGACCCGAGGGGCTCGGCGGCGCCCCTTGCCCGCTGCACCAGGCGCACCGCCTGGAAGAACGAGTAGTCCCATGGCCGGGCTCGCAACGGGCCAGGCAGCGGGGACGTGTCCACAGGCGTGTCTACAGCAGTATCCGGTTGCCCGCTCTCGGCTCCCATTCCCTGAGCATCTCCTTTCGCTGGCGCGTCCGTACCGCGAGCTGGCTGAAACTGTTCATCGATACATACTGCGCCAGAAAGTGTTCCAGAACACTGGAGAAGAGGTAGACGCCGCCGCCTACGAATTTCTCTTCGTCGAGGTCCAGTTCCACGCGCACTCCGCGCACATACGAAATGCCGTGCTCCCCCACTACCCTGGCAAACCGGCGCTCGCTCGCGACCGCCGTAATGCCTTCGATTTGCCGTTCCAGGTAGGGCGAGGAACCCTGATACAGCCTGAGAATTTCCTGCAAGGCTTCGCGGCCGCCTTCCACCAGCGAAAGATAATTCAGCGACAGGTGGGAAATCAGGCGCCACAGCGCCCCGCGCCCCAGGGCGGGCCGCAGCGTTGCCGTGGGCTTGCGCAGCACCACCACCCGTTCGATGGCCGACCCTCCCTCCAGATCGAAGTCGCCCGATTCCTCGCCAAACGGCAACCGCGAGGGCAGGTCGCCATTGGAACAGGTGCAGCGTACGGTGAGCGTATCCAGATCGAGGGTGAGCGGCCGTCCCGAAAGGTCCACCAGCGATAGGGAAACCTCGCTCATGCCGCCTTTCTCCGGGCCCGCCTGCCGCCGGGTGGCCTGCCAGAACGTGGGCTCCTTTTGCGAGGAGCCGTGCCGGAACGAGAAAAACGGTTCGAAGACCGCGGTTTCACCGGTGCGTTCGTAGCTGCAGACCACGCTGTCTATGGAAAAGACTTCCATGCTGCGGTTGTGCCGGAAATCCGGATTCACCGCGTACTCATAAGTGGTCTGAGTCAGTTGGATGGGCTCGGCCGTGTGCGGGAAGAGATTGATAATCGGAGTGCAGCCCATGCGCACGGTGCGCGGCCCAACCCCGGTCTCCAGCGTTTCGTGGCGCTCCGGCCGCTCGAACGGCGACACCAGAAACAGTATCTCCACGCTGTCCTCGAAGCCCGCCACGCGCAGGGCGTCCATCCCGCGCAGATCCAGAAAAAAGAACCTCTCGGGAAATGCGAAGTACTCCTGCAGGATGCGATAGGCGCCGAAGGAGCGCTCCGAATACGGCAACATGGCCTCGTCGTCCTCGAACCCCACGGTCTTCAAGGCGTCGGCAACCAGTTCGATGGGCCGCTGGCGGAATTTCGGCCGCGGGTCGCGCAGTACGATCGAAATGCAGTTGTTGCAAAGCAGTTCATACAGAGTGTGTACCAGCGCCGGCTCGCCATTCAAATAGAATCGCAGCGATTCCAGGGGAAGGTCGGCGAAACGCACGTCGTGCCAGCAATCGATGCGCACCCGCAGCGCCGCCACGGCTCCCGGCGCCCGCAGCGGAGGGTCCAGGCGATCCATCGCCGTCCACTGGGCTTCGCGCACCCGCATCGGCCACACATCCGTGTCGTAGCAGCTGCGGAAAGTGCAGGGCTGGCTATCGACCGGCCGCGAGTACAGGGTGGAGTTTCGGGGCACGCGGAAGGAAGTGGTCAGTTTTCCTTCGCGGAGATGAAACTCGGCCACCGACATGGAGGGAACGGGCCGGGTGTAGTGCGGGTACACCACGTTCAGCAATGCCTGCGTGATTTCCGGGAAATCGTCGTCCAGCCTGAGGTGAACGCGGGCGGCCAGCAGCGCCACCGCTTCGATCAGCCGCTCCACGTGCGGATCCTCGCAGCGGTTCGGCTCGAGCAGCAGCCGCGACGCCACCTTGGGATACTGCTCGGCGAATTCCGTGCCCTTCTGGCGCAGGAACGTCAGCTCGCGCTCGTAATAAGCCAACAGCTCATCGCGCACGGGCGTCTCCCGCGACTGCGTACTCGCCGCTGGTCAACTCCAGGGTGGTATCGAAAAACACGCGTGCCGGAGACGGCTCCATCCGCAACAGCGCCTCGATTTGGAAATGCAGCACGCGGCTGGTGCTGGAGGCGGGTTCCATGTTGACCCTGACGTTCATCAGGCGGGGCTCGAAGGCGGCCACGGCCGCCGACACCATGCGCACCATCCGGTTCCTATCCTCCGCCGAACTCATCGCCATCGCGGTTGTGTCCGGCAGGCCGTAGCAGTACACCGAGCGCCACAGCTCCTTGGCGGTGACGGCCGGTTCCCAGGGCGGGCGGCGGGAATTGAGCAGCCACTCCAGGTCCCGGCGCACCGAATCCTTCAACTCGTTCATCGATTGTGAGCGGCGGTCGGGCGCTTCCGTGCGATTGCGCGGCTCGTCGTCGATCAGCCGGTCGAGCAGCGATGGCTTGAGGGTGCGCTCGTGGGATCTCCTGGCCATGGTTACCTCGGTAACCGGACCGCGCGCGCGGGATACAATCTGCAGATCCGCGCATAGAGCTCGCGCTTTTCCTGGGCGGCCTCGGGCGTACGATCCAGGCAGCGGTAGAGCATGGTCAACGGCTGCGCGACGACATCGGCGAGTTCCCATTCCTTGAGGTTGCGGCGGTCGATCTCTTCGGCCAAATCGTTGAGAACCGGCTCGGCGATCGCCTCGTTTCCGGTGGCCAGACAGAGCTGGGCCAATTGCACCTTGCGCAGGAAGCGGTCGCGCCCGCATGGTTCCTGGGCCATCTCGCGCGAAAGAATCTCCAGCGCCTCCTCGAGGTTGCCCGCTTGCGCGGTCTCGATAGCCAGCGAATAAGCGTCGGGCGGCGCCGGTTCGGAGCTTCGATCGCCGGAGTCCGCCGCCGGCGGCGGATACCATACCGGTGGAACGGGCGGCGCCACGGCAACCTCGGCCGGCGGTTCGGGTAAGACGCCGCTGTCCTTCAGCCACGCCATGGTCTCCGCATTCGCCGCCGGAGTATCGTCCGCCAGAGTCCATTGCAGCAATTGCGGGACTTCCGCCAGAAGCGACTTCAAGCCGGCCAGGATAGCGCCCGCCACGGCATCGGCGCCGGCAAACCGGCAGGCGCCGCAGGCATAGCGCTGCAGGTCCAGCCAGGCCCGGCCGCACGGTTGCCCGGCCGCATCCTCGGCCAGTTCCCCCACCTTATCCCAAGCACCCTCCGACGCCAGGCGCTTGAGGGAAATGCGAAGCTCCGAGGCCGGAGCCACCAGAAGCGCGGGATCGGGATTATCTCCCGCGGCGCGCAACTCGCCCCAGCGCAGCATCCGCGGAATCAGATATGCCGCGGCATTGGACGGGTTCTCGCGCCGCAGATACCGTGCCGCCGCCAGCAGGCGGCCGACGGCATCTTCCTGGCTGGACGGTTCCATTCCGCCGCCGGTGGCGCGGCGTGGCGCCGCGGCTGGCGGCGCGCCTGAAGCGCTTTGCGGTTCCCCGAAACCGGCTGGCGGGGCCTGCTGTTCGGGCAATCCCTCCGCGAATGCCTCCTCGCCCTCCGCCTCGGGGGCTTCCGATCCGCCTTTCTCCTTCCAGAGCACCCGGACGGTGGTGTGAACGTCCTCGAGCGAGTTCCTGAGCGGCAAGAAGTCCGGGGCGTCGCCGCCGAACTTTCCGTCGCAATACCCGCTCAGCGTCTCCACGCTTTCAATCAGCGTAGCCAGCGCGTCGTAGGTCTGCTTGAAAAACTCCACCGGGGTGCTCTCGAAACCCTTGTCGAATTCCTCCGGCGGAGTCTGGCCGTCGGCGAGCGCTTCCTCGCGCGCCATTTGCCTGGAGGTGTCGGCCCGGGCCGCTTCCTCGTTCGGAATCGCGCGCGATTGCTTGTATTGATACCAGTTGTGTCCGGCCCTGGTCAGCGCCACCGAGCGGATCGCGGAGTCGAGTTGCGAACCCGCCCAGCGCAACGGCGTCGCCCGCAGGTCCATATCGCCGTCCTCGTCGATTTCGGGATACACCGAATCCCAGTACGTCTCCAGCAGGCGCTGGATCAGGCTCAGGCCCTGCCACAGACCCGCGAATCCCTCCCGGCGAAGCAACGCTTCCGTCAGCCAGGCCGCCACCTGCAGGTCTTTGCCCCGCTTGGTGAGAGCTTCCACCGAGAGCTTAAGAGCCAACCCGTAGTCGGCCTCCTTGACGTCGTACGCCCAGACGCCTTGGGACAGATTCTCTTCCTGCCGTCTGGCTTCGCGAATCTGGATGAAGATGGGGTGGTTACGGAGATCGGCGCCGCAAGGCCGGGAGTCGGAGATCGGCTGGAGCAAGGCTTCAATATCGATAGGCATGTGGGTCAGCCTGGTGGATCTCTCGCAGGTACGCGGGGCCTGGGGGCCCCGCGCGTCCCTTCCCTTCGCCTACGCTTGCCGGCGGGCAGGTGTCGTCATGGGCCCTAGTTGGAGGGTGGGAGGGCTGCCCCGCCGGCGATATCGTACCCGGCCGACGCGGGCGGATTAAGTTTGCCCGTAACATCGACCGTTTGGAACTTCTCGTTGATGGCCGTGAAGGCAAATGTCCACGATTCCATTGGAAGGCCGCCGGGACCGGGAGTACCCGTGGTGTGATACGACGTTACGATCACGTTCGACATGGTGTAGGTTTCCGCCTCGAAAAGACCGCCCTGGCCCTGGGCCCCGGCGACCCCGGTCTTAGACCCGCCCGGACGGCTCACTCGAAGGGTGACCGTGGCTATAGGCTCGCCGGCGGCCAGCTTCCCAAAGAGATGGGGAGTGCTCCTATCCATGGCCTTGGTGATGTGCATCGGAGAGAAGCTCACTTGCGATGCAATCATGCCGCTGCCCGCTTGGGCGGATGCGTTCTGGCTCAAGTCGTAGCCCGCGCTCTGGACCTCGATCTTCAGATTCCAGTTCGGGTTCGGGCTGGCGCTTTCACCGGGTATGTTTGGGATATCCAGATACATAGCCATAAGTTTTGTGCCTCCTTACTCAGATCACCCTGTTCGACTTCGCGTCGTAGCTCTTCGTGACCGCCGAGCCAGGCGCGCCATTGACCACCTGCTTGTAAGTCATAGCGACCGTTTCAAAGACCAGCTCGATGTGCTCCTGCTTCTGCCCCTCGTCGCCGGACAGGCTGCGGTGCGATATCGCGGCATTGGTGAATACGAGTTGGAAATAAACCAGGTTGGCGGTCCCGGGGGCGGCGCCGGGGGCGGCGCCCGACATGCCGCTCCGTTCCGCTTCAAAGGTAATAGCGGTGCTGATGAACTGGCCCATGGCCCCGAGTTTGAACATCGACGGGCCGTTGTGCTTGATGGAAAAACCGAACCTGCCCGTTGCGGCAGTCTTGGTGGGGCGCCCGCCACCGACGTTCGGATCGGCCGTCTGGTTCATGCTGAAGTCCCAACTGTCCAGTTCCAGCCAGCCCACGTGCCCGGATTTCTGGCTGGCCCCCGGGACGCCAGCCGCAATCATATTGAGGAAAAAATATCTCTGTGCGTCAGCCATCTCTTTTCTCCATTATTCCACGTTCTCTTGCCAGCTCTACCGTGTCGATTTAGGTAATTCCGCCACCAGCCGCAGAGAGACGGAAAGCTCTTCGAGCTGGAAGTGAGGCCGCAAAAATGCAACTGCTTTGAATACACCCGGCTTGGACTTATCGTCGGTCACCTCGATACGCGCTTCCCGCAGCGGATACCGCGCTTTCACTTCGTGCGAGGCGGTGTCGTCTTCGGTCACGTAGTTCACAATCCAGTTATTCAGGAACACTTCACATTCCTTGCGGGAGGTGAAGCTGCCGATTTTGTCGCGCATCATCGACTTCAAATAGTGGGCGAAGCGCGAAACCGCCAGCATATACGGCAACTGGGCGGAAAGACGCGCGTTGGCGTTGGCTTGTTCCTTGTCGTAGATTTTGGGTTTCTGACACGTCTGCGCGCTGAAAAAGGCCGCGTAGTCCGTGCCTTTGCAATGCACCAGCGAAGCGAACCCCAGGTCCGCCAGTTCCTTTTCGCGCCGGTCGGTGATAATGGTTTCGGTGGGGCACTTGAGCGCCACGTCGCCTTCTTCGGTCCGGAACGTATGCGAGGGCAGGCCTTCCACCAGGCCGCCGCCTTCCACCCCGCGAATCGCCGCGCACCAGCCGTACCGCGCGAACGCGCCGGTGATGCGCGCGCCCAGTGCATAGGCCGCATTTCCCCACAGGTACTGCGAATGCTCGTCGCCCTTCACCGCCTCTTCGTAATCGAAGCCGTCCACGGTCTTGTTGTCTTTTCCGTAGGGCACGCGCATCAGAATGTGCGGCAAGGTCAGGCAGACATAGCGCGAGTCCTCCGACTGGCGGAAGCCCTTCCAGCGCGCGTATTCGGTGGTGTCGAAGATCTTCGCCAGGTCGCGGGGAGAGTCCAGTTGCGTGAACGACTCCAGGTTCATCAAATCCGCCGACGCGGCCGAGAGCAACGGCGCGTGCGCCGCCGCCGACACCTGCGACATCCGCTCCAGAAACTCGATATCTTCCGGCCCCTTCCCGAACTCGTAGTCTCCCAGCAGGCATGCGAACGGTTCGCCGCCGAACACCCCGAACTCCTGCTCGTAGACCTTCTTGAACATCTGGCTCTGGTCGAATTCGGGCACCCGCTGCAGGTCGCGCAGGATTTCCTTCTTGGTGGCATTGAAGACTTTGAGCTTCAGATTGACGCCGGTTTCGCTGTTTTCCAGCAGGTAATTGATGCCACGCCACGTGGCTTCGAGCTTCTGAAATTTGGGGTGGTGCAGAACCTGGTTGAGCTGCAGCGACAGCAGGTGGTCGATCTGCGCGATGCGGGCGTGGATCATCGCCTCGGTGTCCGGCGCGATCGTCATCTGTCCTTCGAGGATCTGTTTCACGAATTCCGAAATCAGCCCTCTCCCCCGTTCGCGGGTGGTCTCGTCGCGCGCCAGCCGTCCTTCGTTGACGATCTGGTCCAGGAGTTGGAACTCGCTCTCCTGCGCAGCCGGCGCCTCTGCCACGGGTTGCGCCGCGGCAGCTTTCTCGGAAGCTTCACGCTTGGCCATGTGGTTCACCGTCCTTTCGCGTTGTGGGCGATTTCTTTACCCGCCCGTTCCAACTTGTCCGTGTTGTTGATGACGTCTTGCAACAGCCGGTCCAGCTTCTCGTTGCCCTGGAGACTGCCGACCAGATCGGAGAGCTTGGTGCGCAGTTCCAGCAATTCCCGCAACGGCGCGATCTTGCGAGCCACCTGCTCCGGCTCGAAATCTTCCAGGCTCTTGAAAGTGAGATCGACTCCCAGGTTGCCCGCGCCGGCTTCGTCCGACAGCCTGTTCTCCACCGAGAAGGCCACCCGCGGCTTCATGCTCTCCATGACCGAGCTGAAGTTGTCCGGCGTGATCTCGACAAATCGCCGGTCCTTGATCTTGGCCAGGGGCTCCGCCGGCTGACCGCTGAGATCGCCCATGATCCCCATGACGAATGGGATTTCTTTCAGTTCGATCGCGTCGCCGATCTCCACGTTGTAGGTCACGTGGACGCGAGGGGATCGAACTCTTGACAGTTTGGTCTGAACGCTTTCGCGAGCCATAGAACCTCCCAAAACCAACCGAATCGTTATCTTCGGCTTGGCAACAAAGCGCCAAGCCCGTGTTTCATCCCCGTCTGAACCATCCAAGTGTACACCAGAAAATGTCTTGCACGTGCAATGGAATACATTTTGCCACACCGGCCGGTACTGGTCCAAAACTGGCTTATCCCACATTCTGTGAGCCGGTTCTAGAACTACTAACCAAAACGTCCCGGATGAACGGCGGGCCACTCATTCTGTGAACCGGGCAGAGCCAAAGGCTCTCCCAGCCCCTTCCGCATTAGGTGGCGTGAAAGCAGGCTTCCAGGGGAAAGCTGCACTTCGGAGAGTAGGGAGTTGGCGGCTGGGTGTATACTAAACCGGACTCGCACGTCCAAAATGAAAATTCCGGTTGTAAACTCCCCGGCACACCGATGCTGCGCCGGGCATCGATTATGGAAGGAGTATAGAGCATCATGGAAACACGTAGCCTTCTGGTGGTGATCGACGGCACCGGTGGCCAGATGTCCGGACGTACCGACACCGGCAGCGGTGGATGGGAGCCCATCGATTTCCGGCGGAGTTTCGCCAAGGCGATCTACGATCATTCGCTGATTCCCGGCGCCAACCGCGTCTACAAACCGGGCCCCGATCTGCTTGGCAGCGAATGCTCCGGGATCGCAAGGGAGGCGATTGAGTTCGTGCAGCAGAAGTATGCCGCGCAAGGCGGGAGCCCGGCGATCTTGAATCTGGTCGGATACAGCCGCGGCGGCTACCTGGCCATGAACGTGGCGCGATATTTCATGGGCAACGCCAACGTGGTTGTAAACTTTCTGGGACTGTTCGACGCGGTTGGCCGGACCGATTTCAGCATGGGGGCCAGCTCGGATTTGATTCCGGGCAACGTGCGCGTGGCGTACCACGCCCTCCGCGACATTCGGGCGGGATCGCGGGTTTGGTTCGGCCACAGCGGCCTTTACTCCGAAGCGGGCCCGCAATACCAGTGCAAGAAATTCTGGGCGACACACGCGGCGATGGGCGGACTGCCGTGGAGCGGCGACGAGCCGACCACGGTTTTCAAGAAGGACGTGGCGCGCGCACTCACCAAGGAAAGCGATACCAAGGCCAGTGCCGAGGTCTGGGAGTGGATGTCCAGGGCGGCCCGGTCCCATGGAATCATTGCATAAGCGCCCGCCGGACCGGGCTCTCAGCGTCCGCGGCGATTCCATCCACTGGCGCTGCCGTAGACGATGCTCTCCAGTTTGAGAATCACGCACAGAACCTGCATTTCATTCAACCCGGTACCGGGCCGCTTGAGCTTGGTATACGAGTAGGTGTCGTAGATGTCGTGCGGCTTGGCGCCATCGACCAGCATATTATGAACGCTCTCGACGTCCATCGCCGTGGCTCCCTTGTTGCCGAATTGAACCAGCGCTTTGAGCGACAACTGCATCATGCTGGTGCCCACACTCTGCAAGTCGGTCGGAGGAATGAAGTCGCTCCAGCTAAATACGCCCGATACCATGGAGTCATAGGCGCGATTGAACGCGGCGCTTTGCTGCGACGTCCACTTCTTGGGATATGTCCCAAAAACCCAGTCCCAGAAACCCATGAGTTTCCTCCTCTTGTCCCATGCATTCGCGGTCAGCTTGATTGTGCCTTATCTCGACCTGAATGTCCATTTTGGACTGCCGCGTTCCCACGATTGCACAACCAGCCGCTATCCCGGTTTGCCCTTCCCGCCCGTTGGTGGGGCGGACCTCCCGGCCGGCCCTTCTTCGCTGCGGATTCCGCAATGCTTGGGGAGCCGCCCCGGCCGTTGCGGATTGCCGTGAGCCACTCGGTTTGCTACGTTGACTCACATGCGCATTCTACAGCCGGTCATCTGGTCTAAGGGCACATTCCTCAGCCCGCAGCACATGCAGATTCAGGACCGTTTCGCGGAAAGTGTCCTGCAGTTCCGCCTGGAGGCGCTGCAGTTCCGTCCCTGGGGCTTCAGCCAGCTCAAAATCAACCAGGACGCTCTGGCGGCCGGCCGATTGGCCATCCACGAAGCCGCGGGCCTGTTTCCCGACGGCTTGCCTTTCGATATTCCCCGCTCCGATCCGGCGCCGCCGGTCAAGCCACTGGCCGGCTACTTCGACCCCGACCAGAAGTCGCTCGACGTCTATCTCGCGATTCCCGATTTTCGCGCCAGCGGCGTCAACCTCTCGGTGCGCGAGCGCGGCCTCGATACGCGCTACGTGGCCGAAGTCGCCTCCTTCCGCGACGAAAATTCGGGGGCTTCCGAAAAGCCCGTGCAATTCGCGCGCAAAAACTTTCGTCTCTTGGTGGAAGGGGAACCGAGGGGAGGGGCGGTATCCATGCCCGTGGCAAGAGTGCTGCGGATTTCCGGCGACACCTTTGAACTGGACCCCAACTTCGTGCCGCCGCTGCTCGATTTCGCCGCCAGCGGCTTCCTCCTCACCATCGCCCGGCGCCTGATCGAGATTCTCTCCGCTCGCGGCGCGGCCCTGGCCGGAATGAGGCGGCAGAAAAACCAAAGCCTGGCCGAGTTCACCACCGCCGACATCGCCAATTTCTGGCTGCTCTATACCATCAATTGGCACTTTCCCCGCCTCCGCCACCTGTTCGAGACCCGCCGCGGCCACCCCGAAGGGCTGTTTCAGGTGATGCTCTCGCTGGCTTCCACCCTCACTACCTTTTCCATGCGCGTCGAGCCGCGCGACCTGCCCCTTTACGATCACGAAAACCTGGGAGCCTGCTTCGAGGAACTCGACAAGGTGCTGCGCGACCTGCTCGAAACCGTCATCCCGAGCAACTTCGTATCGCTGCCCCTGAAGCTCATCCGTCCCGCGATCTACGCCGCTTCCGTTTTTGAAGACCAATTCCTGGAGAACACCAGGATGTACCTGGCCATCCGCGCGGATATGCCCGAGGCCGAATTGATCCAGAAGGTTCCTCAACTGGTGAAAGTCTGTTCGGCAAGCCACATCGAGCATTTGATTTTGCAAGCGCTCAACGGCGTGCCGCTTACCCACGTGATGTCGCCGCCCACCACCATTCCGATTAAGCTCGATCACCAATATTTCAGCCTGAGCCAGGCCGGAGTGGCTTGGGAAGCGATTGCGCGCGCCCGCAACGTGGCGGCCTACATCCCGGCGGATTTTCAAAACCCGCAGGCCGAGCTGATCATCCTGCTGCCCGAGGGCCAATCGCCGCAGGCTTAGCACCATCGCAAGATCATCCTGCCGCTCCTGCGCGCCGCGTCGAGTTTTGTGGGGCGGGTTGGTAACTCGACGCTTCTGCGCCCTGGGGCGGCAGTGGCGGCCCGAGCTGATCACCCTGCTGCCGGAGCCAATCACCGCAGGCTTAGCACCACCGCGACCACGATCAGGGCCACCAGCACTACGATGGCGGCAACAATGACGGCGATCACCGCCGGCTGCATCTTGGGCTTTGGAGCGGCCAGCGCAACCGCCGCGGGCTTGGCGGCCTCCGGCGGTTTGGGCGCCTCGGGTTTCTCGCCAAAAATCCTGGTGTACTCGCCTGGATCGGACTTCTGCTCGGGCTGCCTGGGCGCGTTCAGGGCGTCTTGGGCAGGTTTCGCCGCATCGTCGGAGCTGCCAAACAGGCCCGATGCCGTGTTCAACGAATTGGACGCACTTGGCGCTGGGCCGGCCAAAGCCTCTCCGCCCATCCCCGGGCCAAAGATTCTGGTAAATTCTCCCGCCTTCCGGAAGGGCCGGCTCTCATCGGCGGCGGAGCGCGCGGCTCTGGCTTGCTCCCCGGCAATGTCGATCGCCTCGCCGGAGAGTCCCGAGCCGAACAGCTTGGTGAACTCGCCGGTATCGGCGGGCACCCACTCGGCGGGCGCGCTTGGCGATTCCACTTCGCGCCGCTGGGGAACCGGCGGAGGGCTGGGAGGTGTTGGCGCCAAGCGGACCGGAGGTTTCGCGCCGCCCGAGGACTCTGGCGGAGCCGGACCGAAGGCGCGGGTAAAGTCGCCCGCCTCCTCCGCGGCGGCCCTCGCGGGCGTGGTCTCGCCGGGCCGGGAAGGCTGGGACTGCCGGTGGAACTCTCCCGATGCATCGTCCAGCAGGGCGGGAGGTTTGGAGGCCGCCGGCGGACGGACCGGCTCCGCGGGCTGAACGGCCGGTTCCGACCGCGCGAATAGCTTGGTGAACTCTCCCGGTTCATCGTCCAGCAGGGCGGGAGGTTGGGACGCGGCCGGCGGACGGACCGGCTCCGCGGGCTGAGCGGCCGGTTCCGAAGGCGGGAACAGCCGGGTGAACTCTCCCGGTTCATCGTCCAGCAGGGCGGGAGGTTTGGACGCGGCCGGCGGAACGGACGGCCCAGGCTCCGGCGCCCGCCGCGGCAGCGCCGGGCCGGGCGGAAGCGCCGCTTCCGGCTGCCGGTCCAACCACTCGCGCAGCCCCGAAAACGGCTCGCGGCCTTCCGTCACCGCGTATTGGGAACCCGCGAATTCTCCGATTTCGACCAGCGGCGGCGCCGGCTTTCCGCCCGGGCCCACCAGCTTCGCCTTCAGCTCGGCCAGGAGCCCTTGTCCCCTGGGACTGAAGAGATGAAGGAAAACAATTCGGCCCGTGGCGCTCTCAATCGCACGGAAGGTCTTGGCCTCTCCATCCGCCAGCAGCCGCTCCAGTTCGTACCTCGTGTAAAAACTCATAGACGATTCCAGCCAAGGATCGATGTATTATGATGATGGCAATTTGTTTCCAGTGGGTCAACAGCGGTACGATGCCGAAGGAGTCTCTGGAAAGGCAGGGATGAAAAATCTTTCACGGGTCGTCTGGTCGGAAGGAATGTACGTCGGGCCCCACCATTTTCAGGCCCAGAACCGGTATTTCGAAGACGCTATTCAATTTTCCACGTCCATCGTCTGGTACCAGCCGTTCGGATTTTGCGGCTACCGTCTGGACGCGGAAGCGCTGCGCAACGGTACCGTGACCCTGATCCACGCCCGCGGCGTGTTTCCCGATGGCCTCGCCTTTCACATGCCGGAGTTCGACGAACTCCCCGAACCGCGCCGCATTGCCGAGTTATTTCCCGCCATCGAGGACAGCGTGGATATTCTGCTGGCTGTTCCGGAATTGCGGCCCGACGGATTTAACTGCGCGCTCAACGATGCCGAAAAATCGCTGCCGATACGTTACATCGCCGAGGAAAAGCCCCTGCCGGACGAGAACACCGGGCGCGATGTCAAGATGATTCAGTTGGGGCGGAAGAATGTCCGGCTCCTGCTGAGCACCGAGAGCGTGGAAGGAATGGTGGTGCTTCCTCTGGCCCGCGTGCGCCGCCAGGGAACCGGCCAGTTTGTTTTCGACGAACATTTCTTTCCCCCATGCCTGCAAATCAGTGCGTGCCCGCCCCTGATGGCGATGGTGCGGCGGCTGATCGACGTGCTGCAAGAAAAATGCCGCACGGTGGCGCGCCCCAAGCAGCCTGGAACCGCTACCGTCTCCGGCTTTTCCGCCGAAGGCATCGCCAACGCCTGGTTTCTGCACTGTCTGAACTCCAGCCTGGGGCCGCTGCGCCATCTGTGTGTTTCCAAGCGCGCCCACCCGGAGGAAATCTTCGTCGAGTTGTCGGGCTTGGCGGGCGCCCTTTGCACTTTCAGTTTCGATTCCCAACCCGGCTCCCTCCCCTTGTACGATCACCTCCGCCTGGCCGAATGCTTCGAAGCCATTGACCGGCACATTCGCACCCACCTGGAGCTGATCGTCCCCAGCAACTGCGTGCGGCTCGCCCTGACGCAAAGCGCGCGCTTCTTCTATGAAGCCCGCGTTACCGATGAACGGACGCTCAACCGGTCGCGTTGGATCTTTGGAATTCGCTGCGCTATCGGAGAAGCCGACTTGATCGAGAGCACCGGCCGGCTGGTCAAACTCTGCGCCCGGGACTTCGTGCCCCGCCTGGTGGAACGCGCTCTGTCCGGGCTGAAGCTCTCCCATATCGCAGCGCCGCCGCCGGCGCTTTCTCCCAAACTCGAGTTCCAGTACTTCGCCATCGACAAGGCCGGCCCCTGCTGGGAGCGCCTGGTCAAGACCCGGGAAGTCGGCATCTACGTTCCCGGTGAATTGCCGGACCCGGAAATCGAACTGTCGGTAATACTGGAATCGTAAGGACTGCCTCGTGCCGAACACTGAACAGGGACGCCCTCTTGCTCCACCCGCCTCGGCGGATAACCTGGCCTTGCAGCTTCAGGAGTTGTTTACCGCCATCGTGCGGCTGCGCTCGCGCCGGCAGGAGGTGAGCAACGCCGAGATGTTCCGCGGCCAGGTGCTGAACTCCATCAAGACAGCCGAGCAGGCGGCCAGGGCGGCCGGTTATACCGACGCGGACATCAAGCTCGCGGTTTTTGCCGTTGTCGCCTTTATCGACGAATCCCTTTTGAACCTGCGTCAGGCGGTATTCAACGACTGGGTGCGGAGGCCCCTGCAAGAGGAGATGTTCGGCCGTCACGTCGGCGGCGAAGTTTTCTTCGATCACCTGCAGGAACTGCTGGAGCGCCGCGATTCGGTGGAAGTCGCCGACGTTCTGGAGGTTTATTATCTCTGTCTCCTGCTCGGGTACCTGGGGCGCTTCAGCATCAGCTCGAAGGGCGACTTGCACGCCTTGATGCAGAGAACCAGCGACAAGATCCACCGCATCCGAAAGTCCGGGCCGGATCTGTCTCCGCAGTGGGCCTTGCCTCCCGAGGCGGCCCGCCAATTGCGATCGGACCCATGGATGCGCCGTTTGATCGTCGCCGCCGCGGTTTCCGCCGCGGTGGCTTTGGTGCTGTTTCCGGTCTGCAAGATGTCTCTCGGATCGGAAGTGAACGCCATCGGGCAAATCTCCAGCCCGGGGGGGCCATAACAATCCCATGGGGTATTTCGGTACCTACCTGATTTCCGCGGTCTTCATGATCGTGTTTCTGGGGGTCTCGTGGGTCGTCACGGGGCTGCTGCACCTTTCCCCACCGGCTGAAATGATGGTGCGGATGCTGCTGATGGGGCTGGTGTGCGCCGGATTCGGCGTCTTGTTCTGGTTGCGTTCCCGCCGCCAGAACCGGCCCGCCACCGATGCCGACCGGGCGCAGGAGGATGTGGCGACTTCCGAGAGGGAAATCGGATTCTTCGTCCGCGACGCCGAAACCCGCCTGGCTGCCTCCAACCTCGGCAAGGAAGCCAAGCTGAGCCAGTTGCCCGTCTTCTTCCTGATTGGCGAAACCGCGTCGGCGAAGACGAGCGTGTTCGTCAATTCCGGCGTGGAGCCCGATCTGCTCGCCGGACAGGTCTATCAGGGCAGCCTCGTCGTGGCCACCCGTCCGCTGAATATCTGGCTGGCTCAAAGGTCCATTTTCGTCGAAGCCGGCGGCCAGTTGCTGGGCGAGCCGGCCCGCTGGGGAAGGCTGGTGAAGCGGCTGCAGCCCCTGGGACGCCGCCTGTTCGGCTCCAGGCCGGCTCCGCGGGCCGTGATCGTCTGCGTGGATTGCGAGACGTTTCTCAAACCCGGCGCCGACGAAAAGCTGGCCACCATGGCGCGCGCGTTGCACACGCGCATCGGAGAAATCGCCCAGATTCTGGGAGCCAGGCTGCCCATTTACGTTCTCTTCACCAAGCTCGACCGCCTGGCCTGGTTCACCGACTACGTCCGCAACCTCACCGACGACGAGGTCAACCGCGTCTTGGGCGTCACCCTGCCCCTACGCACTGGAAGAGAGCAGGGCGGCGTCTACGCCGAAGAGGAATCGCGGCGTCTGGCGGCCGCCTTCGAGGCGCTGTTTCTCAGCCTGTGCGGCAAGCGGCTGCCCTTCCTTGGACGCGAAAACCAGGCCGACAAACTGGGGCCAGTCTACGAGTTTCCACGAGAGTTCCGCAAACTGCGCAACGCCGCCGTGCGGTTTCTGGTGGACCTGAGCCGGCCCAGCCAGTTGCGGCTCGACCCTTTTCTGCGCGGGTTCTACTTTTCCGGCGTCCGTCCGGTCACGGTGAAAGACTCCGAACCGGTGGCGCGCGCCGCGTCTCCCGAAGGAAGGTTCAATCGCGAGGCCACCGGCATCTTCGACCAGCAGAGCTTGATCGCCGAGCCGCCCACCCCCGCCAGTTCCGCCGGCCGCACTCGCCGCGTGCCTCAGTGGCTGTTTCTGGGCCATCTGTTCAGCGACGTAATTCTGCGCGACCGCGCCGCTCTCGGCGTCAGCGGCCAAACCCGGAACCGCGAGATCGTGCGGCGCCTGGCGGCCGCCGGGGTGGCGGGCCTCTTCCTCGTCTGGTCGATCGGGATGGCGGTGTCGTATTTCCGGAATCGCGCGCTCGAGGTGCGCGTTTCGGGCGCCGCGCGAGGCATTGCCCGGCTCGAAACCGGTGGCGCCGGCCAGGAACTTCCCTCGCGCGACGCTCTGGAACGTCTCGACACCCTGCGCCAGACCCTCGAACAGCTATCGCAGTACGAGCGTGACGGAGCGCCGTGGAGTTTGCGTTGGGGGCTCTATGTCGGCAGCGATCTTTATCCGCCTGCCCGCCGGCTCTACTTCAGCCGCTTCCACCAATTGCTGTTCGGCTCCACCCAGGCGGCGCTGGTGGAAACGCTTCGTAAGTTGCCGCCCAAGCCGGCGCCGAACGACGAGTACAAACCCACTTACGACACTCTCAAAGCATATTTGATTACCACTTCCAATCACGACAAGAGTACCCGCGAGTTTCTGTCGCCTCTCTTACTCGATCGCTGGACGGCCGCGCGCCGGATCGACTCCGGGTTGACGGCCCTGGCGCGGCGCCAGTTCGATTTCTATGCCGATGAACTGACTCTCTCGAATCCCTTCTCTTCGGCCAACGATAGTGACGCCGTGGAGCTGGCGCGCGCTTACCTGGCGCAATTCAATGCCATCGAGAGCATCTATCAGTTCATTATCGCGGAGGCTTCGCGGCAGAAGCCGCCGGTCAACTTCAACCGCCAGTTTCCCGGCTCGGCCGCATACGTGATCAACAACCTGGACGTGCCGGGGGCCTTCTCCCTGGAGGGCTGGAAGTTCGTCGAAAACGCCATCGGCAACGTGAAGCGGTTTTTCGGCGGCGAAAGCTGGGTGCTGGGGAACCGGGCCTATACCAATCTGGACCCGGTGGCGATCGGTCCCGCCCTGCGCGAGCGCTATCACAAGGATTACATCGCCAATTGGCGCGTATATCTGGCCAAGTCTCAAGTGGCCGGTTACGCCAGCATAGGCGACGCGGCCCAGAAACTCGGCCAGTTATCCAGTAACCAGTCTTATCTGCTGGGATTGTTTTGCGTGGCGTCCGTCAATACCTCGGTTCCCGATCCGGACACCGCCGCGCCCTATCAACCGGTGCAGTATGTCACCCCGCCGGGTTGCATGGACCGCTATATTCAGGCTAACAACAGCTCGTACGCCAGCGCGCTGGTGAGCCTGCAATCCTCGATGGAGCGTGTGGCCAGGAGCGGCGGCGACGTGAAAGACGAGCTGGTTTCGCAGACCATGGACGACGCCACCAACGCCTACAAAGTGACCCGCCAGATCGCCCAAAGCTTCCGCACCGATCGCGAGGGCAACGTCCACGGCATGGTGGAAAAGCTGATGGAGGACCCCATCCGTCAGGCCGAAGGCGTGCTGGGACGCCTCGGGCCCTCGCAGATCAATACCGAAGCCAGGCGGTTCTGCGGCGACTTCGCGGGACTTACCAATAAGTATCCCTTTAATACCGCCTCGCAAACCGATGCCACCCTCGACGAGATCAATGCCATCTTCCGCCCCGGTGACGGCAAGATCGCTACCTTCGCCTCAAGCAACCTGCGCAATTACCTGGAGCAGCGGGGCAACGAGTGGGTGCGCAAGTCCGACAGCCGCGTCCAGATCAGCGACGCTTTCCTGCGTTTTCTGAACCGTGCCACCGCCCTGAGCGACGCTCTCTATAAGAGTGGGGCCAAGGATCCGAGCCTCGCTTATGACATGAAGGCCCTCCCCGCCGAAGGCATGAAAAGCGTAACCCTGAGCCTCGACGGGCAAGTGCTCAAGGCGGCTGGCGCCGGGGGCGAGTCGAAGGACTTCACCTGGCCCGGTACCGGTGTCAGGGCGGCCAAACTATCGGGAAGTTTAGGTGGCCCCGAGCTCGGGTTCATCACCTATGACGGGCTGTGGGCGGCGTTTCGGTTCTTCGGCGATGCCGACCGGTTCCAGGCGTCGGGTTCCGCTTACACGCTCCAGTGGGTGCCGCGCCAGGGGCAGGCCGGTCAGCCCATGCGCCTCGATAGCGGCAAAGCCTTGGCGCTCCCGTTCCTGTTGGACTTGAAGGGCGCCCCGCCCATTTTCCAGAAGGGCTACCTGTCCGGCTTCCAGTGCGTGTCCGACGTGGCCCGGTAGCGGCGCGAATTCGCTCGTGTATTCGCGCCGGGCCCCTTCGGCGCCCTCGCCCGCGCCGCGGCATGGGAACTTCGCGGATAATGCGACCCGATATGCTAAATGCTAAAATACCGCCATGAAAACCTATACGTGGGACGAGATTGCCGAAGAGCAGTTGAATCCTCTCGCCGGGCGCAAAGCCCTTCACGGCGCAGCCATCACCGTGGCGCACTTCCGTTTTGACAAAGGCAACAAGGTAGCGTCGCACCATCATGTCAACGATCAGGTCACCATTGTCGAAAAAGGCGCGGTGCGTATGACCGTAGGCGACGAAGAATTCGTGCTCAAGGCGGGCGAGATGGTTCTCGTGGCGCCGAATGTCCCACACGGCAACGAAGCCCTCGAAGACACCGTCATTATGGAGCTCTTCTCGCCGATTCGGGAGGACTGGATTAAAGGGGACGATTCGTACCTGCGGTCGAAGTAAAACCGTGAATTGGCGGGGCAGGCCGGCGACCGGCCGGCGGCCTGCCCCCGAAGGCGCCAGTGGCTATTTCGCGCTGTCGAGGATCTTCTTCCTGAGCCCCTCGCAGTCGAAGCCCGCGTGATGGTAGACTTCGCCCGGCTTCCCGGATCTGAAGAAGCGGTCCATGCCGAAGACGCGGTCCTGATAATCCCCCGGCATGACAAAGGGGTACAGGAAGCCCGGCCATCCGTTGTGCAAGGCAACCACGTACTGTCGTTCCTCGTCGGATAGAATCGCGGCGGCCTTTGCCGGATCGGTCCGTCTCAATTCCTCGTAGAGCTGCGGCGAGGTGACGGCCACGATCTTGACGTCGAACTGCCCTTCAATCTCCGGCAGGATCTCGAGCGTGTTGTGCATCACCTGCCCGCCGCTGACCGCCAGCACCTTCTTCGGCTTTCCGTTTCCGCGGAACGGCTTGAAAACGTAAGCGCCGTTGACGGCTTCCCGCGCCGGGGGCACGTCGCCGCCCCGCTTGAAGACCGGGGTGCCGGGCCGCGCGGCCGAAAACACCACGGGTTCGCCGCGTTGCGCCGCCAGAAACAGCATTTCCACCGCCTCGTTGGCGTCCAGCGGCTTATAGACCTTGATCCCCGGATACGCCGTGTACAATGACATCCAAAACAGGCCGTGGTGGGTAGGCCCATCCTCGCCCGTTTCCGGACCGTCGTGCGCCGCCAGCATGATGAAGAATGCCGAGGCGTTGGGATTGACGTCGTTGTTGATGAGGGTCATGCGCACGGCATTCGCCATCATGCACGTGAATACGCCGTAGGTGGCGAAGACCGTCATCGGCCGGAACCCTCCCGGCAGCGTATCCTGCGACATGGCGCAGGACATCATCGCCATGTTCTGTTCCGCGATTCCGAAACGGAGGCCGCGCCCCAGCGGGTTGTCCGGCTTGATCACTCCGTAGACGTTCTCCGCCTTGCCGGTGAGGATGGACTTCATCAGGTCGCCGGCGCCGATATAGAAGAACGCCGTCTGTCTCATGGCCCAGCCAAACCAGGCTTCCGTAGCCTTGCGAATCGCCACCGAGTCGCCGCCCTTGAACACTAACTCCGGCGGCAGCTCGGCCGGCCGCTGGATCTTCCGGTAATCCACCAACGGACGGCCCGCCAGCGCCGTCTTCATGCGCTCCACCAGCTCTTCCTCCGGCGGGATAAGCCGCGCGTCCGCCTCCAGGCGCTCCAACAAATAGGCGCTTTCGGCTTCGCCCAACGCGTCCAGCACCACCCGGATATCGGCCGCCACGTCGCCCTTGATGCCCGGAATCGGAAAGCCGAGCTTATGCATCGCCTCGACGTATTCCGGGTGCGGGAGCAGCCCGCCATGGGAATCGCTGGTATTCTCGAGCTTGCCGTAGGCCAGCCCTTTCGTGGTATGAGCGATCACCACGGTCGGTTTCTCGCCTCCGAAACCGCTGGTCGCCAGACGATAGGCGTACGCCAGTTCGCGGACGTTCTGGCCATCCGCCTCGATCATGTTCCAGTCGTGCGAAAACCAATGGTTCAGGTATGCCGACGGCATCGCGTCGGTGATCGGTCCGTCAATGCCGAAATTGTTGTAGTCCAGGAGGACGATCAGGTTCCGCACACCCAGAGCCGAAGCCACGTTGCGCGCCTCATAGCTCATCCCCTCTTCGGTCTCGGCATCGCCGGCGATCACGAACGCCTTGGTGGGCAGGCCGCAGGAGCGGTGCAGGACGGCAAATCCCAGCCCCGCCGAGAACCCGTGCCCGGACGAACCGGTCGAGGTGTCGGCTAGCGCATACTCCGATTCCACGTGACCGCTCGGCCCTCCCCAACGCCGGAAGCGCGCGAGTTGCTCGGGATAGATCGCATAGCTCTCCGCCGCCGGAGACAGTGTCACGCCCTTTCTGCGCAGACATTCATAGATCAGCGACACAACCCCGTGAAACAAGGGCGTAGTGTGGCCCGCCGACCACGCCAGCCGGTCTCTGCCCGGGTTTTTCGGATTCACTGGGTCGAACCCCAAAACGCCGCTCGTCAGCAGCGTCAAAACCTGCTCCGTCTTTGAGGATGAGCCGCCCACATGGCCCGAATCGGCTCCGTCCGCCATCGCAAAACCAAGCCCACGCACGATCCGGCTCAGCGTCGCGATCGCGTCCTCGTCGATTTCCCGCAATGCTTCCAGCGGCAGGCCCCTGAGGTTAAGGTATGCTCCTCCCTCAGACCGGTATTGAAAGCGTTCGGGATCGTTCGACCTGAGCGCCTCCAGTCCGTCCTTCTCCAAGACATTGTACTTAGCGGTTCCAGCAAGCATGTACTCATTATAAGCAAAAGCGGTCTTAAAAGCCTCGTATCTTAAATGCGGACCGGTTTGCGCTATATCGCGCCTCGGCGATTGAGGCCGGCAAGCTGGGACGGTTATTTCAGAACGTGTGCTTAACTCGTGGCGCGGGCTGTCAAGCCTGCGTCCGCCGTCTGCGGGGATCTGACTTCCGTCCCCGCCATCTCTTCGATGAAGGTCACGATCGCGGCGTGGTCCAGATCGCCTTTGCCTTGGTTGATGAGCGCCAACAGGAACTGGTGCACGATACTGGTCAGGGGAAGGGGCATCTTCATCGATTCGGCCTCCACCAGGGCGTTGCGCAAATCCTTCTGATGGAGACGAATCCGAAAACCGGGCTTGAAATTCCGCGCGATCAGCATGGGGGCTTTGGCTTCCAGAACCGCGCTGCCGGCCAGGCCGCCCCTGATGGTGTTGAATACCACTTCCGGATCGAGACCCGCGTGAGTCGCCATCACCAGCGCCTCGCCCATGGCCGCAATGTTGCACGCCACGATAATCTGGTTGGCCAGCTTGGTGACGTTGCCGGCGCCCACCCCGCCTGTCAGGTTCACGTTCGACCCCATGAGCTTGAGGATCGGAAGCATCTTCTGAAACAACGCTTCGTCCCCGCCCACCATGATGGCCAGCGTGCCTTCGATGGCCTTGGGCTCGCCGCCGCTCACCGGCGCGTCCAGGAACCCGACACCCTTGGCGGCACAAGCCGCGCCCACTTTCTGCGCCACCAAGGGGCTGATCGAGCTCATGTCCACCAGGATCGAACCCTCCACCACGCCTTCCAGTACACCCGCCGGGCCGAGCACCGCCTGTTCCACTTCCGGCCCGTCCGGCAGCATGGTGATGACGATCTCCGTCCGCGCCGCCACGTCCCGGCATGATTCGCCCCGCGCCGCGCCGTAGCCCAGCACCCGGTCTAACAACACCGGAACAATGTCATAAGCCACCACGGAATGGCCCGCCTTCAACAGATTCCGGGCCATCGCGTTTCCCATGATGCCCAGACCGATAAATCCGATATTCGCCATGTGCCTTTTTCCTTTTCCCCTTCCCCCCAGCCGATGTGCTTCGGCGGTTCGAACAATTACAAGGATAACGGATTTTCGCCGGCGCCGGCCCGTGATCCGTCCGTAACCGCGAGGGGACCCAACTCCGAGCCGGAATCGACTCGGGTTCGGGAGGTGCCGGGGGATCCCGAGAGCGAAAGGGCCTCCGCGACTGGGGCAATCGAAGACCTGCATTGATTGGAAGTCGGGCAACCACCCGCTTGTCCAAAAAATGCACTGCTCCCGAGCACGGCCTGATAAAATGAAGTCAGGAATGGCTTCCACGACGCCCGCGGCGGGCTTAGGACGCGCTTTGCAGGAACATGTTTCCTTTGTCATGGGTGAAGTCGACCGTCTGACGGCCGAGACGCGCGCCCGCGCCCTGAGCGACGGCGCCAGCCAACTCAACCAGATTGCGCGCCGCATCCGGCAGGCCGCCAGCCGCGAAGAGCTGTACGTGACCCTGGTGGATGCCGCCGCTTCCTTTGCTTCCGGCGCCGCCTTGCTGGTGGTCGAAGGCGAGAACGCCCGAGCGGTCAAGGTGCGCGGTTTAGACGAAGCGAGGGCGCAAGTTTTGTCCGCTCCCATTCCGCTGGCGGAAGCCGCCGCGCTGGCCGATGCGGCCGAACACCGCGAGCCGGTGATCGCGTCCGCCAGCGCCTCCCAGGTCTCGGCGCCATTAGCCGCCGCCGCCGGCGATTCGCCCGAAGCCCGCGTGGCGATTCTTCCCATTGTGGAAAAATCGGCCGGTGAAGAGGACTCCGCGCCGGCGCTGCTGTGTGCCTGGGGTTCGGTCGAGATGGCGGCCCTGGAATTGGTGGCTCAAGTGGCCTCGCCCGCCTGGACCGCAACCGCCGCGCCGCCGGAAAAACCGGACCGTGATGTCGCCCGCGCCTGGGAAGACCTTTCCGGCGAGGAACGGCGCCTTCACCTGCGCGCCCAGCGATTCGCTCGCGTGAAGACGGCGGAAATCCGCCTCTTCGACGCCGATACCGTGCAATTAGGCCGCGCCCGCCATAACTTATACGCGCTGGTGAAGGATCCCGTCGATCGGGCGCGCACGGAATTCCAGGAAACGTTTTTTGCCGCTACGGCCACCATGGTCGACTATTTGCACTTGGAGTTGCTGCGCACTCTCGCCAATGACGATCCGGAACTTATGGGCCGCGACTATCCCGGCCCTTTGGCTTAGCGCCTCGATTTGCGCGTGCGTTGGCGCGTATGCTGGAGCGTGCTCCAGCGCCCGCGCGGCCAGCGATCGTGCGCGCGCCGCGCACCCGGCCGTCTCCGGCGTTTCCGTTTCGGCCAACGATCTTCCCGGCCTGGTGCGCGCTTATCGCGAATCTGCCAGCGCGGCGCGGCGGGGCGCCATCGAGCGCTACGCCGTGGCCCACCCGGCGGAAGCGCACCTGGCCGCACTCGGATTGGGGGTAGCGGCGTATGAGCGGAGGGATTGGCCCGGCGCCGTCGCCTGGCTGCGCAAGGCCCAGCCCAAACTGGCGCCCATCGCCGATTACCTGGCTTATTACCTGGCCGCCGCGCGACTCGAAATGGCCGATGACGCCTCGGGCGTAATCGGCGAACTGGCGCCGTCCCGCGCCAGCACCGCTTCCTCGCCGGTATCCGGCAAAGCCTGGCTGGTGGAAGCGCGCGCCGGAAAACCGGCCGACCCTGCCGCCGCCGTGCGCCTACTGCGCGATCACTACGCCGAGCTGCCCCAGCCGGATGGCGACATCACCCTCGCCGATTGCTATCAGGCCGCCGGTGAATTGGCCAGCGCCGTGGAATTCTACCAGCGCACGTACGATCAATACCTCTCCGGCGAGGCCGCCAACCGCGCCGGAGCCGCCCTGGTCACCCTGCGCGACGCCATGGGCGCGGCATTTCCTCAGCCTTTGCCGCAGCAGCGCCTGCGCCGCGCCGACCGGCAGCTCGATGCGCGCCGCTACCGCGACGCCGAAGAGGCTTACCGTTCTCTGGAAGACGCGGCGCCCGGCTTGGAACGCGAGCAGGCCGAGGTGCGCGCCGCGGCCATCCCATTCTTCCAGGGCGATGCCGGCAAGGCCGACGAGGCCCTCCGCGCGCTTCACCCCTCCCAACCCGAAGCTGAGGCCGAGCGCTTGTACGACCTGGTGGAATGCGCCCGCCGCTTGCACAACGACGACGATATGATGGCCGCGGTGAAGACCCTGGGCCAGCTCCACGGCGGCTCCGGGTGGCGTTTGAAAGCCCTGGTCGCGGCCGCCAACCGGTACCTGGTCGACAACCGCCCCGAAGAATACGTGCCGCTCTACCGCGCCGCGGCCGAAGAATTCCCGTCGGCTCCCGACGCCGCCCTGTATCGCTGGAAGGTGGCCTTCTACGAATACCTCCACGATAAAGACGATGCCTCCCGGCTGCTCCGGGAGCAGGTCAGCCGCTACCCCGGTCACTCCAACGCCGCCAGTGCCGTCTATTTTCTCGGCCGGCAGGCCGAATCGGACCGCGATTTCTCCGCCGCGCGCGTCTACTACGAATGGCTGGCATCGGCGCGCTCGAACTACTACTACGGCATGTTGGCCCGCGCCTGCCTGACCCGTGCGGAAGTCAAAGACGCCAAACCCAGTCAGGCCGCGCAGCAATTGCTGGCGTCGGCCGGTCTCGCCGCGCCGCAGCCCCTGCCCGCCGAGCCCACCGCCGCCACCACGGCTCGCATCCGCCGCTCGCGGCTGCTGCGCTCGGCCGGCCTGGCAGACCTGGCGGATGCAGAATTGCGGTTCGGCGCGCGCACCGACGGCCAGCCCGCGCTGCTGGCTTTCGAATTGGCCGAAGGCGCCCCTAAGCCCTTTGAAGCCGTGCGGGTTCTCAAGGTGCTGGTGCCGGAGCACCTCAGCCTGGCCATCGATCAAGCTCCGCGCAAGTTCTGGGAACTCCTCTTTCCCTTGCCCTATCGCGGCGACCTGGAAGCCGCCGCGACGCGCCACGGGCTGGACCCGTTTCTGGTTGCCGGACTGGTTCGCCAGGAATCGGAATTTAATCCCGCCGCTCTCTCGGTTGCCCGCGCCTATGGATTGACCCAGGTGCTGCCGGCTACCGGAAGGCGCTTCGCGCGCAAGGAGGGAATCCCGCGCTTTACTCCGGCCGTGCTGCTGCAGCCCGCCCTGAACCTGCGCATCGGCACGTCCATCATCCGCTCCATGCTCGATCAGAGTAATGGCAGCGTGGAGCAGACTCTGGCAGCCTATAACGCCGGCCCCAACCGCGTGGCCGAATGGCTGACCTGGGCCAATTACCGCGAGCCGGCCGAGTTCGTCGAATCCATCCCCTTCACCGAAACCCGCGACTACGTGCAGGCCGTGCTGCGGAATGCGGATGTGTACCGAAGACTGTACGGGAAGTAGAGCGATGAGCGGATAGCGATCGGCTCCGCGACGGCCGCAACCCCAATTTTTATGAACGAGCCGGCCCAAAACTTCAGCCAAAATTCATGGGAGCCGGTATTCCAAGATGCCGTCCGCTTCCACGGAGGCGGTCAACTGGCCGAAGCCGCGTCCCTGTTTGCCGCCATCCTGGAACATAATCCGGACCACTTCCCGTCGCTCCACCGGCTCGCGGCCATCCGCCGACACCAGGACCGTTTCGAGGAGTCGTTAGCGCTGCTGCAACGGGCCATCGGCTGCAATCCCACCGCCGCGGACGCCTACAACAGCCTTGGGAATACCCTGAATTCCCTGGGACGCCAGGAGGAAGCGCTCGCGCAATACCGGCGCGCCGTGGCGCTCCGCGAGAATTTTCCGGAAGCGCATCTCAATCTTGCCAATTCGTTCAAAGCGCTGGAACGTTGGCACGAAGCCGAAGCCGCTTACCGCGCCGCCATCGCCTTGCGCCCTGGATATGTCGAGGCCCATACCAACCTCGGAATCGTGTCAGGGCGCCTGAACCGTCCGGCGGACGCGTTGGCCAGCTTTTCCGCCGCCGTGTCGTTCGATCCCGCAGTCAAGCTGGGCAACAGCAATCTTGCCACCGCGCTCATTGCGCTCAATCGCCATGAGGAGGCCCTGCCCTTCTTACGCCGCGCCCGCCAACTCGAGCCCGATGCCCCCCAACCGGTGTTCAATGAGTCTCTCGTTCATCTGGCGATGGGCAACCTGGAGCGCGCCTGGCCGGGTTACGAAGCTCGCCTGCGCATTCCCGAGCTCCAGATCGATCCCTACAATTTCGCGCAACCAGTTTGGGCCGGCCAGTCCGCTATCGCCGGTAAGACGATCCTGCTCCACGCCGAGCAGGGCTTGGGCGACACGATTCTGTTCGCCCGCTTCGTGGAACCGATCGTCCGGAAAGGCGCGCGCGTCATCGCGGCAATACAGAAGCCGCTGGTGCGCCTGATGAGCGCCATGCCCGGCGTCGCTCAAGTTCTGACCTCCGGCGATCCGCTGCCCGAGTTCGACCTGCACGCGCCGTTCGGCAGCCTGCCTCTGGCTCTCGAGATTACTCTCGACACCATTCCCGCTCGTATACCTTATTTGCAGGCGCCGGCCGAATCGGAAACCATCGCAAGTACGGACGAAAAACCGGATGATCCTCGCCCGCTGGTGGGCGTCTGCTGGGCGGGGAATTCCGCTTATCCCAACGATCACAACCGCTCCATTCCGCTTGCGATCTTCGCACGCCTGTTTCAGGTTCCAGGCGTCCGCTTCGTTTCCCTTCAGCAGAACCTCCGCCCCGGCGACGATTCGATCCTCGCACGTTTCGACAATATAGATCTGACCTCGGATCGCAAAGGTAGCGGATTGGCCGACACGGCGGCGCTTATGTCCAGGCTCGACATGGTTGTCACGGTGGATACGGTGATCGGGCATCTGGCGGGCGCGCTAGGCCGTCCCTTTTGGATTCTTCTGCCCTATTCTGCGTATTGGGCCTGGCTGCGCGACCGGAAGGACACCCCGTGGTATCCGACTGCCCGTCTTTTCCGCCAACCGCAGCCCGGCGATTGGAAGAGCGTTCTGGAGAGTGTCGCCGACGCTCTGAAAAGCATGCGCCCCCGGCCCGTCTCAACCGTAACCGGCGTCGCAACCGGCGAGACTGGCGTGAGCCAGTCCGCGTCATAACCGTAACACCGCGACGGAACCGGGGGACGGAACGTAACTACAACGATCAGCATTCGACTTTCGGCTCGAATGCCCGGCTGACCGCCGTCACCGCAGATTCCATCTTGCGATCACCCTCGTATCGCGTTCGTAGCCCAGCACGCTTACCGAGCCGGTTTCCAGGGCGAAACGTCGGGCGGCGTCGGGCGGCATCTCTAGCCAGCGCGCGGTCAAGATGCGCAATACGTGGCCGTGGGCGAAAAGCGCCACGTCGCCGTCGACGGCCAGTACGCGGGCAATGACGGCCTCGGCGCGCGCGGCCACTTGGTCGATGGTCTCGCCGTCGAGCGGCCCCTGGTCCCAGATCGTCCAGTTAGGACGCTCTGCCTGAATCTGGGCCGAGGTGCGCCCTTCGTAACTCCCGTAGGACCATTCGGCCAAATTCGGATCGACGACCGCCTGGCCGCCGTAGCCCGCCAGCCGGCAGGTTTCCAGCGCGCGCTCTAGCGGGCTCACCAGCACCACGGCGAAGCTCCGCCCGCCAAGTTGTTCACGCACCGCCAGGCCTTGCTGTTTTCCATTTTCGGTCAGAGGCAGGTTGGTGCGGCCCGTATGAGCGCCGGTGAGAGTCCACTCCGTTTCGCCGTGCCGGATTAGCCAGAGATCGCCGCGGGTTTCGGACATGGTCGGCTCCAACGGGGGCAGGCATGGAGCGAGCTTTCGGGCACCGCTCCGTTATCGCCCTGCCGCGTGTTCCGCTACTGCGTGTCCTTCGGCAGCGCGCCCGCCACGAATTCGCTGAAGTCGTGCTTCAACTTGGCGTGCGAATCGCTGTCGATGTACAACATGTGGCCGGCCGGATAGAAGTCCCAGGTAATGCGCTTGTGCATGTCCGGGAGCAGCCCCATGTGATTGAAGGTGTACTCCACGGCGTAATACGGCGTGGCCAGGTCGAAGTATCCGGCCGCGATCATGACCTTCATGTAGGGGTTCTTGGTCATGGCATCGCGCAGCAGGGCAGTGGTGTCGCCGAAACTGTTGCCCTGGCCGTAATCCCACGGCTGAACGCCGCCGCTGGGATAGTAGTACAGGTCGGTCTTGTAGCCCAGCTCGTCGCGAATGTAATGGGTGAAGATAGCCGTGAAGGGCGGCGTGATGAGCGAGCTCGAAGGATCGTAATCGCTGGTTTCGCCGGCGTTCATGCCGGTCGGCCCCGCCAGCCGCCCATCGTAGCGTCCGATCACCTCACGCCGGTCGCGCAGCAGCTCGCGGGTAAAGTGCGAAACGTCCCAGCGAAGATTGGTCTCTTCCAGATACTTCGGGTCGAGGCCGGTGAAGCGCACCAGCTTTTCGACGATCGCCTTCCTTTCGGCAGGCGGCAGTTCGTCGCCTTTCGCCAGCGCGGCCGCGTAATCGCCGATGGCGAAGGTTTCGGCCTCTTTCATGAAGGTCTTCAGGTCTTTCTTTTGCAGATCGGCGGCCACTTTCTTGTGGTACCAGGCGTCGTTGGCGTAGGTGGGAAATTCCAGCTCGTAGACCAGGTCGTCGCTGCGGCTCCAGATGGTTTCCAGGTTGAGCGTGGTGCCGATCAGCACGATGCCGTTGAAGGCCAGGCCGCGCTCGATGAGATATCCCGCCAGGCCGGCCGTGCGGAAGGTGCCATAGCTTTCACCGGCGATGAACAACGGCGAAAGCTCGCGGCTGTTGCGTTCCACGTAGCGCTGGATGAACTCGCCCACCGACTGGATATCGCCCTGCACGCCGTTCATGCGGCGCGCCACTTCAATCGTCTTGGCCCGGCTGTAACCGGTGCCCACCGGGTCGATGAACACCAGGTCCGTCACGTCCAGCCAGCTATCCTGATTGTCCTTGGCCTGGTACGGCGGCGGGGGCATGCCGCCGTTGGGCAGTAGCTTGGGACTGCGCGGCCCCATGCCGCCCATGTGCACCCACATCGACGCCGAGCCCGGTCCGCCGTTGAAGCAAAACGTCAGCGGGCGCTTGGCCATATCGCTCACGCCATCGAGTGTGTAGGCCATATAGAAGATGTGCGCCTCGGTTTCGCCCGACGGGTTCTTCAATGGCATCTGCGCCACAGTGGCGGTGTAATTCAGCGTCTTGCCGTTAACCGTGATGCTGTGGTGCGTGACCACCGGCGTTTCATCCACCTCGCCGCCGATCGCCGGTCCGGGCCCGGCAATGCCGCCGCGCCCACCCCTTCCGCCAGGAGCTGGAGGAGTTGGAGGCGTGGTCGTCGTAGCAGGAGTCTGGGCAGGAGCCTGGGCGGGAGTCTGCGCCGGGGTTTGCGCCTGAGACCGCCCCTGCGCCATGGCCGGCGGCGCCTGCGCCAGCGACAGCAAAAGACCGGAAGCCACCAAAACATGCGAACTGCGAAACTGAAATTTGACCATTGGGTCAATGATATTCCAAATTCGAACCGTGGCGCTCGCCTGGGTCGTCGCCAGCCCGATCGCCGGCCGCCTGTCGAAGCTTTGCCCCTCCACGGCCAAGGACCTGGGAGGGAGGCGACGGCTCCTCGAACACGCGCCTGGTCCATCGGCAAGCAACCGCCGAAGAGTCCGCCGCTCTCGGCGCGGTCCGCTATAATTCGGCCATGCCGCTCAGCCGAAGGTCGTTTATCTCGCGTTTGCTGGCCTCTCCGCTCGCCGGCGCGTATGCCGTAGCCGCCCAGAGCGCTGCACCGTCGAAGATCACCCGCATCGAAACGGTGTACTGGAAGAGCCGCGACGATGCTCCGTTCTGGCCGCACTGGACCTGGGTCAAAATCGATACCGACGCCGGCATCTCGGGCATCGGGGAGACGTATCCGCGCAACCCGGCGGAGGCGGCCGTGGTCCATGCGGTGGCCGATTCGCTGCTTGGCCACGACCCGCGCGATATCGAGCGGATTTGGGCCGATCTTTACCGCGCTTTCGATTTTCAGATCGCCGGCGGCGCCGAAATCAGGGCCTTGAGCGCCATCGACCTCGCCCTGTGGGACCTGCTGGGGAAGCACCTCGGCGCGCCCGTGTACCGGCTGATCGGGGGCAAAGCCAACCCCCGCGTCCGCCTGTACAACACTTGTTTCCCCTACAAGTACGACTTCAACCGCGAGCCGGAAAAGATTATGCGCGAGCTGATCGACACGCGCGGCATCAAAGCCATCAAAATCTGGCCGTTCGACGGCGCGGCCGCGCGCAACCGGAACCAGTTCATCACGCCTCAGGACATCGACGAGGCGCTTCAGCCGGTACGAAAGCTGCGCGATGCGTTCGGTTCGGATATCGAGATCGCCATTGAGTTCCACGCGCAATGGAACGTCACCTCCGCCATTCGCATCGCGCACGCTCTAGAGCCCTACCGGCCGATGTGGCTGGAAGATATGCTCATGCCCGGCAACTACCTCCAGTATCGCGAGCTGGCGGCGGCCACCAGCCTGCCGCTGATCGCCGGGGAACGCATGGCGGGCAAGCTGCAATTCGAGCAACTGCTGGAATCGCGCGCCGTCAAATACGTCATGTTCGACCTCACCTGGTGCGGAGGCTTGACCGAGGCCCGCAAGATTGCCGGCATGGCGGACGCATTCGAGCTGCCCATCGCGCCGCATACGGCCGGCGGGCCGCTGCTGTTCTACGCCACCACCCACCTTTCGACCGCGTCGCCTAACCTGTGGATCCAAGAGAGCTGCCAGCGGTTTTACGAGCGCGACTGGCCGGCCATGCTGGAAAACCCCATCGCTCCGGAGGCTGGATCCATACGCGTGCCCGAGGAAAGCGGCTTCGGTATGCGGATCAAGCCGGAAGCCTGGAATCACCCTGCCGCCGTCCGCCAGGTGAGTGGCCGCGGCTAGCTGTATGATTGAAAAATGCCTAGCATAACCCGCCGTAACCTTCTTCGCGCGGCGACCGTCGGCGCGATTGCCGCTCCCTGCCAACGCCTCGCCCGGGCGCTCACCAAAAAGGTGAAGATCACGGACGTGAAGTGCATGATCGTGCGTGGCACCTGGGACTGGAATCTGATCAAAATCGAGACCGATTCCGGGCTGTACGGCATCGGAGAGGCCTACTGGGGCTGGGGCGTGAAGGACCTGGTGCTCGCCAAAATGAAACCCATCATTGTGGGGGAGGATCCGCTCAACGTCGACCGGCTCTATACCAAGATGCTGATGCAGAGCGCGGGGGCGGGGGCCATTGGGGGAGTTACGGTGACGGCCGCGAGCGGCATCGAGATCGCGCTGTGGGACCTGTGCGGGCGCATCCTGGAAACGCCGGTTTGTAACCTGCTGGGCGGCCGGTTCCGCGACCGCGTCCGCTTCTACCGGACCATGCCCTACGTCGAAAATCCGGAGAGTTCCGCGGCCTGGCGCGACCAGGCGCAACAGGCTCGGGCGGAAAAATGGGGATGGACGGCTTTCAAGTTCCAGGGCGACCACATTCCGCTTAGCGCCGATCCCGAATTCAAAGAGCCCGGCCACGATCCCTACGCGCGCAATCTCACTCACAAAGATTACCGCCGCATCGTGCAGGGCATGGAGACGGTGCGCGAGACACTCGGCCAGGACGCGGATTTTGCCATCGAGTGCCATTGGCGCTACGACACCCAGGACGTGATCCAACTGGCGCGCGAGCTGGAGCCGGTGCGGCCGATGTGGCTGGAAGACCCCGTGCCGCCGGACAACATAGAAGCCATGGCGCGAGTGACGCACTCCATTCCCATTCCGGTCTGCACGGGCGAGAATCTCTACGGGCGGCAGGGTTTTCGCCGCCTGATCGAGATGCAGGCATGCTCCGGCGTGCATATCGATATACCCAAATCCGGCGGCTTGTCGGAATCGAAGAAAATTTCGGACCTGGCGGACCTGTATTACATCTGGACCGCCTGCCACAACCCGGCTAGCCCGGTGGGAACCATTGCATCCTGCCACGCCGCCTCCGCCATGCGCGAGTTTCGCATTCACGAACTGGCCAAATGGATCGACTGGTGGCCGGATCTGGTGGTGCGCGAAGGACCATTCTGGAACGACGGATACTTCACCATCCAGGACAAGCCGGGCTACGGCATCGAGCTGAACAAGGACGTGGCGATGGCGCATTTGGCGCCGGGCGAGACATGGTGGGGCTGAGCGGCTGCGGCCTTCGGATCGAATCATCCGGCTCGGCAAAGCGATGACGGCATTTCAAAACGAAGAGCGGCGCGATAAGCTGCTACCGCCGGTCGGTTTGCGCGGCAATGGAAGAGTTCTAGCGCCGAGGCGATCGCGGGCAGGAGTACTTCCTCATGGAGCCAATCACAAGAAGAACCATGCTGGTCGCGGCCGGTTCGGCCGCTCTCTCTAGCCAAGCCGTTGCCGAAGTTGAGAAATATCCCCGGAATCTCACCCAGCAAGACGTGGACCGGTGGATGACCGAACTCTCCAACTGGGGAAAATGGGGGAAGGACGACCAGGCGGGGACCATCAACCTGATTACCCCCGCGAAGCGCAAGGCTGCGGCCGCGCTGGTGCGGGAAGGCGTCAGCGTATCGATGTCGCTCGATGCCGATCTCCCCAAGCAAGGTTCCACCGCGGGGCCGCTGCCCGGCATGATGGGCGGCGTCGCGAACCGCGCCACCTGGACCCTGACCAGCCGGCCTCCCGGTCCGGACCCGCGCGATCTGGCGGCTTACGTGGTGGACACGATCGCGGTTTCCTATCACGGCAACAATACCACCCACCTGGATGCCCCCAGTCACCTCTACTATAAGGGCCGGATCTACAATGGATATCCGCAGAGCGGCTATTCGGATCGGGGCGCGGGCAAAGACGATGTCATGTCGATGAAGAATGGAATCCTCACCCGCGGCGTACTGTTCGACATGCCGAAGTTGAAGGGCGTTTCCTATCTGGGAGACGACGAGCCGATTTACGTGGAAGACCTGGAAGCCTGGGAGAAACAGGCCGGCTTCCGCGTGGAAACGGGCGACGCCGTGCTGGTCCGCACCGGACGGTGGGTGCGGGTGCGCGAGAAAGGCCCGCTCGATCTTAACCGGGCGACTCCGGGACTGTACGCTTCCTGCGTGAAGTGGCTGCGGGAGCGCGGCGCGGCGATCCTCGGCAGCGACGTTGTACAGGACGTCCGGCCCTCGCGCGTCGAAGGCGTGAACCAGCCCATTCACCAGATGGCGCTGAGGGCCTTGGGAATGCCGCTGATCGACAACGCGGACCTGGAGGCGCTGAGCGAGGCAGCCGCCCAGCGGCGCCGGTGGACGTACCTGTTGACCATGAACCCGCTGCGGGTCCCCGGCGCGACGGGCGGCCCGGTGAACCCGATCGCCACGTTCTGACACCTTCCGGTTTGTGGGGCAGGCTGGCCGCCTGCGGCGGGTTGCCAACCGGCGCGCAGCTTACCAAGCTGCCCCACAAGCCTACCCGCGCAGGTAGGGCTTCATGAACTGGTCCCAGGCATCGCGGATAGCCTGTTTGGTGGCCTCGTCGAGCGGGCCTGTTGCGCCTTGGCCTGAGCGGCCCCCGCCGCGTCCGCCGGCAGCCGCTCCGCCGCCTCCCATGCTCATGGCGCGCGTTTTGGTCTCTTCCTTGAATACGCCGCGCACGACCATGAGATAGCCAGCGGAGCCGGTAATGCTGTTGAACGCCTGAATCCGGCCGAACATGTCGAACGCCTCGCGGCGTTTGCCGGCGTGCCAGAGATCGAATGCGGCGGCGTAGAAGTCGGAGAGCACGGTGGTGGGGCAGTGGCCCGAGAAACCGAGCCGCATCTCGTCGATCATGGTGCGCACGCCGTTTCCGG
>JBKQIF010000149.1:0-55569 GCA_052148435.1 Bryobacteraceae bacterium
GCAGCAACGCCGGATGCTTGGCGAGTTCCGCGTTGACTTCGATTACCTCGCCTTCGACCGGCGAAACCATCTCCACGCTTTCCCCGTTCCGGACTAGTGTCAGGAACTTCTGCCCTTGCCGCAGCCACTGCCCCCGCTTCGGCAGTTCGACCTTTTCCAGCTTGCCCGCTAACGCAGCCGCGAATTCAGTGGCGCCCACCCGCATCACGTTCGTGCGCTCACGCGCCAGCCATCCATGGCCGGGATGGTAGGAAATATGACCGGGAGTCTGGAATCCCGCGACGAAATCTCTCTGCGGCACGGCGGCCGGGACCGCCTGTTTTGCGGCAACCGTATGTAGAACCTTGCCTCGATTGACTGCCCAATCAATAATTACGAAAACCAAGAACGTTGCAAGAACCAGAATGACTGTCATAATCCGTCCATCCTTTCTGATTGTGTATAGGGCACGGCAGGGGCCAAATACCGTTGTTTGGTATCTTGTTATCTGTTGTTATTTCAGTGAGATACGTGCCGTTGCAAAACACCACGATAATCGATTGTGGCAAAACGCGACAGTCAAAATGCAGAGAAATACAACAAACTCTATCAAATCAGTGCGTTACAAGGATAGCGGAATATTTCAACGGGACCGTAGCAAAACACGGCGTTTCGTGGGCTCATCCAACCTGTACCTTTCGACTCCTCGCCCCACTCGCCATTTCGCACCGCATACTTGCACCGACGGGTCGGTTCTCGCAAAAAGATAACGTCTCATCTAATCTTATGGTTAGCGCCAAAATAACTTCACTGTTGCCTGCGTGGCGCACGCACTCCTCGGTGCTGCGTCGCGTTTCTACTCGACGCTTCTGCGCCTTGGGGCGGCAGGCGTCGGCAACAGTGCCGGCGCTGCATCGAGGAGTGCATGCGCCACGGCAGCCGCTCAAGCGACGGTGTAGCGGAGCGCCGACTAAACTGTGAGCTTCCAATGACCGCGTCCGTCGATGTTCCTCGGCGCCATGTTGAATTTTTCATCGGGTCTTCCTTATAATAAGATTTCAGGATCTTGAAAAGGGGAATTGCGATCATGCCTCACCGGCTCGGCCCCAAGCTCATTTTTTCCCTTACGGTACTGATCGTCGTCATCAGCGGGTTCACCGGTTACCTGAACCTGCGGGCCCAGAAGAGCCGTCAGGTCGAAACCATGGTTCTCGGCGCTGACCAACTCTCCCGCAGCATCACCAGCGCGACCTGGCACGCCATGCTCGACGACCACCGTGAGGCCGCCTACCAGATCATGGGGGTGATAGCCGACAAGCAGGGTGTAGACCGCATCCGCATGTTCAACCGCGAGGGAAAGCTGGTGTTTTCTACCGATGCGCGCGAACATCCGAGCACGGTGCTGGTCCACGACGAAGTCTGTCGGAGTTGCCACGATACGGTGCCGGCGCGCGGTAAGCCGGCGGACACGTCGCGGATCCGCTTCACCCAGTCTCCCGAGGGCGCCAAAACGCTCAGCATGATCACCCCGATCTACAACGAGTCGGCGTGCGCCAGCGCGGACTGTCATGCTCACCCCAAGAATTTGAAGGTTCTGGGAGTGCTGGATGTGGCGCTGCGGCTGGACCCCGTCGAGCAACAGGCGCGAATCATGACCCTGCAGACGATCTTGTCCACCAGCGTGGAGGTGATCATCGGAGCGGCCTTCGTGATTCTCTTTACGCGGCGCTTTGTGGCCACGCCGATCCGCGAGTTGATCGAGGGCACCAAGGATGTCAGCGCCATGGAGCTTGATCGTCCCATCGAGATCGTCCATCGCAGCCAGGAGCTCGACGAACTGGTGGACTCGTTCAACGCCATGCGCGAACGGGTCAAAAAGAGTGTTGCCGAGCTGAACGAGATGGCGCAGACCCTCGAGACCAAGGTCGCCGAGCGAACCCAGCAGTTGAACGCTGCCCAACGCAAGCTCCTCCAATCCGATCGGCTGGCTTCCCTCGGGCAGCTTGCCGCCAGTGTGGCGCACGAGATCAACAATCCCGTATCCGGCGTGCTCAACCTGTCCATGCTGGTCGAGCGCATCATGAGCAACGGCGGCATTCCACCGGGACGCGAGGCCGAAGTGCGGAAGTACCTGGGACAGATCTCGGCGGAGACCGCGCGCGTGGGACGCATCGTTTCGGATCTGCTCGCCTTTTCACGGCGATCGAGACCGCAGCACGCTTCCGCCGACCTCAACCACCTGGTCCGCACTACCATGGGGTTGGTGAGCCATAAGCTCAAACTCATCGAAGTCGAGCCGGCACTCGAACTGGCCGACGACCTGCCGCCCGTATTGTGCGATGCCTCGCAGATCCGGCAGGTAATCCTCAACCTGGCGTTGAATGCCGCCGAGGCGATGCAGTCCAAGGGCGGGGGAAAGCTGACGATCACGACCGGCAGGCTGCCGGACGGGAGCGGCGTGGAGTTGCGGGTCCACGATACCGGCGAGGGTATCGCGCCCGAAAACCTTTCCAAAATCTTCGACCCGTTTTTCACCACCAAGCCCGAAGGCAAGGGCGTGGGCCTGGGGTTGGCCGTGCTTTACGGCATCGTCAAGGCTCACGACGGCGAAGTGGAAGTAACCAGCCGGCGCGACCAGGGCACGACGTTCACCGTGACTCTGCCGCTGAAGCCAAGCGTCCCGCCGGGTGGAAGCGGGGTAGCGCAGGGCCATGCGGCGTGACTGCGCTTTACGTGGTGGCGGTTGGACCGGTGCCACCCAAGCCTCTCGAGTGGATCGAGACCGCGGCCGCGGAGTGGTTTCCCCTCCCGGTCACGCGCCTCCCGGCCCTGCCCATGCCGGAACGCGCATACGACCCGGCCCGCGGGCAGTACCATTCGGTCGAGATTATGAAGGCGGTGGCGCGAGCCGCGCCTCCCAAAACCACCCGCATCCTGGGCGTCACCGAGGTGGATCTCGCCATCCCCGTGCTCACATTTCTGTTCGGCCAGGCGCAGCTCGATGGACCGGTGGCTCTGCTTTCTCTGTGCCGCCTGCGCCAGGAGTTCTATGGCCTCCCGGCCGACGAGGCGCTGCTCCGCGAGCGCGCCGCCAAGGAGACGTTGCATGAGCTGGGGCACACCTTCGGCCTCACCCATTGCAGCGATATGAGGTGTTCGATGAGCCTTTCCACCGATATCGCGCTGGTGGACGCCAAGGGCGGACGCTACTGCCCCCGTTGCGGCGCTCATCTCGTGCGCCGGTTTGCCGCGCTTGACGGAGAAAAGTCATGAAAAATGTCTGGCATATCCTGATCGTGGATGACGAAGAAGTGATGTGCGAATCGATGGCCGCATGGCTTCGCGAAGACGGCTATCGCGTCGATACCGCGCCCAACGGGCGGCAGGCCGTCGAACTGGCCCGGGCCGCCGATTACGCCATCTACTTCATCGACCTGAAAATGCCCGGCGGCATGGACGGCATCGATACCATGATGGAGATCCGGCGGCTCCGTCCGGAGGCATCGATCATCATCATCACCGCCTACGCCACCGTGGATACCGCCATCCAGGCGATGAAGGAAGGGGCCCAGGAGTACATCGTCAAGCCGTGCAACCCGCAGGAGATCTCGCTGCTGGTCTCGCGCATCCTCAAGCTCAAGAAGCTGCAGCGCGAGAACGCCATTCTGCGCAAAAAGATCAGCCGCCACTATCATCACCACGACCTCATCACCAAGAACGCCCGCATGGAGGAGATCCTCAGCCTGGCGCGCGACATTTCGAGCCTGCGGAGCACCGTCCTCATTCGTGGCGCCAGCGGCACCGGAAAGGAGCTGGTGGCCCGCGCCATTCATTACTCCGGCGACCGCGCCGCCCGGCCCTTCGTCACCGTCAGTTGCGCCGCCCTCACCGAAACCCTGCTCGAAAGCGAGCTGTTCGGCTATGAAAAAGGCGCCTTCACCGGCGCCGGGGCGCAGACCCGCGGCAAATTCGAATTGGCCGACGGCGGCACCATTTTTCTCGACGAGATCGGCGACATTTCGGCCAAGCTGCAGGCGGACCTGCTGCGCGTGCTCCAGGAGCGCTGCTTCTACCGCGTGGGCGGAAGCGAAGAGGTGCGGGTGGATGCGCGCGTGATCGCCGCCACCAACAAGGACCTGGCCCAGTTGGTGAGCGAGGGCAAGTTCCGCGACGATCTTTACTATCGGTTGAACGTGATCGAAATCCGCATCCCGCCCCTGCGGGAACGGCGCGAGGATATCCCGCTTCTGGTCGAGCACTTCGTAGAGAAGATCGCGCACGAGCTGGGCAAGGAAGTGAGCGGCATTTCCGAGGGAGCCATGAAGCTGCTTCTCGATTACGACTGGCCCGGGAATGTGAGGGAGCTGGAAAACGCCATCGAGCGTGGCATCGTCACCTGCCGCAACGGCAAGCTGCAGGAGTCCGACTTCTCTTCGCTGGAGCGGAGCATGGGACAGCTCAAGGCCTGGCAGGTGCCCGACCTGCCCCTGGCGGAGCTCGAGCGCCAGGCCATCGTGGCGGCCCTGGAGCGCAAGAGCGGAAACGTAAAGGAAGCCGCCGCCGCCCTGGGCATCGACCGCTCGACGCTCTACGACAAGCTCAAGCGGTATGAGATTCCGCGCTGAAAGCGCGAGCGCAGGTGCAAGATCCAGTCTCCGGCCCAAGGGCCAACGCGGGAACAACTTCCCATCGCTATTTTGCCAGCGCGGCCAAACGCCAAGCCTATAAGACATTGAAGCGCCGCGCCTCGCGTGCTACAAACGAAGCATGGATAAGACCATCCGCAAATACGCGAACTTCGACGAAATGAAGGCGGACGAGTATCGCTACTGGCAGAGCCGCCCCGTGCATGAGCGTGTGGCCGCCGTGTCGGAACTCACCGAGGAAGGCTACAAACTGAAGGGGTTCAAGCCGGATGCTTTCAGATTACACAGAACTCTTGTCCATTTTGAACGCGCACCGCGCTAAGTACCTCGTGATTGGCGCTTACGCGGTAGCGATCCATGCGCAGCCTCGCGCAACCAAAGACCTCGACATCCTGGTGAAGGCCGATCCCGAAAACGCGAAGGCGGTTTTCGCGGCGTTAACTGAATTCGGTGCGCCGCTGCAAGATCTGACCCCTGCCGACTTTGGGGAACCCGGCCCGTTCTTCCGCATGGGGCGCGAGCCGGTTGGCGTTGACATTCTCACGGCAATTCCGGGCGTCGAGTTTGACGCCGCATGGCCCCGCCGGGTTGAAGCCGTTTTCGACGAGGAAACCAAGGTGCGGGCAAACTTCATTTCCCGTGAAGATTTGCTGGCAGCAAAACGCGCCGCCGGCAGACGGCAAGATCTCGCCGACATCGAGGCCATCGAAAAGGCGGCGAAAAGCCAACAGCCGAAGCCCTCCCCCCAAAAAGCTCCCAGAGACTAAACCGCGCGGCCCCCTACGGCTCCAGGAACGTAGCCGCCAACGCCCTGTCCCAGTCCGCCTCGGGCATTGCGTCCATCAAGCCGCTCGCCAGGATGCCGCCATCGGCCAGGCTCGGAGAGCTATCGGGTTGTGTCAACTGGAGCTGCAGCCGGTCGAGCTCGCCGGCCAGCCAGCCGGGAACTTCGGCGCCCCGGAGCAGGTGGCGCAGGTTCGCCTCTCCGCGCGGGCGCAGCTTCAGATACCAACCCTGTTCGGCGCTGCCGGTAGCCACCACAGTGCCTTCGAGCGGCGCCCGCACCCGGATCGCCTGGCCGTTCTTCGACATCTTCCAGGCCGTACCCTGGAATTCCATCTCGGTTCCGGTTGCGGGCAGCAGCACCGTGTCGGGATGGCCGATCACGCGCTCCGCCATGTCGTCCAGACCCACCGTCAAGGTGCCGTCCGTCTCCGGCCGCACCCAGGTATGGCCCCGATGATAGAAGCGGTCGCCGGGATAGTTCAGACCGAAGGTGCGCGGCGCGACCGAAGGCGCCAGGTCCGCGAACCGGGCATAGTCGGGGCAACGCCGGCAATCGAACGCGTTGGGACAGGTGCGTTGCTCCACCCGGCCCGCCAGTTCGTGCCGGCAGCGGCGTTCCTGCTCGGGCAGTTCGCCGAAGTCCGCATGCCAGCAGATGTCGGACGCCTTGCCGCTTCGCAGGTCGCGGGCCGTTCGCAAGGCTGCCGCCGCTACCGTCAGCAGGATAGTCAGCGCGATCGCGAAAAATACCGACAGGAAGAAAACGTGCCCGAAAGTCCAATGAAACCCGTCAACGCCCGGAAACATGAGTCTGCTCCTTAACTTGTGGGAATAACGGCAGGTACCGATAAGATAGCGAATACAGGATCACGCCATACGCAACCACGCCGCCGAAGCTCGCCACCTCCTGCCAACTCGGCGTGTAACTCAGGAACTTATCGAACGCCAGAGTGGGCAGCGCCAGGGTCTGCACCGTGAGGACGAACCGGTTCAATAGAATGCCGCAGCAGGCCAGCGCGGCGCCCGGCAGCAGCCATCTGCCGTGAACCAGAAGCACCGCCGGCAGCAACCCGAAGATCGCGATTTCGGCGAACAGCAGCGCCGTGCCGAACGGTTTATAGGCATAGAATTCCCACGGAGCGAAGCCCACCGCGGGCGAGGTCACGTTCAGCCAAATGAGGGTGTCGACGGCCTTGAGCGCCACGTAGGCCGCCAGCAGAATTCCGGAGATGAACCCCAACCGCGGAAACACGTTCGCCGGCACCAGCTTGCGCCCGGTCAACTTCTGCGCGGCCGCGGTGACCAGCATCAGAAAGCTCGGCCCTACCGCGACCGCCGAGAGAATGAAGAGGAAGAAGGTGGAAGGCCAGATCGCAAAACCTTGGCGGAAGGCGAAGGGCCGGCCGCGCAGTACCCCGTACAAACCGCCCAGCGAACCCTGGTGAAAGAAGGAAAGCAGGGTTCCGATTCCCGCCAGCACCGGCATCAGCAGGTGCATCCGGTGTTCGAAGACCAGAAACGGCGGCAGCTTCCGCAACTGGCGGTTGCGCAGCACCACCGGGATGTATTCGAGTGTCAGCACCAGAAGATAACAGGTAATGCAGAAGGTGACCTCAGTCAGCATGGAATGGACATTGGGGTGCCAGAAGGTGAACCAGGCGCGCAGCGGCTGGCCTACGTCGATCATCAGCACCGCCATGGCGCCGCTGTAGCAGATGAACCCTAGCACCACGGCGCTGTTCAATACCGGCTTCAGTTCCTTGCGGCCGAGAATATAAACCAGGAAACCGGTGAAAAAGGCCCCCGCTCCCAGCGCGATAATGCCCAGGTCGAGAAAGATCCACAACCCGAAGGCGAAGCGGTTATTCATGTTGGTCTGGTTCAGCCCGTAATAAAGGCACAAACCGCCGGCGTAGATTCCCAGCGCCAGCGCGGCCACCCAGGGGGCCAGCCAGAGAGCGAAGCGCGCGGTGGAGCACCGCTCCTCGCCCCGCACCTGCCATCGCCGGTCTGCCATCACCGCGCTAGCCACGTTTCACCTCCCCGGTAGGGGAACTCGGCCTGCCGGACGGCCGCGCGGCCACCGGCGCGCCGTCTGCGGCGGATTTGGCCGCTGGATGAGGCTCCGCCAGCGCCCTCACCCAGGGCCGCTTCGAAGTGTAGTAAATCTTCGGCTCCGTGCCAAGCCGTGCCAGCAGCCGGAATGCTTCCGGCGTCCGCGCCGCTTTAGCTACCTCGCTCGTCCCATCGTTCAGATCTCCGAACCGAATCGCCCCGGTGGGGCAGGATTCCGCGCACGCCGGAATGTAATCGGCCGGGTCGATCTGCCGCTTTCCGGCCGCGGCGGCTTTATCTTCGGCGGCGTGCAGCCGGGCGTGGCACATGTTGCACTTCTCCACTACGCCGCGCATGCGCACGGCCACCCCGGGATTCAGCGTCTTTTCCATGCCGGCGGGCCATGCCGGGTCCCACCAGTTGAAGTAACGGGCGTGGTACGGGCACGCCGTCATGCAGTAGCGGCAGCCCAGGCAGCGCTGCGGCATCTGCATCACGATTCCGGTGGCCCGATCCACTTCCACCGCCTGCTGCGGGCATACGCTGACGCAGGGCGTTTCGTGCTCGCACTGCATGCACGGCATGGGGATGAACGCCATCCCCGTCTTTCCGTCCGAAACCGGGTACACCAGCATGGGGGTGATGCCGGTGCGCACGGTCGCTTTCGGCAGGCGCGGCACGTTGTTCTCCGCCGCGCACGCCACCATGCAGGCGCCGCAACCGGTGCAGCGATCGAGATCGATGGCCATTCCGTAGCGCGCTTTCATACATCGCTCCTGGCCGGCGCCGCGCGCAGATCGGACTCGCGGTAGAGCTTCGCCGCCAGCGGCGGCAGCACCGGGGCGGCCCAATCGGCCGTCCAGCCGGCTGGCGATTCCATGCCGCTGGGGTAGGGCCATTCCTTCAGGCCGCAGCGCAGGCCGCCGGGGATGGCCGGCTCATTGCTCCACACCGCGCCGTTCCCGAACTCTTCGTAGAGTTTTTTCGCGGACCCGATGCTCTTGAGCGGCTCTGGTTCCGGCTTGATCAGCATTCCCTTGCCGCCGCGATAGATGGCTTCACAGCGCGCTTTGATGGCATCTTCCACCGAACCGGCGCCAGGGTCGATTTCCGCCAGGAACCGCGCCGCATCCTTGCTGCCTTCCGCCGCTGAGATCAGTGGCGCGGCCACGGCGTATGTTTCGATGGCCGATCCCGGAGGCGTGGGCACATCCGTCAGTGCTTCGAGGAACCCGGGCGCGGGCAGCAGCCAGTCCGCAGTAGTCGTCCCGCCATGCCAGGCGGCGAAGCGGAAGACCTCCGCGTCGAGGTTGGGCGTCACCTCCCAGGGCACAGTGGAGTCGATCAGGACGGCGCGCATCCGGCCGGTCAGCGCCTCGACCGGGACCGGCGATTTCGTGGCGCCACCGCGGCGGACGATACCTCCGCGCGCTCCCACGGCGCCGAGAATCACGTTCAATGCCGCCACCGAGGGGTTGTCGCCGGCGGAAATAGCCACCACCGGGCCGCGCTCCACCAGCGCGCGCGCCAGATTTTGAATCGTTTCCGGCGCGAGGCCGGTCTTCGCCGTCGCGTCGCTCAGGCTTTCCGGGGGCATCGGGCCGCGCGCGGCCACCAGGCGTTCTTCCATCAACACCCGGGCCAGCGCCGAGGCCAGCGCGGATTCGCTTCCCATGCGCAGCGCCACCCAGCGCCAGGCGAAGGCCGCGGTCCTCGATTGCACCGGTTCCACCTGGATCAATCTCAGGGCGGGATCGGCAGCGCCGGCGGCTCGCTCGCTCCACAGCCGCGTAAACCGCCCCGGCGTCGCCCAACCGTCGAGCAGGGGAGCGCCGAAACTTACGATCGTGCGCGCATTCTCCAGGTCATAGCCCAGCGCCGAGGCCGGAACCCCGCTCCAGCGTTGATACGGCCCCAGCGCCTTCTCTTCCGCCGTACGGGCGGCCGCGTAGCTCCCGCCGTGCGCCGCCGCGAATCGCTCCAGCACGGTGGAAGCCGCGCGTCCTGTGCGGCCGTCGATAACCGCAATGGGGCCCTCCGCCAGTGCCTTGCGGAAAGCCGCCGCCGCCTCTTCCCAGCCTGCCTTGCGCCCGCGGTGAAGCGCGCTTTGCAGGCGGCTGGGATGCCAATTCAGCTGGTGCGCGCCAAATCCCAGCGGGCATAGCGCGCCCCGGCTGACCGGGTGCCCCGCCATCCCAGCCAGGCCCACCGGCGAGCCCGCCGCCATCCGCACCCGCAGACCGCAGGCGTTGGGGCATAGCGTGCACGAGGAAAGCTTCTCTTCCACCGGACCGCGCGCGGGTTGTGGAATCCACGGCCAGTTCTGGCTCCAGATGGAAACGTCGTCCAGCACCTTCCAAGGCACGGGAGTGAACAGCATGCCGCCAACCAGGCCGCCGCTCCATGCAAGTAGGTCTCGTCTGGTGGGTGTCATCTTCCGTCTCCCTATTCGTGGCAGCCCAGGCATCCGGCATCGACGCCATGCTGGCGATGGCAGCTCTCGCAATCGCTCATCTTCATGCCGTCGCCCGGCTTGCGCCACAGTCGCGAGATCGAGTGCCCCCAGATGTCTCGACTGTATCCGCTGATGCGATTCTGCTCGTAAACCGGCATCGCGTCCGATTCGCCTTCGGTACCGTGGCACTGTTGGCACGTCATGCCGGCCAGGCGGGTGTGAACGGCGTGCGAAAAGCGGACGTTGGCCGGCTGGCGCGAATAGACCAGCCACGGCGTCTCGCGTCCCGGCTTCACGTATTTGTCCACCAGCAGAGCTTCGGCCGGGCTCGACCCCATGCGATCCGCGTGACAGGTCGCACAGTCTTTGGTTTTCGGAATTCCCGCAAACGTGCCGTCTTTGCCCAGGGCATGGCAGTCGTTGCACGCCGACGTGCCGGACTTCTCCGCATGAGTCTTGTGCGGGAAGCGAAACGGCTGGTCGCGCCGCTCATAAAGGGCGCGCGGGAATCCGAGCCATCCCGCCGCCAACGCCGTCGCCACTCCCAAGCCGAAAAAAACCCAGGTTCTCCCCATCTTCATTCGTCCGCCACCCAGCCCGCATTCGAAAAGAACTGCTGGAACAACCGGACCATGTCGGCGCGGGGCAGCAAGCGCGCCACGCCCCGTACCGGAACGCCTCCGTCCGCGCACAGTTCCTGGCCTGAGTGGATCGCGCGCGCCAGCCGCTCGCGTTCCTCGGCCTGCCACGCCTTCGCCTGTTCGCCGCCGATCAGGCCGGCGCGCGTTTTGCCGGGGATCTCCCAGCCTTCGAACAGCCATCCGGAGCCGTAGGGATCTGCCGTTAGCCGCGCCGGGTCGCTGCGTATGTGGCTGTTCACCGCCTGGATGAGCAGCGAATTCGGGAACAGTAGCGGCCACTCTACCTCATTTACGCTGAGCGAAACCGCCGGGCGGTGCCTGCCGCGTTCGGTCGCGAAGGTGATTGCATCCACCGTTCCCGCCAGATCGGCCAGAAACCCGTCCACCCCGATGTGGCAAAGCCCCTGCTCGTCCACCTCTAGCCACATATGATTGGAAGTGTAGAGCAGTTCGCGCGGCGCTTGGCCGGCGCCGTGAGGCCGCGCCCGGGTCAGGTAGGAATCGCAATATTTGTACCCTCCACCGGTGCAAGGCGAGGTTTGCGACTCGCTGAACGGAACCAGCTTGGTGACCGGGGAGGCGCCGCAGTATTGCACATGGACTTCCTCCAGGTGCGGGCACCGGTCGGCCGGTCCGTCCTCCTGTTCGACCACAGCGCACCGCCGGTACTCCGCCGAGGTGCAAAGCCCGCCCCCGGCCGCTCCCGGTCCGTCCAGGATCAGCTTGCGGACAGGAACCGCGTGGCAGTAGCGCGCGCGGCCTTCTCTAAGAAAGGGGCACGGCATGGGATCACTCCCCGGTGCGGTCCTTGTCGGTTGTTTCTTCGGATGACTGTTTGATCGGCTCGCCGCCGTCCGCCATCGTCAGTCCCAGTTCGGGCACCCCAAAAACGTGAGGGGAACCGGCAAGCATGGTGCGCATATCCGCATCCATGCGGCCGAATTCGTGCGCTTTGCGCCGCTTCAGAATCAGTTCCCAGGCAACCCCAACCGCGACTACCAGAATCGCCGTTACCGTAATCAGTCCGAGAGCCAGATTCGTCAGGTTCAGCCAAAGGGTTTGCGGATCGTTCCAGTTAGCTCCAAACATGCTAGTCATTCCTTCCCGACGGCGGAATTCCCGCCGTTCACCCTCATTTATTAGCAAATGAGATGCCATTATATGAAATCAATGACTTACGAAGGTTTGACCGGTGGCCGTGTAGGGGATTCGGACGAACCGGTCGGGAATTCCGACGCCGGTGGCGCCGGCGACCTCATCGCCGGTCTCGCTCCGTCGAAGCTCTTGAAAAATCAAATTCGAGCCGTGAAATACGTTCTCCATTCCGTCGCGCGACCGTTCGGTATCGCATTCGCGGCTTGCCAACCCATTGCGGCGAGAAGGCGAAGGTCGTCTTATTATATGTTGGCGATCAGTCGAAACCGCTTGACCTGCACAATGCTGCATAATGGGTTTTGGATGCCCCAGGAAGACCGCTCCATCGCGATCTGCGCGACCTTTACCGCTGAAGCTCTAGAGCCTGCCCTTAACTTTTGGGTGTCGGAGCTCGGCCTGGAGTGTCCGATCCGGTTTGCCGGTTACGGCCAGGTGTTTCAGCAACTGCTGGACCCGAACAGTTTGCTCGGAACCAACCGCGGCTACAACCTGGTGCTGGTGCGGTTGGAGGATTGGCGGGAAGCCGGTATGGCCGATTCGGCGGCTCGCCTGGCCGAGGCCATTCGCGGCGGTGCTGCCCGGTTTCATGCACCCTTGGTGATCTTGATTAGTCCGTCCCGCGCCGCCGCCGCCGGCGCCGTGGAACAATCCCTGGCGGAGGCCCTGGCCGGGGTGGCCGGCGTCTCGCTGCTCCGGCCTCGCGATGTTGCCGCGCTCTATCCCGTCGCCGAGATCCACGATCCGCACGCCGATGAGCTGGGCCGCTTACCCTATACGCCGCTCTACTTCGCCGCCCTCGCCACCGCCGCCGCGCGCCGCATCCACGCCCTCGCCGCGCCACCCTTCAAGCTGGTCGCACTCGATTGCGACGACACCCTGTGGGCCGGCATCTGCGGCGAAGACGGTCCCGCCGGCGTGACCTTGGATGAGCCCCGCCGTGGATTGCAGGAATTTTTCGCCGAGCGCAAGCGCCAGGGCATGCTGCTCGCCCTGGTCAGTAAGAATAACGAGGAAGACGTTCTCGAAACTTTTCGCGCCCATCCCGAAATGCCGCTGGCGCTTGAAGACTTTGTCGCCCACCGCATCAACTGGGAGCCGAAGAGCGCCAACCTCGCCTCGCTGGCGGCCGAACTGTCGCTCGGGCTCGACAGCTTCATCCTGGTGGACGACAACCCCAAGGAGTGCCGCGAAGCCCAGGCCGCCCGGCCCGAAGTGCTGGCCGTTCCGTTGCCGCCCGACGCCGCCGGTATCCCCGCCTTCCTGCGCCAGGTTTGGGCCTTCGACCGCGCCGGCGTCACCGCCGAGGATCTGCGCCGCTCGGGTCTCTACCACCTGGAAGCGCAGCGCGCCGCCGCCCGACGCTCGGCCCCCAGCCTCGACGACTTTCTGGCTTCCCTCGATCTCTCGATCGACATCGCCCCGCTCACTCCGGCCCAGGTTCCCCGCGTGGCCCAGCTCACCCAGCGCACCAACCAGATGAATACTTCGCTCATCCGCCGAACCGAAAGCGAAATCCGCACCATGCCGGAGGAATGCCTGACCGTCTCCGTGCGCGATCGCTTCGGCGACTACGGCCTGACCGGCGTAGTGATCTTCCGCGCAGAGCAGGGAAGTCTGGTGGTCGATACCATGTTATTCAGCTGCCGCGTGCTGGGCCGCGGCGTCGAGCGGCGGGCGCTCGCCCACCTTGGCCAACTGGCTCGACGGCGTGGCCTCGAATCCATCGCCATCCCGCTGCGCAGGGGCCCCCGCAATCGTCCCGCCGAGCTGTTTTTAAATTCCATCGCGAGAGTCCTGGACGGCGTCTACCGGCTCTCGCCCGATGAGATCGATTCGGTGACCATCGCCGCTCCCGCTCCGCCGCATGCCCTGGCGCTTGCGCCGCCGGCCGAAATCCCGCCAGCGGCCGGAAACGGCGCCGGCCCCGCGCCGGTTTCCGCGCGCGAAAGCGGCCGTCCGGACTACCTCCGCATCGCCACCGAGCTGGGCACCGCCGAAGCCATCCTCCGGAGTCTGCGCCACGCCGCCGCGCCCGGCGTCGTCGGACGGCGTACTCCCGCCCTTGCTCCCCGCACCCCTCCGGAGACTCAGCTTGCCGCGCTCTGGGCCGAACTGCTGAACCTGCCTTCGATCGGCGTCAATGAAAATTTCTTCGAGCTGGGTGGGCACTCGCTGCTGGCCGTGCAGTTGCTCTCACGCGTCCGCCAGCTTTTTGGCGTCGAGCTTTCACTCGACGTGGTCTACAGCGGCGATTTCACCGTGGCCGAGCTGGCCAAAGCCATCGAGTTGAAGGAAATCGAGCGGACCGGCGCGGATTACCAGGACCTGCTGCGCGAGATCGAAGCCATGAGCGACGACCAAGCCCGCGCCCTGCTGGCCGAAGAGCAGGCCCGGGAATAGGATGCTCCCGACCGAATGCGCATCCTGCTGACGGCGAATGCCTCTTATGCACCGCCCCGCGGCGGCGCCACGCGCAGCAACCTGGTCTGGCTCGATGGCCTGGCGCGCGCCGGCCACGCCTGCCGCGTCGTGGCCGGTCCGTCCAAACCGGGAGCCGAGTTTTCCCATCACCCGTCCATCCAGGTCATTTCCGTCGACGAACCGGCTGCGCGCGTGCATCGACTGGCCCGCGAGATTCGCGAGTTCGTTCCCGATTGGGTGCTGGTGTCGAGCGAGGACCTGGGTCATGGCCTGCTGCGCGAAGCCCATCGCGCCGCGCCCGACCGCGTCGTGTACCTGGCCCACACACCCCAGTTCTTTCCTTTCGGCCCCGCCAGTTGGAACCCGGACCCGCATGCCGCCGGCCTGGTTGCCGATTCGGCCGGCATCGTGGCGATCGGCGCGCACATGGCCGCCTACGTCGAGCGCGCCCTGGGCCGCTCCCCCGCCGTGATTCATCCGCCCATTTACGGCCCCGGCCCCTGGCCCAAGCACGCTTCCTTCGAGCGCGGTTTCCTCACCATGATCAATCCCTGCGCGGTGAAGGGCATCTCCTTGTTTCTCGACATCGCCGCGCGCATGCCGGATTGCCGGTTGGCCGTCGTGCCCGGCTGGGGAACCACGGCCGAGGACCGGCGCGCCCTGGAGTGCCTGCCCAACGTTTCCTTTCTCCCCAATGCCCGCGACATCGACGATCTGCTCGCGCCCACCCGCGTGCTGCTGGCGCCCTCGCTTTGGTACGAGGGCTTCGGCCTGATCGTAATGGAAGCCCTGCTTCGCGGCATCCCCGTGGTCGCCAGCGATTCCGGCGGCCTGTGCGACTCCAAGCAGGGAACCGGTTACGTCATCCCGGTTCGCCTCATCGAGCGCTACCATTCCAACTACGACGAACTAGCCATGCCGCGCCCCGTAGTTCCCTCCAACGACCCCGCTCCATGGGTCGCCGCCGTCAGCGAGTTGCTTACCGGCCGCGAAACCTACCAGGCCGAATCGGCTCGCTCGCGTGCCGCCGCCGAACGCTTCGTGGCTGGTTTGGACGCCGGCAGCCTCGCGCGCTACCTGGAGCGCCTCACGCCCCGCGGCCATCGGCACCGCGAGCTTTCGAGCATCGAAACCCTCTCTCCCGAAAAGCGCGCCCTGCTGCTCGAACGCCTTCGCCACCGGACGGAGTGAGCCGCGGATTCCTACAGTTTTGCCGCCTTCCCGCCGATGAAAAAACATGTCTATGGAAGGTACCCTCAAAACCAGCCCAGCCACCAAAGCGGTAGTCTGGCGCGATCAGTATAGTGTCGGCATCGCGTCGATCGATGCGGAACACCAAGAGTTGATCGGTCTGATCAACGATCTTCACGCCGCCATGCTCGACGGCCACGGGAGAGCCGTAATGGGACAGATCCTTGACGGCCTCGCCGCCTATACCGTGTCGCACTTCGCCAACGAAGAGAAGCTCATGCAAATGCATCGGTTCCCCGGCTTCGAACGACACAAGCTGGAACATGACAAACTGATCGAGAAAGTAAAGGTCTTGCAGCAGGACTATCGCTCGGGAGCGGCGACCATCTCGCTGGATGTCATGACCTTTCTTCAGCGGTGGCTGGTTGAGCACATCGTCGGGGTGGACAAGAAATACGGTGCACACCTGCGAGCGGCGGGCGTGAAATAGGCGAGCGCGCCTGACTTTCTTGGTTGCGTCGGTCGGCCCGGCTGCGCCACGCCTCTGCCTCCGGGCCGGGGACCTCAGCGCGCGCCTTGGCCTGTGCGTCACTGGAGCGGCTCAGGCCCCGCGGCCATCGGCACCGCTTTCGAGCATCGAGGCCCTCTCTCCCGAAAAGCGCGCCCTGCTGCTCGAACGCCTTCGCCACCGGACGAAGTGAGGCGCGGATGCGGACCGGAGCGGCTCGGTAAACGGCGGAGTGGGAGTCACCGCCGGGAGGTCACGGACTGCCCTGCCAGCCGTCGCCCGCACCAACCGAGCCCGATCAGAGCGATTCCCGCCGAGATGTAAGTTGCCGGCTCCGGAACCGGCGGGGGGTCGGAAGGCGTTGGCGTAGGGCCGCCGTCGGAGAACATCGGCCCTACCAACATTTGCGCGAGCGCCCCCGTTCCCTGGGCCGTGTTTTCGTACACGTACGCATCGTTCGTCGTCATGCCGGCGCTGAGCGCTTCGTACGTTTCAGCCCAGGCGAGCGCCGCCGGATCGGTCACCTCGCCCGAAATAGTCGAAGCCTGAACGCTCCCGGAGAAGAACCCATCCCCCCCGTCTGCCGTGAGGTCCCAGATCGCAAGCTGAAGACCCGCGCCTTGCGCCGGCGACTCCACCCAGTCGGAGTCGGGCAGCGCCGAGGTATATGCCGGGCCTTGAGCAGGCAGCAGCGCGTTATCTATGAGCCACGATGCCTGCCCCAGGTCCGTGCCCGGAGCGTCCGCGGGATCCACGACAGCGGTGTCATAGGTGACGCCGATGTAGATATCGGTGAACAGGTCCGCGCACATCGTGTCCCGATCGAATTGTTGGCCGTCTTGTGTCAGGGTAATGAAAATCGGGCCGGCGAAGTATAAATCCTGGGGGGTGCCGCTTATGTTAAGCCAGAGGCTCTCGCCCAGGTTCCAATCGACCCCGGTAGGTTCGATCAGCGTACCGCTCAGAGCACACCCGGTAAAGACAAACAGGGCAAAAAGCAGACGCGAAGTTCTTGTCATCGAAGGAATCATGGTTCGTCCACGCACATTCCCAGTATTTCCAGTACGAAGCGGCATTTACAGTCCCGATCGTACTGGGTGGGTACCTGGTACCGCGACTTTGCGCAACTGACCGGCGCTTTCGGTCCCAATCGTCCACGGAATAGGCCTGCTCGTCCCGTCAAAGTTGACCTGGAGCGCCGGGGCGCAGCAACTTTCGGCTCACGGCAAATTCAAGACTCTAACTCACCCTGAACTTCGGTTATTAGAGGAGTAATTCACCTTGATTACCTAGAGATGCCACCGGGAAGCGTCGCTTTCGTGCGACTCCGGGACCCTATCGACCGCCTGCCTGCCCTTACGGTTGCGTCGGCCGTCCGAAACGGTAACTGAAGGAAACGGTGGCGTAGGAAGGAAGATAAACTTCGGCGACTCGCTCGAATGGTTCACCTTCGCCCGGAAAAATCAGGCCGGGGATTGCCGAGACCCCCAGCCTGTGACACGGTTTACAAGCCAGTCATACGAGAGTCTGCTCCGTGCTCCTGCGCTCCGTCCGGGGCGTTTGGATTCGCTGGCGCCCCTAATCACGGCGCCACCTTGCGACCAAACCGGTAGGTGAAGTTCAAGCTCGCGTACGACGGTATGCGCACTCCAACCACCTCCGAAATCGGGTTCTCGGGGACTGCTTCGCCCACAAGCCCCACTTGCCCGGGCATATAGTTTGTGGCGAAGCTCTCCGTGGTCTGCCCCGTGTAGCCTCGGGCAATCATCATGTTCACGCCGACGTCGATCTTTCCCCCAAGAAATGGCCGCACCACCGCCAAACGGAACTCCTTGTTCGGCACGCCGAGGCAGTAGGAGGATAGGTCGTCGGGTTTGCTCTCGTCGCATCCATTCCCAACCGCCTTCCTTCCCACGTACTCGAATTCACCTTTTGCCTGCAAATGGAAGGGCAGCTTTTGATACGTCGCGGAAAGATCGCCGATCAACCTCGGGGCCTCCGGCGTCACCTGTCCCGTGTCCAGATCGCGCGCATCGGCCTGCTCAAAGGTCGCCAGCACCTGTCCCCAGCGGAAGCCCTGGCTTAGCGTAGCCGCCATATAGCGTATGCGGCCCGGCCCCAGGTCGAACTGCAATCCGGTGTCCGGATCGATCTTGCCGTACTCGGCGGTTTGCGTCTCGTGTCCCAGCGTCAGTTTCAGCTCCGTGCGGTGGAAGCGCTTGCTCGCGACCAACTGATACGAGCGTGCCGTCTCCACCGGGTCACCGGCTACCGGGCTGCCGGTCGCGGTCTGCTGGCCAATAGCCGATCCCATTCTGGGATCTTCCGTGAAGAACGACTTCCCAAAGCTGAGCGCGACCTGAGGAACGTACCAGGATTCCTCCGGAAAGAGCGTTACCGTCGCTTTCGGCGAATTCACCCCCACCCACCTGTTCCAGGAATTGGCTGGGGTCATCAGGTCCCGGTTGTCGATGCTAATCTCATCGCGTCTCCAGCCCAGGTAGTAGTGCACATACTTGCTCAGCTCGCCCTCCCCGGCGATGTATGGCGATATCGGAGCGATGGTCACATTGTTTCCGTCCACCTTGGTGAAGGGCCCGTAGTAATACGGATCGGCGGCATTGTAGAAGTTGTAATGGTCCAGGTCGTCGCGCCGCGGCGCCTCGCGCTGGTAGTCCGTCCCGGTCAGCAGCGTAAAGTTCTTCGAGAACTTCTTCCTATACGCCGCGCTGCCGCCGGCCACGGTGCGGAACTCGCTCTGCCGGACCAGCCCCAGCCCAAAGTCCGTAGACAGCGAGAGGTTGTAAGTGCGGAAGAACCCGGAGAGCTGAAGTTCCTGGTCCTGGCCCAGTTTCCACACGTCGTTCAACGCCATCAGCGCCGTGTGCGTCTGGTCTCTTTGCCTGGGGTCAATCGTATCCGGGTATTCCTTCCAACCGTCGGCGGCATCGACGGAATTGAATCCATGAATCGGGATCAATCCCGCCATGTAGGAGGTGCCGTAATATCCGATTCCGAACAACGTCAGTGTGTGATCTCCCGCGTGGAAGACCTGCCCGCCGTTGATCTTGACCTGCTTGCGGTGCTCCAGCCGGTCCAGGAATCCATTGCCATACGAGCCCTCAATCGCGATCCACGAATACTTCGAAGGACTCATCCCCGCCGTTCCCGTAATGTCCCGTTCGTCTCCCGTCAAAGTGAAGAACGGATCGAGATGCGAGCGCAGCCCATAGATCGACGCCATGTTCAATGCGTGATTGCCCTCGCGCACGTTGAACGCGCCGCCATCCACCTGAACGCTCTCGATCACATCCGCAATATAAATGTTCGGATCGGCGTAGCCATTGCCGTGCGCATTCGCCGAAAGGTTGTTGGGCACCAGGTAGCTGCCCACCTGAACGTACTGCGCGATCGGCTCGCCGTGGTCGCCCGCTACGCCCGGCGCAAAATACTGCGGAGCCTTGATGCCGCTCGACGCCGTCTCAATCGGATAGCCGGGAATCGAAATCGGCGCGCCTGGACGTCCCGGATTTGCATCCAGCAAGTTCTCGCTGACGAAAATCTTTTCGGTGGGATCCGGCGCCTGGACATCGATCTGGCTCACGTCCGCGGTCACCGTGACGGTTTCCGTGCGGGGCGCCAGCCGGACGAACTGCAGATGCACCGTCAGCGTCTCGCCATCCGTAACGGCGATCGGCTGGCTCGCATCGGCAAAGCCCGGCGCCGACCCCACCAGTTTGTACTCTCCCGAGGGAAGGGAAGGGAAAGCAAACCGGCCCTCGGAGTCGCAACGGATCTGCTGAGTTCCGGCGCCGCGGGATTCGGCGGTTACCCTGGCGTCCGAAACCGGTTTCCCCTGCGGGTCCGTCAGTTGCCCGTTCACACTGCCACTGGCGGCGCCGAGGCTCGTGCCAGCCACCATAAGCACGGCGGCGAAGGCACGCGCGGAAACAAGTGCCGTGCTACGAAACTTCACATCGTAATACTAACATCTGTAGCACGAGTGTTCAAGAGGTGCTACGAAGCGGAGTGTGGGGGCGAACGCTGAACGGTTAGGCGCTCAGTGGTTGGGAAGGGTCTTCCGCCATGAGCAGGCCGGCAACTGGGAGTCGGCGGCAAAAAAGTAAGGTCGAAGACCAGGGCGGTGGCCGAGTTCGCGCCGAACTCTTCGACCCGATTTTTCAGGACTATGGAGGGCCCAAATCCAGATGTGCGTGCCCGCTGCCACAGGGCGAAGAAGAAGCATCGAGTAGAGACTCGACGCGGCACGCAAGAGTGCGTGCGCCACGGCGGCTGAAACCCTTTTCCTCCCCGGTTCATCTATTCTGTTAGAAACGTGCACTATTCTAGTGGTCTGCGCATGAATCGATTGGGGTTAGTTCTTGCAGCCGCTCTTGCTGGGACGGTTTTCGGCGCGGATCTGGAGCAAGCGCGCCTGCTCTATAACCGCACTGAATATAAGCAGTCGCTGGAGGTGTTGCGCGCGATCGTGGTGAAGGATGGCGCCGTATTCGCCCTTACCGGCCACAACGAATATATGTTGGCCGATTTCAAGCGCTCCTCGGAAGCCTTCGAAAAAGCCGCGGCTCTCGATCCCGCTAATAGCGATTACGCCTGGTGGCTGGGGCGGGCCTACGGCCGGCGCGCGGAAACCTCGTCACCGCTCACCGCTCCGGGTTACGCTTCGCGCGCCAGGCAGAATTTCGAACGGGCCATGCAGTTGAATCCCAGGAACGTGGACGCGCTGGGCGACTTGTTCGAATACTATCTGGAAGCCCCCGGCTTTCTGGGCGGCGGCATGGATAAGGCCCGCGCCACGGCCGCGCGGATTGCGGAAATAGACGCGGGCGAGGGCTATCGGTCGCAGGCCAAGCTGGCCGAAAAACACAAAGAATACGCTACCGCCGAGATGGAATTGCGGCGTGCGGCGGAAATCGCTCCCCAGACGGTGGGCCGATTCATCGATCTGGCCCGCTTCCTGGCGCGGCAGGGCCGCTTCCACGAGTCCGACCAGAGCCTGGCGCGGGCGGAAAAGCTGGCCCCCGGCAACCCACGAGTGATTTTCGCCAAGGCCGACATTTACCTGAAAAGCGGGCGCAACCGCGACCAGGCGAAAAAGCTGCTGGAGCGCTACCTGACTTTGTCGCTGTCTCCCGAAGACCCGTCACGGGAAGAAGCCGCCAAGTTGTTGCAACAGGCCCAGGGCATCTAGTCCGCTCGCGGTTCCGGCTTTCGCGCCCGGTCTTCGATGAGCAGATCCAGAAACGCCTGGGCGGCGGGGTGGAGTTTCTTGCGGCGGCGATGCAGAATGCCGACGGGGCGTTTGAGCCCGGGGGCTTCGAGCGGCACGGCCACCAGGCGGCCCTGTTCGATTTCCGCCTGCATCGTGCGCGCCGGCAGAATGCTCGCGCCCGAGCCTAGGGCCACGGCTTCCTTGATGGTCTGGATATTGTCGAAGTGCATGGCTACGCGCACCTCGGCGTGCTCGGCGCGCAGGAACCGGTCCAGTTCCCTGCGGATGGTCAGGTCCTCGTCGAAGGCCACGTATTCAATGCCGTTGAGGTCGGCGGGATAAACCTGGGCGCGCCCGGCCAGCGGATGCGAGGGAGGCACGGCGAGTTGCATTTCTTCCTCCCGCCAGGGGAGCGCGGCGATCTCGCGGCTGGACTCGGGATAGCTCACCAGGCCGAGATCGGCCGAGCCGTTGTGTACGGCCCGGTAAATCTGGTCGGGCCGCATGTAATCGACTTCCAGGCGAGCTGCCGGCAGGCGTGCGGCAAAGGCTTCGCGAATCCCGCTCATTTCCGAAAGCCCAATGGAATAGATGGATGCTACCCGCACCGTGTCTCCAGCCTGGCGCTTCAACTCGTCGAGCGCCGCCTGGAACTCCTCTTCGCGAAGTACCACCTGGCGACACAGATCGGCGTAGAGTTTTCCCGCGGCGGTGAGCGCAAGCGGCCTCTTGCCACGATCGAACAGAGCCGCGCCCAGGCGCCGTTCCACCTCCTGGACGTGTTGGCTGGCCGCCGATTGGCTGATTCCGCATTTCGCCGCAGCCTTACTCATGCTGCCTGAATCGGCTATCTCTTTGAAAATAAGGAAACCAGACGATGGCACTGGAGTATTATAGCATTAGTAAATCTAATTGTAATATGACAAGAAATATTTATTGCCTAATACTCCTGGCGTTGATACACTGACTTTTAAGGTACCCCCACCAGTTTAGAAGGACGTTGGCCATCGGACTACCTTCCGGTGCCGGCGAGAGAGCCACTTTTTATGCCTGATACCACGTTCAGACCGGGGCTCCCGGACGCACAGGGACTTTACCATCCGCAAAATGAGCGCGACGCCTGCGGTATCGGCTTCGTAGCCAATATCAAAGGGCACAAATCGCACGACATCATCGTCAAGGGCATCCAGGTTCTGCTCAACCTGACCCACCGCGGAGCCTGCGGCTGCGATCCGGAAACCGGCGATGGCGCGGGCGTAGTGATCCAGATCCCGCACAAATATTTTTCGCGGGAGTGCGCCAGGCTGGGCTTCACTCTGCCGGCGCCGGGAGAGTACGGCGTGGGCATGACTTTCCTTCCGGTCGAGCCGCCTGCCCGCCGGACCGCGGAAGGGCTGATCGAGCGCCTGCTTGCCGAAGAAGGGCTCAGCCTGCTCGGTTGGCGCGATACGCCGATCGACGGGTCGGCCATCGGCCGCGTGGCGCGGGCTTCGCAGCCATATATTCAGCAGGTGTTCGTGAGCCGCGGCCGGGGCATGAGCGAAGACCAGCTGGAGCGCAAGCTCTACGTGGTGCGCAAGCGGGCGGAGGCGGAAGTGGCCGCCGGCGAGATGCCCGGCAAGAGCTTTTTCTACATCCCGTCGCTTTCGGCGCGTACCATCGTATACAAGGGCCTGCTGCTGGCCCCGCAGATCGGCCGTTTCTATCCGGAGTTGAGCGACCCCGACGTGCTCAGCGCGCTGTGCCTGGTGCACCAGCGTTTTTCCACCAATACGTTCCCCACCTGGCAACTGGCGCACCCGTTTCGATATATCGCGCACAACGGCGAAATCAACACCCTGCGCGGCAATGTGAACTGGATGCACGCGCGCGAGTCGGTGCTGCGCTCGCCGTTGTTCGGCGACGATTTAAAGAAACTCTTCCCGGTGATCGAGCCGGGCGGCAGCGATTCGGCCGCGTTCGACAACGCGCTGGAGCTGCTGGTGATGGCGGGGCGCGACATCACCCACGCCATGGCCATGCTGATTCCCGAAGCCTGGGCCAAGGACGAAGGCATGGATCCGCAGAAGCGCGCCTTCTACGAATACCACGCTTCGCTGATGGAGCCGTGGGATGGGCCGGCGGCCATCGCCTTCACCGACGGCCGCTCGATCGGCGCCACGCTCGATCGCAACGGGCTGCGTCCGGCGCGCTACATGGTGACGCACGACGATTTGATCATCATGGCGTCGGAGAGCGGCGTGCTGCCGGTAAAACCGGAGGATGTGAAGCTAAAGGGCCGCCTCCAGCCCGGCAAGATGCTGCTGGTGGATACGGTGGAAGGGCGGATCGTTTCCGACGAGCGGTTGAAGGCGCGCCTCTACGGCCGCAATCCGTACCAGCTTTGGCTGAAGGAAAATCAGGTCACGCTGGAATCGCTGGCCGAGCCGCCGCGCGAGCACGCGGCCGATCACGCCACCTTGCTGGAGCGCCAGCGCGCCTTCGGTTATATCGACGAAGACCTGCGCATGATCCTGGCGCCGATGGCGCAGAAGGGCGAAGAGCCGGTGGGCTCGATGGGCGCCGATACGCCTCTGGCCTGCCTTTCGGACAAGCCGCAGCCGCTCTTTCATTATTTCAAACAGCTTTTTGCGCAGGTGACCAATCCCCCCATCGACCCCATCCGCGAAGAGCTGGTAATGTCGCTGACCAGCTATATCGGCACGGAGCGCAACATTCTGGCCGAGACGCCGCTGCACTGCCACACCTTGAAGCTGCCGCACCCGATCCTGACCAATCGCGACCTGGAGAAGCTGCGGCGTGTCTCGCAGGGCGATTTTCTGGCGGCCACCCTGCCCATGCTGTTCGCCACCGAAGAGGGCGGCAGAGGTCTGGAGCGGGCGCTCGACCAGCTTTGCCGCCGGGCTTCGCTGGCCATCAAGTCGGGCTACTCGCTGCTGATTCTGTCGGACCGCGGCCTGGATAACGACTACGCTCCCATTCCGAGCCTGCTGGCGCTCACCGCCGTGCACAATCACCTGGTGCGCGAAGGAACCCGCACCCAAGTGGCGCTGATCATCGAATCCGGCGAGCCGCGCGAGGTGATGCACTTTGCGCTGCTGATCGGCTACGGCGCCAGCGCAGTGAATCCGTATCTGGCGCTGGAAACCCTGCAGGTGGGCCAGGAGTGCTGGCCCGTGCGCATCGACCCCGAAACCGCCGTAGCCAACTTCATCAAGGCCATTAACAAAGGGTTGCTGAAGACCTTTTCGAAAATGGGAATTTCCACCCTGCAGAGCTATCGCGGGGCGCAGGTGTTCGAGGCCATCGGCTTGAGCCGCAAGCTGGTGGACAAGTACTTCACCGGCACGGTGTCGCGCATCGAGGGCGTGGGTCTGGACGTGCTGGCCGAAGAAGTGGCGCGCAAGCACCGTTTCGCGTATCGCGCGCGGGGGCAATCGGAAACCGAGCTCAGCGTGGGCGGCAACTATCACTACCGGGTGGGCGGCGAGTATCACCTGCTCAACCCGAATACCATTTCGAAGCTCCAGCACGCCGTGCGGCAGGAAAACCCCAAGACCTTTCAGGAATACACCGACCTGATCGACCTTCAGAACCGGCAGCTCACCACCTTGCGCGGAATGCTCGAAATCAAAGAATCCAGCGAGCCCATTCCGCTGGAGGAAGTGGAGCCGGCGGCTTCCATCGTGAAGCGTTTCGCCACCGGCGCCATGTCGTTCGGATCGATCTCGAAGGAAGCCCACGAAACGCTCGCCATCGCCATGAACCGCATCGGCGGGAAATCCAATACGGGCGAGGGCGGGGAAGACCAGGCGCGCTTCCATGACCATCGCCGCAGCGCCATCAAGCAGGTGGCCTCCGGCCGGTTCGGGGTGACCACCGAGTACCTGGTGAACGCCGACGAGCTGCAGATCAAGATGGCGCAGGGGGCCAAGCCAGGCGAAGGCGGGCAGCTTCCGGGACACAAGGTGGACGAGACCATCGCGCGGGTACGCCATTCGATGCCGGGTGTGACCCTGATTTCGCCGCCGCCGCACCACGACATCTATTCCATCGAGGACTTGGCGCAGCTCATCTACGACCTGAAGAACGTGAACCCGCGGGCGCGCATTTCCGTCAAGCTGGTGGCCGAGGTGGGGGTGGGCACGGTGGCCGCGGGCGTGGCCAAGGCGCACGCCGACGTGGTGCTGATTTCCGGCGATAGCGGGGGCACCGGCGCTTCCCCGCTCAGCTCCATCCGCCACGGCGGCATTCCCTGGGAACTCGGCCTGGCCGAAACGCACCAGGTGCTGGTGCTGAACGATCTGCGCGGCCGCATACGCGTGCAGACCGACGGCAAGCTGCAAACCGGGCGCGACGTCGTCATCGCTGCCCTGCTGGGCGCCGAGGAGTTCGGCTTCGCCACCATGCCCCTGGTCGCCATGGGCTGCATCATGATGCGCAAGTGCCATCTGAATACCTGTCCGGTAGGCATCGCCACCCAGGACCCGGTGCTGCGCGCCAAGTTTCAGGGCAAACCGGAGCACGTCATCAACTTTTTCTTTTTCCTGGCCGAACAGGTGCGTGGCTACATGGCGCAGATGGGTTTCCGCACCTTCGACGAAATGATCGGCCGCGTGGATATGCTGGAGCCGCGCGAGGCGGCGGACCACTGGAAGGCCAAGGGACTGGATTTTTCGGCCATCCTCTTCCGTCCGCAGGTTTCTTCGCGCATCGCGCGCCGCTGCGTCGAGGCGCAGGACCACGGCCTCAATCAGGCGCTCGATTACAAGCTCATCGACCACGCCGCCGACGCGCTCGAAAACCGCACCCCGATCCAGATCAAGCTGCCCATCCGCAACGTGCATCGAACCGTGGGCGCGATGCTGTCGGGCGAGATTGCGCGGCGCTACGGCGCGGCGGGCCTTCCCGACGATACCATCCGGTTCCAGTTCAACGGTTCGGCCGGCCAGAGCTTCGGAGCGTTCCTGGCCGGGGGCGTAACCCTGGAGCTCGAAGGCGACGCCAACGACTACGTGGGCAAAGGGCTCTCCGGCGGACGGCTGATCGTGTATCCGCCGCGCAACTCCACTTTTCTGCCGGAGGAGAACATCGTCATCGGCAACGTGGCGCTGTACGGCGCCACTTCCGGCGAAGCGTTCTTCAATGGCTGCGCCGGCGAGCGCTTTGCGGTGCGCAATTCCGGCGCAACCGCGGTGGTGGAAGGGCTGGGCGACCACGGTTGCGAGTACATGACCAACGGCCTGGTTGTGGTGCTGGGGGCGTGCGGGCGCAATTTCGCGGCCGGGATGAGCGGCGGCATCGCGTTCGTGCTCGACGATCGCAACGCCTTCCGCGCCCACCTCTCGACCGGGGCCGCGGTGGACCTGGAAACCGTGGACGGGGACGATGCGTCGCTGGTGCGCTCGCTGATTGAGCGCCACGTGGAAGTGACCGGCAGCCCGCGTGGCAAGTGGGTGCTCGAAAATTGGGACGAGATGCTCGGGCGCTTTGTCAAAGTGTTCCCGCGGGAATACAAGCGGGTTCTGGAAACGCGCCAGGCCGCTGCCGCTGCCGCTCTTTCACGCGTGCCGGCCGCGCGCGTGCCGGTGGCGCAGGAGGTGGCGTAATGGGAAAACTCACCGGCTTCCTCGAATACCCCCGCGAAGTGGCTTCGCGGCGCCATCCTGGCGAACGGATCCGCGATTGGTTCGAAATCTACCAGCCGTTTCCAGCCGAAAAGGTCAAGACCCAGGGCGCGCGCTGCATGGATTGCGGCGTCCCGTTCTGCCACAACGGCTGTCCGCTCTCGAACCTGATCCCGGATTGGAACGACATGGCTTTCCGCGGGCAATGGCGCGAGGCGGTGCGCCAGTTGCACGCCACCAATAATTTTCCGGAGTTCACCGGACGGGTGTGTCCGGCGCCGTGCGAGGCGGCCTGCGTGCTGGGGATCAACGAGCCCGCGGTCAGCATCAAGCTGATCGAGAAGAGCATCATCGACCACGCCTTCGAGGAGGGATATATCAAGCCCGAACCGCCGTCTGCGCGCACCGGAAAGCGCGTGGCGGTGATCGGCTCGGGGCCGGCCGGACTGGCGGCGGCACAGCAACTGGCGCGTGCCGGGCACGACGTCACCGTGCTCGAGAAGAACGACCGCATCGGCGGGCTGCTGCGCTACGGCATCCCCAATTTCAAAATGGAGAAACACCTCATCGACCGCCGCCTGGAGCAGATGCGCGCCGAAGGAGTGAAGTTCCGCACCAACGCCCACGTGGGCAAGAACGTCGCGGTGACGGACTTGCGCAAGGAATTTCACGCCCTGCTGCTGGCCGGCGGGGCCGAACAGGCGCGCAACCTCAACGTGCCCGGCCGCGAGTTGCGCGGTATTCATTTCGCCATGGAATTTTTGCCGCAGCAGAACCGGCGCAACGAAGGCGACACGGTTCCGGCCGAAGATGCCATTCTGGCCACCGGCAAGCGGGTGGTGATCATCGGCGGCGGCGATACCGGCGCGGATTGCCTGGGCACCAGCCACCGCCAGGGTGCGCTTTCCGTCGACCAGTTCGAACTGCTGCCGCAGCCGCCGGCCGAGCGGGCTCCCACCACGCCCTGGCCGCTGTGGCCCATGCAATTGCGCGTCGAGACTTCGCACGAAGAAGGGGGACGCCGCCAGTGGGCGGTTTCCACCCTCAAATTCGGCGGCGACGCGCGCGGCAGCGTGCGCGAACTGTACGGCATCGAAGTGGGCCCGCCGCCCAGATTCGAGCCGCTCGCCGGCACCGAATTCACCCTGGAATGCGACCTGGTGCTGCTGGCCATGGGGTTCACCGGCCCGGTGAAGGGCGGCATGATCGACCAACTCGGCGTGGAACTGGACCCCCGCGGCAATGTCCGGACCGACGACAACTACATGACCTCCGTCCCCGGCGTATTCGCGGCCGGCGACATGCGCCGCGGCCAATCGCTGGTAGTGTGGGCCATCGCCGAAGGCCGCAAAGCCGCCGCCAGCGTGGACCAGTATCTGCTCTGCGAAGCACGGGTGCCGTAGGGGTTTACAGTGCGCTCCGCTGGCTGCTGGTGGGGCGGACCCCCTGGTCCGCAGCCGCCCCCCCCGGTCGGCCTTCCCGCGCTCAACCATCGATATTCGCCGGCTTCCCGCGCCAATCCCGCTCGCACGGGGTTTTCCTCAATATAGTGGCGGATCTTTCTTAACCCGCTTTTCCGTCGATCCCCAACCCCCGGCCCACGGCCCTTCCCCCTACCGCTCCACTGCCGCCACCTCGCCCGCCAGCGGCACCGTCAGTTCGGCCACGGTGACGCCAGGGGCGACGTTCAAGCGCAGGCTGGCGGCCGAGCCGTAGCAGATTTTCAGGCGCCGCTCCACGTTCTTCAGGGCAACTCCGGCGCCGGAGCTTTCGGCCGGTCCCTCGCTGGCGCTGTTTTCCACCCGGATGCGCAACCCTTCCTCGTTGCGCGTAGCCTGAATGCGCACGTAGCCGGCGCTGGCGCTGCGGGCCACGCCGTGCTTGATGGCGTTTTCCACCAGCGGTTGCACGCTCAGCACGGGGATGGGCACATCGCCGGTTGCGGCGTCGATTTCGAAGTCCACCCGCAGGCGATTTCCCAGCCGCAACTGCTCCACCTCCAGGTACGCGCGGACAATCTCCATTTCGTGTTCGAGCGGCACCAGCACCTTGTCGGATTGCAGAAAGTAGCGGAAGATTTCGGCCAGGTTCAGCACCATGTGGCGCGCCGTGGACGCTTCGCGGGGAATGCTGCCGTACAGGGTATTGAGCGCATTGAACAGGAAATGCGGGTGAATCTGCGATTGCAGGGTGCGCAACTCGGCCTGGCTGACCAGGCGGTTCATTTCCTGCTGCCGTAGCGCTTCCACTTTTTCGGCGATCTCGGCGGCGGCGCGGCGGAGCACGTCCAGGTCCTCGCCCAGATAGCGCTGGCCGCCCCGCCGCCGGCCGAGCGCGAACAGCTTCACGCTGCCCGGCCCGAGGCGCAAGGGCACCACCGCTTCGGCCCAGACCGGCAGCCCCTCCAGACCGGCAGTGCGGGTCGAAACCGGGCCCCGCAAGCCGGCGGCGCCTGCCACGCCGGCGCCGTCCAAAACTGCGTAGTCGGGGGTGCGCACGGCACGGGCCATGGCGCCGGCGGACCAGAGCAGATACTGCTCCTCGCTGGCCACCGCGGAGCTATCGTGCAGCCGCGCCGGCAACTGCTCCAAAGCGCCGCGCCGGAATACGAAGTCGGTGAGCCATTGCTGCACCCGGCCGCGCAACCACGCGAACAGCAACAGAAACAGGCACACGCAAATCAGCAGCAACGCCTGCTCGAGCGGCTCGCTGGTCAGCCGTTCGGCGGGCGCCAGGCGCAGCGCCGCGGCGATCATCGCGGCCCCCACCAGGGCCGCCAACGCCCCGTTGGCCAGGAAGCGGATAAAGGCGTCCAGCAGGACAAAGCGGTCGTCCTGCAACAGCACCAGCAAAGCCAGCGGAATGCCGGCGTGGTGTACCACCAGTTCGCTGGACCAGGGTTGGCCGGGGTGGTTGCCGGTGAAATGCACGAACGAGGTGGCGAACAGCGCCAGGCACATGGCGGCCAGAATCCGCATCCCGCCGGGCCGGCGCCGAATTACCGCGCCGCCCGTCAAAACCAGGAAGCCGAAGGTGATCGCCAGCAGCGCCTCCTGGTGCAGCTTGGAGCCGTTTCCGCGGATCTCGAAAAAATGCATCGCTACCGCGACTGCGCTCAGCACATATCCGGCAGCCACGATCCCCAGGTCCGCGCCGCCGAAGCTGGCGTCTCCCAACGAAGTGTCGCGCAGCCAGACGTGCAGCAGCACGGCCGGCAGAACGCTCAGCACGGAGAAGCTGACGGCCACCACCAGGTCCAACAGGCCGGCGGGCATTTCCGGGCAGGCCAGAATGGCCAGGGATCCCAGGTTCCACACCAGCGAAAGCGCGGCCACCAAGGCCGACCGGTACCGGCCGCGCCAGGCCGGCCGCCCCCGCCCGCTATACAGCAAGCCCAGAAAGATGGCGAAAATCAGCGCGCCGGCCGTGTGGCCCAGAATGTTGATGAACACGGGTTGGCTGAAGTCCGGCACCGCAGGCTCTCTCTCCTACTGTACTGCGGTAAGGGATTTCTCCCACCTGGCAAGAGGCGGCGGCGGTTGCCCGCATCACTCCGGCGATGGAACCCCGACGACCTGTCCGGGACGGATCGCGTCCAGCGTCCGCAAGATGGCAGCCACCAGAGGCAACAGGTCCCGAATTTGATTCGTGCGAGAACGAAGCAGAATAATTGCGAGTTTCCGGCGAGCGGGATTCTGTTGGTGTGATATGCCCTGGTCGACCGTCAGGAGGACGTCGTAGCCCGCGTCCTCAGCCGCCAACAGTAACGCGCCGTTCTTCTTGCCTTTCAGCCCTGCCCATTGTGTGGTGTGCGCGTCATGCGCGGGAAAGCTATGCCGAAAATCGAGTGGCAGGCACTCGTCGAGCAGGATCTTCACGCAATTCTGGCCACCAGTGAGTCCTTCGCTTCCTCAAGCGCCTGCACTGCCATCTCGTGCGAAACGCTGGGAAACTGCCGCAGGAACTCACCCAATGGATGGCCGCCCTCCAGGTAGTCGATCAGATTCTTGAACGGAACGCGCGTGCCACGGAAACAGGGCATTCCATTCATAACCTCCGGGTCGCTTGCAATTACGGGCTCTGTCATCGCTCACCATTATACTGGCCGGCAAGATCGGCTGCCCGCGCTTCTTAATGCCCGAGCGAAGCTTTCACTTGAGGGATTGCCTCCATTTTGCTGAAACGCGGCCAGTTATAACCGTAGAACGCCACGAAGGCGAAGCAGAACATGGGCACGATGAAACCGCGCGACATGTCGAACTGGTCCGCCACGTATCCCATCAGTTTGGGCAGAATCGCGCCGCCCATGATGGCCATCACGATAAACGCCGAGGCTTTCTTGGCGCGCGCCCCCAGGCCGAATATCCCCAGCGCGAAAATCGTCGGGAACATGATCGACATGAAGAAGTAACAGAGAAACACGCAGGCCACCGAAATCCAGCCCAGCTTCAGGAAGATCACCAGCGTGGTGACCACGTTCATCACTCCGTACAGGCCCAGAATCTTGTGCGCCGCGAATTTTCTTAACAGTCCCGCGCCGCTAAACCGGCCTACCAGGAAGAAGATCAGCCCCAGCGACGCCAGGTTGGAAGCTCCCTTGTTGCTGAAGGCCAGAACACCATTGTGGCCGGTCTCAAACCACCCCTGCAGCCAATCGTGCAGAAAACCGGCCTGGCTCGACAGATGCGCCATGCCGGATGCCCAGCCGGCCGGAATCGCCGGCAATTCCGCGGTCATGTAGTTGATGAAGAAGCTGAAGACGCCGGCTTGCGCCGCTACGTAAAAGAACTGCGCCGCTACCGCCAGCACGAAATGCCGGTGCGTCCAGATGGAGTGGGAAACGCCCTCGGACGCATCGTCCAGGTGATAATCGTCTTCGGTCTTGATATCGGGAATGTCGGCGAAGAAGAAAACCGCCGCGATCACCAGCACCACCAGAGCCATGCCCACGTAGGGGATATACAGCGTCTGGCTGCCGGTGCTGTGGCCGGCGGCGTCCTTGGAGTAGAAATACATGCTGCCCACGATCGGCCCGCAGATCCATCCGATGCCGTTGGAAGATTGCGCCAGGTTGATGCGCGTGGCGGCAAAGCGCTGATCGCCCAGCACGGTGGTGTACGGGTTGGCGATGGTCTCTAAAAACGTCAGCCCGGTGGCGATGACGCACACCCCCGCCAGAAAAGCCACGAACGCCGTCGTGGGCGACACGGCCCCTTCGTGGACCATGGCGTTGATATGAGTGGCCGGAATGAACCAGAACCCGCCCATCGCCACGATCACCAGCCCCGCGATAATTCCGCCCTTATAGCCCAACTTGCTGGCCAGCCAGCCGGCCGGCATCGACATGAGGAAATAGCCGAGATAGTGCGCAAACTGCACCCAGGCCGACTGCGACTTGTTCAGGTGCAGCTCCTCCTGAAAATGCTTGTCCATCACGTCGATCATGCCGTTGCAGAATCCCCAGAGGAGGAACAACGAGGTCACCAGAAGAAACGGGAACAGGAAATTTCTCCCGTCGGTACCGATAAAGATACTCTTTTTTTCGCTGGTCATGGCGATCAGACGATTCTATCAGGCATTCCACCTACAATAGAGCTGTGGCCGCTCTCGCTTTCCACCAAGCCCGCCAAATGGTGCTCGACCAGGTTCGCTCGCATCTTCCCGAACCGCGCTGGGAGCGCATCGCCCTGGAGGACGCGGCCGGCCGCGTGCTGGCCGAAACTCTCGCCGCCGATCGCGACGCGCCGCCCTTCGATCGCTCCATGCGCGATGGCTACGCCGTCCGCGCGGCCGATCTGCCGGGCGCCCTTTCGGTGATCGGCGAAGTCCGCGCCGGATCGCTTTTCCGCGGCTCGGTGGGTGAGCGGCAGGCGGTCGAAATCATGACCGGCGCGCCGGTTCCAGATGGGGCCGACGCGGTAGTCATGCTGGAGCACGCGCGGCTGCGGAACGGCTCGGTCGAGATCGAACGCGACGCGGAAACCGGACAGAACATCTGCGTGCAAGGCTCGGAATCCCGTGCCGGAGACGTCGTGCTGCGCGCCGGTGTGCGCATCGACTACAGCCACGCCGCCTTGGCCGCGTCCATCGGCCGCACTCGCCTCAAGGTCTTCCACCGCCCGGAGGTCGCCATCGTCTCCACCGGCGATGAAATCGTAGCCGTCGAATCCGCCCCCGAGCCTTTCCAGATTCGCAACTCGAACGCCTCTTCGCTGGCTTCCCAGATCACCCGCGCCGGTGGCGTTCCCCGCCATCTTCCGATCGTGCGCGATGACCTCGACGACACCCGCCAGATTCTGGAATGGGCCTTCGAATCCGACCTCGTGCTGATTTCGGGCGGCGTCTCGCGGGGCAAATACGACGTGGTGGAACCCGCCCTGGCGAGCCTGGGAGCGAAATTCTTCTTCGACCGCGTAGCCATTCAACCCGGCCAGCCCGCGGTGTTCGGCCGCGCCCGCGGCAAGTTCTTTTTCGGCCTTCCCGGCAACCCGGCCGCCACCATGGTGACCTTCGAAGTATTGGCGCGCGCCGCGCTGGAGCTCGTGGCCGGCCAGGCCGCGCCGCTTCTCCCCATCTCTCACGCCAGGCTGGCTCGCGACTTTCGCCAGCATACCGGGCTCACCCGTTTCCTTCCCGCCGCGCTCCTCGATGACGAAGTCACGCCGATAAGCTGGAGCGGATCGGGCGACATCAACGCCTTGGCCCGCGCCAACGCCTTTCTGGTCACCGATCCCGACCGCGCCGAATACGCCGCCGGAGACTGGATCCGGATCCTCGCCAAATGAAAAAACTGTCTCATTACGATGCCGCCGGCCAGGCCCGCATGGTGGATGTGGGCTCGAAGACCGCGACCGTGCGCACCGCCCGCGCCCACGCCTTTGTGCGCATCGCGCCCAAGGTGCTCAAGAAGCTGCCCCAGAATCCCAAGGGCAGCCCGCTAGAGGTGGCGCGCTTCGCCGGTATTATGGCGGCCAAGCGAACCTCCGAGCTGATTCCCCTATGCCATCCTCTGCCGCTCGCTTTTGCCGACGTCGAGGCGACCGTCGAAAAGCGCGGCGTCCGCATTCTTGCCACCGCCCGAACCACCGCTCGGACCGGAGTGGAAATGGAAGCCCTCACGGCCGCCGCCGTGGCCGCTCTGACAGTCTACGACATGACCAAAGCGCTGGATAAATCGATCGAGATTCAGGACGTCTATCTACTGGAAAAAACCGGGGGTAACAGCGGAGACTTCAAGAGGAACGTAAAGTGAAAATCGCGGCCGTTCTCACCATTAGCGACTCGGCTGCCCAAGGCACCCGCGCCGACCGCGGCGGTCCCGCCGTGCGCACCCGCCTGGAGGAACTTGGCTGGAGCGTGCCGGTGATGGAAGTGCTGCCCGACGAAGTGGACCTCATCGGGGCGCGCCTGCGCGAGCTGGCCGACGGGGGCCGGGTAGGCGCGATTTTTACCACCGGCGGCACCGGCGTGGCCAAGCGCGACGTTACCCCGGAAGCCACTCGCACCGCCATCGAGCGCGAAATTCCCGGCATAGCCGAGTCGATGCGCGCTCGCGGCCTGGAAAAGACGCCCCGCGCCGCGCTCTCCCGCGCCGTGGCAGGTACCCGCGGAGTTGTACTTATTATTAACCTTCCCGGCTCGCCCAAAGGCGCGGTGGAATCGCTCGATGCTATCGTGGAATTAGTACCGCACGTGCTCGATCTGTTGCAAGGCCGTACGGAACATGGAAGTGAGGGCCAGAAATGATGCGCCGTGTCCTTGTGGTGATGTGCGTTTGCACGGTCTTGATGTGCGTTTACACGCTGCTGGCCGCCCAGCAGCCGGACCAGAAGCAGGAGCCGAAACTGTCCGACAAGCAGGAACAGAGTGCCGGCGACGCTCTCAACATGGACCTCCCCAAAATCACCATCACCACTTTTAACGTGGTGGCTCCGGTATTGGCGTGGGGCTACGACGGCAACCCGGTCGGCGGCCTCCGGCCCGACCAGTTCCATTTGTTCGATAACAGCGTCGAGCAGCAAGTCCGGGTGGACGTGAGCTTCCAGCCGATTTCGCTGGTGATCGGCATCCAGGCCAACGCCGCCGTGGAGCACATCCTGCCCCAGGTGAACAAGATCGGAAACCTGATCAAGCCGCTGCTGTTGGGCGACCAGGGCGAAGCCGCGGTAATTGCCTACGATTCGCGCATCCGCACCCTGCAGGACTTCACTTCCGACACCGACAAAATCACCAAGGCCGTAAAAAGCATTTACCCCGGCAGCACCTCCAACCGCCTGGTGGATTCGGTCGAAGCCGGCATGCGCCTGCTGGCCCACCGCCCCAAGAACCGCCGCCGCATCATGCTCTGGATCGGCGAAGCGCGAGACATGGGTAGCGAGGCGCGCGGGCGCGAAACCATGATCGACCTGCAGCTTTACAACATCATGTTTTTCCAGGTGGACATGTCGCACTTTCTGGAAACCTTGACCGGGCCTCCCAAGGAGCCCGACCGCCGCGCACTGTCCCAACCGCCCGCCGCATATCCCATGCCCCAGAACCAGGTGGCCACACCCAGCACCGTTAGCGAGGCCTACGGGCCGGAGAACCAGGCGCAGTTCATGCCCCTCCTGGTCGAAATCTATAAGGACGCGAAGGCCGTTCTAAAGGCCAATCCCACCGTGCTGTTCACCCGGGCCACCGGTGGAAACCAATTTTCGTTCTATCGCGGCAAGGGTTTGGAGGATGCCATCCAAAAAATCGGCGAGCAGGTCCACTCCGAATACCTGCTCAGCTACAACCCCAACAAGGAAGTGATGGTCGGTCAGGGTGGTTTCCACCAGATCAAGGTCGAGATATCCTCCCCCTTGGTCAAGAAGGTGCAGACCAGGCCGGGCTATTGGGCCGCCGCCCTGGCCCAATGAACCCGCGGGGCCACGATTCCTGTCACCAACCGCCTTCCCCCAACATCCAATTCAGAGAACCGGCCGTCTATGAAAACACCACTCCCCGCCGAAGCGCTCGACCTCGTTTTTCGCCAGGCCCGCACTTACCACACGTGGCTGCCCGACACCGTGGATCCGAAGCTGTTACAGGATTTGTACGATCTGGTGAAGCTCGGGCCGACATCCGCCAACTGTTCGCCGGGCCGCCTGGTCTTTCTCACCACCCCCGCCGCCAAAGAGCGGCTGGTGCCGGCCCTGAGCCCCGGCAATGTCGGACAGGTGCGCCAGGCGCCGGTGACCGTAATCGTGGCATGGGACAACGAATTCTACGAAAAGCTGCCCAGGCTGTTTCCGTATGCCGACGCCCGCTCCTGGTTCGCCGGTAATCCCAAGGCGATTCACGACACCGCTTTTCGAAACTCGTCCCTTGAAGGCGCGTACCTGATTCTGGCGGCGCGCTCGCTCGGCTTGGACACCGGCCCGATGTCGGGCTTCGACCAGGCCAAAGTGGATGCCGAGTTCTTCCCCGATGGCAAATGGAGCTCGAACTTCCTCTGCAACCTGGGTTACGGCGACCCATCCGCCCTGCACCCCCGCGCCCCGCGCCTGGAATTCGACGAAGCCTGCCAGGTCCTGTAGGACAGACCTCCTGGTCTGTCTGTTCGGACGCGGCCCCCAATAAAAAAGGGCAGGCCATTTAGCCTGCCCATCTCGCTTTCAGCCGCTCCCGTTGGCACCGGGTGCGGTTGTTGCGCATTCCTTCAGAACTTACCGGCGGCCGCCACCGCGAAAGCCGCCTCCGAAACCACCATAGCCGCCGCGGAAAGCTCCGTATCCCAAGCCATACCCGTATCCTCCCCAGTAAAGCGGCGAGTAGAACGCAAAGCCGAACGGGCTGTACAGATAGCCCGTTCCGGGCAGAAACGCCCAGCCGGAATACCACGGATTCCAGAACCAGCCGGCTCCGCCATAACCATACCGGTAGGGTCCGCCCACCAACACCATGCGGGCCGATTCGGCGCTGGCCTGCGCCATGTAGTGGGAACGCAGCCGGCTCCAGGCATAAAGGGAATCGGTCGCGTTGCGATCGAACCCTTGGGTGCGCCACTTCGGGTTATTTACCAGCGCCAGCACTCTACCTCTGCCGACGTCCACGTGACGCTCATCCACGATTACCGTGGCCTTGCCGTCGAAAGTCGACACCGTAGCCTTATCGGCATTCACTTCATAGAGCCCATTCTTTTCCAGCACCACTTGGGAGCCCTTGGTATCGATTTCGATATGGTTCTCTTTGGCCACGAAATCCGCTTCGACCATGGCCCTGCCGTTCATCAGCTCGACAACCGTGTCGGCGAGATCGGGCGAAACCATGCGCACCGCGCTATTGCTGTCCAGGCGAAGAAATACGCCGGGCGTCAGCAGCACTTCCGCCTTACCGTCGGTGGTGGCCAGCACCTGGCCTGCCGCCATTTCGCGGCTGCCGATGGCATTCCGGTCCACCGGCTGCCCGTTCAGGGTTACCAGACCTTCCACGTAATTCACTGAACCCGGCCGCGCAACGGGCCGCGTTTGCGCCGTGGCAACCAGCGCGCCCAGGACCATCAGCCCCGCAATCCGACCGGAAGTTCGCCAATTTCTCCAATTCATCGCCAGCATCGGGAACTCCTTCCACTAAGTTAGATGTGAGCCTGAAACCGAACGTTGCCGGCTTTACAAATCCACACAATCGCGGAGCCGGGGCCAAAAGGAGTGAAGTACGGTATTTTAAGAATGCCATGAGCGTCTCTTCCAAACCTTCCGGCGAGCTTTCGCGCATCGGCGTCGCCATTCCGACGGACCTGTTAGAGCAATTCGACCGCTCCATTTCCCAGCGGGGTTACGCCAACCGCTCGGAGGCCTTTCGGGATCTGATTCGCGACGGTCTGATTCAGGAAAAAGCGGCCCACCCGCACCAGGAGGTGGTAGGCACGCTGACGCTGGTCTACGATCACCACGTGCGCCAGTTGAGCGACCGGCTGACGGGGATGCAGCACGAGCATCACCATCAGATCGTGAGCACGCTGCACGTGCACCTGGATCATTCCAATTGCCTGGAAGTGCTGGTGCTGCAAGGCAACGCCGAGGACATTCGCGGAATCGCCGCCAAGCTGATCGCCGCCAAGGGTATCCATCACGGCAAACTGACCATTACGGTGCCGCCGAAGGCGCACGGGCAATAGGAGCGGCAGCCAACGCTGGAAGCCATGCCGCTCAGGGAATAGAAGCGATGTGGCGCAGCATGCGCCGATGCGCTATCGCGCTCATCCCGGTAACGTGAGTGTCCGGCGGAACGGACCGGATCACGACCGCGCCCAGGGAGATTCGCGAGCGCTCCCCAATTCGCAGCAGATTGCTGATGGTCGCGTTGGGACCGATCCAGGTGTCGTCACCCACAGTAGTGTTTCCGTTGATGCTGCTGTTGTGGCCGACGAAACAGCGCTTCCCCAGTTGTACGTTGTGAGACACAAAAGCGCCGTTTCCGATCCGTGAATGTTCTCCCACGGAAGTCATTTGACGGAATACCGCTCTGGCGATCACGGCATTGGCGAAAACCTCCACGTTATCCTCGACCGACAGGCCTCCAGCATGGGCCATTTGCAGAATGCCGCCCGGATAACGCGCAGACTGGAAACCCTCCGAGCCGAGGACCGCGCCCACCCGCAAATGCACGCCAGCGCCAACCGACGAGCGCTCGCCGACGACCACGTTCGCTTCCACAATCGTGCCGGGTCCGATTCTCACGTTGTGCGCGGCGATCGCAGCGCGTGGGTGTATTCGCGCCGACGAATGGACTTCGGTAGGAAATGCCGCCCCGTAGAAATCGGTTTCTTGCAGCAGAAACTGGTGCAGATGGAAGAACGCCAGCCGCGGCTGGGAAACCGTCGCCAGCCCCTCGGCGCCGGGGAAGGAGGATACGAGCTCCGGAGTGCAGAGGACGCATTTGGTTCCACGCGATCTCCGCGCCGCGGAAACCAGGCTCGGCGCCTCGACGAATATCAGTTTGCCGGCAAGGTCGTCAAACAGGAATCCGAGATTCAGGAACTCCGCATCCCGGACCACGCCGGCCTCGAGGCGGGACGATATTTCAGATAGTCTCATGCAAAGCCTCTTCCACTGGCGGCCCGGAAACGATCGTCACCGGCGATTCCACCGAGACCGCCGGAGCCAGGAAATCGAGCCATCGCCAACCTTCCTGAATGATGGTCGCGCGCAGAATGTAGTCGCCCGGTTGGTTGGGCGCGATCGCGCGCATGGAATAGATGGACTCCGCGCCGGGCCACGCAGGCGGCTGAATAATAGTGCGGAAGCCGTGTTCGACGACCACCTCACGCGTGCGGCCGTCGAGCCAGCGGTACATCAGCAGGCAGGGCCACGGAGCGGCGGTTACCACTGGAACGGAAGACCCGTTGAAGAGAGCGACATCGAAGGTGAAGTGGCGGCGCGGCGCAACCGAAGGTGGAGCAGTCACGAAGCGCAGCCGGAGAGCCGCCTGGTCCTCGATTTGCAAGCGTATGGTCGCCGGATGCCAATCCACGCCGCCGGAGAGCGGTTTGGGCTCGTCCAGAACCGATCGATAGAGCGCCAGGTATTGTTGCACGGCGCTTTTGAGCCCCGCGCTCTCGCGTATGTAGGCGCTGACCTCAGCGGCGTCCCGCGAGTCGTAACGCTCAATCTCTTCGGTAATCAGTTCCGGAGAGAGGGGCCGCCGCAAGACTCGGAACCCGAAATTCCAGCGGCGCAGCTCCCTTACGTTGGCGCTGGTGACGATGGTTCCTAGTCCGTCGGCGTCGCAAAGAATCACGGCGCACCCGGTGGCCATTGCCTCCATGGCGCAGCGGGCCTTGGCGAATACCAGGTCGTAGCCGGGCAGCAGCCGCTCCGGCGCCGCGCTCGGATTTCCAGCGCCGCTGCCAACCGTCTCCGCCTCGATGCCCATCTGGCGGCAGGCCTCGCGGACGGGCTCGGCGTGTGTGCCAGGGCCGGCGTAGTTGCTGAAAATCAAGGCACGGCGAGGACGCTGTGGCAGCGGCGGGCGAGGCTGGTGCCGATCCAAATCCACGGCGTTCCAGACCACTTGAATCCGTTTGCGGTCGATCCAATCCGTTCCCGCCAGGCGCTCGCGGCAGAACTCGTCCACCGCGACATAGCGGTGAATGCGCGGATGCCGGGGCGGCGCGTCGTGCCACCAATACCCGCTGTGGCAGACGTGAATTGCCGGCACGCCGGGGAAGCGCCGTAGCGCCGCGATGGTTTCCAGGTGATGTTGTCCGTGAAGGATATCGGGAACCGAGGGCAGATCGTCGAACCGCGAGACCACCGGCACTCCCGCGGCCAGCAGAGGGGCCGCCACGGCCGGATCCAGTTGAGGTACCCAGATCATGGGAAAGTGGCCCAACCGCGCCAGACCCAAAGCCAGATCCATGGCCGCGATCTCCGTGCCGGTTCGGTTGGCGATGCCGACGTTGGTGATCAGGATGCGCAGGGGAGGATCGTGCGGCGGCTGTGCTGCGCTCATTTCATTTTTGATAACCATGATACCTTGGATCGTCCGACAGGCCGTAATACGGCACGGCGCACTTTACCGCACGCTATAATCCGGGTTCCGATGCCAGCCAACCAATCGGGCGGCGGAGCCGGCGCCGAAGAAATGCGCCGGGTGGTTGCGGCCTTCGTCGGCAACGCGCGGCAACCGGCGCTGCTCGAACCCGGGGAAGAATTGTTGCCCATCGGCGCGGAGAACTTCCTTTTGGAAGCGCGCCCGCGCGGCCTGTTGCTGCAGGCCTGGGACCGCAGCCGTAACCTGACGCGGCACGTCACCGCGATCAAAGCGTCCTCGGCCGGCAAACTGGAGCTGGTGGTGGAGCGTTTTGCCAAGCGGGAAGGCTCGGTCTACCTGCTCGATCTGGCGCGGCATTCCGGCGCGGAGATGGGGCGGCGCAGCGGGCGCCTGGTGTTTCGGGAACGCTTCCGCCTGTTCCTCCGACGCCAGTTTCCGGGCTGGAGGTTGGCTGAATTGAGCGCCGAGGCCAACCTGGAGTTCAGCCTTTCGCCGGTCTTCCCGCGCGCCTTGCTCCGCGATGGGCGCCAGGGGTGGGCCGCGATCGCCTGTCCGCCCGGGGGCGATGCCGCCGCGTTGGTTTCGTTCGGCCTGATCTGGCTCGCGTATCTGCGTGGCCGCGAGCGCCGCGTCACGGTGGAAGGCCTGGTTCTCTACGTCCCGTCGGGCGCCGAGCGCGCAGCCGCGCTTCGCCTGCTGTGTCTCGATCGCCAATCCGCCCGCTTCGAGCTGTTCCGCTATACCGAAGAGGATTCGGTGCTGGCGGTGGACCCGCGTGACCATGGCAATCTCGAAACGCGCGTGGAGGTTTGCCGCAGCGCGGCCGAGCCGCCATCGCCGGCCTGGGAGCGGATCGCCGCGCGGCCCGGGGTGGAGCGCGTGGTCAAGCACGATGGCCGGGTGAGCCTGCGGGTGCGCGGCCTGGAATTCGCGGAGTGCGCCGATGGCGAGTGGCGGTTCGGCCTGGGCCTGGGATCCAGCCGGCGGCAGCCGGTGCGCGAACATCACCTGGGCGAGATCGAGCGCCTGGCCGAAGAACTCGCGCAGGCACGCGCGCCAGGTTCGGACAGCCGGCACCACCCCCTCTATCGGCAAGCGCCGGAGGCATGGCTGGAATCGCAGGCGCGCGGGAACCTGGCCGCGCTCGATGCCAGCCTGCTGCCGCAACCCGTCTACGGCCAGGTTCCCGCCTTTGCCGGAGGGGAACGGGGGTTGATGGACCTGCTGGCCGCCGATGGCCGTGGACGCCTGGCGGTGATCGAGCTCAAGGCCGCCGCCGATCTGCACCTGCCGCTGCAAGCGCTGGACTATTGGATCCGCGTCAAATGGCACCTGGACCGCGGCGAGTTTGCTGCCCGCGGCTACTTTCCCGGCCTGACGCTCAGCGCCGAGCCGCCCCGCCTGCTGCTGGTGGCCCCCGCGCTCGAATTCCATCCCACCACCGAAACCATCCTCGGCTTTTTCGATCCGCGGATCGAAGTGGAGCGCATCGGCGTCGGCGAGGATTGGCGCTCGGAGTTGAGGGTGATGTTCCGGCTGAAAGGCGCCGAATCGCCGGGATTATGAGTGGCACAGTCGGAGCGCTTTTGGTCGTCTGGCGTACAGCCAGGTCTTGCGAGGCATGACGGACGGCGAAAGGCGGTCGTCTGTCCCACTCTGCCGCGGCGCGGCGCGATACTAACGGAATATGGTGGCGCTTGCCGGCGACCTTCGTTACGCGTTTCGTGCCATGCGCGGGAATCGCGCGTTTACGGCGGTTGCGGTGGCTTCGCTCGCGCTGGGCATCGGTGTCAATACGGTCATCTTCAGCCTGGTGGAGCAGCTTCTGCTATGGTCCGTACCGGCGCGCGATCCCGCCGCTTTGGTGAATGTCGAAGGCGGGCGCGCCGGGGCATACGCGTTCTATCGCGAATACCGCGATCGCAGCGGCGTTTTCAGCGGTCTGGCTGCCACCAGCCACCCGCAGATCGTCGGCCTACGGCCGGAAGACGCCGCGGCCGTCGAAGTGGGAAGCGTCGCCTACGTCAGCGGCAACTATTTTGCCACTCTCGGCGTTGGGGCCGCGGCGGGGCGCATCATTATTGCCGCGGACGACCTCCGGCCCGGCGGATCGCCCATCGCGGTGCTCTCTTACTCTTATTGGCAGCGGCGCTTCGCGGGCGATGCGCGCGTGGTTGGCCGCAAGCTGGCCGTCAGCGGCGTCCCGCTTACCATTGCCGGCGTAGCGGAAAAGGGCTTCAGCGGAATCTTCAACGGGTTACCGGCGGACGCGTTCGCGCCCATCGCCATGTACCCTGTCACGAACCCGGCCGCGGCAACCGCCTGGAGCGGCGCCAATATGCACTGGCTCACTCCCATAGCCCGGTTGAAGGCCGGTGTGCCGCTGGCGCAGGCGCAGGCCCAAATGCGGGTGCTATGGCCGCAGGTTGCCGATGCCGTGAACGATGCGGCGTTCAAGAGTGGAGGACGCCGGCGCAAATTCAACGAGGCTACCATCACCCTGACGCCGGGAGCCCGCGGTAGCCGCACTGAGATGGCCGACCCGCTCCGGGCGCTGGGCGTCGCCACCGGGCTGGTGCTGCTCATCGCCTGCGCCAATGTGGCCAACCTGCTGCTGGCGCGAGCCACCGGCCGCCGCCGCGAAATCGCCTTACGGCTGGCATTGGGCGCCACGCGCGGCCGCCTGGTGCGGCAGCTTCTCACCGAAAGCCTGCTGCTGGCGTCCGTCGGAGGCGCACTGGGGCTGGCGCTGGCGTGGTGGGGAGTTGGTGCGCTGGCCCGGCTGGAGCTGGTGAATTCCAATCTGCGCTTCCACCCCAGCCTGGCGGTGGCTGGCTTTTCGGCCGCGGCCACGCTGGTTACCGGCATTGTTTTCGGACTCGCGCCCGCGCTGCGCGCTACCCGTATCGGCCTTGCGGATGCGGTGAAGGACGGCGGATCGGCGGGACGCAGCGCTCGCCGGCTCCGCCTCGGCAAGGCCCTCATCGCCGTCCAGGTAGCGCTCTCGCTGGCGCTGCTGGTGGAGGCCGGCCTCTTCGCGCGCACGCTACGCAATCTACGCAACGTGGATATCGGCTTTGCGGCCGACAAAGCCGCGATCGTCGATATCGATCCCACCAAGCTTGGCTACCGCGGCCAGCGGCTGCGCGAGTTTTACGACACTTTGCTCGCACGTACGCGCCGCATTCGCGGCGTGCAGGCGGCTTCGCTGTCCCTCATGACGCCCATGGGCGAGTTCGAGATGACCAGTACGTTCTCCGCGGAGGGCTATCAGGCCAAGACCGGCGAGGATCTCTACGCCTTCACCAATCCCGTGACGGAGGGTTACTTCACCACTCTCGGAATCCCCATGCTGCTCGGCCGCGACTTTGAGCCGCGCGATGAACCCGCGCTTACTCCCAAGGACAACATCATGGCCGCCATCGGGCGGCAAGGCGGCGGAGGCCAGATGGATGAGCCGGACGTTCCGGGCGTGTGCGTGGTGAACGAATCGCTGGCCCGGCAACTCTTCGGCGACGCCAATCCGCTGGGGCGGCACCTCAGTTTCAAGGACGCGTACAAGGCCGCCGGCGCGCTGGAAATCGTTGGCGTGGTGAAGGACGTGCGTCACGACGAAGTGCGGAAAGCCGACCGCCTGGGCAGCATCTACGTGCCAAGCTGGCGCCGCGGCGCCGAAGCCCGCTGGCTGGAGGTGCGCCTGGCCGGAGACGCGGCGCCGGTGATTGCCGCCATTCGCCGCGAGTTGCGCGACATGGACCCCAACGTTCCGCTGCTGCGGTCCCGAATGCTGCGCGAGTACCTGGACGGCAGGTTGAGCCGCGAGCGGCTGATCGCTTGGCTGGCAGGTTTCTTCGGCCTGCTGGCGGTGGCGCTGGCGTCGGTCGGCCTCTATGGCGTGGTGGCGTATGCGGTGACCCGGCGAACCAGGGAAATCGGGATCCGGATGGCGCTGGGCGCGCAAGCGGGCGACGTAGTCCGCATGATCGTGGGCGACTCGCTCGGGCCGGTGCTGGCCGGAATCGTCGCCGGTCTCGGTGGAGCGCTGGCTCTGGCGCGCCTGGTGGCCGGCCTCCTGTACGGCGTGGCCCCGCGCGACCCCCTCTCGATGGCTCTGGCGGCAGGCGGGATGCTTGCCGTCGCTTTGGTTGCCGCGGCGATTCCGGCCCTCCGCGCCAGCCGCGTTGACCCCGTGCGCGCGCTGCACTACGAGTAACTGCAATACGAGGAGTCTCCGCGCACCTGATCTCCTGGAATCCGGAGGTGGGACAGACCATCGTTTTTCGTGGTCTGTCAGGCCCTCGCCAGGCCACAACCGCTCGACAGACGACCAAACACGATCATCTGTCCCGCCTGGTTTCCCGCACCGACTCCCCGTCGGTTGAAAGGATCGGACAAACTGTAATACTCCTGACCGGGGCTCAAGCCTTGAGCTTCTCGTCCGCCGCCGCCGGCCCGTTTCCTTTCGGCTGGAAACCGGCTTGTCGAAGAGCCTCTTCGAGAGCCTCCAGCACCAGCAGGACATTTTCCGCCGTGGAACCATAGCCCATCAGGCCGATGCGGAAGATCTTGCCCGCCAGGGGACCGAAGCCGCCGGCGATCTCGATCGAGCGCTTCTCCAGCAGGTATTGCCGCACGGCGGCCTCGTTCACGCCATCGGGCACCGCAACCGTATTCAGCGTCCACAGACGGTCGGCGCTGTTTGGCACCAGCATGCGCAGCCCCATCGCCTCGATGCCGGCGACGAACGCCGCGTGATTGCGCTGGTGACGCGCCCAGCGGTTTTCGCGCCCTTCCTCGGCCACCATGGCGAGACCTTCGCGCAGGGCATAGAACAGCGTGGCGGAAGCCGTGTGGTGATACTTGTGGCCGCTATAGTAGGCGTCGAGCAATTGCAAATCCAGATACCAGGATTGCACCGGCGTGGCGCGCTTCTTCAGGCGCTCCAGCGCGCGCGGCGAAACCGTCACCGGCGACAGGCCGGGCGGGCAGCCCAGCCCCTTCTGGGTGCAACTGTAGGCGATATCGATGCCGTTAGAATCCACCATCGCCGGCATCCCGCCCAGCGACGTCACGCAATCGGTAATCGCCAGCGCATCCACTTCATGCGCCGCCTCGGCAACCGCCCCCACCTGGTTGTACATGCCGGTGGAAGTCTCCGCCTGCACCATCGCCACCACCCGCGGCCGTTCGCGTAGAACGAACTCGCGCGCCTGGCCGGTATCGAACGGCTGGCCCCAGGCCTGGCTGAGACGGACCACCTGGGCGCCCTGCCGCGCCGCCATTTCGCCAATGCGGTCGGCAAAATAGCCGTTGCTCAGCACCGCGAATTTGGTGCCGGGCTCGGTGAAATTGGCCACCGCCGCTTCCATCCCCGAGCTTCCCGTGCCGGAAGTGGCCAGGTTGAAGGCGTTGGCCGTCGAGTAGACGTAGCCCAGCAGCGTGCGGATTTCATCCGCCACCTGGAAGAAGAACGGGTCGAGATGCCCCACCACGGGCTGCTGCATGGCCCGATACACGCGCGGGGAGACCGGGCTCGGTCCGGGCCCGAACAGCAAACGGGAGGGAGCGCACAAGGGTGCGTAGGGTTCAATCGCGCTAGTCATTTTGAGGCTTTGGCTTTCTTGTATTCTTCGCGTATCGATTCGATCTGCCGGGCGTGGGATTCGGCGTGATTGGCAAAACCTTCCAGCATCTGCCGCAACGACACCGGTCCGCGCTCGGTGTGGGTGCCGGTGCGCTCGAAAGCCGCTTCCTCGAGCCCTTTGAGCAGCTCGTAGTTTTCCGCCCGCAGGCGGCGAAAGCTTTCGAGCGACTGTTTGGGCTTGCGGCGGGCGTAGTCCAGCCGCGCCGCCCACGCGTTCTGGTCGAACGCCACCAGGGTGGGATTGTCTTCCGCGGCGACTTGACGGAAACGCCCCGCCGCCACGATCTCGGTGTCGGCCACGTGCGCCATCAACTGGCGGATGCTCCACTTGCCGGGCGCCGGGAGGTAATCTTCTTCCTCGCCAAAAACTCCGGTGAGGGTGACGGCCATCAACTCCGGGCCGCGGCGGAATCGCTCAAGCAGGGTGGAAATATCGGACATGAGGGTTCGTTAGTAGTAATCGGCACAGCTCAGGTAGGAGCCGCACTGGGAGCACACCAGCTTGCACTTCAGCTCTGCCAGGCGGGTGGAACACACCGGGCAGTAGAGCATTGGCTCCTCGTCCCGCCGCCACGGAGCGGTTGCCTCGGGCTGGGTCGATCCACCTTCCTTCACGACCCTCAATTATAGCGCCCGTGCCGGGCTCGGGCTCATTCCGGCTTGGTGGTGGATTTTGACGGGTAGCGGCGCCGCCCGATGGCGGAGCGGCGCCTGGCCGCTCCGCGCTTAACTTTGGCACACGCACGCAGCGCGCCAATAGCGGTCTCGACCAACGCCAGCGAACGGCGAAGTTTGCGAATTCGCTCGCCGATCAACCATGCCGAGGCCTGGCCGGCATATCGGAGTCTGTCCAAGAGTACCCCCTTGGGAAGAAGCGCGGTTAGAGGGTTAACCCGCTTAATACCTACAGATAGTGTAACTCCCGCTCGATTCGATCTGCAATTCGAAATCAGTACGGCCCGGTACGGCCCCACGGGCCTGGATCGCTTAAATCGTCATGTCCTGGGGTTACGTACAGAACTAGGTTGGCAGGATGGAAGCGCACAGAATGAATGGGATAGTTGGTGGACGGCAGGGGACTCGAACCCCCGACCCCGGCGTTGCGAACGCCGTGCTCTCCCAACTGAGCTAGCCGCCCACGCGCTCCTCTACAATATAGCAGATGGCTAGCCTGAGAATGATCGGGCGATTGCGCCGCATGCGGCTCGATTGGGACCGGCGGGCGCGCGAGAACGCCCGCCACTTCGTGGTTACGCACCAGGCGGATTGGTCGGACGAGGAGTTCTTCCGTTCCGGTGAAGTGGCCATGGAAGAAGATATCCTGAACGACTTGGGGAACATCTGCCAGGGTAAGGACCCCAAGTCCATGCGGGTGATCGAAATCGGGTGCGGCGCGGGGCGAATGACGCGCGCCATGGCCCGTTTCTTCGGCGAAGTTCACGCCGTGGACATCAGCCCGGAAATGGTTCGCCTGGCGCGTCAGGCGATGGCGGGGTTGGGCAACGCTTTCATCTATCGCAACAACGGAAGAGACCTCGGCGTACTGCGCGGATCCGCCTGGAAACGGCTTGTCCGCTCCGCCCCGCCGCGATTCGACTTCGCATTCTCCAGCATGGTGTTCCAGCATATTCCGAGCCGCCGCATCGTCGAATCCTATGTTCGCGACGTGGCACGCCTGCTGCGCCCGGGCGCGCTATTCAAATTCCAGGTACAGGGGAACCCGCGGGTCGGCACGGAGGGGAAGAATACCTGGGTCGGTGCGTCCTTCACCGAAAAGGACGCGCGTGATATGGCGGAGCGATGCGGGTTTGACCTGAAATATCAGGCTGGCGCCGGCGACCAATACTATTGGCTTTGGTTCTTTAACCGGACACCGCACGGGGCTAAGACGCTCCAGCGGTCCTGGTGAGGGGTTTCTCGGAGACCTTTCCGGCGTCCTCGCGCCGGGCGGCCCAGTAGTGCCTCATGCGCTCGGAGACCTCTAACCGCTCACGAGCGCTCATTGCGTGGCGCCCCCGGCGGTTGGGACGCTGCGCCGTTGGCGCGTCGCCCAGGTCGGCCTTGTGCAAGCATTCGAGCGAGGCGATCGCCCGATCGATTTTCTCCTTCTCGGAATACAAGTCCTGCAACGTCTTATTCAAGTCCATGGCAATTCCCGCGGCTTGCCCGCTTCCCCGGAAACATTATAGGCCATATCGGGCCATTCTTAGAATGCTACAGCATGTCGAACCGGATTAAAACTGTAATTACGTATTGTTCCACACGACTGCCGGCCAGACGCGGATGGGAACAACCCACCATCCCAGTAAAGATAGTACAGCCACAACCACGAAAATTATCTGGAAACTGCAAAGCGATGCCGTCGGTCAATAGCACGCAATGAGTAACTCACCGGCGCCCGGGGAATCGGGTTTGAGGAGGGGAACTTACCCGAGTCGAAGAAGGACCCTTTTCGGCTGGACGTCGCGCAGTTTCCCGTCCATAACGGACTAGACGAATCAGTCCGTAGCCGGGTCTTTACCTGAGAGAGCGCCGACGCTCCGATCGGTTCAGCCTATTCCAATTCCAGCCCGCCACGGCGGTCTTTCGAGCTGGCTTTGGCAGCGGGTTGGGTTTGCTCCCGCTTCGCGCTTCGGCGAGCGGCCCAATACCGCTTCATTCGTTCGGAGACTTTTTCGCGCTCTTCCAAGCTCATCGATTTTCTGCCGCGGCGCTCGTGGTGGTGATGGACCGCCGCGGAAACGCCCTTTGCGTGTTGCAACTGCTCGAGCGATTCAATTGCGCGTTCCAGTTTCTCCTTTTCCGCGTAGAGGTCTTGCAGTGCCCTGTAGAGATCCATTTTGGCCTAACAGGCAATGTTACCCGGAATTATTTCCGATTTCTACTAGGAAACCGCTCTAACGCAAAAGAAAAGGCCAATGGGGTACTAACCGGAGCGCATGCCTAGTAATAGCAAGGTACAAGCACACACCCAGTACAAACAGTACAACCAAACCAATGGTGGAGACTCTCCGCCAAGGGAATACCCGACCTTCGCGCCGCAATATCAGCAAATAGCCTGCGAATATGCCTACATAGAATAAAAGGCACATGGGTAATGCGAACAGCATCATGTTAAAGATGTCCGGTGTGGGCGTCACCACCGCGGCAATGATGAAGATGATTAAGATCGCATACCGGCTGTGATTCAGCAGGAAGGAAGGTGTGACGATTCGCAACAGGGTGAGGAAAAAAATGATGATCGGTAATTCAAACACTACCGACACACCCAGAATCACGTTTACGAACAGATCGAAGTACTCGGTAATGGAAACCATGGGCTTGACGCCTTGGCCACGCCCGATGCCCAGCAGGAAGGTCAACCCGTAGCGGAAGATCACGAAGTAGGCGAATACGCCGCCCAGCAGAAACAGGCCCGCCGAGCAGAGAATAAACGGCACGGCGAAGCGCCGCTCCTTCTTGTACAGACCCGGGGAAACAAATGCCCATACCTGATACAGAATCCAGGGAAACGACAGAAAAATCGCGCACACCACCGGCAGCTTGAACCAGATGATGTTGAAGCTCTCCATGGGCGCGATTTGCACCAGGTCGGGCTCGAAGTGAAGGGTCTGGAGGGCCTGCACCGCCGGCTGGCGGACGAAGTCCCACAATTGCATGCTGAAAGTCAGGCTGACGGCAAAGGCCACCGCCACGCCGAGCAGGGCGCGGATGAGGCGCGTCCGCAGTTCCTCGAGGTGCTCGAGAAACGACATCCGAAGCATGTGGTCTTCTTCGTCGCCGGAATTCCCCGCCAGCCCACGCGGCGGAGCACCCCGTCCGCCACCTCCGAAACGGCGCTTTGCCTTGGCGATTACGTTTTGCGGCGAGGGAATCAGAGAGCCCCCGCCGGGGCTCTCCTGCCCTTTGTTACCTTCGCTTGAATCCATTCGTCGTATTTGCGCGCGGTGTTGTTACGCGTTCTGCTCGCCGCCGGGTTCGGCGCCGCCGGTTGCTGCTTCGTGCGAAGCGGACGGCGTCTCGGGAGACGCGCCGTGGGCGATGGTGCCTTCCGGTAAAACGGCTACGGATGACCGAGCGTCCTCAGTTGCGGATTCGCTGGTAGTGGAGGGTTGGACTGCGGCGGTGTCATACGTTTCCGAGGTATATGGCAACTCCCCGGTGGGCTCGTAGGACGAGTAATCGTAATTGTAGCTGTCGTAGGGATGCTTGTCGGCATCCTTCAAGCTCGTTTCCGCTTCCAGATTGTTCATTTCCCGATCGAACGTTGCCTTCAATTCACTGGAGGCCCGGCGGAACTCGCTAAGAGCCTTGCCCACCGTTCGTCCGATCTCCGGTAATTTCTTGGGACCGAAAAGGACTAGCGCCAGCACGAAGATGAAAATCATCTCCTGCGTGCCCAGGGTTCCCATTTCAGAGTGCCTCCTCGAAGGTGATCGTTCTAATCATAACACGCACCCCAAACGAGGTAATAGCGGGGCACGCGGCGCCGAGAAGTGCGTGCGCCGCGAGAGCGGCTGTGAAGTTATTCCTGGGTGAGCCCTTAGCGCCGGGAGGCTTCGCGAGCGGCCCGCCTGGTAGCGGCCATGCGGGCCGCCATGCGCATGGCCTGCTTCATGCTGCGCGGGTCGGCGCGGTTGGTGCCGGCGATGTCGAAAGCCGTGCCATGATCCACCGATGTCCGAATAATGGGAATGCCCAGGGAAATATTTACCGTGCCTTCGAAATCGATGAGCTTCATGGGAATGTGCCCCTGGTCATGATACATGGCGACCACCAGGTCGTAGGCGCCGCGAGAGGCCTGCAGGAAAATGCTGTCGGGGGCATGAGGGCCGCTGCAGGCGATGCCCTTCGAGCGCGCGGCCTGAATGGCCGGTACGATCACCTGCCGGTCCTCGGCGCCGAAGAGGCCGTGCTCGCCGGCGTGCGGATTCAACCCGCACACCGCGATCCGCGGCTGGGCGAAGCCTAGCAGCTTCATGGCGTCGTGACCCAGCTCGATGGTGCGGGCGACGCGTTCGCTGGTCAGATCGCAAGCCTGCCGCAGAGGTACGTGAGTGGTCACGTGGACGGTCGAAAGCCGCTCGCTGGCCAGCAACATGCGCGATTCGGAAGCGCCGCACAATTGCGCAATGTACTCGGTGTGGCCGGTGAAGGCGATCCCCGAAAGCGTGACCGCTTCCTTATTTATCGGCGCCGTAACCATGGCTTCGGCCTTGCCGCCCAGGCAAAGTTCCGTGGCCACGCGAACGTATGCGACGGCTGCCTGCCCGCAGCTGGCATCCAGCCGGCCGAAGCGAAAATCCTTCAGGTCCCCCAGCGTATCCACGTCGACTCGTTCAGCGGCCTCCAGTTTCGTCCCGGCAATCCGCTCGGCCATTTCGAGAACGCGCGCGTCGCCTACCACCAGCCAGCGCGCCAGTGCGGCGAACTCGCGGTCGGCGAGCGCTTTGACCACGATCTCCGGGCCGACACCGGCGGGATCGCCCATGGTGATCGCGATCGCGGGCAATGTTTCGGTAGCTTCAGTCATAGTTGCTTACGTGGCGCACGCACTCTTGCGTGCCGTGTCGAGACTCGTCTCTACACGTCTTTCCAGTCGTGACACAGCGTCGAAGCAAAGCGTCGGCAGGAGCGCCGACGCTGCACTTAGAGTGCGTGCGCCACAGCCGGTCACGTGATGTGAAGTAATCCCGCCTTGGCCCATGGTTGTTCAATCCCGGCGTTTCAGCACCCGCACTCCCTCCGCGCCGGCCACGTGAACTTCCGACGTCATGCCGATAAAAAGGCCGTGCTCCACCACCCCCACCACGTGGTCCAACTCGCTTGCCAGAGCTTCCGCGGATGCGATCGGCTGGAATCGGCAGTCCAGAATATAGTGGCCGCCATCGGTCTTGAAAACTTCGCCCTTGGTGTTGCGGCGCAACGTCGGCGCTGCTCCCAGTCCCGCCAGCCGGCCGGCGGTGGTCTCCCAGCCGAACGGGACCACTTCCACCGGAATGGGATCGTGGGCGCCCAGGTGCGTTACCAGCTTGCTGGAATCGGCCACGATGATGAGGGCCTTGGTCGCGCTCGCCACCAGTTTTTCCCGCAACAGGGCGCCGCCCAGTCCCTTGATCAGGTTCAGACTGCCCTGTTCCACCTCGTCCGCTCCATCGATGGTCATGTCGATGCTTGACACTTCGTCCAGAGTGGTCAATGGGATGCCCAGTGCTTTCGCTTGCGCGGCGGTAGCCTCCGAGGTGGGAATGCCGGTAATGCGCAGCCCTTGGGCGACGCGCCTTCCGATGGCGCTCACGGCCAGCGCCGCGGTCGACCCCGATCCGAGCCCTACGATCATTCCGTCTGCCACCCGCGCGGCTGCCGATTCCGCGGCGGCGGCTTTCAGTTGGTCCTGGTTCTCGCTCATGCCGTCTTTGCCTTTGCGTTCACTTGAGATAGGCGCGCAGGGCGCTGACCAGGTCGTTGGCCGCGCGCGTTTGCTCCGTCGTGGCGCTTCCGTCCCCCGCCAGTATGTGGAATCGAATGTGACCTTCGATCACCTCCGCCATTAACGCGTCCATCGCTCCACGGCAGGCCGAGATGTTATGCAGGATCTCGGAGCAATCGGCGTCTTCGTCGAGCCCTCTCTCGATCGCCGCCACCTGGCCCATGATTCGCCGGGTGCGGTTTAACAGCCTCTTCTTCTCCTCGGTAGTGTGTGCCATAGCAAAATTCCACGGCAAACCGGGATTGCCGGAAAGACTCTACAAGTATACCCCCAGCGGTATATGCGAAGATCGATCGCCCCGGTCGCCGGACGGAAGCCGGTCACCAGGATTTCGGACCGGGATCTCCTTTCCCCATGTAACTTAGGACCGCCGCATGTCGCATTCCACTCCAGCGCGTGCTACATCTCAGAACGGGAGGCGCGTCTTGGTGCCACGGACCCGAATTGCCGTGGCGCGGCTTGGCAACCTGCGCGCCGGTTGGCAATCGGCGCCAAGCTGGTGCAACGGTCGGGCCGGAGGAGTTTCCCCGCTAGGCCGGAGCGGCCTTTGAGCGCATATTTCTGGGCGGACATGCACAATAATGCACAACCACAAACCCAAACCGCCGTTACCGAACGAAGCCATTGTTGGCTGCAAGCTAAAGAAAACAAACCTGTTGCCAGTAGAAAATGGAATCCGGTCCCAGCTCTCGAAAGCCTCGCTGGAGTTCCCCCCGCCGCAACGGGTAAGCTGGTGGGGTGGGTCGGCTGATCTTTCGCGTGTTGGGCAGTCTGGTGCTGGCGGCGGCGGGGGCGTACCTGGTGGATGGCGCCATTGCCAAGGCGCGCGGCGCCAGCGCTTTCGGGCAAGTCCAGGTGCAACCTTATTATGCCGTTCCCATGAAGGACGGCAAGACCCAGTTCATAATGCTCGATCCGGAAACCGATACCTGCATCCACTCCCTTTTTCCGCACTTCGGGTATCGGCCCTGTTGGAAAATGCAGCCGCGGCTGCGCATCGACATGTAACGCGATTGTCACCGGTTCTTTTCGCACGCCGAATCGCGGAACTCGCCGCGGCCTGCTACCGTATCCTAAGGTACGACTATGACACTCACAAGCAGCCCCGAACTGAACCGGATTCATGCGCTGCTGGCGGAAAAAGGATACGAGGTATCCGAGCCGGCGGCCGATTCGCTGAGCATACGGGAAGTCGAAAGCGGAGTCGTCGTGCAGGCGGTGCTCCAGGGCGACATCCTGTTTCTTTCGCTGGTTTGCACCGTGGCGACGGAGGCGGCCATCACGCCCGAAATCATGCGGCGTATGCTGGCGTCGGGTAACGGCATCTCCACTTCTTATTTCCAGCTCTACCCGGCCGGCGCCGGGAAAATCGCCATCACCCTCAACAATTTCTGCAAACTGCAGGAACTGGGGCTGGACGACGAAGACGATATTCAATCCTGCGTGCATTTTCTGTTGGTAGACGTGATGACCGCCCGCCGCGTACTGAGCGGCCTAGGGGCTTAAGGGAGCCGCGTAAAGGAGACTCACCATGCCGTTTCTTTCCGATGTTTTTGCCCGCCTGGGGCGCGTGGCGCGCGGCCAGGCCAATCAGGGTGTCGATGTCATCGAGGACGCCACCTTCGAAGCCACCGTTCGCCAGACCGTCGTCGACATGAAAGGCGAGCTCAACAACGTGGTGCGCGCGTCCGCCGTGGCCATGAGCAATTACAACCGCCTGGATGCCGAATACCAGAAGTACATCAAGCAGTCGCAGGAGTGGAAAGACCGCGCCGGACTGGCGCTCGATGCGGGCAACGAAGAGCTGGCCAAGGCGGCGCTGTCCAGGAAGGCCGACTCGGATAAACAGGTTGCTTCCATGCAGCAGTCCGTTGCCGCGGCGCAGCAGACCAGCGAAAAACTGAAAAGCCAGGTGGGCGAGCTCAAGCGCAAGATCGAGGAAGGGGAGCGCACCGCTACCACCCTGGTGGCGCGCAAGAACGCCGCCGCGGCCCAGCGCAAAGTGGCCGAAGCCATGGCCGGCGTCGGCAACGCCGACAATGCGTTCGCGGCGCTCAACCGCTTCGAGGAAACCGTCTCCAGGGAAGAAGCCACCGCCAAGGCTTTCGACGAACTGGCTTCCACCGGCAAGGACGACGACCTCGAGAAGCAATTCGCCTCCCTGGGCGGGCATAGCGTGGACGCCGAACTGGAGGCGCTCAAGCGCGAACGGCAGCAGGTCGCCGCTCCCGCCCAGCGGCCTTACATCCCCAAAGAGCTGCCGGCGGCCGGCGCTGCCATCTCTACCGGGCAGCAGTTGGGCGAAAAGTCCAAAGCCTGAGCCGGCGGAGGCTCGATGATTACCTACACGATCGAAGCCCTGCTGGGCATCCTGCTGGTGGTGGTTCTGATGCAACTGTTTAATAAACACGCTCCCGCTCCCACCGCGCAGCCGGTGGAGGATCTGGCCAATCTCAAACCGTCGGATGCCCGCGTGGGAGACGCGCTGTCGGTCTCTGGCGTGGGTGACGGCATGAGCGATCTCGACTTCATCGTCGAGCGCAGCACCTGGTTTCAATCCGCATCGAAGCGCTGGCTGGAGCTAAGCGGACCGTACAAGACGCGGCGCGTGGCGCTGCGCGTGGATTTCGGCGACGATCTGGAAACCAGCGTTCAAAACGACCCCCGCAAGCTAACGGTCGAAGACCTGGGCCTGGCCGAAGAGGACCTGGCGCAAATGGACGAGCGCCAGAATACCGCCGACTCGTTCGAATTCGATGGCAAGGTCTGGCTGTACGTGCTCAGCCGCGAGACCGAGATGACGCGCAGTGACCAGCCGCAGCCGGCCGGCTTCTACTATTGGGAATTTCGCCAGCAGGACGGCGCCGGCCGTCTGGCTATCCGCAAGCTCCAGGGCGACCCCTTCGCGGTTACGCTGTACACCGGAGTTCCCGCCGGCGACGTGACCGTCTACCGCGGCCGCACGTAGGAGGCAGTCGTGAAACTTTACCGATTGGCTGTGGGGCAGACCATCGTTTTCTGTCGTCTGCCAGCCAGGATCTTGTTGCGTGTATGGCAGACCACAAACAACGATGGTCTGCCCCACGGAGGGTGGCTTATCTTCGTCGATAATAAAATGGAACACGCCGAACCATTGTGTCCCAGACCCGACGGAAGCCTTCCAAATCCCAACCCAAACCGCCAGCCGATCCGCCGGCTACGACATTGCGGCTGGATCTCG
>JBKQIF010000150.1:0-20176 GCA_052148435.1 Bryobacteraceae bacterium
CAACGGGACAGTTTCTCGGTGATGGATTCAACCGTTGCGGTCCAGACGAACGGCTTGGGATCTTTGTTCCACGCCGTGAGGAATGCGTCGATGGCAACCTTCAGATCCTCCACGCTTCGGAACACGCACTAGCGAATCTTCACTGTATTTTGGCCATGCTCGTGGCACGGTCGAGGCCGTCCATGAGGTGCAGCGATCCACCCGCGGCCCGCGAGGATGCTTCCGCGGCCTGACCCGCGGTGCGAAGTTCGTGTTGTTGCATGCGGACGGCCGTGCGGCCGTCTTGGGAGCGCACAATTTTTCCCCGTACGAACAACTGCAAGGGCGAGACGCTGTGCAGCATGATGGGCCAGGACACCCAAAGCTCGAGATGAAAGCCGACGGGCAACTGCCGTCCGGCTTCAAACAGGATTCCGCCGCTGGACAGGTCGACCGTGTATCCGGCCCCCGATTCCAGTACGCGCCGCCGCCGGACTAGCTTCCAGCGGAGATCCAACCGGATCTCATAGCGTTTGTCGGCGCGGCGGTCGCCCGCGATTCGGTCAGGCCTGGTTTCTTGCCTCAATTGCATAGTCGATTCCGTTGGTTTGCCTCGTGATGGGCGGATTTATGTCCCGCTGTCACGATTTTTATTATGGGGACTGACGATTTCCGGGGGAAAGTAATGCGGGTACGTAACGGGTACTCGGGGTCCCAGGGGCACCAGCGGTCTTTGGGGGGTGCCGAAAGACAATCCCGCCAATGTGCCGGGGCGGCCATGCAAATACCCAGTCTGCTGCAGATCGAAGCCGAGTGCTGTAGTGGGCCTTAGCTCATAGGACTGGGCCGAACAGGCTGGAAAAGCATTCCGCATTGGGCTGCGAGCCCGACACGTCATGACCGCGATTCCACCTTTGTGTCGTGCAGCCGCGCTCCCGCCGCTACTCGTCGCGCAAAATCTCGAGCGGCTTCCGTCCCAGCACGCGAAAACTGGCGATCCAGCCGGCGGCTACGGCGACGAGAGCCGCGGCGGCGGTGGCGACGAGCGTAGCCTTCCAATCGAAGTGGAATTCGATATCCAGCATGCGCCGCAGGGCTAGGGCCGCGAAGGCGGAGGCCAGCAGGCTGCCGACCAGGCCGGCCACTGCGCCCAGGGCGAAAAACTCCACCGAAAAAATCTGCGCGATGCGGCCGCGGGTGGCGCCCAGGGTTTTCAAGACCACCACTTCCCTCATGCGCCGGAAACGCGTGCCGGCCACGCTCGACGCCACCATGGCGACCCCGGCCAGCACGGTGAAGGTGGAAATGAAACGAATCACCAGGGCGATGCGATCGACCACGTCTTCGACAATCGCCATCACGTCGGCTACGTTGACCACGGTCACGGTGGGGAAGCGGCGGAACATGACGCGCTGCAGGGCGGGAACGTCGGCCGGGCGCACGCGCGCCGAGCCGTAGAGCACGGCGGGCATTCCGGCCAGGGGTCCGGGGCTGAAGAGGAACTCGAAGCGCGCGGTCATGCGCAGCGATTCGGTGCGCTCGACGCAGGCCACGGTGGTGCGCACGGCGTGCCGCCAGATGTCCCAATCGACGAGGGAGCCGGGATGGAGATGGAGAATGCGCGCGGTCTCTTCGCTGGCACAGACTTGAGGGGCAGCCGGTGCAGTGGTCCACCAGGCGCCCTGGAGCACGTCCGTGTCCGGCGGCTTAAGGGCGGCCTCGGTGACGGAGCGGGTGCGCAGGAATCGCCGGTCGAAATCGCGCAGGGGGCGTTTTTCGATGGGGACGCCATCGATGGCGACGATGCGGGCAGCCACGGAAGAAGCGATCTCGGAGGGCGCGGCCACGCCGGGCTGCGCGGCGACGAGGTCGGCGACCGCCTGGCGCCGGTCCTGAGGGATATCGAGCAGAAAAACGTTGGCGGTGCCGGGAGGCGCCGAGCGATGGATCTGGCGCACCAGGGCATCCTGGATCAGCCACACAGCCAGGGTGAACATGACGCCCACGCCCAGGGCCATCACGGCAGCGCGCGCCTGGTTGCCGGGACGGTACAGATTGGCGACGCCATGGCGCATGGTAGAAGGCAAAAGGAGGGCGAGGCGGCGCTCGACGCGTTTCAGGCCGCGGAGCAGCAGCCAGGCAGAGGCCGCGAGAAGGGCCAGAGCCACCGCCAGAGCGATGGAGAAGAATCCGGCGGTGCGCAGCACGTCCCGCCAGCCGCCTTGGGCGAGCGTGCCGGCGACCACGCCCGTGCCAAGCAGAATGAGGGCGCGGGCGATCCAGACGGCGGGGGCGCGCGAGGGCGGACGCGCGGCCACGTTTCGGCGGAAGACCAGGGCCGGGCGGATATCGCGAATGCCCAAGAGCGGCGGGACGGTGAACAGCAGCGTCATAAGGCAGGCGATGGCGATTCCCTGCGCCGCCGGCCAGGGGCTCCAGGAAGCGGTCAGATCGATGTGGAAATAGCGGGCGAGCATTCCCGGGAACGCGGCCGCCACGCCGATGCCTTCGAGCGCGCCCAAAACGCCGCCAGCCAGCCCAAGAAGCAGAGTCTGGATAGCATAGATGAGGATCACTTGCGAGGAGCGGGCGCCGATGGATTTCATGACGGCGATGGAATCGAGTTTCTGCTCGATGTGGCCGTCGATGGCGCTGGCCACGCCCATGGCGCCGAGGATGAGGGCGATCAGGCCGATCAGGCTGAGGAAGGTGGTGGCGCGGTCCAGGCCGCGGGTGATGATGGGATGGGTCTCGCGGTAATCGGCGATGGTGGCTTCGGGAAAATCGTGTTTGAGAATGGCGCGCGTCTCGGCCACGTCGGGCGGGCCGGTGGAAGGCAGGCGCAGGAGATAGCGCTCGGAGGCGCGGCTGCCGAGGCTGATCAGGCCGGTGCGGCCGAGACCCTGCCGGGTCATCATGAGGCGCGGGCCCACGTTGAGAGTGCCGGTCATGCGGTCGGGCTCGGAGACCAGGGTGGCGGCGATGCGGAAGTCCTGTCCGCCGACGCGCAGCAGGCCGCCGCGGTGGGCGCCCAGGCGCAACAGCAGATCGTCGGAGACGGCCACGGTGTCCTGGTTCAGGGCGCGCGAAAGCGGCTGGGGCGGATCGAGCTCGACCGCGCCGTAGAAGGGATAGGCGGAAGGGTCGACGGCCTTCAGCGATACCAGGACCGGATCGGCGGACGCGCCGGTGGAGGCCATGGTGACGGTTTCGGTGATGAGGGTGCGGCGGACACCGCGGGAATCGAGCGAGCGCAGAACGGCGTCCTGTTCGGGCGAGGGCAAGGCGAAGAGGCGCAGGGTCATGTCGCCGGCCATGAGGGTGCGGGCCTGGCCGAGCAGCATGTGACGGAAGGCCAGGCTGAAGCCGCGGACGCCGGTGAGCGCGCCCACGCCGATGGAGACGGCCAGCACGACGAACAGGAAGCGGCCGCGGGCGGCGCGCAACTCGGCGAGGGCGATGCGGAGGGCGGCGGCGAAGGTCAAGCCCATGCGGAACGGTCCTCGGCCGGCGCGAGAGGGATCGGCGATCGCAGGCGAAAAGGCCTACTGCACGCGTGGAGCAGGCCTTTGGCCTGCCTCGGCTGCCGTCGCGGCGTCATGACGCGGCGATGCGGCCGTCGCGCAGCGTGACGATGCGGCCCATGCTGGCGGCCAGGGGTTGCTCGTGGGTGACCAGCACCATGGTGGCGCCCTCTTCCCGGTTGAGACGGCAGAGCAGATCGAGCACCACCTGCCCGGTGGCCGAATCGAGGTTGCCGGTGGGCTCGTCGGCCAGCAGAATGGGCGGGCGCAGGGCGAAGGCGCGGGCCAGGGCTACGCGCTGCTGCTCGCCGCCGGAAAGTTGCACGGGATAGTGGTCGAAGCGGCCGGCCAGGCCGACGCGGTCGAGCAGCTCGCGGGCGCGGGCACGGGCGCCGGGAACGCCGCCGGCCAGGTCCATGGGCAGCAGCACGTTCTCCTCGGCGGTCAAGGTGGGAATCAAATGGTAGGACTGAAACACGAAGCCGATTTTGCGCCCGCGCAGCACGGCCATGCGGTCCTCGTTCAGCTCGGTGATGTCTTCGCCATCCAGCAGAATGCGGCCGGAGGTGGGCGAATCCAGACCCGCGAGCAATCCGAGGAGGGTGCTTTTGCCGCTGCCGGAGGGCCCCATGACGGCCACCGATTCGCCGCGCGCGATGGCCAGATCGATACCCTTGAGGATTTCGACGCGGTGGCTGCCGGTGTCGATGGACTTGGTGAGCGCGGTAACCTGGATCAAGCCTTTATTATGGCATTCAGATGAGAACGGCCCCGATGGGAGAATTCCTTGGCGCGATGGCGTGCCTGCTGTTGGCGAGCGGCTGCGGGCAGAAGAGCCCGTCACCGCCGGCGGCGAAGCAAGCCTTCGAGGCTCCGCCCACGGCTGCCGCTCCCAGCGCTCCGGACAACCGCCCCGCCGTGGTTTGTTTCGGCGACAGCCTGACGGCCGGCTTCGGGCTCGACCCAGGCCAGAGCTATCCCGACGTGTTGCAGCAGGAGTTGGACCGGCGGGGCTACGGCTACCGGGTGGTGAACCTGGGAGTGAGCGGCGATACTTCGCAGGACGGGCTGGCTCGGCTGGGCCAGGCGCTGGCGGAGAAGCCGCGCATCGTGGTGCTGGAATTCGGCGCCAACGACGGCCTGCGCGGGCAGCCGGTGGACATCACCGAACGAAACCTGGGGCAGACGATGGAAGCGTTGCGGGGCGCCGGCGCGCGGGTGGTGCTGGCCGGGATTACACTGCCGCCCAATTACGGACCGGCCTATCTGGCGCGCTTCGATGCCATCTTTCCTCGCCTGGCGGCAAAATATAAGGCGCCGCTGATTCCGTTCCTGCTGGCGGGAGTGGCCGGGCACAGCGACCTGATGCAGCCCGACGGCCTGCACCCCAACGCTGGCGGAGCGCGGCTGGTGGCGGAAACCGTGCGCCAGCGGGTGGAGCCGCTGCTTGCGACGACACCATGACGAACACTTCGACGGTCCGATTCGCCACGCTGCCCGTGGGCGCGCTGGCCATAGTCAAGCTGGCCATCCATTTGTATGCCGGCCGCTATTACGGATATTACGTGGACGAGCTGTACTACCTGGCCTGCAGCCATCATCTGGCTTGGGGCTACGTGGATCAGCCGCCGTTGATTGCGGCGCTAGCGTGGGTGGTGCGGCACGTCGCGGGCGATTCGCTGCCGGCCATTCGTTTGCTTCCGGCCTTGGCCGGGATGATGCTGGTGGTGCTGACGGCGGTGCTGGCGTGGGAACTGGGCGGCGGGGCTTTCGCGCAGTCGCTGGCGGCACTGGCGGTGGTAGTTGCGCCGGGTTTTCTGGCCATGGGCAACCTGTTCACCATGAACGCCTTCGAACCGTTGTTCTGGATGGGGTGCGCGTGGTGCATTCTGCGCATGATAAAAACCGGCCGGCGGAAGCCGTGGATCTGGTTCGGCGCGCTGGCCGGGGTGGGGCTGGAGAACAAGCATTCGATGCTGATCTTCGGCGCGGGCATGCTGCTGGGATTGTTGCTCACCCCGGAACGGCGGGTGTTGGCGTCGCGGCGGCTGTGGGTGGGCGGCGCGATTGCCGCGCTGATTTTTCTGCCGAACCTGCTCTGGAATATCGATCACCATTTTCCGTTTCTGGAGGTCCAGGCGAATATCCGGCGCAGCGGGCGCGACGTGCCGCTGGGGCCGCTGGCCTTCTTCGGGCAGCAGGCGCTGACCATGCTGCCGCTTTCGCTGCCAGTGTGGCTGGCGGGGCTGTGGTTCTACTTCTTCGCCAAACCCGGCAAGCGGTTTCGGGCGCTCGGTTGGGCGTGGCTGTTTACGGCGGTGGTCATTGTCGCCCTGAGTCCGCGGGTTTACTATCTCTGGCCGGCCTTCCCGCTCCTGTTCGCCGCGGGTGGGGTCGCTTGGGAGACGTGGCTGGCGCGGCCCGGCTTGAGGTGGGTGAAGGCAGCGTATCCGGCGCTGATGCTGGCCGCCGGTGCGCTGCTGGCGCCGCTAACGATTCCGGTTCTGCAGCCGGAAACGTACATTCGCTACACGCGAGCGATCGGGCTTCAGCAGCCGGCGATCGAAACCCACAAGCTGGGACCCCTGCCGCAAATCTTCGCCGATCAATTCGGATGGCCGGAGATGGCCGCGACCGTGGCCGGGGTCTACAACAGCCTGCCGGTGGATGTCCGGCACGGCACGGCGATTTTCGCCCAGAATTATGGAGATGCCGGCGCGATCGATTTCTTCGGGCCGCGCTACGGGCTGCCTGTGGCCCTCAGCGGCCATCAGAGCTACTTCCTGTGGGGCAGCCGTGGTTATTCCGGCGACAGCATGATCGTGATGGGCGGTTTCGGGCGGGGACGGCTGTACCGGGTTTTTGCCAGAGTGGAAAAGGTCGCTCGGGTGGAGCATCCGTATTCCATGCCGCACCGTCACTTCGATGTTTATTACTGCCGCGGCATCCAGCGGCCGCTCGGGGAGCTGTGGCCGGAGTTGAAGAAGTGGGAATGAAGGGCGGGATACCTCTGGCGCCTTGGGGCAGAACTTGTACGGAGATCGAAACGTTCTGCTAAAGTTTTGTTGTGGACGTCGAGTACGACGAGATCGGAATTTGGTCGGAAGTCAAGCTGGACATCATCAAGAAATACGCGTCGGCCTATGCCACGATCATGGACGCGCAGCGGAGGGAGAGAATCCCAAGCCTTCGCTGGATTTATATTGATGCCTATGCGGGGCCGGGATATCACCTCTCGAAAACGAGCGGCGAACTGGTGGAGGGAAGCCCTCTCATCGCCCTGAACACCAAGCCGCCGTTTCACGAATACCACTTCATCGACACGGAAGCACGGCGTGCAAAGCAACTGCGTGCTCTAGCCGGAGAGCGGAAAGACGTTTTCATCTATAGCGAGGATTGCAATCGCGTTCTGCTGCGAGATGTGTTTCCGCGGGCACAGTACAGCGACTACCGGCGGGCACTCTGCCTGCTAGATCCATACAATATCGACCTGACCTGGCAAGTGATTGAAGTGGCCGGTAAGGCCCGGTCGGTTGAGATTTTCATGAACCTCATGATCATGGACATCAACCGGAATGCCATGCGCCGGAACCCTGACAAGTCGATCCAGAGCAAGATGGATCAACTGACCCGGCTCTGGGGCGACGAATCCTGGAAGGAAGCGGGGTATGCTTCGGACAGAAACCTGTTCAGCGAGCCGGAAAAAGTTTCCAACGAGGAGTTCGCGGAGGCGTTCCGGCAACGGCTGAAAGAGAAGGCGGGGTTCAAGTACGTGCCGACTCCGATGCCGATGAAGACAAAGAGCAACTCAACGATTTATTATTTGTATTTTGGTTCGCAGAACGCGGCCGGCGGCCATATCGTAAACGACATCTTCAACGAGTACCGCAAGAAGCAAGGGCTTTGAGATGGCCTCCAATTCGAATATTGAGTGGACCGACGCAACATGGAACCCAGTGACGGGTTGTTCGAAGATCAGCCCCGGCTGCAAACATTGCTATGCGGAGCGTCTGGCCGTGCGGCTTCAGGCGATGGGCCAGAGGAATTACCGGAACGGCTTTGAAGTGACCCTACAGCCGCAAATGCTGGAATTGCCACTGCGATGGAGATCGCCCAAGCGGATCTTCGTCAACTCGATGAGCGACCTGTTCCATCAGGACGTCCCGCTCTCCTACATCAAGGACGTTTTCGCGGTGATGCGGCGCGCGCACTGGCACCAGTACCAGGTACTGACGAAACGATCGGAGCGCCTGCTCGAATTGAGCCCGCGTTTGGGATGGGCGCCGCAAATCTGGATGGGTGTCAGCGTCGAGAACGAGGACTATCTCGATCGGGTCGACCACCTGCGAAGAACCGGTGCACACGTCAAATTTCTCTCGCTGGAACCGCTCCTGGGCCCACTTCGTAAACTGAAACTGCGCGGGATTGATTGGGTCATTGTGGGGGGCGAATCCGGGCCGCGCGCGCGTCCCGTCGATCCCGCCTGGGTGGCAGACGTTCGAGATCGGTGTGTGAGCGCCGGAGTTGCGTTCTTCTTTAAGCAGTGGGGCGGCGTGCAGAAGAAAAGGACCGGGCGCGAACTGGAGGGTAGGACCTGGGATGAAATGCCGGAGGCGCTGGTAACGCTGTAGGGGTTTGGCGCCGCTCAAGTTGGAACGCGATGCCGTGTCACGGATATGGGTTCACACCTGTAGCGGCGCCGGCTCGCATTTCCGAGCGAATTGGAGACAGTAACAACGGGTTAGCCAGTGGAAATCGGCGTGCGATAGCAACGGCATGGCGAGACCAAATGCTTCGCTTCCGCTGGTGGCCGCGGCTTTGCTGCTGTGCGCCCCGTCGGCCGTTCCGCAGGAAAGCGCGGGCGCTTTTCCGGGGGTCTGGGAAGCCCGTTTTCACGGCTCGGTTTTCGCTGTCCTCAAAGTTGCAGACAGAGGGAAGATCCGCGGCGCCATGGCCACGGGCCACATTGAAGTGGACAGGGCCGGCAACCTGATCGAAGCTTCCGCGGGCGGTGCGGAAGAAACCATCCGGCGGGCGCGCATCGTGGACTCCTGCCTGTTGTTCGAGTTGCCGGACTCCGGCGCGCAGGGTGAATTGCCCATCGAGTTTTCGTTCGAAGTCACGGGCGAGGGCGAAGCGCTGCTGCACTTTCTCAACCGTCCGCCGAATATCACGATCAAGGCCTGGCGATTTACCAGGCGCGGGGACTCAGCTCCCAGCGTCGAGCGGTTATCAGCCACAACGGAGCGGCGCTGAAGGACTGTCGCCGATGCCGGGATGCCCGAACGCCTCGCGTAGCTTTTGCCAGGTGACCTCGAGAGTTTCCGGCATGACGCGAGTTTCGCCGGTGGTCGTCATGAAATTCGTGTCGCCCACCCACCGCGGCAACACGTGCAGATGCAAATGGCAAGCGATACCCGCTCCGGCCGCCTGGCCCAGGTTCATTCCCAGGTTGAGCCCTTCCGGCCGGTACAGCGCCTTCAAATGCCGCACGGCGCGCTGGCCCAGCCGCATCATCTCCGGCAGCGCATCCGCCGGCAATTCTTCCAGATCCGCGAGGTGGGCGTAGGGAACCACCATCAGGTGCCCGGAGGTGTAAGGAAAGCGGTTCAGGATGACGAAATGATACGTGGCCCGATGCACCACCAGCCACTCCCGGTCGTTTCCGCCGCTCGCCGCGGCGCAGAACACACAACCGCTCCGCTTCTCCGCCCCGGCGACGTACTGAAATCGCCAGGGTGTCCAGAGATAGTCCATGACAGTTTGGCCGCCCCGGCGCTATGGGTTGGCCAGAGGTTCGGCAGCGGCCGGCGGCGGGACGCTCGCCGTGGCGGAACTGTTCACCACGTCTTTCAATTCCTTGCTCGGCTTGAAGTAGGGGATTTTCTTGGCAGGCACTTCCACTCGCGCGCCGGTCTTCGGGTTGCGACCGATCCGCGGCTGCCGCTGGCGAGTCCGGAAACTTCCGAAACCGCGGATTTCGATCTTGTCGCCAGTACGCAGTGAGCGCACGATGCTGTCGAAAATGGCCTCCACGATCACCTCGGATTCCTTCCGGGTCATCTCAACCACGCGGGAGACTTCTTCAATCAGATCGGCTTTGGTCATTATCTTCTCCAGGGCGTCATGCCCCCACGAAATCGCAGTATCTCTTGATTACAGACATTTTGCAAGCTATTCGGTGCGCCGGTCCTTCAGACTCATGGCTTCCTCGATGGTGGTGGTGGCGGCCGCGGCCTGGCGCTGGTAATCGGCCAGGCGGGTGTGTTCTTCGTCGTCGGCGGCCGCTTTGAGGCTCAAACCGATTTTCTTCTCGGCCTCGCTCATCTTCACCACCTTGAAGTCGAACTCCTGGCCCACCGTCGAGGGAGGCGTTTCGCCCCCGCGCCGGCCCGTGTACCCCGGGACCTCGGAGAAGTGGCACAGTCCCTCCACGCCCTCCGCCAGTTCCACGAAGGCGCCGAAACTCGCCAGCCGGCAAACCCGCCCATGCACCGTATCGCCCACCTGATGCGCCTGGAAATAGCTCTCCCAGGCATCCGGCTGCAACTGCTTGATACCAAGCGACAGCCGATGCGAGGCGGAATCGATATTCAGAATCACAGCCTGCACGACCTGCCCCTTCTTCAGCACTTCCGAGGGATGCTTCACCCGCTTGGTCCAGGACAGGTCCGATACGTGCACCAGCCCGTCGATGCCTTCTTCAATTTCGATGAAGGCCCCGAATTCGGTCATGTTCCGGACCCTCCCTTCCACCACCGAGCCCACGCTGTAGCGGCTGTCGATGGTCGTCCAGGGATTGGCCTCCAGTTGCTTCAGCCCGAGCGAAATGCGGCGCTCCTTGGGATGCACTTCGAGTACCACGGTTTCCACCTGATCGCCCGGCTTGACCACCTTGGAGGGATGTTTCATGCGCCGCGACCAGGTCATCTCGCTGATATGGATCAGGCCTTCCACCCCGGGCTCCAGTTCCACGAAAGCGCCGTAGTCGGTGACGTTCACCACCCTGCCGATCACCCGCGAATTCACCGCGTATCGTTGCGCCACGCTGTCCCACGGGTTCGCTTCAAGCTGCTTCATCCCCAGCGACACCCGTTCCTTGGCGCGGTCGAACTTCAACACCTTCACCGTCACCGTATCGCCCACATGCAGCGCTTCGGAGGGATGGTTGATGCGGCCGTACGAAATATCGGTGACATGCAGCAAACCGTCGATGCCGCCCAGCTCGATGAAGGCTCCGTAGTCGGTGAGATTCTTCACCGTGCCGGTTACCACCGCGCCCTCTTCCAGATGTTCCAGCGTGGCCGTCTTGCGGTCGTGAATTTCCTCTTCCACCACGGCCTTGCGCGAAACCACCACGTTGCCGCGCCGCCGGTTGAGCTTCACCACCCGCACCGGAATATCCTGTCCGATCAAGGCATCCAGGTTGTGCAGAGGACGCGGGTCCGCCTGCGACCCCGGCATGAAAGCCTTGATGCCCACATCCACCGCCAGACCGCCTTTGACGCGGCCCAGCACCCGCCCGGACAAAACCAGTTGTTCTTGAAAAGCCTTTTCCAGCGTGTCCCAGACCTTCAGGCGGGCCGCGCGCGTGTGCGAGAGCAGCACGTATCCTTCCGGCTGCTCGCCGTGCTCGATCATGACTTCCACGGTGTCGCCCGGATGGACCGTGATTTCACCAGTGGGAGTCTGAAATTGCTCGATGGGGACGATGCCTTCCGATTTGTACCCGAAATCGACGATCACATCTTTGGCGGTGACGCTCAGGACCCGGCCTTCCAGCACTTCATCGGAAGCCGGAGGCGCGAAATGGCTGTAGTCTTCGAGAAGGTTCTCGTAGTTGTCCGGCGCCGACTGATCGACCTGCTCGAATTTCTGGTCTGCCGCCATTACCTTAATCCCCCGAACCTCGTCCCACCACCACCGCCCTCTTTAATTTAGTTAAGAACCCGGCGCGGCAGGCTGCATGAACGAGGCATGTGGCACGTTCCGCGAAATCTTGCCGATGAGAAACGAGACCGTGCGCCGATACCGCAACCACTGATGGATCAGTATGTTAGCAAATATACGCCGGTCTGTGCAAGGTTGTCAACGCCTCGCGGGGCGCCTTTCGGGTTCCGGCGTGTCCCCGCGTGCCCCGGTAGCGGCGGGTACACCCGCCCGGGCGCTCGAAGGCGGATTCGCGCCAGGCCGCCCCGAACCATTGAGAATTAGCCCTTGGAAGCGCACTGAAAAAGGGCTACAACCAGCCAGAATTTGATTCCGCGGGTCGCTACGGTCGTGCCCGCTTTATGCCGGCGTCATAGGAGGTGCTCCATGTTTGACAGCCTCGCGGACCGGATGAAGGCCGACGAGCGGCAACGATCAACCACCAGAGAGCGCGCAGTTCTATACACGGTTGTCGCGGTTGTCTCGCTGGTCGTGTTCACCGGGTTGTATTTTGTGGTCAGACTGGCGTCGTGAGTCGCGGCCTCGGTGCTTATTCGAAGGGGGAAATTTGCCGCATGACGGATTTCACCCGCTCGATATACGCTTCGCTTGGATTGTAGGTGGCCAACAAATGATTTAGGTCTTTGGCCCGGTACATGCTGGCGTGGCTGAGTTGGTAGCCGACCTCGTGAATTCCGGCGGCTAGGGTGGGAAAGTGCGCCTTGCCGTTGTCCCACCCAAAGAGATTATTCCCGTGGGCCGCTTTACCGCCGGTCGATTCCACATAGGAAAGACTGGGAAGCAGACGCCAGTCCAGATTGTAGGCATCCGATGCCTCGATGAAAAGGTGCGCGTAATCTCGCGCCGGGCAGCCAAACTGCTGGAAAAAACTGCGCAATAACTGTAGCCTTTGATCGCTTCGGAATTCAGGAACCGGCGTTTTGTGCATCTGCAGCGGCGAAACTACCAGCGGCGTGCAAACGACTCCCGTAAAAACAGCCAAACCACTAGACAGCAGTTTCCTCATCAAAAGAACTCCTTTGATTAGAAGGTGAAGTGGCCGCCTGCGTCCGGAACCGAGCAAACGAGTATGAGAATGGCCCGGCGGAGCGGCGGCGGAGCGGATGGGGCCGATAAGCACCCCCTGGGGTTCGACGGATTTAAGGGACTGACATAAGGCCCAATTATATCACTATCAGGCTGGCGCACTCTGCAAAAATTACGGTGCAAATTACGGTGCAAAAGTACTGGCCCTCTCTGGACCCTGTTCTTCGCTGGCCGTTTAAGGAGCAAGAAATTCGCTACGCCATCCACCACATCGACAGCGGAAGGGATCGCGTGCCCCCATTCCACGGCCCCGGGCCGCGCGGGCGCGAGAGGTCGCTACGGTTAGTGGAAGTTCGTCGCCCGAGGCAGCTCCGCCTGCCTCACCGCGCTGGGAGGGCCGACCGCTCATTCCCCGCAGCGCACGATCATTTTGCCTACGCCGTCGGCGTATGCTTCGTTGAGGTGGAAGGCCTCCGCGATTTTATCGAGCGGCCGAGTGTGCGTGACCAGGGGGGCAAACCACGCGGTGTGGCTCGCGATCAGCTCCAGGGCGGCTTCCGACTCATGACTGTTGCGGCGCACGTTGAAGATGGCGAGTTCCTTGCGGCGCATGGGCGAGACTTCGAATTCCACGTGCGTGCCGGAGTGTATGCCGGTGAGCACCACCCGGCCGCCATTGCGCGTGGCGCGGATGCCGGCATTGATGGTATCGCCCTTGGCGGCGCAATCGATGGCACAATCCACTCCACGGCCGCCGGTGTCGGCCACGATCTCGCGGGCGGCATCCACGGAGGCGGGATCGAGTGCGGCGTGCGCGCCCATGTGCTTCGCCAGTTCGCGGCGGTGGGGCACCGGCTCGACGGCGAAGATGCGCCCGGCGCCGGCCAACTTAAGGCAGGCGATGGTCAACAGGCCGATGGGGCCGGCGCCCCACACGGCCACGGTTTCTCCCAGCCCCAGGCTGGCGAGTTTCAGTGAGTGCAGGGTGATGGCCAGGGGCTCGGCGAGAGTGCCGACGTCCATCGAGACCCCAGCCGGGAGCGGCAGCAAGTTGGTGATCGGCAGATTGACCCGTTCGCGAAAGAAGCCGGGGTTTCCCGGAGTGCTCAGAAAACGGATGTTGGCGCAGATGTTGTGGCGCCCGGACAAGCAGAATTCGCAGTGGTAGCAGTACAGGGCGGGCTCCAGTATGGCGCGGTCGCCGCGAGACCAGCCGGCGACGCCGGCGCCGACCTTGACCACGGTTCCGGCGGGCTCGTGCCCCAGAATCATGGGGTATTGGCAGGGTGTATCGCCAACGGCGCCCTCCGAGTACGAATGCAGATCCGAGCCGCAGAGGCCCACGGAATCGACCCGCACCTGCACCTGGCCCGGTTGGGGTTCTTCGATGTCTTGTTGCGCCAGGCGAAATTCGCGCGGCGCCGTCAATTGAGCTACCAGCATGAATGAGGACTCCCGGCGGCAGATGTCGTGCGACTGCCGCTATTGATAAGATAGCGGGAGATGCTCAACTTCCGCCAGTTCGAAGCCGGGCCGGACCCGTTTGGCCGCAAGTACCAGGTGCTGCTCAAGTGGCTGCAAACGGCCATTTCCATTCGTCACGCCGATACGGTGGATGTGAAGTTTCTGCTCACGGGCGAGGATGGCACCCGGACCGCCAAGACCATCGCCCTGCCGCACGCCGATCTTCTGGCGGTAAGCCAGACCCTGGGCCGGCCGATGGATGACGCCTGGTGCGGGCGACTGGCCGCGCTCCACCTGCAGGACCTGGTACGCACCGGCGAAGATATGGAGAAGGACCTGGTGACCGTGCTCCGCTCCGGCCTGGAGCGCCACGCCCGGGAATTGGCCGAGGCGGAAAGGCAAGCCGTGGGCGCGTAGGACAGGCCTCCCGGCCTGTTCCATTTTGGGTGCTCATGCGTCCGTAACACTCGCGGTTTTGTAACCGAATTGTCATTCTAAATAACCTCGCCGCAAACCAATTCTCATCGTTTCTTAACTTCCCGCCGACTATACTCGCCTTTCAATATGAAACCCGCGAAGCTGACACTCGCAATGTGTTTGTGGTCCGTATTGGGTTTGCACGTTGTCCAGGCCCAGAGCGGAAACAACGACGAAGTTGAACAATTGAAGTCCAGGTTGGCCACTCAACAGAAGGAGATCGATCTGCTGCAGAAGACGCTGGCCGACCAACAGCGCGCGCTCGATCGCCTTGCCGCTTCGCGGAACGCTGCCCAAGCTCCGGCTCCCGCTCCCCTGCCGCACCTAGGCGGACTGGTGGCCAGCACCAGCGGCGCGCTGCCTTCCACTGCTTCCGCGTCGCCGGCGGCGCCAAGTCCATCTCCCGCGTACTATCCGCCGGTTCAATCCGACAACTCCAATGCCAGCTCACCGCTGCAACTTCTGCTCGGTAACGTAAGCATTATGCCGGTGGGCTTTATGGACTTGACGGCCGTGTGGCGCGACAAGGATGCCGGATCCAGTATCGGCAGCAACTTCGGCAGCGTGCCATACAACAACGCTACCGCCGGCAAGCTCTCCGAATTCCGCTTCAGCCCGCAAAACTCGCGGATCGGTTTCCGCATCGACGGCGACTGGAAAGGGGCCCACTTCATCGGCTATAACGAGTTTGACTTCTTGGGAACGAGCGGCAGCAACGCCCTCGGCGTCACTAATGGCGCGTTCGTACCCCGAATCCGCCTCTACTGGGTAGATGTCCGCAAGGGCCCGGTGGAATTCCTGGCGGGCCAGAGCTGGTCGATGCTGACTCCAAACCGAAAAGGCATTTCGCCTCTGCCGGGGGACATCTTCAATAGCCAGGCGATGGACGTCAATTACCTGGCAGGCTTGACCTGGACGCGGCAACCGGGCGTGCGGCTCGTGTTCCATCCCACCGATCGGGTAGCGGTCGGCTTCGCGCTGGAGAATCCCAACCAGTACATGGGCGGTTCCGCGGGCGGATCTTCGATCGTGTTGCCGTCGGCGCTCACGGGCCTCGCGGGCACGGAAATCGACAACACCAGCACGACTTATCTCTCCACCCCCAACGTAGCCCCCGACATCATTGCCAAGGTGGCTGTCGATCCGACGTCGCGCGTACACGTCGAAGTAGCTGGCATCGAAAGCACCTTCAAGCTCTGGAACACGACTACCGGCACACCGGCCTCCGGGCAGTACTTCACCAAAGCGGGTGTGGGCGGCTCGTTGAATGCCAACCTCGAAGTAGTGAAAAACTTCCGCCTGATCACCAACAATTATTGGAGCGATGGCGGCGGCCGCTACATGTTCGGCCAGGCGCCGGACTTCACGGTTCGCTCCGACGGCAGCATCAGCCCCATTCACTCCGGCGGCGTGAATGAAGGCTTCGAGGCCAACGCCACCAAGAACCTGATGCTTTGGGGCTACTACGGCGGTATCTATGTCGGCCGCAACGTGGCGGTGGATGCCAACGGCACCAGCCTGGTCGGCTACGGTTACCGCGGCTCGGCCAACAGCCAGAATCGCGCCATCCAGGAGGTCACCTTCGGCTTTACCAATACCTTCTGGAAGGACGCGCGTTACGGCGCGCTGAGCCTGATCGGCCAATACGAGTACCTCACTCGCGATCCCTGGTACGTAGCGTTAAACGCACCTAAGGCTACCCACGACAACACCATCTACCTGGACGTCCGTTACACGCTTCCCGGCGGGGCGCCGGCCTCGAAGTAGCCGCGACGAAACCCATAACGTATGGATTATTCGGCAGTTGCTATCGTCACGAAATCGTAACGATGAAGCAACGTGTTTGTAACTTCAGCGTGAGAACTTGGAGAAAGGAATAAAGCCGAAATGAGAAAGAGCAGGACTCTGGCCCTGGCCGGGTTTGCCGGGCTCTGGTTTGCGGGGATTGCGGCGGGGCAATCCATTAACGCGGCGGGAGCGACGTTCCCCAACGCGATCTATTCACAATGGTTCAACGAATTCAAGAATAAGACCGGCGCACAGATCAACTATCAGTCGATCGGCTCCGGCGCCGGCATTCAGCAGTTGACGGCCGGCACGGTGGACTTCGGGGCGTCGGACGCGCCCATGACCGACGCACAGATCGCCGAGCTGAAAGTGAAGCCGCTTCATTTCCCGACCGTCCTCGGCGGCGTGGCAATCATTTACAACGTGCCCGGCGTCAGCCAGCAGTTGAAGTTTTCCGCCGACACCGTGGCCGGCATCTTCCTGGGCAAGATCGGTAAATGGAACGATGCCGCGATCGCCAAGGACAACCCGGGCGTCAAGCTGCCTTCCCAGGAGATCGTGGTGGTACACCGCTCCGATGGCAGCGGCACCACCTTCGTATTCACCGACTATCTTGGCGCGGTCAGCGCGGAGTGGAAGAGCAGAGTGGGCACGGCGCCTTCGCCGAAATGGCCAGCCGGCACCGGCCAGAAGGGCAGCGACGGGGTTTCGGGCATGGTCAAACAAACCCCGGGATCCATCGGCTACGTGGAGCTGATTTATGCCACCCAGAACAAGATTTCCTATGCCACGCTGAAGAACAAGAGCGGCGCATTCGTCAACGCCGACGCCAATGCCGTTACCGCGGCCGCGGCGGGCGCGGCCAAGGCCATGCCGGCCGATTTCCGCGTCTCCATCGTCGACGCCCCCGGCAAGGGCGCCTATCCCATTTCCACTTTCACCTGGCTGCTCATTCCCAGCCGGATTCCCGATGCGGCCAAGCGTAAAGCTATCGCCAACTTCCTCCAATGGATGCTGACCGATGGCCAGAAGGAAGCCGAGGGTCTAGGCTACGCTCCTCTGCCGAAAGAAGTGGTGGCGAAGGAATTGAAACAGATTTCGCTCGTGAAGTAAGCATGTCGGCCCCGGCCATAGTGGTACCGAATCCGAAGCCGAAGCGCCGGCTGTGGAGCGGCGATGAAACCGCGCGGCTCCTCACCCTGGTCTTCGCCGCCAGCGTGCTGCTGGTGACGGTGCTGCTGGTCTCGCAACTCTGGCAGAGCTCCGGGCCTTCGCGCGCGAAATTCGGGCTGCACTTTTTCGCCGGCACCAACTGGGACCCGGTGGCCGGCGATTTTGGCGCGCTCCCCTTCGTCTATGGAACGCTGTTGACCTCGGTGCTGGCGTTGCTCATCTCCGTGCCCCTGGGAGTGGGAGCGGCAATTTTTCTGGCCGAGTTGGCGCCACCCAAATGGGCGGAAGCGTGCACCTTTCTGGTGGAGTTGCTGGCCGCCGTTCCCAGCGTGATTTATGGATTGCTGGGAGCCTTCACCATCATCCCCTTGTTGCGCGACTACGTGGAGCCGTTCCTCAAGCACACCTTGGGAGAGGTTCCCCTGGTGGGCGTTCTGTTCAGCGGCCCTGCCCTCGGATTCGGATATCTGGCGGCCGGCGTGATCCTGGCGGTGATGACGTTTCCCTTTATCATCGCCATCTCGCGCGAGTCCCTGCTGGAGGTGCCCCGCGACCAGCGGGAGGCGGCCCTGGCGCTGGGCGCCACGCGCTGGGAATCCACTTCCCGGGTGGTGGTGCCGTACGCCCGGCTGGGCATCCTGGGATCGATCTTTCTCGGCCTGGCGCGCGCACTGGGCGAAACCATGGCGGTCACCATGGTGATCGGCAACGATCCGAATATACACGCCTCCCTGCTGGCTTCCGGCTATACCATCGCCGCCGTCATCGCCAACGAATTCACCGAGGCCGTGGGCAAGCTCTATCAGAGCTCCCTGGTGGAACTGGGCCTGGTGTTGTTCCTGATCACCATCGTCATCAACGGGCTGGCGCGTCTGCTGGTAATGGCCACCCGCGGCAAAGGGACGGGTACGGCGGCATGAGGAGGCCGGGCATTCGCAAGTTCGTGAACAACCTGATGCTGGCCGCCACGGGTGTCTGTACCTTGCTGACGGTTTCCGTGCTGTTCGTGATCCTGGGCTATCTGGCGTGGAACGGCGGCAAGTCCATCGATTGGGACTTCCTCACCAAGTTGCCGCTGCCGCAAGGGCAGGTCGGCGGGGGCATGGCCAACGCCATTGTGGGCAGTGCCATCATGGTGGGCCTGGCCGCGGCGATCGGTTTGCCGGTGGGATTCCTGGGCGGCATCTATCTGGCGGAATTCGGCAACAAGAGTTTCGCCGCGGCGGTCCGCTACATGGCGGACCTGCTCAACGGCGTGCCCTCCATCGTCATCGGCGTTTTCGCCTGGACCGTCGTAGTGGCGCCCATGCACTCTTTCTCGGCGCTGGCCGGCGGCTTCGCCCTCAGCTTGATGCTGATTCCCATCGCCCTGCGCAGCACCGAGCAGTTTCTGCTCGGTGTACCGCGATCGCTTCGCGAAGGCGCCCTGGCGCTGGGCGCTCCGCAATGGAAAATGGTGGCTACGGTGGTGGTGCCCGCCGCCATGCGGGGGATTCTGACCGGCATGATTCTGGGCGTGGCGCGCATTGCCGGTGAAACCGCGCCGCTGCTGTTTACCGCGCTCAACAATCAATACTGGCCCACCGGCCTGAACCAGCCCATGGCCGCTCTTCCGGTTATGATCTTCACCCACGCCATGTCGCCTTTCGACGACTGGCATCGCCAGGCATGGGCCGCGGGCCTGGTGCTGCTGGCCATGGTGCTGGTAACCAACATCACCGCGCGCTGGGTTCTCTCGCGGGGGATCTCGGTGCAAAAGGGGTAAGCGATGGATACCGCGGGCAACTTAGTAATTCGGGAGCCGCATGTGTCAAGTCCTCCAATGGCAGTTTCGGCCGGCGCGGCGGTCGCACCGGCGGCCGCTCCGCCGAAGATTTCGGTTAAAGGTCTCAATTTCTTTTACGGCGCTTATCAAGCGCTTTACGACATCAATATAGATATGCCGGAGAAGCGCATCACCGCCCTGATCGGTCCCTCCGGTTGCGGCAAATCCACGTTTCTGCGCACGCTCAATCGCATCAACGACATGGTGCGTAACGCGCGGGCGGAGGGCACGGTCACCCTCGATGGCGAGAACGTGCTCGACACGGTCGACGTCACCAGCCTGAGGCGCCGCGTGGGCATGGTTTTTCAGCGCCCCAATCCTTTTCCCAAGTCGATCTTCGACAATGTGGCCTTCGGAATCCGCATTAACGGGCTTGCCGGCCAGAATTCGCTGGCGGAAAAAGTCGAGCACAGCTTGCGTGTGGCGGCGCTCTGGGAGGAAGTCAAGGACAAGCTGCACGAATCGGCGTATTCGCTTTCCGGCGGCCAGCAGCAGCGCCTCTGCATCGCGCGCGCCCTGGCGGTAGATCCCGAGGTGCTGCTGCTCGACGAGCCCTGTTCCGCCCTCGATCCCATTGCCACCGCCAAGATCGAAGACCTGATGTTCAATTTGAAAAACCAATGCACCCAGGTGATCGTCACTCACAACATGCAGCAGGCCGCTCGCGTAGCGGAGTTCACGGGATTCTTCCTGATGGGCAAGCTGATAGAATTCGATCGGACGGAGACGATCTTCAAGCGGCCGGCCCGGAAGGAAACCGAGGATTACATCACGGGACGGTTCGGGTAGAAGCCATGCGCCACTTTCGCGACGAACTGGAAGAGTTGGAGAACAAGTTGGTCGATATGGGCCGGCTGGTGGAGTCGTCCATCCACAATTCCGTCTACTCGTTGGTGGAGCGCAACGAACAGATGGCCAAAGAGGTCATGTGGACCGAGGCGCTGATCAACCAGCAGGAAATGGAAATCGA
>JBKQIF010000151.1:0-76293 GCA_052148435.1 Bryobacteraceae bacterium
CACCACTTCCGCCTCGTCAGCTCCCTTTCCCCAACTCAAAATGTAGTGGAGACCTTTGGAGTGCCTTTGTTGAAAACAAAAGATATTCCGGCTTCAGATCTGTCGAACTGCGAAGGTTCGGCTAGAGGGAAGACATGGCACCCGGGGTTTCCGGGTCTCGGCTCAAAACGTCGGCTCGAAAGCCGATGCTGCAGGCCGGAGGCCCGCGCCACGGAAATACCGAGTTTCCGTCAGCGCTTTTTGCGCAGCGGATCCGCCGGCTTATAGGGAAGGCCCTTCGACAGAATCTCCACCAACCGGCTCAGCACCCTGGTGCGCGCCCAGTTCTTGTCGTTGCCCTCTACCAGCGTCCATGGCGCCGCCGTGGTGCTGGTTTTCACCAGCATTTCCTCAACCGCCTCCTCGTAGGCCGGCCATTTGTCGCGGTTGCGCCAATCTTCTTCCGTCAGCTTCCAGGATTTGTAGCCGCTGGCCTTGCGCTCCTCGAAGCGGCGTAATTGCTCGTCGCGCGAAATGTGGATCCAGAATTTGGCCACGATGGCGCCGAAATCGCACAATTGGCGCTCGAAGCCGTTGATCTCCTTATAGGCGCGTTTCCATTCCTCTTCGGGCGCGAACCCTTCCACCCGCTCCACCAGCACACGGCCGTACCAGGAGCGGTCGAAAATGGCGATTTGCCCGCGCTCCGGCAGCCTCCGCCAGAAACGGTACAGATAATGCCGCGTCTTGTCTTCGCCCAGCGGCGCGCTGATGGGATACACCACGTAGCCGCGCGGGTCCAGCTTTTCGGTGGCGCGTTTGATGGCCCCGCCTTTGCCCGCCGCGTCCCAGCCCTCGAATACCAATACCACCGGCCGTTTCTTCAGGTATACCTGGTAGCCCAGCTCGCGAAGCTGAATCTGGCGGCGGGTGATCTCCTTCACGTATTCGGCGCGGTCCAGCTTGCGCGTCAGATCCACGGTTTCGAGCATCAGCGGCCTCCCTCGCCCGCCGCTTCCATGGCGGCGCGCAGATCGGCGTCGGCCGACGCCGCTTTGCCGGATGCGCTCTCGGCCGGCGCGTCCGGCCCCAACCGCTTTTCCAGCGCGGCAATCACGGTGTCGAAGATCTTCTTCCGCGCGTGCCACTTCGAGGTCGCTTCCACGATCGTCCAGGGAGCGTACTCCGTATCGGTCTGCTCCAGCATCTCCTCGGCGGCCTCCAGGTATTGGTCCCATTTCTTGTGGCGCTCCCAGTCGGCCTGGGTCACTCGCCAGGCTTCCAGCGGGTCGGCTTCGAGCGCCTGAAAACGCTTCCTCTGTTCCTTCTTGCCGATATGCAGAAAGAATTTGAGAATCACGGTTCGGTCGTCCGCCAACGTGCGCTCGAATTCGGCGATGTCGCGATACGCCTGCCGCCAGGCCTTCTCCGGAATCGTCCCATCCACCCGCTCGCCGAGCACGCGCTCGTACCAGCTATGGTCGAAAAGCAGCATCTCGCCCCGGTTGGGGGTCTTCAGCCAGAAGCGCCACAACCAAGGGTACTGCTGCTCGTAGGTGCGCGGCGCGGTGATGGGATACAGGCGGAAACCGCGCGGGTCCAGCCGTTCGGTCAGCGCCGCAATCGCCGTGCCTTTGCCGGCGGCGTCCAAGCCCTCGAATATCACCATGCTCGGCACGCCCTTGTCCCAGCAGGCTTTCTCCAGATCGTAGAGCCGCAACTGCAGCGCCGGCAAAACGCGCTTGTATTCTTCGCGCGAAAGCTTCCGCGTGAGGTTGATATTTTCCAGCATAGGAGCGTTTTCCCATCCTACTGCGTTTTATCATGATAGTGGCTGGTGAAACCATGGGATGGCGTTTCTCGCGTGGCGTGTTGACCCTGGGACTGGCGGCCGCCTGCCTGGCGCAGATCCCGGGTGATCCCCGACAACTGCCCGGGCCGGTAGCGCCCGACAAGGACAAGCTGCCCAATGGTAAGTCCCAGCGCGAGGAGGTCCTCAAAGCCGAATACCAACAGAATCTGAAAGACGCCGACCGGCTCGTCGATCTCTCCCGCGAGCTCAAGCGGGATCTGGAAAAGAACGACCGCTACGTGCTGTCGCTCGACGATCTGAAGAAAACCGACGACATTGAAAAACTGGCCAAGAAAATTCGTTCTCGCATGCGCCGCGATTAGCCTGGCGGCCGGCCGCGCCCAATCCGGCAATGCCACGCCGGCCCTCGCGCTGGCTGGCGCGGCCGACGCCGCCAGTTGGGAAGAGTGGGCCAAACCCGCGGGCTGGAAAATTCTCGCCGCGCCGGCGGAGGCGGCCGCCAACGCCGACGCCCGTCTGCTGGCCTTGGCGCAAGTAGTGCGCGATGCCGTGGCCAGGCACGAGGTGGACCCGGCTCACGTCTATCTGGCCGGCCGCGGAGACGACGCTGCCATGGTCTTCTATGGCATTTCGCGCCTGCCCGATCTTTGGGCCGCCGGCGTCGCCATCGGCGGTTCGCCCCAGCCGGCCATCGAGACCGGCCGCCTCTTCACCACCAATTTCGGCCTCGCTCCCGTGCTCTGGATCGGCGGCAACAACGGCGACCAGGCCTTCGCCGAACGGCTGCGCGCCGCCGGCATAAACCTGGAGTGGCGCCCACCGGCCGGTCTCGCCACCGCCGCCGTATTCGAATGGCTGGCCGGCCACGAGCGCCCGCAGTTTCCCGCCGAAATCGATTGCGAAACCAACTCGCCCGAATTTGCCCGCTGCTACTGGCTCACGCCGATGACGTTCGATGCCGCCGAGCGCAACGACGTGCTGCCCTCCACCCGCCTGGCGGCCGGCTCCGGCGCCTACCTCGACCTGGGCGGTTTCGGCTACAAAACCGACGACCCCGGCCCCGGCCTGCTGGTCACCTTCCTGCCCCAGAAATACAACGGCCCGCTCAAGCTGGGCGACCGCCTGATGGAGCTGGATGGCAAGCCCATCGCAAACCCCGCCCAATATGCCGCCATGATGGGCCGCATGAACGAAGCCCGCCACGCGGCGGTGATGCTCGAACGCGGCAAGGACCGCATGCGCATCGAAACCACCGTGCGCGTGCCGCGCCGCGATAGCCTCGTCACCGCGCGCGTCCAGGGCCGCTACGATAGCGACCAAAAGCAGGTTCTGATCATTAGCCGTATGGTGACCAAAATGAATGTCAATCTGCCGTCGCGCTGGCTGCCGGCGACCCTGTTCTGGAACGGCCTGTCGCTCGAAAACGTGGCCCAGCCCGGCTGTATTCAATTGACCATCGACCACGAGCTGCTGCATGCCGCGCCCTGCCCGTAAACGTCCGCCGCGCGAGCTGGAGCGGCGCCTCCTGCGCGTCCCCAAGAGCGCCCAGCGCGACGCGGCCTTCCGCCAAACGATCCGCCAGATCCCGCGCGGCAAAGTGGCCACTTACGGGCAGGTTGCCGCCGCGGCAGGCTATCCGCTCTATCATCGCCACGTCGCGCGCCTGCTGCGCACCGAGCCGCCCGGGCGATTGCCCTGGCATCGCGTCGTGGGCGCCGGCGGCGTAATCAAGCTCAAGTACGATGCCGCCATGGAACAGCGCATGCGCCTCGAAATGGAAGGCGTCCGCTTCCGCGGCAAGCGCATCGATATGGAGGCCCACCTGCATAAATTCCGTCAGTGGGAATTCGACGGCTTCTGAGATGGAAGCGGTGGTGACCGCCCTATTGGTCAGCGCTTCGAACGATCCTCGAGCACACTGAGACGGCCGTCCAGATCCGACGGTCTTCCCATCATCAAATCGAAACGCGTGTTCATGCTGCTTTCCAGGGCCAGCATGCGGGCCTCCAGGCTGCTCATCCGTGCCGAGAGCGCGTGGAACAGGAATCCGTTGCCGATCATGCCCAGAACAAGCGCGAAAGTCGGAATGCCAATCGCCAAATGGAGTTGGGTATCGCTCATGGGCGGACCTTCTTTAGTCTGACCATCACCAGCATCACACAGTTTCTTACTCCTGCGACGACCCCTCCAATCCCGCTAGAATCGGAACTTGAAGATCGCACTGATCGGATACGGCAACGTGGCGCGGGCCTTGGTGCGCTTGATTCGCGCCCGGCGCCGCGAGTTTCCTTTCACCGTCACCGGCATTCACACCCTGCGCCATGGCACTGCCGTGAATCCGCGCGGGCTGAAGGCCAACCCGAAATTCGGGCCCCGTGCCGAATCGGTCGAGGCGTTTCTTGGCGCGGCCCGCGCCGACGCCGCCATTGAGCTCACCACCCTGAGTCCTTCCGATGGCCAGCCCGCCATCGCTCACATTCGCGCCGCCCTGGCCCGCGGCATGCACGTGGTCACCGCCAATAAAGGGCCCATCGCCCACGCCTATCGCGAACTGGCCGATGAGGCCGCGCGCCTCGGTCTCGGCTTTCGTTTCGAATCCGCCGTAATGGACGGAGCCCCGATATTCAACCTCTGGCGCCACACCATGCCCGGGGTGAAAGTGCTGGGCTTTACCGGCGCCCTCAATTCCACCTCGAAGGTGGTGATCGAAACCATGGAGCGCGGCGGCTGGTTTGACGAAGGACTGAGGGCCGCGCGCGCCATGGGCATCACCGAAGCCGACGGCGCGTTCGACATCGATGGCTGGGATTCGGCCGCCAAGACAGCCGCTCTGGCCAACGTCCTGATGGACGCCCGTACCACCCCCCAGCAGGTCTCCACCCGCGGCATCGGACGGCTTACCCCCAGCCGCCTGGCTGAGATCAACCGCCAGGGCAAGACCGTGCGCCTCATCAGCCGCGCCCGCCGCACGCCCCGCGGCCTATCCTTGCGCGTGCGCGCCGAAGTGCTGGACCGCGCCGATATCCTGGCGTGCGTCCCCGGCACTTCCAATATCCTGCTTTTCGATACGGACCTGATGGGAACCTTCGGCACCGTCTCCATCGACCCCGGCGTCGAGCAAACCGCCTACGGCGTCTTCAGCGACCTGGTTGGCATCGCCGGATAGCGGGACCGCTTCCCTTCCGAGTGTGACGCCTGTCGAACACATGACCGATGAGTCCGGCAGGGGAGATTACACCCAAGATCGAAGCGATCGGACCCGCGCCGGCTGAATTTCGTGGCGCGCGCACTCTTGCGTGCCGCGTCCCGATTCTTCGGGACGCCTGCTGCGCGGTCGGCCAGAAACGTCCGCAACAGTCCCGATCCCGACGCCAAAGGTGCCAGTTCTCGCCGCGGGCATCACCGGCTCTTTCGCGACCGTGCCTGTCTGGCTCCGATCGCCTCGGCGATGATCGCCGTCACCAGGCTATTGATGCTGACGCCCTCGTTCTCCGCCTGTCTCGTCAGCTTCGAGTAGAGAGTTCGCGGCAGGCGTTGACGCCATTGCGCAGCCTCGACGCTTGGCTTCGGCAGCTTTCGACCCGACTCTCGAAACACTTCCACGCAATCGCGAAGGGCTTCCCTGCCGTTTGCGATCGCCTCTTCGATGGTGTCCCCATCCGACATGCATCCGGGTATATCCGGATACTCCACCAGGTAACCGCCACCCTCGTCGTTTGAAAGGGGACGAACCGTGAACTGGTACCGGTCGAGATTTCGATTCGTTCTCGCTCTCATTTGGTTCCCATCTCTCCTGCGGCGTCAGCACAACTTCGCGCCCGCCAGGTTTCGTGGCGCGCGCACTCGTGCGTGCCGCGTCCCGATTCTTCGGGACGCTCTTCTCGCGGTCGACCAAAAACGCCCGCAAGTATCTTAATCCCTACCGCACCGATATTGTCACGCCGTTTTGACTGGCGTTTCCGCCAACCGAAACCTGCAGAGGCAGATTGCCAGAGGGCGCGTTCACCGGAATCTGGACATTAAGCTGCATAACGCCTGAGACCAAGCCCGGTGCTTCCCCGTAGAAAGCGACAGAAGCCGGTTGGCCGTTTATCAGAACTGCCACGAGCAAGAGCGGCTGCGGCGTAAGCGGCGGTGTGGGCGATACGGTGGTCACCTTCCCAGTCACGCCGCCAGGAGACGTCTGGCCTTCGCCAGTCAGGTAGAAGACCACGTAGCTGCCCTTTGCAGCCGGGTTGTTGGGCGAATTGTAGCTATCGTCCTGGTTCAAGGCTGCCACCGGGCCCGTGCCCGATCCATTGGCCGTGAACAGCGCGGGCGCGGCGGCGGCGGGGGCCAGCGGGAAGACGCTGGACGTTTGGCCCTGGTAGCTTATTTGTGCGTAGGGGCTCACCAGCCCCTGGACTTCGTAGGGCACCACGCAGTTGATCTGAGTGGCGCTGACGTAGGTCAAGGGCGCGGCCGTTCCGCTGAACAACACCTGGACTCCACTGAGCGAGGTAGCGACTTTCCCGGTCTGGTCCAGAGTCAGGGTTGCCGGAGTCGTTGGTCCGATGGCGGCACCAGTGATCGTAACGATTTCACCCGGCGAAACCGGGCCGCCAAGGAAGCTTGCCGCATTCACGACGGAGTTGATAGCCAACGTCTCGTCAGTCAGTTGAATCAGAACCGCCGACGAACTGGGATTTTGGGGTGTTGCCTGAAACGCGTTGGAGGAGATCAGACTACAGGGTGATCCACAACCGCCCACAAGCCAGACCGACTGAGGAGCCGCGAGAGCCGAGCCAGACGCGCCGAAGGAAGCCCCACCGAGGGCGGACGACGGGCTGAATGAGGACACTAAGGCAAGAGTGGACGTGCTCATTTCGATCACGCCCTCCCCGAACGATATGTGCACGGTCTGCGGCACGTTTCCGACTTCAACGTGGGTCCACGATGCCTGGAGAGCCAGGTAGGAGAAGGCGTCTAGCGCCGGCTGTCCCGGCGCAAGCTTGGCTATAAAATTGGAGGAAGGCGTGCTGAGATATGCTCCTGGAGTAGCCCAGAGAGCCGTCGTATCGATTGATCCTGAAAGATAAAGGTAGCCATCCGAGGGAGCAGCAATACTGGTAATTGCCGTTCCAGAGTATTGGGGGCCGAAATAGGTCCCATAGAGAAGCTGAGACCCTGTAGAATTGACCCCGACCACGAAGCCGTTACTACAACAGAATCCGGCCGATCCAGGTCCGGATCCTCCGGGTCCGACGGTGGGTCCGGTTCCAGTATAGTTCCCCTGAAATGCGTTGGCCGTCGTCAGTATGTCGGACTGGAAGGTAAAACCCGCGACGTACACGTTGCCCTGTGGACTGATGGCAAGAGACGCCGTAGTCGAGCCATTGAAGCCGTCGCCGCCGAGGTAAGCGCCAAAAACAAGACCAGTACCGGTGGAGTTGAGACGCAGAAGGAAGACGCCATCGTCGTAACTGGGGTTCTCACCGGTCCCGAGTGCGCCAGGAGTGACGACTGTGGACGCGAAGGCACCACCCATATAGGCCTCACCCGCATTCGAGACGGCCAACGCGTTTGGTGTGCCCGGCAAATATGTCGAATAGAGCAGCGAACGTCCGTCCGAACTGATTTTTGCGGCGAAACCGCTCGGGGCCACCGTCGACATCTGCAGAAGGTAAGCACTTGGGGTAACCGGGAAATTCGAAGAGCCGGTCGAGCCGACGACATAGACGTTGCCATCTGAGTCCACCGCCACCGCCGTCGGCGCGTCATCGCTCGCACCGCCCAGAAATGTCACCCACAGAAGTGCCGTGCCGGAAGGACTGAACTTTGCGACGAAAACGTCCCTGAGGGTACCCGGCCGCCTTCGTAGGCTGAAACGCGGCGGCGGTTCCCGGGAGGGTCTGCGACGTCGTGTAGCCCGCCACCACGACGTTACCCGAGGGGTCGACGGCAACTGCGACCGCGACGTTGGTGTCACCCGTGCCGCCGAAGTACGTGCCGTATGTAGGAACTGGCGTGCTGGCGGTTGCCAGCAGCGGCAAAAGCGCAAGTAGCGCAGCGATGGCCCACGTCCGGGTCAACGCCATGGGGCGCAACGGCCGTTCGTCTTCTTCGCGTTTCAACAAGGCAGCTGTCCTCGCAGCAGTTCACTCTAGTCCCTCGCATCGAGAGTCGCAACAGTCAGACCGACTGCCCACTCGGTTCGTGCGCGCCCCAACCGGCCCGCAGCCAGAGGGCGCCAGTCCCCCCTTGCCGGTGCGCGGATACTTACCGTACGCTATTTATAGAGGTGTATCGCGTGCCACGAACTACCGAAAAAGCCGCGGGAAATCGCCCCGTCCTGATTCTGACCGCCGGCGAAGCCGGACCTTTTGCCGACGCGATCCTTCGCCCAGCCGAACCAGGGCAGATCCTACGCAAGGCCGCACGCGACTATCGCCGGAAGACGACCACGCCAGCTCGCGTCAGAAGAGCTGACCGCTGATCGCCGTAAGCATTCTGTAGCGTCCTCCATCACCACGAAATCCCGGTTCCGCCGCCCGCGCATGGTAGAATGTCATTCGCCCGACAATGCAACGTGCCAGCCTGCTTCTCCGGGGAATGAAACTGCCCGGCGATACCATTACGCCCGACGAAATTGCCGTGGCGGCGTGGCCGGCGGCGGTGGGCAAGACCATCGCGGCTCACACCCGTGCCGTCAAGCTGGTGCGTACCCGCCTGGTGGTGGAAGTGGAAGACCCGGTCTGGCAGCGGCAATTATTCTCTTTGAGCGGGCAGATCCTGGGCGCGCTAGCCAGACACCTGGGCCGGGGCTCGGTGGAAGAGCTGCATTTCCGCGTGGTGCCGCGCCGCCGCGAACCGCAGCGGGCTGCCGCGGCGGCTCCCGGCAGAGCATACGATGAGGCCGACGGCATTGTAGACCCGGTTTTGCGCGCCATTTATCGAGCTTCGCGAGCCCGGGCCGGCGCATGAAACCTTACGCATGAAAATCAGCGAGCAAGACGTTCGTCAGGTGGCCGAGTTGGCCGATTTGAAACTTTCCGACGCGGAAGTGTCGCGCCTCCGCGCGGAGCTCGACGGGATTCTCGCGCACGTCGAGAAGTTGAACGAAGTGGATACTTCCGGCGTCGAGCCGATGGCACAGGTGCTGGTGGCACAGGCTTTAGCCTGTGAAGACACACCTGAAGACACGCTTCGCGACGACGTGCCCCTTCCGCCGCTCGGCAACCAGGCCGCATTGGCCAACGCTCCACAACCGGGCGCGGGCTACTTCAAAGTTCCAAGAGTGATTGAGCGCTAGCCCATGGATCCCGGCATCGCTTCGCTCACTATCGGCAAGATTCGCCAGGCGCTCGAAACGCGCGCCGTGAGCGCCGCCGAACTGGCCGGCGAGGCCTTGCGCTTCGCCCAGGCCGAGAATCCCAAGACCAACGCCTATCTGCATTTTTCGCCCGAGCGCGCCCTGGCCGCGGCGCGCCGCGTGGACGAGAAGATCGCCCGCGGCGAAGATCCCGGCCCGCTGGCGGGCGTGCCGGTCGCGGTGAAAGACGTCATCGTCACCAAAGGGCTTCGCACCACCTGCGGTTCGAAGATGCTGGCCGATTACATTCCGCCCTACGATGCCACCGCCATCGAGCGCATCGAGCAGGCCGGCGGGGTGATTCTGGGCAAGACCAACTGCGACGAGTTCGCCATGGGCTCCTCCACCGAAAACTCGGCTTTCGGTCCGGTGCGGAATCCGCGCGCGCCGGAGCGCGTGCCGGGCGGTTCGAGCGGCGGTTCGGCCGCGGCCGTGGCCCAAGGCACCGCGGTGGTGGCGCTGGGCTCCGATACCGGCGGCTCCATTCGCCAGCCCGCATCGTTCTGCGGCGTAGTCGGAGTAACGCCCACGTACGGCAGAGTTTCCCGCTACGGCCTTACCGCATTCGCCAGCTCGCTCGATCATATCGGGCCTTTCGCCCGGTCGGTGCGCGACGCCGCCACCGTGCTGGGCGTGATGGCCGGCCGCGACCCTCGCGACGCCACTTCCGCCGCCGCGCCAGTGCCGGATTACACCGCCCAATTGAACCGAAAAGTGGAAGGTTTGAAGCTTGGGCTGCCTCCCGAGTATCTAAAGAACCTGAAGGGCGAATCGGGCGATGTGTTCTTCCGAAGCGTGGAAGTGTTGAAAAAAATTGGCTGTGAGGTGCGCGAAGTCAGCCTGCCGCACACCGATTACGCCATCGCCACGTATTACATCATCGCCACCGCCGAGGCCAGCTCCAACCTGGCGCGGTACGACGGCGTACGTTACACTTTCCGGTCCCAAAACGCGCCTACCCTGGCCGAGATGTATCGCGCCACGCGCGGCGAAGGTTTTGGCGCCGAATGCAAGCGCCGCATCATGCTGGGGACCTACGTGCTGAGCGCCGGCTATTACGACGCTTATTATCTGAAGGCCCAGAAGGTGCGCGCCTTGATCGCGCGCGATTTTGCCCAGGCGTTCGACCAGGTTGACGCCATCGTGGCCCCGGTTTCCCCTTTTCCGGCATTCCGGCTGGGGGAGAAGATCGACGATCCGCTGGCCATGTACCTGTCCGATATTTTCACCATCACCGGCAGCCTGGCGGGTGTGCCCTGCATGAGCGTTCCCTGCGGGACGACGGCTGAGGGGCTACCCGTGGGATTGCAGATTCTCACCCGCCATTTCGACGAAACCACCATGTTTCGCATCGCCGATGCATTTGAAAACGCATGAAGAGGAGATAAAGGAGACGCTATGTCGTTCACATTGCCACCGCTACCCTACGCGCCCGAAGCGCTGGAGCCCTACATCGATACCAGAACCATGGAGATTCATCATGGCGCGCATCATAAGGCGTACGTGACCAATCTCAACAAAGCGCTGGAGTCGGCGCCCGAGCTGGCTAACAAGACCGTCGAGGAACTGCTGGCGAACAACCTGGCCATCGTGCCGGAAGCCGTCCGCACCGCCGTCCGCAACAATGGCGGCGGCCATCTGAACCACTCGATGTTCTGGAAGATCATGAAGCCTGGCGGCGGCGGAGCGCCCGTCGGGCACGTGGCGCAAGCCATCGCCTCCACTTTCGGCGGTTTCGACACGTTCAAGGAGAAATTCAACCAGGCCGCCGCCACCCGCTTCGGCTCCGGCTGGGCGTGGCTCATCAAATCCGGCGGCAAGGTGGATATCGTTTCCACGCCCAACCAGGACAGCCCCGTGCTCGAAGGCAAGTACCCGGTCTTCGGCCTGGACGTCTGGGAGCATGCCTACTATCTGAAGTATCAGAACCGGCGCCCCGAATACGTCGCCGCGTGGTGGAACGTGGTGAACTGGGAAGAAATCGAATCCCGCTTCAACGCGGGCTGAGCATTCCGGCTTCTCACCGCGCATGCAAACATACGATCTGATCGTGATCGGCTCCGGCCCGGCCGGCCAGCGGGCTGCCATTCAAGGCGCCAAGTCCGGCCGCCGGGTCGTGGTGATCGAACAACGCGAAATCGTCGGCGGCGCCTGTGTCAATACGGGAACGATTCCCAGCAAAACCATGCGGGAAGCCGTGATGCATCTGTCCGGCTACGAATATCAGGGCATCTACGGCATCAATTATCGCGTCAAGGAAAAGATCACCATGGCGGACCTGGGCTTCCGTGTCAGCCAGGTGATCAAGACCGAAGTGGACGTGACACAGGCGCAGCTTTCGCGTAACGGCGTGGAAATCATCTACGCGCGCGCCAGCTTCCTCGACGCCACCCACGTGCGGGTGGAGAACTCGCGCGGGCAGCAGGACCTGGAAGCGCCCAAGATTATCATCGCCACCGGCACCAAGCCGGCCATTTCGCCCACCGTTCCCGTCAACGGCAAAACCATCATCAACAGCGATCAGATCCTGGAATTGGCGGAAATCCCCAAGAACCTGATCGTGGTGGGCGGCGGCGTGATCGGGGTGGAATACACCTGCATGTTCGCGATTCTGGGCTCGCGGGTGACGCTGATCGAAAAACGCCCGCGCCTGCTGGAATTCGCCGACAGCGAAATGGTGGAGGCGCTGTCGTACCATTTGCGCGACCACCGCGTCACGATGCGGCTCAACGAAGAGGTTGCCAGCGTGGAAGCCACGCCGGATGGCCGGGTGGTGGCGAACCTGCAGAGCAATAAGAAGGTGCCGGGCGACGTGCTGCTCTACGCGGTGGGCCGCCAGGGCAACGTGGATGAGTTGAACCTGCCGGCAGCCGGCCTGGACGCCGACAACCGCGGCCGCATCTGGGTCGACAAGGAATTTCACACCAAGGTGCCCACCATCTTCGCGGCCGGCGACGTGATCGGTTTTCCCAGCCTGGCCTCGGTATCGATGGAGCAGGGGCGCATTGCGGCGGGCAATGCTTTCGGGCTGAAGGTCAAGTCCAACCCCGCCGCCTACCCCTACGGCATCTATACCATTCCGGAGATTTCCTTCATCGGTAAAACCGAAGAGCAGCTCACCGACGAAGACGTGCCCTACGAAGTGGGTCTGGCGTATTATCGCGAGACCGCGCGCGGCCAGATTCGCGGCGATACCACCGGCAGGCTGAAGCTGATCTTCCACCGGGAAACCCGCAAAATCCTGGGCGTACACATCATCGGCGAGGGCGCGACGGAGCAAATCCATATCGGGCAGGCGGTGCTGGTTCTGGACGGCACGGTAGACTACTTCGTCGAGACGGTTTTCAATTATCCGACGTTGGCCGAATGTTACAAGCAGGCGGCCTTCAACGGAATCAACAAGCTGTTGCGTTTGTAGGAGCGGGGTTCGGGAGGGGGAAAATCATGGGGATCGGCATTGGGGTGCTGGCCACGCACTACATCTGGGTTGGCGCGGTGGAAGGGACCACGCTGGGCGCGGTGCGCATGTATCCGGATCCGTCGGAGTCGCGGATCGATCTGAAGACTTTGCACGCCGGCGACATGTTGGCGCGCATCCGCGAAATGACCGTGGCGGTAAGCCAGGGCCGGAAGGTGGAATGGGTGGGCGCCGGCTTCCCCGGCATCGTCCGCAACGGAGTGATCGAGGAGTCTCCCAACCTGGGCCAGTTGAAGGGGTTGCACGTGACCGACCTGCTGGCGGCGGAATTGAAGTCCGAGGGCATGGACGTTCCGGTGGTGGCTCTGAACGATGCCGACGCCATCGCCGCCGGAATCGCCGCCACCCGCGGCGCCCTGGAGAAACTGATCCGCGTCTGGTACCTGGGCGATGGCATCGGCTTCGGCCGCTACCCGTTGGGAGACGGGGTTTGGGAGGCCGGGCATTCGGTGATTTCGCTCGACCCCAAAGAGCGCTATTGCGGCTGCGGCGGAGTGGGTCACCTGGAAGGCATCATGGGCAACCGCGCCATTCGCCTGCGTTTCCTCGACCGGGAGCCGGAAGAGGTGTTCGCCGCCGCGCGGGAGGGCGACCAGAAAGCCCGCGAGTTTGTCACCCGCTGGCATCGCGCCCTGGCCGCCGCCACCGCTACCAGCGTGCACATCGATGGCCCCGGGCGTATCTATCTGGCCGGCCCCAATTCGGACTACATCGACACTGCCGTGGTCGGCATGTTTCTCCAGGACATGGTCAAGATGACCTCCCTGCAAGGCAGCTTTTTCGAAGTCGTGCCCACCAGCCACGATCTGGCTTTGATCGGCGCCTCGGTCAGCGCCGAACGCAAAGCGCTCGCCGCGGCGCAATAAACTGCTCCTCTCCAAGCCGACAATAACAGGCGCGGGCCCGCCAGTTCACTATTTTCCTCATAAGTCATTGAAAAAGGAGAGGAAGAGGAATTGAATCGGGGCTGTGACCGGGGTGGGGCGGTCCGGGCGGAATCGGAGCTTTGTGCATTTTTGTGCACGGCACTCAAAGGTCCCAGGCGCGGCGCGGATTTCTACTTCTTACCCGGCCCGACGAAACCGGCAGGCCGATTCGGTGGGTCTGGTGGCGGCTCCAGCCCGTTCGTGGGCCACGGGAGTCGCTCGCGATGGAAAGAAATGAGAAAAACAGCCCCGATTATACCGTTGGAGTATGCTTGATGGTGGCCAGGAAGCCAAAACGGCGATCCCGGCTAATGAAGTCCGGAAGGACAGAGAGGAACATCGAGTATGACCAGCGAACGGTCTTCGATTGCACTTTGGGCGCGTGCGCTTCGGGCAGTAACGGCGCTCGCGATGATTTCGATCTCTTTTGGTCTTGGCTGGCCGCGCGCCTCCGCGGCCTCGCCGGATAACAAACGGCAGGCGGCGCTGCCGGCTTCCTGGCAAACCGGTCCCGAAGCGAAGCTCGTGAGCGTGCCGTTGAGTTTCGAGCCGAACCAGGGGCAGTCGGCCTCCACGGTTCAGTTTCTCTCGCGCGGCGCCGGCTACGCGCTCTTCCTCGCTCCGGGCAAGGTCGTCCTGAACCTGGAGCGGCAACGGCCGGCATCGGCCGCGTCCGTCGACACCGTGCGCATGAGCCTGATCGGGGCAAATCCCAAGGCCAACGCAGTAGGAATGTCCCCCCAGCCCGGCGTAGTGAGCTACTTCATCGGCAACGACCCGAAGAACTGGCGCTCCGGCATCCCCACCTATGGCAAGGTGAAGTATCCCCAGGTCTACCCCGGCGTGGATCTGGTCTTTTACGGGAATCAGCGCCAGTTGGAGTACGACTTTGTGGTCGCCCCCGGCGCCGACCCCAGCCGCATCGCCTGGCGCATCGACGGCGCCCGCCCCAGCGTCGACGCGGAGGGCAATTTAGCGCTGAGCGCCGGCAACGGTGCGGCCAGCTTCAAGAATCCGGTGCTGTACCAACTGGATGGAGACAAGAAGACCCGCGTCGAAGGGCGGTTCGCCGTGGCCGGGAACCAGGTACGTTTCCGGCTTGGCAGCTACGACCATTCCAGGGCGCTGATCGTCGACCCCGTGCTCAGCTATGCCAGTTATCTTGCCGGGAGCGGCACCGATAACATCGGGTGGACGACCGGACCCGGTAACCTTCAAGTCGGCACGTCGCAGGGCCTCGCGGTGGACAGCGCGGGCAGCGCGTATGTGACGGGCTACACCAACTCGATCGACTTCCCGACGAAGAACCCTTATGAAAGCGCGCCTCCGGCAAAGGAGCAGGCAGGCAGCCCCGTCAGCCCCGGAGTATGGCGTTCGGCCTTTGTAACCAAATTCAGTCCCGATGGCAGTTCGCTGGTTTATTCCACCTATTTGGGCGGCAACGTCAATGACGAAGCCTACGCCATAGCGGTGGACTCCAGTGGCAGCGCCTACGTCACCGGCGAGACAAACTCGGCCAGTTTCCCGACAACCGCCGGAGCGTACCAGACAGTCAACGCCGGTAACATTTCCGCATTTGTGACCAAGCTGAATTCCACCGGAACCGGCCTTGTCTACTCGACATTTCTGGGCGGCGCCAATAATGCGTACGCAACTGCCATTGCCGTGGATGGCGCCGGCCGCGCTTACATTGCCGGCGACGAAAGCGAGTATTGCACCCCATACCAATCCTGCTTTCCCACTACCAGCGGCGCGGTAATCGGCGGAAACCAAACTGGCGGGGGCTCGCCCCAATACGCCTTCGTCACGGTGTTCGATCCCACCGGCGCCCACCTGCTCTATTCCACTATCTTCGGCGACTTGAACACCACCGCCGGCGGCACTACCTACGGCACCGGGGTCGCGGTGGATGCAAACGGCTACTTCTATCTGGTCGGCGAGACCACGGCCGGTAAACTGCCGACGACTGCCGGCGTCATTCAGCCCACCGGCGCTCCGCTGGGCAGCGATGGAACCTATGTGGAGGCCTGGCGCGGCTTCGTCGCCAAGTTCAATCCGGTCACTTCCCCCGGTGGAGTATCGCTGGTCTACTGCACCTACCTTGGCGGGCACACTGAATCCTTAGGCGACTACATCAGCGGCATCACCATCGATAGCGCCAGCAATGCCTATATCGTCGGATATACCAATTCTCCCGATTTTCCCGTCACGGCCGGCGCTTATTCGACAGTCTGCGGGCCGAATGGGCAGAACTGCTCGGCGGCCCACGTGACCAAGCTGAATCCTACCGGCACCCAGATCCTGTGGTCCACCTTTGTCGGAGACGCCAAGGGCGATGCAAGCGACGCGTTCTTCTTTACGGGCCCCATCCAGTTGGATGGACAGCGGAACGTCTATATCATAGGGCAACCGAACCCGGGTTTCCCATTGCTCAATCCGGTTCAGACGGCCGGAAACGGCGGAGACATGCAGATGCTGGTCGCCGAGCTTGACCCCACGGGCGCGAACCTGCTCTTCTCCACGTATATCGGTTCGGGCGGGCTCGGCGAATCGAGTCCGGCCGGGCTGGCAGTCGACGCCGCCGGTGACATCTATCTCGCCGGCAATAACCTCGGCACGGGCCTGATCACGACTCCCGGCGCATTCCAGACGACCGCCAGCAGCAACCCCTGCTGCTCCCACGGCTTTGTCGCCAAGATCGCGCCAAGCGCCGAGCCGGGTCTCGTAACCGGCAGTGCCGCGAATGACGCGACGTACATTGCCGGAGGGCTGGTGCCGGGATCCTGGGCGCTGGTTAAGGGCAACAACCTCAGCCCCGTCACGCGCATCTGGAACGAATCCGATTTCACCGGCCTCGGCAATAGCCTTCCCACCAATCTGAGCGGCGTTCAGGTGAACGTCGGCGGACAGGCCGCGGCCGTGTATTACATCAGCCCCACGCAGATTAATTTCCAGGTGCCGTCGGGAATCTCGGGCACGGCCACCGTGCAGGTAATCAACAATGGCGTGGCGACCAATTCCATCACCGCCCAGGTCCTAGCCAGCTCGCCCGGCATTTTCCCGGTGATCGTGAACGGAACCAACTACGCGGCCGCGGTCTTCCTGGATGGCAAGCTTGCCGGCGATCCGGCCAATGGCGCCGCGTTCCGCAACGCCGTTCCCGGCGATACGGTGCAACTCTTCGCCACCGGCCTGGCTTCATCGCCCGCGGGCACAATAGTCTCGACGATGCCATTCAGCGGCGTGACGGTGCAGATTGGCCCCATCACGATTCCGGCCAGCGCCACGTACGCCGCGCTGGTTGCGGTGGGAGAATTCCAGATCAACTTCACCGTGCCGCAGAGTTTTGCCTCGATGTCGGCGGGCTTGTACGCCATCTCGATTTCCATCAACGGGGTTACCTCGCCGGCGAGTATCAATTCCTCGCCGCCGGGTCCGGTAGTGATTCCGATCCAGCCCTGAGCCAAGGCCGGCGTCAAACGCAAAGCGCTCGCGGCCGTTCATGAAACGGGCGCTCCCCACTGCCACCGTGGCGCGCACTCTTCGGTGCCGAGTCGAGTCTCCGAACTACCGATCTCAAGACGTTTGCCGATCGGGCGATGTGAGGTTATTCTTGCGTGGGCGGCGGCAGGAAGGGGACCGCGATCTGCCGGGTCCACGCCGCTCCGCTGGCGTCCCGGCCAGTGAATAGCATCACCACCGACGAAGGCACGGCAATGTTCCCCACCTTTAGACTCGAGGAAAGCGTGCCGTGCGCCGGCAGCGCGGTGCTGCCGAAAAAATTCGCGATCGAGCCCGCATAGCTCACGCCATCGAAAGTGAACCCGGTCACGGTGGTGGCTACCCCCGCGGTTTCGTTCAGGCTGACGGTGAAAGAGAACGTGGCGCCATTGGCATCGGGCGCCTGCTGGTAGACCGGATTCGGCGTCTCCGACAGTGCCACCGCCGAGGCCGCGGTGGGAGTGCCCAGGCTGAGCGTTGCCGCTGCCGACGAGGAACTGAACGTGGGGCTGCCCCCGTAGTAAGCCTGTACCATGTTGTTTGCCACCAGCAACTGGCCGCCGAAAACGGTGATGGAGGCAGTGGCGGTGGCGCCGGACCCGGAGAGCGTCGCGGCGCCCAGCGAGAGGTTCCCCAGGGTGAAGGAAACCGGCCCGGTGGGCGACGTGGCGCCGCTGGCAGCCTTCACGGCAGCGGTCAGCACCGTGGACCCGCCCGCCAGGATAATGGCCGGGCTCGCCGTAAGCGTAGTGGTGGTGGAGGTAACCGGAATGCCTGCCCATGCCGTGATCAGGTTGTACGCGTCCACCGAACCCAGGCCCGTCACAAGGTCGTAACCCACACCGGCCGTGTACCCAAACTGACCGTTGGCACAGTTCGGCGTACCCACCTGGCACGGCACGATGTTGTTCCCCGCGGTCACGTCGTGAAAAATGCCGGAGGCGCCGGCCGCCGCCATGGCATACAGCTTCGGGTTGATGTTGCCCACGCCGGATTTGTTTTGCACCGCGTTCTGGACCAGGTACTGATTGAGCACGGCGATCATTCCGGCGAAAGAAGGCGCCGCGGCCGACGTGCCGCCCACGCCAATTTCCGCGCCCTCGGAAACGACGATGTAGGGGTCGTGGGCGTTCGACGCGGCCAGGGAGACGTCGGGCACGTCGCGCGCGCCGTCGCTCGGAACACCCGGCCCGGTTTGCCAAGCGGGCTTCTTGTAAACCGAACTCAAACCGCCGCCCGAAGCCGCAAGTCCCCCGCTCGCCGCTGTGTCGTTCCACGCTATCTCGGGGATATAGGAAAGCGCCGAGGCGCCGGTTGGCCCGTTGCTGCCGCTCCAATAGCTGAGGCTTCCTTCGTTGAATTCCGTCCCGCCCACCGCGGTAACCTCGGGAACGCTGGCGGGAAGGCTAACTCCCAGACCCCCGGTCGCCGTCGCGACGTCGTAATCGCAGCCGGCCGCTCCCGAATCGCCCGACGAAGCCAGCCAGGTAATTCCCAGCGCATTGCCTTTCTGCGCCTCCACTTGAAAGCCCGAAAGACCCATGCGATTCGAGGCCACCTGGTATTCGCACAGCCCAAAGCTCTCACTGATCACCGGCGCCAGGTTGTTGTCAATCGCATAGTAAGCCGAGTAGCCCGCGTCGTCGCTGTAAACGTAAATCAGGGTCGCGAATCGAGCCACCGCGCCGGCCCATTCCAGGTCCAAATCCGCTTCTACTTCGTCGCCGTTGACCCCCGGGTACGTGCCGGTGGGAACCACCTGTATGGTGGTTGGGGGCAAGCCCCAACTGTCGCGGAACGCCGCGATGTCGCCCGGATCGATGTCGCTCTGTCCTACGATCGCAATGCTCTGACCCGCGCCCATATATCCGTAGCTAAACAAGGGGACGAGATCGTAAATGGCCGCAAGATCGTCCGGGATCAGGTAGTGGCTTCCGTCAGTCTCGGTATAGTTCGGCAGGGCTTGCTTCCGCGGCGCCTTTGGGTGAAAGTCGTGGAGCCCCAGGACACCCGCCACCATGGGCTCGATGGCCGCCGGCAAGAACAGGTCGGTGGCGTTGGCGAAGTGAGTTTCAGCGCCCACCTGGTAGCGGTGGATTTCCGTATGCAGGGTTGCCTCGACCTGGCTGGCCGTGCCGCTGAAACTGATGAAATCGCGGCCGCGCGCCGTATACTTCACGGCGAAGCCCTGGGAGCGCAGCCAGGCCGCGACCTTATCCAAATCCGCCGTACTCGAACCGAACCGCTCGGCATAGGTTTCCGGTGTCAACCAGTTGTGGTAGTTCGGCGATGCGGGATCCTGCTGCTCGGCCAGCAGTTGCTCGAGCGCGGCTTGCCGATCGGCCGACGGCCTCAGCATCAGCGTGATGTTGCCGAGCTCGAAATCGGGTTCCACCGCCCCCCGATCGTACTTCGGCTGCGCCTGAGGAGGAACGCTGCCGCTGACGACTACCGGATGGCGTGCATCGATCGGGGCAGCGATCGAATCCTGCTGGGCCGGTAACACGGAAGCGAACAAGCAAACAATGAGTACGGGGCGGAAGCCGGAACACGATACCATGATTCGTTCTACCGCTCAGAGCCAGGTCGTATCCATTACCAAAAGGTTCACAGACGGATGTAGCCTGAGGTAATACGGAAACCGCCTGATAGCGCACGCTAAAGACGCGGCCGAGGGTCCAGTTTCGTGGTCTGTCAGGCTCTCGCCAGGCCACGGCAGCTCGACAGACGACAAAAAACGAATCGTCTGTCCCACCTGGCACCCCGCACCGGCTCCTCGGAGTCTCTACTCGACGCGTATGCGCCCCGTGGCAGCGGAAGTGGGCATGCGTGCCGACGCGGCACGCATGACTGCGTGCGCCCCTTTTGCCGGTCAGGGGATGTGAGGCTATTCTTGCGTGGGCCCTATTGGTTGGTTCAGAATCACCCGGCCGTTCCATCCTTGCCGCACAGCCGGGCAATCGCCATGGCACTCATCCCTTGAGAAACCCGATCACGGATGTTTCCCGAATTGGCGGTCGGCGAAATCCAGGTACCGGTCCCAGTCGTAGGCGGTCACGTCGTGTTTACCCGCACGGATGTGATACGCCACGGTATCGCCCACGGGTTGGTGCAGGCCGGGCATCCGGCCCGCGCCGATCCCGCGCTTGCCCAACAGGGCATAGACCGGGCCGGTTTCGGCCCGCGTATCGGATGTGATATCTTGGCGTCGCAGCCATGAAACACGATCGATCCCTAATCCTCGCTCTGCTGGCCACCGCGGCGTGTGCACACGCCCAGCCGCCGGCCCAAGCGCCGGCCACGGCGCCCGACCCCGGCATCTATTACCGACTGGCGCCCGATGCGGCGCCGCAGGAGGGCGTTCCGAAAGGCGAGATTCGGGGGCCATTCACGCTGCCCAGCGAAGCCTATCCCGGAACCCAGCACACCTACTGGATCTATGTGCCGGCGCAGTACGACCCGGCGGTCCCCGCCAGCCTCATGATCTACAACGACGGACAGGCGTTTATGGCGCCGCAAGGCGATATTCGCGCCCAGTTCGTCTTGGACAACCTGATCTACCGGCGCGAGATTCCCGTCATGATTGCAGTATTTATCAACCCGGGCCGGCGCCCCGACCAACCGGAGCCGACCCCGCAGGAATGGGGAGATCGCACCACCAACCGCCCCACCGAATACAACACGCTGGACGATAAGTATGTCCGCGTCGTCGTGGATGAATTGCTCCCCGTGCTCTTTAAGGGCTACAACATATCGAGAGACCCGGAGCGCCATGGCATCGGCGGATCGAGCTCGGGGGCGATTGCCGCGTTCACAGTCGCGTGGGAGCGCCCGGACCAGTTCCGCAAAGTGCTGAGCAATGTCGGCAGCTTTACCAATATTCGCGGCGGCGATGCCTACCCGGACATTATCCGGAAGGCCGCGAAGAAACCCCTGCGCGTGTTCCTGGCGGACGGGCGAAACGACAATCGGGCCCTCGGCCCCGACGGAAGCTACGATGAACGCCGCGACTGGTTTTATCAGAACGTCCGCATGGAGCAGGCCCTGAGCGAGAAGGGCTACGACGTGAATTACTCCTGGGGAATTCAGCGGCATGGCCAGAAGATGCTGCAGACCGTTTTCCCCGAGATGATGCGCTGGCTGTGGCGCGACCATGGGGTTTCGACCGATCCGCACGATATGGTGGAGCGGTCGCTGAACACGCCGAAGAAGCAACCATAGTTGCCGCGAGCCGCCTGAGAGACTTCTTGTGGGGCAGCCGATTCGCCTGCCCCACAAAAAAGGCGCCGCAATTCCGAACGGCGCTGCTAACGAAGCTCCCGGAGGCGATGCTCACGCGCGATGCCGCCCGTTACCGGGGCTATTTTCCGAAACTGGAGATCCTCGCTCCCACGAACCGCTGAATGTGATCGTACGGCCGCCTTCCGCCGTCAACTGAAACCCCGCGCGTCACGTACGCGCGCAGCCAGGTGCGTGCCCGCAGGCGGCCCTTCGCGTTCCCACCCACCGGGGCCGAGTGGGCGTTATCTGTTGCGGGTTGCCGCCGCGGCCGCCTGCCTCACCTCCCGTTTGGCCTGATCCAACAACTCCTTGGCCTTTTGAGCATGACCGTTCATGTCGAATTCATTGGCCTGTTGGGCCGCCACGATCTTTTCAAACGCCTGGTCGATGAAGCGTTGTGCGGCGGCGAGATTCGGATGGCGCGAAACCTGGCCTACGGCGACGCCGCCGATAAAGATCAGAATACCCAGCGCTACGGCAATTCTAGTTTTGATCATGAGCAGTATTTTATCCGAATTTTATCCGAGCCAAGGCAGCCTGTCGAATTCTTTTTCCACGTGAGAGCACCAAAACCTCGAAGCATGACCGATTTGCCCTTCCGCTCACGGTGCCACAGCCGGACTTGCGAAAATAGCAGGAGGGATGTTCGATCGCTTGCGGATAGCAACCCGGTACAGCCGCGCTCTCGTCTTTGGTGCGTGGCTCCTTGCCCTTCTGCTGGGTATCCGCGGAGCCGCGGCGCCCGATTCCTTCCGTTTCGCGATTCTGGGCGACCGGACCGGAGAGGCTCAACCCGGCGTCTACGACCAGGTGTGGAAGGAGGTGGCGGCCGAAAACCCCGCGTTCGTCGTCAGTGTGGGCGACACCATTCAGGGGATGAACGACCGAAGCGCGGAAGAAGAGTGGCGCCAAATCGGGCAGCTTCTCGGTTCCTTCCGCCGCTATCCGCTCTATCTCGCCGCTGGCAACCACGACATCTGGTCTCCGGCATCCGAACGGCTGTTCCAGCACTACGCGGCGCACCCGCCACACTACAGCTTCGATTACCGGCAGGCGCACTTCACCATCCTGGACAACAGCCGGTCCGAACAACTGCCGGATCGGGAACTGGTCTTCCTCGAAGCCGACCTGAAAGCCCATGCCGGGCAACCATTGAAGATTGTCGTTTCGCACCGGCCGTCCTGGTTGGTTGACGTGGCGCTCCGGAACCCGAACTTCGCCTTGCACCAACTTGCCCGGCGGTACGGCGTCCAGTATGTGATCGCCGGACATGTTCACCAGATGCTGCGTCTCGAACTCGAAGGCGTGACGTATATCTCAATGGCGAGTTCAGGCGGGCACCTCCGCTTATCCGGACTCTACCAGGACGGTTGGTTTTTCGGACACGCCCTGGTTGAAGTAGACGGCCGGAGCGCCGGCTTCGAGATCAGGGAAGCCGGTCCGCCGCGCGGCCAAGGCCGGATTACGAAGCTGACGGACTGGGGCATGGCCGGCCTGGTCACGAGAGACCGGGAGCCGGCGCCCGCCAGGTAGCGTGTCGGGAAACGCGGGATCCCGGCGCCCTATCGCCAAAACGCAAACCGGCTCTTCTTTCGAGGCTCGACCGGCGTCGCAGCGGAACTCCACACCGGGTCACCGGCAATAATCGCCGAAGGATTCGTGACCAGCAACAGTTCGGCGGCTTCGGCCCCCATCTCCCGAGTCAGGATTTCGCGAGCAAAGTCCAACCGCGGCGGGCGATCTTCGGTATCGTGCGCATCGCTCGCGATCACGTGAACCAGTCCTTTTCGCAGCAAGGCCCAAGCCGATTCCCGAGCGGCTTTGCCGAAACGATCCGTCAACGACTGCGCGGTCACTTGCAGCAGGCAACCCATCTGCGTCCAGCTTTCCAGCCGCTCGAAAGAACTTTGCAGAATCGGGTTGCGCTCCGGATGAGTGACCACCGGACAAATCCCGCGCGCCATGAATCGCCGGAAAATCTCCTCGCTGCTCGGCGGAATCAGCACATCGTCGAATTCCACCATCAAATAGCGAAGACCGTTGATGGTAAACCTGGCGGGTTCCTGCAAAGCGAGCTGGATGTTGTCGAAATTCAATCGAAAATCGCAGGCCGGATGAATGCGCGGCACTCCACCGGTTGCCTCCGTCAGCTCGCGAATTCGCCGGTCCCGCACCACCGGATCGAATTTGTACTGCGCATCGCAGTGCGGGGTCGCCACAATATCCGTCGTTCCGGTTTCGGCGGCGAGCCGCAACATCGCGATGCTGTCGTCCCGGCTCCGGGCTCCGTCGTCCACACCCCAGATGACGTGGCTATGAATGTCGACCATCCGTCCCTCCATTGTAGAGGCCGCGGATTGGAATTGTCTCGGGCCTTCCCGCCACAACCGCGCGCGCAAATCGCGGGCGGAAAATCCCCTCGCCATGTCTTGGAATTGAGTTCGCCACGGAGGCCTGGAAATGACGATGGAATTGAAACTGCTTCAAAATACACCTCCTTGGGAGTGGCCGCCAAGGGCCGGAAACACGATCCGGAAAACCCTCCGGGATCGCCGGAGCCCCGCACCGACGTCGCGATCGCCCCGATGCCGTGCCACAATATAAGGTTGCCATGTGCCGCATACGATTCGTCCGCCACGCTCTGCTGGCCGCAGCCGTGTCGCTGTTGGCCGCCTGTACCGAAGACCAGCCTGCGCCGCAGTTGGTGCACACTTACGCCATGGGTGACCGCGTCAATATAGGCCACATCGTCTACCAGGTCTTCGAGGCGCAATGGAAGCCGTCGCTGGGAGAAGACACCGATTCCCGGGTGCCGCAGAACCGCTTTTTCATCTTGCGTTTCAGCGCCACCAACAGCGGCAGCAATAACGAGATCATTCCCAACATGACCCTGGAGGACGAGGCCGGAAATAGCTATCCGGAGCTCAAGGACGGAACCAAAGTGCCGCTCTGGGTGGGCTATCTCCGCCAGGCGGCGCCCGCCGATTCCATTCAAGGTACGGTGGTGTTCGACGTTGTTCCCAAACGCTACAAGCTGCGCCTGTGGGACGAAGACCACACCATTTCAGCCCTGGTCGAACTGACGCTGCAATTCGACGATCAAAACAAGGGCATTCCGACCCAACGTTGAGCGGCTGATCGCCGATTGCCGACCGCTGAAGGCTTGCCGCCGAAACGCGACCGGATTCCTCAAACCATGCACTAGAATAGTGCCATGGTTCCCCATCTGCTGCTCTACGCCGCCCTGGTCAATAACGTCCGCTCTCTGGTGGCGCGGCGGGACTTTGCCGCCGCCGAATACGCCGTAGCCGCCTATCGGGCATCGGCCGGCGCCACCAGTGAGTTGGCCGCGGCGATTTCGTGGATGGCCCGCGCGGCGCTGGATGCCCACGACTACGCCAGGGCCGATGCCTACGCCGCCCAGGCCCGTCAGATGGCGGACGGACTTCTGTCCACCCACGCCCTGGCCGGCGACCCCTGGCTCGCAACCGCGGTCGGCGCCTCCATTGAAGTCCACTCGCAGGCGCTGGCGGGAACCGGAGGGCGCGACCAGGCCGTGGACTTTCTGAACGCCCAATTGGCGCTGTTCGGCGCCACCGGTTTGCACGAGCGAATCCAAAAGAACCTGAATCTGCTGAGCCTGGTCGGCAAGCCGGCGCCACCGCTTGAAGGCGTGCCGGCCAGCCAGTTGCGCGGCCATCCACTGCTCCTGTTTTTCTGGGCCCATTGGTGCCCCGATTGCAAAGCCGAAGCCACCGCGCTGGCCAACCTCCGCCGAGCCTTCGCCCCCAAAGGCCTCCTGCTGGTGAGCCCCACCAAACTGTACGGATATGTGGCTCGCGGCGAGGACGCGCCCCCGGATACCGAAACTCGCTACATCTCCGAAATCTGGCGCAAGTATTATGCGGCTCTGGAACCCTCGCCGACCCCCATCGGCTCGAACAACTTTATGAGATACGGCGCCAGCACCACCCCCACCCTCGTCCTGGTGGATGCCCGCGGCATCGTGCGCTACTATCATCCCGGAGCGCTGAATCAGGTTGAACTGGAAGCTGAGCTCGTCCAAACGATCGGAAATTAGTAACTGGATTTGCTTAGATAGCCCAATGCCGTCGATTGCCCAAAACAAGATTTCGAAACGTGGGCGAGGATCTTTACGCCGCCTCTCGCCACCCTCACCGCACCAGAATATCCGGCAACTCCACGTCCTGCCCATTCACATCCACATGAATCGACGGCCACCCCTCCACAAACCCGATGTTCTCGAACCGCCCCCCGTTCAAGATAAAAGTATCGAACGACAGCGCTCCCTGAACGATCGGATTCCACGCGAACGCCTGCCGGTCGTGCACCACTTCCTTCGAGCCGGGGAACGCCACCCACTCCCGCTCCGCATACCCGATCGCGCCGCCCTGGTGGTGCAATTCCATCTCGCCGGGGAATCCGTTCTCGGCGAACCACGCCTTCGACCGCTCCAGAATCTCGCCCGCCCGCGCTCCCGGCCTGGTGTTTGCGAGAAAGCGGGCCGTCACCTGCGCGGATGCGTGAACGCGCTGGCGGAGATCGCCGGGTAACTCACCGAAGTACACGAAGCGCCCGGTCGAAGTTACCAAACCCCACTTTCTGGCGCAGACATTGACAAAGGCGTAATGGCGAAGCCGCGCGCCGGACGGAACGGTGTGCCGGAAGCTCAGCAACCGCTCGTCGACACCCATCAGCAACACCGTGGGCCGGATGCCGCGGCGAAGCAACTCGTCCGACGCCATCGCTTCCATCTCGTACTCCGTCATGCCGGGCTGGATGCGACGGCACACGGAGACTACCGCTTCGGCCGTGTTCCGGCCCAGCCAACGGTACTTCTTCATCTCCGATTCGGTAAGTTCATAACGCAGCCGCGCGAACTGGGCGCCGACGTCTTTCAATCCGTCATAAGGAGTATCCGATCCCACCTCGCCGCCGCCCGCGATTTCGCGGATCAGCGCCAACTTCCGGTCGGGCGCGATCTTGTCTTCGTACCACTTGAACTCCCTGCGCTCGTAGCCGAGGCCCTTCAAGTCCTCGGCCATCAACCGCGGCATCTCGCTGTTGCTCGCCACGGCGAACTTGCGGCCATCGGCGGCGACCAGCAGCGATGCGGCTCCGGTCTCGCTCGTGATGACGACATGATTATCGGCCAGCCCGGCCGTCATCCAGGAGAAATTATTCACCGCGGAAAGAAGCACGCCCGCGAGTTTCTGCTCCCGCAAAAACTTCTGAACGCGCGCCATCTTGATGCGGATCTCCGCCTCGAGTTCGGCGCGGCTGACCGGCGCCGCGCCCTCCCGCGGCGGGGCGGGCGGTCCTTTCGCGTCGTCTGCCATGGACTGACTTCCTCCAGCCGCGACAGCCCCCGAAGGCGCCTTCAGCCGCTCGAACAGCGCCGCGTCGAACTCCCGCAACCCTGCGATGCCCTTCAGGTGACTGGTTGACACCCACGGCAGCCAGCCCCGGTGCAATCCGAATCCACGGACCGGCGCGATGCTCCAGTGCTCCTGCTGCCAGCCGGGACCTTTCAGGTCGTAGGTACGCCCTGGCAACGCCAGCATCGCTTTGGTGTTGTGCAACAGAATTCGCGCCACCTCCAGGTAGTGCGGGTCTTTGGCGTAGGCCGACAACTTGGCGAACTCATCGGCGTCGAACGCCATGTACTCATCCACCAGCGAGTGTCCCGTGGAAATGATCTGCAGCCCGATGGTTGAAACGCCGGCTTTCCAGTGCAGCTTGGCATTGTCCTCATCGGCCGGCATCGGCGCGTTCCAGATGTAAATATAGGTCTCCGCGTAATCCGCCGAAGCCTCGGCGCGGTCGAGCCATTTCGGGTCGTGCGTTCTCTCGTACAGCGACAGGTAAGCCTCCAGCGATAGGGTTCCCGCCTCCTTGTCGATCACGTCCGGATTGTCGATCGTTCCACCCACGAACCTGCCTTGCGCCTGGCCGCTCGTCCACGCGAATTCGGCGGCCCGGACCGCGGAATCCAGATATCTCCTTTCGCCCGTGAGATCGTTCAGCAGCACCAGCAAGGGAACGGCGTTGTAGGTGGAAGCCGGAGAAGGGTCCATCACCCTGCCCGTGCCCGGCTCCCATGCGCGCGGGAAGCCGCCCGCCGGCTGCTGCTCGGTCAGCAGCCAATCGGCGAACTCCCGCGACCACGCCAACCATCGCGGATGCTCCCGCCCCGCGGCTCGTTCCCTCTTCACCGCCCGCAACGTAGCCTTGATGTCGTCTCCGAATGAGCGCAGGTAAACCCGTTTGTCGCGCGGAATCGCCAGCGCCGTCGCGCCGGTATCCAGGTTGAATCCCTCGCCTTCGGGCGGAGCCACTTTGAGCTGCGCGAAGGAGTCGAAGATCGCGCTTCCAATCGCGCGGTGTTGCGCCGCCCGCGCACCCGTATCGCGCGCTGCGTCTTCGAGCAGAAACTCGGCGGCTTCCAGATTCTTCCCCGTGAAGCCCAGGATCGCATTGCGACTCGTCCGGCCCTCCCCCACGCTCTCGATGTAGTTCGGGATCCCGGTGCGGCCGTCGGGCGCCTTCTCCGCGCGCTCGCCCAGCATATCGATCAGGCTGCGCTCGACCGCGTCGATATCCTGCCAGTTCACCCGCGGCTCCAGCACCCGCCACGCCCAGCGCCAGGAATCGCGGGCGAGTGCGGGCAGATCCGCCGCTCTGCCGAAGCGGAACGAGGCCTCGTATTGCTGCGTCAACCCGTCTTCGATCGGGTGGAAGCGCCGCCGCCACTGCTTCATCTGGCCGCCCGGATAAGTGCCGCCGCTGTAAGTGACCTCTCCTTCCGAGCCCGGAAACCACAGGCCGGCCGCGATGCTCTCGCCCTCCGGCCTCGCGCCGATCGCCGCAAAGCGGAAGCGCCGGTCCACCATCGGTTTCGCCGCCTGGTCGTGTGAGTCCTCGGCGGTGGTTGCCGCGTCGGGCCTGCTGTCGAGCACGGCCAGCGAGCTCCCATCCGCAAGGCGAATTGCGAACAGCGGCGCCGGCGTGCGATCCTCCCGAATCCGCAGTTCGCCCCAACGGCCGCCCTCGTACAGATCGGCGCCGCCGATCGCCGATCTGGTCAGGTTCCGCGGTCCACCGTAGATCAGGCCGGGCACGAACAAGTCCACCTCTTCGGGGCGCACCCGCCCGCCCGCCGCCAGGGTGACGGCGGAAACGAATCCGCCCTCGGCCGACCCTTCCACCCGAAGCTCCCGGCGAACGGTGACGGCCTCACCCCGCCGCGCCCAGTTGTCTTCGACTACAAATCGCGCGCCCCCGGCCGCCAGAGTCGCCTTTCCCGAGAACCCGTTGGCGGTGGTGGACACCGATTCGTAGCCTCGCTCGAATCGCGTGACAGCGCGCAGCGACTTGTCCGCGATCTCGATCTCCACCGGGCGCGCACGGGAGAATCGTATGCCGCCTCCGAACACCACGCCATACTCGCCACCGGGGCCCTTTACCGCGGTGACGCTCTGTGCGGAGATCGGTCCACTGGCGAAGGCTACAACCATGGTGGCGAAGACGGAAAAGCCCTTTGGACAACCCAAGTCAGCTCCTCTTTTGAATCGTTCTTACATATATCATGAGACCGCTGCACGCCCTTCTGGCTGGACCGCGGTCCGGCTGAGCCTGTGCGTGCAGGCAGCGCCGTCACGCGAACAGCACACGATAAACGCGCCCCGGTTCGAGCCGGAGCCGCACGGCGGAATCGGCGTCAGGCTTGCCTTGGACGGTGGTTCCGTCCTGGCGCCGGATTTCGCGGATGCGCGTGCCCGTGGCCGGCCGGAGCAGATGCTCGCCAGAGAGGCTCGGCCGCAAAATGGCTTCCGAGGCCTTCCCGCCGTCCCGGCGGATGTCGACGGTGACGCCGCCGCGCGACCGTAATCCGCGCACGTTGCCCTTGGTCCAGGCTTTCGGCAACGCAGGCAGAAAGTCGATCCCTCCGTCGTGGCTCTGGAGGAGCATCTCGGCGATGGCGGCGGTCGCTCCAAAATTACCGTCGATTTGGAAGATCCAGGAGCTACCGGACGGGTGCGTGTCGAACAGATTGGGCCCGGTGCTGTGCTGGAGCAGCAGGCAAACCGATTCCCAGGCCTTTTCGCCGTCGAGCAGCCTGGCCCGGAAATCGATCGCCCATGCACGGCTCCAGCCGGTATACGCGCCTCCGGCGCTCGGCCGCGAACTGCAAGTGCGGCCGGGCATGGGCAGAGGGTAGGGGACCTGCGCTGGAACGGGAACCGCGACCGCACGGCGAGGATCAGATCGTGGTCTCCACCCGTTGAGCCGCTATAGAACCCAACCGTCGTATTGAGCCGGAGGAAAAAGGCGTCGCCCTCCCGGGCCGGATAGCGCCCTTCGTTGCCGTCCGCGCCGCCGCCGGCCACCATATCGCCGTGTCCCCGGAGAACGTAGTAGATCTCTTCTTCACTCTCATGATGGTGAGGGATGTTGGTGCCGGTGGGGGAAAAGTCCATGATGAACAGGCTCACCATCTGGCTGGCCACGGGCTTCACGTCGGCGGCGTTGGCCAACATGAGCAGTGAAAAACGAGCCGGAGGCTCACGTGGAGGCGGTCGGATGTATACTGATTGCGAGCCGGGATGCCCAACGGAACTCCCAGGCTTTACAATCGATAAGAGAGTCTAAAACTATGAAAGCAAACAGACGCCAGTTCATGCAGACAATGGGGACGAGCGCATCCGGAATTGCCGTTGCTGCAGCAGCGGTGTCCACGGGATATTCTCGGGCACCCAGCAAAGGCAAGGATGGGCAGATTCTGCTTGTCGGCGACAATATCGCCGTAGTGAATACCCAGTACGGAAAAGTCAGAGGATACGTGCTCCGCGGAATCAATTACTTCCTCGGCATGGCCTATGGCGCGGATACCTCCGGGGCAAATCGGTTCATGCCTCCGCAGAAACCGAAACCCTGGACGGATATATACCCGGCGCTCTGGTGGGGCAATTCGGCGCCTCAAGACATGGAGAATCGGTATGCCAACAAATACGGTTCATTCCGGGATCACTGGAACTATGACGACGTAAGCGAGGATTGTCTCCGGATCAACGTCTTCACGCCTGCCATCAACGACGGTCAGAAAAGACCTGTGATGTTTTGGATCCATGGCGGCGGGTTCACGAACGGCAACGGGATCGAACAGGATGGGTACAACGGCGAGAACTTCGCCCGCTTGGGTAACGCGGTTTTTTGCTCCATCAATCACCGGCTAGGTCCGCTGGGGTTCTGCAATCTTGCCGGCGTGGGCGGAGAAGACTTCGCCGCGTCCGGGAACGTGGGCATGCTGGATATTGTGGCTGCTCTCGAGTGGGTTCGCGACAACATCGCCAACTTTGGCGGCGATCCAGGGAACGTCACCATTATGGGGCAGTCTGGCGGCGGCGCCAAAGTCTGCATCCTCACCGCGATGCCTTCGGCCAAGGGATTGTTCCACAAAGCCGTGGTATTAAGCGGGGCATCCCGTCGGGGAGGAGACAAGGCTTACTCCGAGAAGTTGGGCGCCGCAGTGCTGAAAGAGTCCGGGCTGAAGTCCACTGAGTTGCAGAAACTGCAGAGCATGCCCTGGAGAGATTTCTATGCCATTGCTACTAGAACGGAGCAGGCCATGGCCAAGGAACCGGGGCCCGGAGGCGGCATGACACGTGGATTCGGCCCCATCGTGGACGGCAAGATTCTGCCCCAGCATCCCTACGATCCCGAGGCTGCACCCACGGCAGCCGATGTGCCGATGATCATCAGTTCCGTCCAGAACGAACAGTCGCCCAGTTGGGCTGATTCCTCTCTGGAATCGATCACACTGGAACAGGTTGTGGAAAAACTCAAGGAAAGAGCAGGTTTCGGCGCAGGCTTAGGCGACAAAGCGAAAGAAGTCGTCGAGTCCTATGCGAAAGCCTTCCCGGGCAAGAAACCAGTGGAAATCTGGTCGCTGGTCAGCAGCAACCGGCAAGGAGTGGTGGCGCTGGCGGATGTGAAATCGAAGCAGCCCGCCCCGGTATTTGTCGATTGGTTCACCTGGCAACCTCCTTTATTCGACAACCGCATGCGGGCGTTCCATTGTGTGGATATCTGTTTCTGGTATTACAACACGGATCTGATGCTGACCCACACGGGTGGCGGCCCCAGACCAAGAGCGCTGTCGGCCAAGATGGCCGGCGCTTTGCTGCAATTCATGAAGACCGGCGATCCCAATGGTGGCGGGCTTCCCACCTGGCCCAAGTACTCCTCGGTCAAAGGTGAAACCATGGTCCTCGATGATACCTGCGAGGCGAAGAATGACCCCGACAGGGAGGCCAGAAAAGCGCTGCCGCAATTAACCTAATTTCGCGTCCTGCTTGGGCAGGACCGTGTTCTCGGCCGTGATCATGATGCGCCGCGCCCGCCGCGTCGATGGCGCAGTTCGAGCGGCGCCGGCATGCGCGCTTCGCGCGACGCCGCGGCGGAAGAGGCCGGAGCGACGTGCACCCGGGTGTGTGGTGTACGTCTAAGGTTGGCGCGGCGTTGCGCTTTCCTGCTTGCGGTCCTGTGCTGCTAGTAGTCTGTCCAATCTGGAACGCGCGTCCGCATCCCGCGGATTGAGCCGGAGGCTTTCTCGGAAGGCTGCCTCCGCCTCTGTGGCGCGGCCCTGCTGAGCCAGCAGACGGCCTAGATAGGAATGAGCGGCCGAATTCAGCGGATTGAGGCGGATGACTTCGCGGAAAGCGCTCTCAGCCTCGGGTGCGCGGCCCTGCGATGCAAGCAGCATGCCCAGATAGCACTGCGCGGCGGAATCCTGAGGATCGAGCAGGATGACTTCGCGGAAAGCGCTCTCCGCCTCCGCCAGGCGGTTTTGTGCAATCAGCAGAATGCCCAGATTGTAGTGCGCGGCCGAATCCCGTGGATTGAGACGAATGGCTTCACGGTAGGCCGCCTCCGCCTCCGCCGCATGACCACCCTGGCCATCGAGAATGACAGCCAGATTGTAGTGCGCAGCCGAATCCAGAGGATTCAGACGGATGGCTTCGCGAAAGGCCGCCTCCGCCTCCGCCGCGCGGTTTTGCCGCGTCAGCAGAACGCCCAGATTGTAGTGCGCGGCCGAATCCTGTGGATTGAGACGGATGGTCTCCCGGTACGCCGCCTCCGCCTCCTGCAGCCGGTTCTGCTTGGTGAGGGCAATGCCCAGCCAGTAATGCGAATCCGAGTCCAGCGGACTCAGCCGGATGGCTTCGCTCAGGACTTGCTCAGCCTCCTCGACACGGCCCCGCCCGGCCAGCAGAACACCGAGCCGATAATGCGCGTGCGGATCCGCCGGATTGAGCCGGATGACTTCGCGGAAGGCTGCTTCCGCCTCCTGGGAACGCGTCTGCTGCGTCAGGGCAACGCCCAGATTGTAGTGCGCGCCGGCATCCAGCGGATCCAGGCGAATGGCTTCGCGATGGGCCGCTTCCGCCTCCTCGAAACGGCCCTGTCGCAGAAACACCAGGCCCAAATTCGTGTGTCCGCCCGGTTCCAGCGGGTTGAGCCGGATGGCTTCACGATAGGCCTTTTCCGCCTCGCCGAGACGGCCCTGTTGCAGAAGAAGAAAGCCCAGGTCGGTCGCACATGGAAGGCTCGAATAACCCGCCGTCCAGGCTGCTTCGGCCACATCCGGGCGCTTTCTCTCGTATGCCGCAAAACCAACCGCGAAACAGTCGTGTTCGGATCGCAGGCGGCCGAGAGCGAGCTTCCAGGCTTCTTCCATCATCGGGTATCCTTTTTTTTCCAGGTAATCGCCGAGATAGTCTTCCAGAGAGTAAGCCTCTTCCGCGCCGGCCGGCTGGCTTTTGTCCAGTTTCAGCAGGGCGATGTAATGCGTGACGGGAGTCCGCGCGTCCTTGAGAGCCGCCGTGAAGACTTCCTCGGTCGGATCCTCGGCAGGCGCCAGGTCTTCGCAATGAAACTTGAATAAGTCGAGAAGGTCGGAGCGGCGGATGGGAACGGTGAAACCCGTCCTGCGCCAGTCGTTAGCCGCCCGCACCGCCGCAACCATGGGCCGGCCGCCAAAATCGTAGCGTTGCTTCAGCTCCGGGCCGGCAATCAACGACTCGCCCAGTCCGCGCCCGAGTTTCAGGTCGGGATACAGGGCGCGCGTCTGTTTCTCCTCCTGGGGGCTAATGAAATCTTCCAGCTTAATGATATGAGCCCGCTCCAAAACCTGCTGGCCGTCGCGGGCGATCACGTCATTCAGCCCTTTCCAGCGAATCAGCTCACGGCTTCTCATGGTTGCGACGATCCGCATCCCGAGTTCGCGCAGGGCTATGTCGACGAGGCGCGGAGTGAGCGTTCCTTTGTTCAGAAATCGATCGAGATCGTCCAGCCAGAGCACGGCGGGAGCTTGATAGTCCGCCAGATCCCGCACCATTTCGATAATCTTCTGAAGGCTCTCCGCCTCGTACGGAACGATCATGGGCGTGGAAGGAGAGACCTGCCGCAAAGCTTCAAAGGCGGTCCGGGTCTTTCCCGCCTTTGCCTCACCCGCCAGAACTACGAAGGTGTCGCTCTTCAATGCTTCCGTCAGTTCATGATCGAGGTCGCGCGGCACATAGGGAGGGTCTTCGCCCCTCGCTCTGTATTGGTCGAGGTATTCCGATCTTGAGACTCCAAGGTCATAACAATCGGCCCCACTGACTTTGGGAAACGGAAAATGGGCAAGGTCCGCCAGCGCGCTTCGACTGGCGAGGCAGACCTGGAACTCCGGCCATCGCTTGACAATGGCGTAAGCCGGGCAGGCGTATACGGTCCCGCCTACTGCCAGGGCTTCCTCGTCGTCGGCTCTCGTCGGGTTCCAGCGAATCAGCCCGATCGCCGCCCGCTTCGCGCCACACGCAACCAGGACAGGCGCGCCGCTCATGCCTTGCAAGGGCATGCGGTCGCCCGCCTCCTCGGAATGGATCTGGATTGCCGGCAATCCGTGAAAGATCGAGGTTCGGGGCGCAACCACGGTTCCGTGGATATAACTGACGTCGGGGCCATCCAGGCGCGGGTGTCCGCCGCTCACGAACGACTCGCCGGCTTCCGCTTCCGAGCTCAGCGCGATCGGCAGCAGGTCGTCCGGCAGCGCTTTTTCCAGCTTGAGGACGGCGGCGTCGATTTCGGAATCCCCATCGCGGTAGCTCGCCGCGAATTCAACCGGCTCGCTTCGCTGGTCCTCGCGAAGCCGGCGGAACCGCAACACCAGGGGATTGGCTCTGGCTACGCCGGTTTCCCGATCGCCCACCACGTGAAAGGCCGTCAAAGCGAGACTCGGCGTAACGGCGAAAGCCGTGCCTGCCGAAAGGCGAGTCCCATCGGCCTGCGTTTCCAGGACTTCCGCTATGGCCTCGAGTGCCACGATGGCCGTTCCTTCCTTATGTTATGCGGATCCCGACTTCCACCCGAGCGACACTTCAAAGCCGGCCGTGGTCTTCGCCCGCGCGATCAAGACTCCGGCCTCCGCTTCCAGGTCGAGCGAGAACTTGAGTTCCACCTCATTGAGCCGCCAGCCCGGCTGCTTCTGTTCGAAATGGTCGAGATGCTTGCTCAGCCGGTCGGCAATCTCCTGGAGGCTTTGGCCGATTTCGTCGATCCGACCCATAAAGGCCTCGGGAACGGCGGGTTTGGCGCTCAGATCGCCGCGCGCGCCCTTGGGCCTGACTTCCACTAAGATCTCAGCCATAGACTTGAGATGCTATCACACGGGGCCATCACGCAGCGGCGCGGGCACCATCGAAACCGGTAGAACGAAGCGCTGCGGATTGGTTTGCGGCCTGGCGTGGGAGAGGTGCTTGTCGAACCAGTCGAAGTCGCGTCGCGATTTCGAGCAGGGCATGAACCGAGGAGCTGCGGTTTCACATCGAACAATACACGGACGACCTGGCGCGCTCCGGCCTGCCTCGGCAAGAAGCGGCGCGGCGGAAAGCGGGTGGGACGGCCTGGAAAGCGGGTGGGAAAGCGGGTGGGACGGCCTGAACTAATACCTTTTCATCCGTTTGAAAAGGGGACGGAGCAGACTGGCACATTACCCCAAATCGTCGGCCGACGATAGCAGGCAGCCAATCCCAAAGTGCAAGTTCAGGCCGTCCCGTTTTCGCCAACCGTTTTCGCCAGTTCAGGCCGTCCCGTTTTCGCCCCACAGAGCAGCAGAGCCGCAACCAAGGCTCCGGGCTGTCTTCGCGTTCCCGCGGAGCACGACAGGCCATGCTAACTCAGAAGGCGGCACTGGGGGAAAACTGAGTGGCATTGGGTTCCCAACCCGCCCCACGGCTTCTGGCCGCTGGTGGGGCGGTCCGCCCCACCAAGCGTCACTCCTGGCGGGGGTGAAGGTGGGAGTGGGAATGGGTTTCGCCGGAGGGGTGGTGGTGGCGGTGGGCGTGCACCAGGTTGGTGCGTTCCAGGAGCGCGCGGTCGGCCAGCACTTCGGCCGGAGTTCCTTCACCGGCGACGCGGCCGCGATCGAGGACGTAGCAGCGGTCGGCGATATCGGCCAGATCGCCGAGGTCGTGAGTGGCGGTGATGACGGATTTGGCGCCGCCGCCCCACTCGATCAGCAAGTCGATGAGCTGGCTCTGGCTGCGCGGATCGAGGGAGCCGAGGGGCTCGTCCAGGAGCAGGACGGCCGGGTCGAGCACCAGCACGCTGGCCAGCGCCACGCGCTTCTTTTCGCCGCCGGAGAGGCGGTGGGGCACGCGGTCCTTGAGGTGCGAGAGGCGCAGGCGCTCCAGGATTTCGGCGACGCGCTGGCGGACTTCGGACTTGGGCCAACGGAGCTGCAGCGGAGCGAAGGCCACTTCGTCGAAGACGGTGGGGTTGAACAGTTGCACGTCGGGGTTCTGAAACACCAGGCCCACCTGGCGGCGGAAGCGGAAGGCGAACCGGTCGTCGGCGAAGCGTTCTTCGGTCAGCTCTTCGCCGCGGAACCGGACGGCGCCGGACTGGGGGAAGTACAGGCCGTCGAGGAGGCGCAGCAGGGTGGACTTGCCGGAGCCGTTGGCGCCCACCAGCGCCACGCGGCTGCCCTCGGGAAAGGCGAGGCTCAGGTTGTCGAGCGCGGCCAGGCTGTCATAGCGGTAAGTGAGCTTGGCGACCTCAAATAGCATGGTCATATTGGGTGGGCAGTGGGGTGGTGGCCACGGGCGACAGACCACGGAATACGACGGTCTGTCCCACTGCGGCTGGATAGGTCATCGGGGTCACCGGCCCGCCCAGACAGCGGCGGCGGCCAGGCCGGCAAAGGCGGCCAGGGCGAGCCAATCGGCGGCGGTCATGCGGAAGTCGTCGAGCAGGTAAACTTCGCCGCGGAAGCCGCGCGCCTGCATGGCGAGGTAGACGTCGCCACCCAATTGGAGGGTGCGGCCGAGCAGCACTCCGGCGCTGGCAACCGCCATGCGGCGGCGGTCGCCCGAGGTGAGCTGGCCCACGGTGCGGCTCTGGCGCGATTCGAACATTTCGTGCGCGGTTTCGACTAAGAGCAGAATATAGCGCGACGTCATCCCTAGCACCACGACGAATACCACCGGCACGCGGAAGATGCGCAGGGCTTTCAAAACGTGCATCCAGGGTGTGGTGAGCACCAGCAGCAAAGCCAGGGTAGCGGCCGTCTCCGCTCGCAGCACCAGGAAGGCGGCCGTGGTCGCTCCCGGCGCGGTTACGGCCCAGCCGAGGGCGGGAATGCGATAGAGCGGCGGACCGGGCGTGAGAAAAAGGGCAGGCAGGGCGACGGCGCCGGTGAAGAACAGGGCGGCGATCCAGACGCGCGCGGCGAGCAGGCGGATGGGGATGAGCGAGAGGGCGGCCAGCAGGACCGCCAGGGCGAGGATGGCGGCAATTACGCTCAGCCGGGTGGCCAGCACGCTGACCAGAATGAGCGCGAACAGGCCGGCCACTTTCACTCGTGGATCGAGCGATTGCAGCACTCCCCCGCGGCGCACCGAATCCTCGGCCTCGAGGGTACGCTCGATAACCTGGTAGAGCCCCTCGATGGTGTGCTCGACGAAACCGCGGCGGCGCCGGTGGGCGGCGCTCATGTGGGCCGCTCCGGCCGGTAGCCAGGGCGAAGGAATCTTCCGAAGGCGAGGCAGGCCAGCACGACCAGGCCGGCGCCAAACATGGCGGAGAGCAAATAGCCGAACGCGGCGCTGCGGATGTACGGGGGAGCGTAGCGGGCGAAGGGCGCGGTCCATAGCGAGGACAGGTGGGCCAGGCCAGCGGGCGCCTGGGCGGGCGCAGCCTGGTGGAACGACGAGGCCGCGATCTCGCGGCGGGCTGCCGGGTCGGCGTAATCCGAAGCCGCCCACTCGCCCCAGGCCGATCCCGCCGCCAGTATCCCGAGCGGCGTCAGCACCAGCAACGCGCCGAGGCCGGCCCAAAGGGGACGCAGGGAGACGGCGGAGGCGGTGGCAGGATCGGGCCGGCCGGCGGTCGATTGCAGCAGCGAGGGGTCGGACTTCTGCAGGAAGGCAACCACGCCGGCCGAAACCACGAACTCGGCCAATCCGGCGATGGTCAGGTGGCCGATCATCATGGCCGGGATCGCCACCCGGAGCGGGTAGGGGCAATACAGGGGCGCGCCGGAGGCGGTGCGGTAAAGCAACGGCTGGATGCCGAACTCGATGGCGGCCGCCAGGGCCGAAACGTTGATGGCGAGGTAGCCCGCGATGCCGGCTGCCAGGGCCCGGCGCGGCGCGGTGAGGGGCGCCCTCGCCGCCAGCAGCCGGTACACGGCGTAGGATACCAGCGAGCCCACAATGGCCATGTTGAAACAATTGGCGCCGATGGCGGTGATGCCGCCGTCGCCGAAGAATAAAGCCTGAATGACCAAAGCTACCGAAACCGCCAGCATGGCGGCCCACGGTCCCAGCACCACGCTGGCGAGGCCGACGCCGACCGCGTGTCCGGTAGTCCCCCCGGGCAGCGGCAAGTTGAACATCATCACCACGAAGGAAAACGCCGCAAACAGCGAGAGCAAGGGGACGAGTCGCGTCTGCAGCGCCTTTTTCACCCGCTGGACGGCCACGTACCAGAACGGCGCCGCGCCGGCATAGAGCGCCGCGCAGGTGGCCGGGCTCAGGTATCCATCCGGTATGTGCATGTTCCCTGGAACTCCAGTGTAGTACGATTGGCGGAATCGTAGCACGTGGAGGGGATCAGCGTTCAGCCCAAGAGCGGTGTCAGCCCACCCGGATTACGACTTTTCCCATGGGGCCTTCGCCGAGGCGCGTGAAAGCGGCTTTCAGATCTTCAAAGGCGAAAACCCGGTCGATTACGGGGCGGCGATCGATGGAGCGCAGGCGGCTGACGATTTCTTTCCATGCGGCTTGGGCCTCGGGCGGCGAATAGGAGCCCACCGACACGCCGCCGATGCGATTGCGGCGGAAAAACAGGGTTGCGGTGTTGAACTCCGGGACGGCGCCGGCGCCGCGTCCCACCACGCTGATTCGGCCGCGATTGCCAAGCATGGCGACAAGCTGGTTGAAAAGCGGGCCGCCGACGTTGTCCACGGCCAGGTCCACTTTAGCGGGCGCCAGGGCCGTGGCAACTTTCCTGCGCAGATCCGGATCGGCCGGGTCGAAGACAAAATCGGCGCCCAGTTGGAGCAGGCGGGCGCCTTTTTCGGCGCTGCGGGACAATGCCGCCACGCGCAATCCCATGGAGCGGGCCAGCAGAACGGCGGCCACGCCGACGCCGCCCGAAGCGCCGGTGACCAGCGCTGTCGATCCGTCCAGCGGCGGCGCCGGCGGATCGCTCCACTGGGTGAGTGCCTGCCAGGCAGTGAGAAAAGTCAGCGGCGCGGCGGCCATCTCTTCCAAGGTCCAGCCTTCGGGCACCGGCGCCACGCTTGCGACGGGAACGGCAACCAGCTCGGCCAGCGTTCCCCATCTCTCCACGCCGGCGTCGCAGCGCAGGATGCCCACAGTCTCGCCCACTCGCCGCTCGGCGACGCCTTCGCCCACGGCAACCACTTCCCCCACGCCGTCGCGGCCGAGCACGTGCGGCAGGGCGGGCTTGGCGGGGTACAGCGCCTGCGCCAGGAAGGCGTCGGCCGGGTTCAACGCCGCGAAACGCACGCGCAGCACTACCTCTCCGGGACCGCACCGGGGCGGGGCGGCCTGCCCCAGCCGGAGCTTGTCTATACCGTCGTAGGAATCGAGCAACCATGCGCGCATAAGTCTATTGTCGCGCGCGGACGCCGGCGGCGAGCATGACAGACGACAAAAGACGATCGTCTGTCCCACTGGCGCTACGACGGTAGCCCGAAAGAGTTAGACCCGCGATAAGTCCCGAATCGTCCAAAGAATCCTGAAGTTCGATAGAATTGAATATCAGTGAAGGTCCTTTCCGCGCCGCGATAGCGCCTGGCCTAATCATAATTCTGCATGTGGATCGTCAAACTAGCTCTTCGCCGTCCTTACACGTTTGTGGTGATGGCGCTGCTGATCGCCATCCTCGGGGTCGCTTCCATCGTCACCATGCCGGTCGATATCTTTCCGTATATCGACATCCCGGTGGTCAGCATCGTTTGGAGCTATACCGGCCTTACGCCCGAAGAGATGGAAAAGCGCATGATCACCGTCTTCGAGCGCTCCCTGACCACTACCGTGAACGACATCGAGCACATCGAATCGCAGTCCTATAGCGGCGTGGCGGTGACCCGCGTGTACTTCCAACCGAATGCAAAGGTGGAAATGGCGCTGGCGCAGGTGACGGCTCAATCGCAAACCCTGCTGCGCATCTTCCCGCCCGGCACCACCCCTCCCAGCATCATCAAATACGACGCTTCGAGCGTGCCCATTCTGCAGCTTGCCCTGGGAAGCAAGACCCTCAGCGAACAGCAATTGTTCGACCTGGGCCTGAACTATATCCGCACCCAGCTTGCCACCGTCCGGGGCGCGGCGGTGCCGCTTCCCTACGGCGGCAAATTCCGTTCCGTAATGGTGGATTTGATTCCCGACCAGCTTTACGCCAAGGGCCTGTCGCCGGTGGACGTGTCGAACCTGCTGGGCAACCAGAACCTGATTCTCCCCGCGGGCGACGCCAAGATCGGCCCCACGGACTATCAGGTGCGGCTGAACACCAGCCCGCGCGTGCTGGCGGATATGAACAATCTGCCGCTGAAGATCGTGAACGGCGCGCCCATCTACGTCCGCGACGTGGCCCAGGTGCGCGACGGTTATAACGTCCAGACGTCGATCGTGCGCACCAACGGAACGCGCGGCGCGCTGGTGACGGTTCTGCGTAGCGGGCAGGCCTCTACGTTGGCGGTGGTGAACGCGGTGAAGGCGGCCCTGCCCAGGATTCTGGCCGGCCTGCCCGCGGCGCTCGAAGTCCGCCAATTGTTCGATCAATCGCTGTTCGTGCGGGCGGCCATCAACGGGGTGGTGCGCGAAGCGGTGACGGCCGCGTGCCTGACCGGACTGATGATCCTGATCTTTCTGGGAAGCTGGCGCAGCACCGTCATCGTCTGCATTTCGATTCCCCTGTCGATCCTGGTTTCGCTCATCATGCTGGGCCTGATGGGCCACACCATCAACGTGATGACGCTGGGCGGGCTGGCGCTGGCGGTCGGCATCCTGGTGGACGACGCCACCGTGGAAATCGAAAACACGCACCGCAATATGGGCATGAAGAAGCCGCTGGTGCGCGCGGTGCTCGATGGCGCGCAGCAGATTGCCGCGCCGGCCTTCGTTTCCACCCTCGCCATCTGCATCGTCTTCGTGCCGGTGCTCATGCTCACCGGCGCGGCCAGATACCTGTTCACGCCGCTGGCCGAAGCGGTGGTGTTCGCCATGCTGGCTTCCTATCTTCTTTCGCGAACCCTGATTCCCAACATGGTGCATTACATGTTGAAGCCGGAGCTGAAGCTTTACGAGCAGGGGGAGCACGGCGAATCGGCGGGCGGCACCGGCCCCATCTGGAAGACGCACTACGCTTTCAGCCGGCGATTCGAACGGATGCGGACCTCCTATACCGGCCAACTGGACTGGTGCCTGAACCATCGCGCGCCGGTGCTGATTTGCTTTGCCGTATTTGTGGCGCTTTCGCTCGGCCTGGCCGGTTTCATCGGGCGCGATTTCTTTCCCACGGTGGATTCCGGGCTGATGCGCCTGCACGCGCGGGCGACTTCGGGCACGCGCATCGAGCAGACCGAAGTGTTGTTCCAGGATATCGAGCGCGAGATTCGCGCAGAGATCCCGCCGGCGGAAATCGACACCATTATCGACAACATCGGCGTTCCCAACGGCGGTTTCAACCTGGCATTCGGCGATAACCCGACCCTGGGCGTGGCCGATGGCGACATCCTGATCTCACTCAAGCAGGACGAACACGGCCCCACCGCCGGGTATACCGACCGGCTGCGCCAGCGCCTGCGCCAGCGCTTCCCTGAAGCCGTGTTCTATTTCGAGGCCGCCAACATCACCAACCAGATTCTCAACTTCGGTCTGCCGGCGCCCATCGACGTACAGGTGGTGGGGCGCACGCCGGCGGTCAATTACCAGATCGCCAGCCAGTTGCGCGACCGCATCGCGCGCATCCCGGGCGCGGTGGACGTGCATATCCACCAGGTGGTCGACTGGCCCACCATCGATATCAACGTGGACCGCAACAAGGCCGGCTACGTCGGTCTGACCGAAAAGGACGTCAGCAACAGCCTGCTGGTGTCGCTGGCTTCGAGCGGGCAGGTGGCGCCGACCCAATGGCTGGACTGGAAAACCGGCGTGAGCTATTCGGTGTCCGTCCAGACGCCGCAGTACAAAATGAATTCGCTGCGCGCGTTGATGGCTACGCCGATCGCGGTTGCGAGCGGCGCCATGAATTCCACCACGCAAACTTCGATCGCCGGCGCGGGCGATGCGACGCTCTCCTCGGTGGGCGCCGGTCCGTCGCAGTCCTCGGCCGCTTACGGCAACCCGGGGGCATCCGATGCCGGCCCGCAATTGCTGTCCAACCTGGCCGCCTCGGCCCGCGGCGTAGCTCCGGAGATCATCAACCATTACAACGTGCAGCCGGTATTCGACGTTTACGCCAACATCGACCGCCGCGACCTGGGCGCGGTGGGCGACGCAGTGGACCGCATTGTCGCCGACGCCTCCAAGCGGCTTCCGCAGGGGACGACTATCGATGTGCGCGGCCAGATCGCCACCATGCAAAGCTCGTTCTACCGGCTGGGCCTGGGCATGATATTTGCGGTGGTTCTGGTCTACCTGCTGATGGTGGTGAACTTTCAATCGTGGCTGGACCCGTTTATCATCTTGATGGCGTTGCCGGGAGCGCTGGCCGGCATCGTGTGGATGCTGTTCCTGACCCAGACCACCTTCAGCGTTCCGTCGCTGATGGGAGCCATCATGTGTATCGGCGTGGCTACGGCGAACAGCATTCTGATGGTGGTCTTCGCCAACGATCAGCGGGAGGTGGGGATGACTGCCCGCGAGGCGGCGCTTGCCGCCGGCCACACCCGCATCCGGCCGGTCATCATGACGGCCGCGGCGATGATCGTCGGCATGCTGCCGATGGCGCTGGGGATGGGCGAGGGCGGCGAGCAGAACGCGCCGCTGGGCCGCGCCGTGATCGGCGGTCTGCTGGTGGCCACGATCACTACGTTGTTTGTGGTGCCGATGGTCTACAGCATGTTGCGCACGAAAGTGCCGGTAGACCACGTTCAAGAAATCGCCGAGGAGGAGCGCGAATACCTGAGCGGCCGGACAATGCGGCCCGAGGACCTGATATGAACGACATCGAAATTACGGATAGCCAACTGCGCGCGCAAATCGAAGATTTAAGGCGCCAACTGGAAGAGCAGAAGAAGCTGGTGGCGCATCACGCCGCCCCGCCGCCCTCCAGCCGCACGTTCCTGGTGGTGGTGCTGCTGCTGGTGGCGTTGGTGGCGGCCGGCTACTATTTCGGTTACGCGCCCCGCCAGCGGAGGGAAACCGCCCTGGCCGCGGAGAGCCTCCAGCAGGGCGACGTCCTTCCGGTGGTGAACGTGGAGCCGGTCGTGCGCTCCCTGAATTCGGAAAATCTGGTGCTTCCCGGGAATATCGAAGCTCTGACGGAAGCGCCCGTGCTGGCGCGCGCCACCGGCTATATTCTGAAACGCTACGTGGATATCGGCGACCGCGTGAAGAGCGGACAGCCGATGGCCGAAGTCGACGCCCCGGATTTGAACCAGCAAGTCCTCCAGGCCAAGGCTTCCGTCGAGCAGGCTTCGGCCGCCATCGAGCAGTCCCAGGCCAACCTGGAACAGGGACGCGCCAACGAACACCTGGCCCAGATCACCGCCCAGCGCTTTGACAACCTGTTCCGCAAGGGGGTCATCTCCCGCCAGGACAACGATACCTATCAGGCCCAATCGGCCTCCCAAACGGCCAACGTGCAGGCCCTCGTCATGGCGGTGGACGGAGCGCGCAAGAACCTGGCCGCCGCCCAGGCCAACCTCTCCCGCTTGAACGATCTGTTCGGGTACCTTACCGTGCGGGCGCCGTTCGACGGCGTCGTGACCGTACGCAACGTGGATGTGGGCGCGCTGGTGAACGACGGCAGCACGCTGCTTTTCCGCGTGGCGCAGACCGGGCGGTTGCGCATCTACCTGAACGTGCCCCAAGGCGAAGCCGATTCCGTGCACGCCGGGCAAAGCGCCTCCATTTCGGTTGCCGACCGCCCCAACCAGAAATTCCCCGGCACGGTTACGCGCACCTCCAACTCGCTCGACCCGGCCACTCGCACGCTGCTGGCCGAAGTTCAGATACTGAATGGCGGCGGCCAGCTTCTGCCCGGCATGTTCAGCCAGGTGGATTTATCCGTGCCGCGCAGAAATCCTCCGCTGCTCATTCCCGGCGATGCCCTGGTGGTGCGCAGCGATGGCCCTCAAGTGGCCGTGGTGGACAGCGCCGGCAATGTTCACTTCACCCATATCCAGCTCGGCCGCGATTTCGGCGACCGCCTGGAGGCTCTCTCCGGTCTCGAAGAAGGGCAAATGCTAGCCATCAACCCCAGCGACGCCGTGCGCGAGGGGGCCAAAGTGAAAGCCGTCCACGCGGCCAAACCCGCCGCCGGACGACGCTCCTAAACGAATGCAAAAACCGATCTTGTGTGTCTTCCTCGCCGCGCTGATTGGCGTTGGCCCCGAGGGCGCAGCCCTCGCACAGCAAGCCGGCGCCCCGCAGCAAAGCGCGGCGCCGCCACAGACCCCGGGCGCCATGCCTCAGCCCGCTCCCACCGCGGCCAATCTGATACCGGCGCGCGCCGGCCATCCGCTCAGCTTCGCCAATACCCGCCACATCCAGGAACTGATCCGCGCGGGAACGCTCTATCTCTCTCTCCAGGATGCGCTGGCGCTGGCGATTGAGAACAATCTGGACGTCGAGCTGGAACGGTATAACCTGGAGGGTGCTCGCACCGAGGTGACCCTCGCCAAAGGCGGCGGCACAACCCGCGGCCTCGATTACAGCATCTACGAAGCCCCGCCGGGCGTGGGCGGCCCGCTCAGCCCCCTGACGGTCAATCCGGCCTCCGGGTCCGCCACCAGCGGCACCGCCGTACCCACCACTGCGCTCGAAGCGGGCGTCCTCGGTGAACCGCTCGACAACTTCTCCATGACCGGCCTGGTTCCGCTCTCGAGCGGGACGTCCGTGCCCGGCTACGATCCCATGCTCGGCGGCATGCTGAATTTCTCGCACCAGTCTACCCCCGAAGCCTTCTACCAGAGCTATCTCACTAATAACCTCGTCAATAATAGCGTCACGGCCAATACCGCGATCACTCAAGGGTTCGGCACCGGGGCCACCGCTTCGCTCAGCTTCGACAACTCGCACAATTCGCTGAACGCTCAGAACATCGGCTTCAATCCGTACAACCTGTCGAGCCTCGGCCTCACCGTAACCCAACCCCTCATGCGCGGTTTCGGACTGAGCCTCAACCGCCGCTACATCCGCATTGCGGCCAATGAACAGCGCATCGCCAGCTTCCTGTTCGAGAATCAGCTCAACTACACCGTTTATGGCGTGATTCGCCTCTACACCGATTTTGTGGCGCTATTCGAAGACGTGAAGGTGAAGCAGGAAACCGTCAAGGCGGCCGAAAAACTGCTGGCCGATACCCATGCCCAGGTGACCGAGGGCACGCTCGCCCCGGTGGAGTTGACGCGCGCCAACGCCGAGGTCTATTCGACGCGCCAGGACCTTATCAATTCGCGCGGACTGTTCGAAGAACAGGAAGCTATTCTGCGCCGCGTGCTCACCCGCGACGAGGATGAACAGCTTCGCGGCACTCACATCATGCCCACCGATACCCTGGATATTCCCGCTCAAGACGACGTGCGCCCGATTCAGGACCTGATCGCCGACGCCCTGGCGGCGCGGCCGGATATCAACCATTCCCGCCTCCAGCTGGAGAACTCGCTCATCACCCTCGAAGGCTCGCGCAATAACACCCGCCCGGAAATCGATCTGGTGGGGACCTTGCAGAATAACGGGCTGGCAGGACCGGCCACCGGTTATCAGCTTCAGCGGATGTTCTCGGGTGGTTACGGCAGCGCCCTTGCCCAGGTGCTGGCGCACGACTATCCCACCTATGCCATCGGCCTGCAGATTAGCGTGCCCCTGCGCAACCGCGTGGCGGAAGCGGATCGCGCGCGCGACGAAGTGCTGGTCAAACAGACCCAGGTGCGCTACAAGCAACTCCAGAACCTGGTGGCCCTGCAGATCGAAGACGCCCTCATCGCCATGCGCCGCGCGCGTTCTTCCTATGAAGCCGCCACCGAGGCGCGCAAGTTCCAGCAGGAATCGCTCGAAGCCGAGCAGGCCCGCTTCGAGGTGGGCGCCTCCACGGCCTTCTTCGTCATCCAATACGAGAGCTTGTTGGCGCAGGCTCGATCCACCGAAGTCGCCGCCAAGAGCTCCTGGCTCAAGGCGCGGGCTGCGCTCGAATTCGCCACCGGCCGGCTGCTGCGGGAGAATGCCGTCTCCCTCGACGCGGCCAAGAAAGGCTCCATGAAGTAAGCCGGGTTGGCGGGCGGCGCGGGGTTGCGTCTTCGGCCCAACTTTGGCGGAGATTTTCCGGCTCCGGGCGCCACTGTATCCATAGTCATGAACTGGCTATTTCGGTACCGTCTCCGCCATCCCCTGTTTCCCGCCCTGGCGGTCACCTTTGCCGGCCCTCGAATCTCGCGTTGCGCAATCCTCGCGGGCAGGATCGAGGAGTTAGGCCGGGCGGCGGCTCGCGGCACGCGCGTCTCTCGCTCGGTTTGCGTGGTGTGCGGCCCGAACGAGCCGCCCTTGCGCAGCGCCGACCGCGCCGCGCTCTGGGCTTGGTTCCAGGTTCCCATCTACCGAATGCTGCTCGATCCGGCCGGCCACCTGGCAGGCTACGAGTGCGAAGCGCTGGATGGATTTCACCTGGATTCCTCCGTTTCCCGAGCCGAAGTGAGGATTCCCGGCGCAAGCCTCGAACAGACGCCCTGTCCCTGTGGCCGCCCCGGCCCGCGCCTGGTGGAGCGCACCGCCAGCGCGGCCGCCTGACGCTTCATGACGTTCTAAGCTCGCTCCCACCTTAACCAGTGGCCCCGGCGCCGTGAGGCTTGGTCGCGCCGCGCTAGCGCCGTTTCATATGCTGGCGAAGTGAAGGTCGTGACCAGCAGCGACCCCGATGGAGTTTCGAGTATCCCCGCGTCGCGGTCGTCGATAGGAGAGTTCGGAAGCACCTCGGGCCGGGGACCATGGCGGCGGAAACCTTCGACAGCGAGAGGCTTCCGGACTTCCTGCGGCCGCAAGAGCATCAGGTGATCTTTAAGGATGCCCGCGGAGTCGTCTACCCGTGTTCGCGGGCAACCGAAATGCATGGCGTTCAAGAGATTGATCCAGACGCGGACGCGCCAGATCTGCGCGAGATGCTTCGCAGCACGTACCATTTCGGCACTTCAATCCCGCATGGATTCCACCACGACGCCCAATTCGAGTACGGGCGGCGCTTCGACAAGACGCGGTTCATCGCTGGCAGGGAGCTCAGGGGGGCTCGGCCGACTGTTAAGTCCGGAAATTCCGGCCGGGTCACGCGCGACTCGGAGAGAACGACTTCCGCGGCTATCGCTCTCCAATTAGGGCCCGAGCGAGGCGCGGCATCATGATTGGCCATATGTCGCGTTGGAGGAAGTTCGGAAGCCGGACGCGTCGCGAAGCGGACTCGCCCTGGTAAACGCCGACCCTTGATCGAACCCGCTCACGCCCGTTCCCGCACCGCAGCCCCAACGAAACGCCGGCAAAAACCAATGGGACCCTCCTTGGTCACAGAACTTCCAAATTCCTATCTCCCTCATTCACCGCCACTTACCGTCCCATAACCCCAGGCCCCAGCCCCTCGCCGTGCTACTTCTCAAAGTGGAATGACTACTACGTCACAACGATCTGATCAACCAATCTCGGAAGCGCGTCTCGCTGCTAACCGGGCCAACGCCAAGAAGAGTACGGGTCCGAAGACCCCCGCGGGCAAGCTCCGTTCCGCCGCGAACGCCTCCCGGCATGGCTTCGCCGGTAACAATTTCGCTGTCGTCCGCCTCGAAAATCCCGACGATATCGACAAGTTAAAAGCCGATCTCGTCGCCACTTATCAACCTATCAACTCTCAGGAAATGTTGGCCATAGAGCGCGCCGCCATGGCCCAGAGCTCCATCTTCCGTTCCTATCGTCTCGAGTCCGGCATCTTCACCGCCTGTCTCAACGAATCCCTCGACCGCCGCTCCGACAACGTCCTCATCACCATGACCCCGGACATGGTCGGCCCCACCGGGAAGTTCACCGGCATCGAGCGCTGCGACATCACCCGCGCCCAAAACCGCAACTACGGCCTCGGCGCCGGCTTCCACCGTTTCGTCCAGAAGGCCAACACCTGGTCGCTCTTTCTCCGCTACCAGGCCCAGGCCGAACGCAACTACCGCCGCGCCATCGAAGACCTCGACCGCCTCAGGTCCATGCGTGACGAACTGGCAAATGAACAACTCATCTGCGAACAACCGCCCGTCACCCCCGAACCTCTCTGCACCCCCTTCGAGCTGAACCCCTTCGCCTTACCCCACCCCGACCGTCCGCCCGAACCCAAACAGCCGTTACCAAACGAACCCACCGCCTCCGATCAACCCGCTGAAACCAAACCCGTTACCTCTCCCGCGGCAACCGCCCACGATCCCAATCCCGCCCCCGATGGTCCGGAGCCGAGAGCGGAAAGCTGAGAGCTGACAGCTCACAACGACCCAAATATCGAGGAACCACCCCCCAAACCGAACCGGCCTCAAACTTCCGCCCCGCTACGTGTTCTCGGGAGCCGGCGCTCGGGTTTCAGCCCATCCAGCTCGGGTTGAGCGCCGTGCCGTCGGCTCGCGGAGTTGTCTTGAAGTACTCGTACTTGCCGCTAAGCGCGGCATCGCGCGTCTTCGACAGCAGCGCCGAAAGCTGGCCCTGGCTGAGCGGCTGGAACGTGCGGACAGCTTCGAAGGCCTGATCGAGCGTCTTCTGGTCGGGGATTCCGGTAATCACCACCGAGGTCGGCAGATTCAGCGCGTAATGCAGGCATTCGATCGGCGTGGCGAGTTTCGCCGCCGGAACACCGCCGCCGGCCATGGTTTTCATCGCCAGCACGGCCACGCCCCGCTCCACCAGTTTCGGAACCGCCTGCCGGGCGAAGCTCCGGAAGTTCGCATCCAGCGGCCCCAGCGGCATTTGAGCGGCGTCGAACTGGAAGTTGTGCGCCTGCGCCACTTCGAGCATGCGCAGGTGGACCAGGGGATCTTTGTGTCCGGTGAAGCCGATGTAGCGGATCTTGCCGGCTTTCTTGGCATCCAGTAGCGCCTCGACCGGACCGTCGTTGAAGAAGCGGTCCGGGTCTTCGAGGCGGATGTTTTCGTGGAACTGCATGAGGTCGACGTGATCGGTCTCGAGGCGCGTCAGCGAGTCCTCGATCTGCCGCGCCGTGGAAGCGCGGGTGCGGCCGTCGAACTTTGTCATCAGAAAGACCTTCTGCCGGTAGCCGTCGCGTAACGCCTTGCCCATCCAGGTTTCGCACTTACCGTCCATGTAGTCCCAGGAGTTGTCCATGAACGTCATACCGCGGTCGATGGCGCTTCGGACCAGACGGATGGCATCCTGCTCGCTCGGAGCCTCGCCGATGTGATAGCCCCCGAGACCCATGGCTGAGACGCGTTCTCCGGTTTTACCAAGCTTGCGATAGATCATGTCGCCCTGGCGCTCGTCCGCGGCGAAGAGGCCGCGCGCCAGTGAGGCGGCAATCGTAATTGCGCCGGCAGTGTCCAGAAACTCGCGCCGGCCGACGATGTTGGAATTGCGCATGCTGCAATACCCCCCGGTCAAGGATACCGCATGGCTGCGCCGGCGCAAATCCTATAAGAGCGTGGGTGTTCTCCGCTATCCGGTGGCGTACGGCGCCGTGCCCGATGCGGCGAACCGGCCGGGACAATCGCGGGTTTGTTCCGGCCGGTTGCCTTCTGCGAGAATGAGGGACACAACCGAGTCGCTTGAGGAACTTGAAAATGCAAGATCGGAACATGGCAAGACGAGGTTTCATCGGCGGCATGGCCGCCGCACAACTGGCGGTTTCGCAGGCCCGGGCAGCAGTCGCGGGTCCGGTCAAGTGGAACCTGGTGGTGGGGTGCGACCACGCTGGCTTCCCACTTAAGGGGCCACTCATCAAAACGGTCCAATCCTGGGGGCATACCGTCAAAGACATCGGGACCTACAGCACCGATCCGGTCGATTTTCCGGATATAGCCCAAAAACTCTGTAACGAGATCCTGTCCGGACGGTTCGAGCGCGGCATTATGGTCTGCGGCACCGGCGTAGGCGCCGCGATTGCCGTCAATAAGGTCCGCGGCATGCGCGCGGCGCTGTGCCACGACACGTACTGCGCGCATCAATGCGTCGAACACGATGACGTGAACGTGCTATGCCTGGGCGCATGGGTGATCGGGCCGAAACTCGCCGAAGAGGTTCTCAAAGCCTATTTGAATGCCAGGTTCGCGAGCGAAGATGCGGATCTCAGGCGCCGCGTGCAGAAACTGCGGGAGATGGAAAAGAAGTAGGGACCGTCCCCCGGCGCAAGCGTAAGTCTATATTCCCGGTAGCGCCCTACGGTACCCATTGCGGCTCGACGTACGCCAGGAACATGGTAATCAAGGCGACCAGCAAGGTCAGCAGAAGGCTGTGGCTGAGTGCGAACCGGAATAACTTTCCCTCGTCGGACGACGGCAGGCCGGCGCCGGTGGCCGCCACGGCGATGCTCTGCAGGCTGATCATCTTTGCCATCATGCCCCCATTGGAGTTGGCGGCGGCCATCAGTATCGGGTTTAGGCCGAGGCGCGTGGCCGTGACCACCTGGAGATTGCCAAAAAGAGCGTTGGCGGACGTATTCGAGCCCGTCAAGAACCCGCCCAGCCCTCCGAGCACGGCGCTAAAGAAGGGGAAAAGCGCGCCGGTCGTGGCGAACACGAGGCCGAGCGTAGCCGTGGCCCCGGAATAGTTCATGACAAACGCCAGCGCGAGAACCGCGGCGATGGTGACTTCAGCCAAAAAAACCTGCTTGGCCGTTGCCAAGAGAAGCCTGACGAATCTGGCTGGCGACAAGCCCAGCAAAGCCGCCGAAAGCACTGCCGAGAGTACGCCTGCCGTGCCCGCGGCGCCCAGCCAGTCGAATCGGTAGATCGCCGGGTAAGAAGTCGGGGCTGGGACGACAGGGGGCATTTCCGTCACCATCAGGTGCAGCCCGGGCCAGGGGAACGCTATCGAAACCTTGTTCAACTGCGTCTTGAACGCGCCCCACAGGATGACCATGATCACCAGAATCAAGTAAGGACTCCAGGCCCAGAACACCGCGCCTGGCCGATGGCGCTTGGTGGCTGTCCGGATCGAGTGGTCGCCTTCCATCACGAAATGGTCCTTGGGCTTCCAAACAAGCAGCAGGATGACGAGCCCCACAAGGGTTACCAGCGCACTTCCCATACTCGCGAGATAAGGACCGGCATAGTAGGCGATCAGGAACTGCACGCCGCCCCAGAGTACGCCGCAGACGAGTGCCGCCGGCAGCACGCCCGCCAGGGCCTTCCGGCCACCCATTACCAGAATGATGTACGCAGGCAGCAACAGGGAGGCCGGCAGGCATATCAGTCCCACGGCGCCGCTGAGGCTGTTGATCGGCAGGTTGGTCACGGCGCTCAAAGTGATCACGGGAATCCCGATGGAACCGAAGGTCACCGGCACCGTGTTCGCCAGCAAACACAGGCTCGCCGCGTAGAATGGCGAAAATCCGAGTCCGATCAGCATAGTGGCCGCTACCGCCACGGGCGTCCCAAACCCCGCGGCGCTTTCCAGAAAGGCGCCGAAACAGAAGGCGATCAGCAAGGCCTGCAAGCGGCGGTCCTGGGTGAGGGAGCCAAGCGAATCCTTGATGATTTCGAACTTCCCGGATTCCACCGCGACGCGGTACAGCAGGATGGCGCTGAAAATAATCCAGCCGATTGGGAACAGGCCGAAGGCCGCCCCATAGCCAACTGAACCCGCCACCAGTCCCACTGGCATGCGGTAGACGAACAGTGCCACCACAACGGCGGCGCCGAGCCCGGCGACGGATGCCTTCCAGGCTGGGAGTCGTTTGATCCCGAGCAGGTAAAGCATCGCAAAGGCAGGAAGAGCGGCCATGATCGCGGACAGTGCAAGATTGCCCGCAAGAGGGGTGTAGTTCTGGGTCCACATATCCGGTTAACCTCTGATAGGGTAAGCGGCAATGCTGTGTCAAGTCAAAGCGGCTCGAAATGAGCTAGCGAAGGGCGTCGATTCAATTGCATACTAGCTAGATATGTGGCAACAAAACTATACGCCGGTCGCGAACAGCCTGCCGCTCTCGGCGCTGGTGGCGGCCATTCCCATTTTTGTGTTGCTGGTTCTGCTGGGCGTGGCCCGCAAGCCCGCCTGGATGGCCGCGCTGGTGGGGCTGGGCACGGCCGCGCTGGTGGCCGCGGGAGTCTACGGCATGCCTTTGGGAAAGCTCTTCGCCGCCGTCACCTACGGCGCGGCGTTCGGCCTGTTGCCGATCGGCTGGGTGGTCTTCGCCGCCATCCTGCTTTACCGCGTGACGCTCGAGAGCGGCAAGTTCGATTTGCTCAAGGATTCCATCGGCCACATCACCGAAGACGCGCGTCTGCAAGCGCTGCTGATCGCCTTCGCGTTTGGCGCGTTCATCGAAGGCGCCACGGGATTCGGTACGCCGGTGGCGGTGGCCGCCGCCATGCTGGTGGGTCTGGGATTCGTGCCGTTCTACGCCGCCGCCATTTGCCTTCTGGCCAATACCGCGGGGGTGGCCTTTGGCGCCATCGGAATTCCGATCGCCACCCTGGCGGTCACCACCGGCCTGCCCCTCGATCGGCTCAGCGCCGCGGTGGCCCGCATCTGCACGCCCGCCTCTTTGGCTGTCCCGGCCTACCTGATCCTGGTGATGTACGGCCGCAAGGCCCTGCGCGGCGTGCTTCCCGCCGTGGCGGTTTGCGGTATTGCTTACACCGTCGCGCAGTTGCTGGTTTCGAATTCCGTCGTGGCGCCGCTCACCGGGGTTCTGGCCGGTATAACCGCGCTGGTCTCGCTGGTGGTGCTGCTTCGCGTGTGGAAGCCGCGCGATAGCGGGTCGGACTGGAGCACGCTCAAGGCCGCCGGCCCAGGCCAGGCTGGGGGGGCCCCAGCGCCGCGCGCCTCGCATACAGCCGGCGAGATGGCGCACGCCTGGGCGCCATACGCGCTGCTGGTGGTCTGCGTGCTCCTGTGGGGCTACAAACCTCTCCAAGCCCAATTCAACCGCGTGAGCATCGTGGTTAACTGGCCCGGTCTGCACAACACCATCGAGCGCATGCCGCCGGTAGTTGCCAAGCCTTCGCTCTACGCCGCTTCCTACAACTTCAACTGGCTGGCGAACTCGGGCACGGGGTGCCTGTTGGCGGCCATCCTGGGCGCCATAGTGGCCGGCTTGAAGCCCCGCCAATTCGCGCGCACGGTGAGCCACACGGCGAAGCAACTGGCGCTGGCGGAACTCACGCTGGCGGCGGTGCTGGGGCTCGCATTTGTGATGAACTACTCGGGCGCCACCGCCACGCTCGGCCTCGCCTTTGCCACCACCGGCGTCCTGTTCCCGTTCTTCAGCGCGCTGCTCGGCTGGGTGGGCGTCTTCCTCACCGGCAGCGACACTTCCGCCAACGCCCTGTTCGGCACCCTGCAAGTCGTGACCGCCAGCAAGCTGGGGATGAACCCGGTGTTGATGGCCGCCGCCAATTCAGCCGGTGGGGTGATGGGCAAAATGATCAGCCTGACCAGCATCGCGGTGGCCGCCGCCGCCACCTCCATGAAGCGCGAGGAGGAATACCTGTTGTTCCGTTTCACCCTGAAGCACAGCGTGCTGCTGGCCTCCATCATCGGCCTGACCGTGATGTTCATCGCCTATGTGGCGCCGGGCTGGGCGCCGTAGCGGCTCCTTCGTACTGCTGTGGGGATGGCACCCTTTAATACAAAAACCAATACAAAAACGCGTCCGGGCTGCGCCGATCGGGAGTAGAATACTTCAGCAGGACCCCGATTGGAGGAAGAACTCATGAGACGACTCCTGCTTTCGTTACTGCTTATAAGCTGCGCCCTGCCGGCGCAGACCAAGAAGGTTATTGCCAACCTCCCGCCGGACATGGTGAAGGAACTGGCGACGACTGCTCCAAACGTGAAGATCGTGGCGGCCCGCGGCGCCGATCTCGCCAAGGAAATCGTGGATGCCGACGCCATGGTCGGCGTCCAGTTGACACCCGAGTTATTCAAACTGGCCAAGCAGTTGAAGTGGCTTCACATCTCGAGCGCGGGCGTTGAACCCCACGGCGGCCAGGTCGGTCTTTTCCCCGCATTAATCGATAGCGACGTAGTGGTGACCAACGCCAAGAACGTCTACGGCCCGCAGATCGCCGATCACGCGTTTGCGTTCCTGCTGGCATTGACGCGCAGGTTGAACGTGACGATTCCCCGGCAGCATCTCGAAGAATGGCCTCCGGGACGGAGCGGAATGTTCGAGTTGAATGGCAAGACAGCCGTCATCATCGGTGTCGGTGGAATCGGCAGCCAGATCGCACAGCGGGCGAACGGCTTCGGCATGAAGGTCATCGGCGTCGATATCCGCGATATTCCAACGGGCAACACGGTGCAGCGCGTCGTGCCCCCGGACATGCTCGATTCGGTGCTGCCCGAGGCTAATGTCGTCTTCATCTCGGTTCCGCACACCAAGAAGAGCGAGGGAATGATGGGCCCCCACGAATTCGACCTGATGAAACAAGGCTCGTATTTCATCGCCATGTCGCGCGGGGCGATCTATAGCCACGCAGGGCTGGTCAAGGCGCTCGACAGCGGGCGGTTGGCCGGAGCGGGCCTGGATGTGACCGACCCTGAGCCGCTGCCCAAGGGCGACCCCCTCTGGAAGTTTCCGAACGTCGTGATCACGCCCCACAGTTCCGGGGGATCCGACAACTTACAGGCGCGCCTGGACCACATCGTGGGAGAGAACATCAGGCGGTTCGGCGCCGGACTTCCATTGCTCAACGTGGTGGATAAAAAAGAGGGTTTTTAGGTCCTCTTCACTTCTTCCGCCGGCTGCCACAGGGCGCAGAAAGCGCCGAGTAGAGACTCGACGCGGCACGCACGAGTGCGTGCGCCACTTAAACAAAATCGATGCGGAAGATAGCTCCGCTCGACGGGCTATCGCGGTCCTTCCAGCCAGGGTGCACGCCGGCGTCGCAACTGATAAGGGCTCCGTCGTGAAATTCCAGTCCGTGCGGGTCCGCGGAGCCGGGGAGAAACTCCGCGGTTTCGAGCACGCGGCCGGTTCCCGCGTCGTACTTGACCAAGGCGGGCCGGCCTTCGGCAAAGCTTTGGCTGTCGTTTCCGGTCACCTGCCAGATGGCGCCGTCCCGATCGAACGTCATGTCGTGCCACCGCGGCATTTCCGGTGGGTGGTGGATCGGGATCAGGAACTCCGGCTCCCAGGTCTTGGGATCTACGCGCAGAAGCCCGGCGATCCGGTTCGCCACGATCCACAGCTTGCCTTCGTGCCACTGGGCCCCGTGACAGCCGCCCCCATCGTTTACGGGCCCGAGCGGAATCTGACGATGGCCGACGGTTTTGGAGTCCATATCCGTCTGGAAAAAGCCCTGTGGTTCCGTATTCGCACCCATCCAGACGCACCCATCGCCGTAGGCCATTCCGCTGGTGTTCCGGGACTGGGTCGTCACCGTCTTCAGCAGCTTGCCATTCCAGTCGACAAGCCAGGCGGCTTCGTTCCGGTCTTTCGGCACCGGCTCGTTCCACAGGGCGGCCTGCTGGGCCGAAATCTTTTGCTGAGCGATCCACAAGCCTTCGGGTGCTACGGCAAGCCCGTTGGGGTACATGCCTGGCGACCGGAACAGCACGGTTGTCTTCACCTTACGATGAGGAACACCCACCGCGCCGCGTCGCCGTTCACCGGCGGCGGCCGCAGCGCCCGACTGGGACTCCCGGGCGAAAGCCGAGCGCGCGCCCAGCCACCCAACACCCAAACCGGCGCCGATAAACTCTCTTCTTTTGGTATCCACGTTTCATCTCCCCCCGCGGAGTCGAATCTTAACTCAGAATTTCCTCTTTGGCCCCCTGGCGGTGCCGATTATACATCCAACCGCCTCCATTGGAGCGTTTTTTTCATCCTTTCCCCGGGAAAGGCGACTGGGGAGGTCGATCTTGTTGAAAAATCTCGGATTTCAGATTGCTTTTGTCCTTGCTTTTGGCAACAGATCAGTACACGATATCGTTAATTGGGTTGTTCAAAACAATTGGGTGGCCTAGAACCGAAATTCCGAATAAATCCCCAAACGGCAGCAAGCGGCTGTTGAGTACGGTCTGCAACCGTTTACCGTCGATCATGGGACACGGTGGAAGGAAGGTAGGTAGGAAATGTTACGACGGTTGAGCGTTCTTCTTCTCATTGCGTTACCTGTTTTCCGGCTCTGCGGGCAACAATTCGGTGAAATCACGGGGACAGTCACCGATGCCAGCGGCGCGATCATCGCGGGCACCCAGGTTAGGGTGACGAATGCCGCAACACAACAAGCTCGTAGTGCGAACAGCAACGACTCGGGCGTTTATTCCATTCCTTATCTGGTGCCTGGCACTTATGCAGTCCGCGCCGAGAAATCCGGATTCAAGGTGACCACGCAGTCGGAAGTGGAGGTACACGTCGGCGATGTGGCGCGTATCGATTTCCGGCTGGAACTCGGCGAGATCACCCAGCAGGTAGAGGTCACCGGCGGAGCGCCGCTGCTCAATACCGAATCGGTCGCGATCGGCAGCGTCATCGAATCGACGCAAATCGTGAATCTCCCCCTCAACGGGCGCGACTATCTGAGTCTGGTGATGTTGAGCTCCAACGCGGTGGGGGAAATGACCGGCGGCGGGGGCGGGGGCTTGCAGGGCGGCGTGCGCTCCGCCACGGCGATTTCGGTGGCCGGGCAGCGCCTGGAATACAACCACTATACGCTCGATGGCGTGGAGAACACCGACCCCAACTGGAATTCCTACATCATCCATCCATCGGTGGATGCCATTCAGGAATTCAAGGTGCTGACGGGTGTTTACTCAGCCGAGTTCGGGCGGGGAGCCTCTCAGATCAACGTCAATACCTTGCCTGGGGCCAACGCCTACCACCTGGCGGCTTTCGAGTTCTTGCGGAATAGCGATTTGGACGCCAAACAATGGGAGCTTATAGGCTCGAAGAATCCGTTCCGGCGCAACGATTACGGCTTCACGTTGTCGGGGCCGACCTCGATCCCGAAGGTATTCAATGCCAAGAACCGGCTCTTCTTCATGTCGAATTTCGAAGCGCTGGGCGACCGGACCACTTACCAGGAGACTAATCCGGTAGCTACCGACCTGATGCGCGCCGGCAACTTCTCGCAAATCAGCCAGATCATTTACGATCCCCTGACGCGGGTCTACAACGCTTCGGGCGCGGGCACCGCCAGCCCGTTTCCGGGAAACATAATCCCCGGTTCGGAGATCAGCCCGCAAACGCTGGCACTGCTCAAGTACTACCCGAGCACGACCATCCCCGGCGACACCCTGAACGCGCGCAATTACCATCGCAACGCACTGTCGCCCACCGACTCCACCCAGTTCAACCAGCGAATCGACTGGGTCGAGAACGCCAAGTCGACCTGGTTCGGCCGCTTCAGTTGGGGCAACGATTTGCAAGAGGCCGCCGGGGCTTTTTACGGCGGAAACACGATTACCGGGACTATAGTTCGCCAGGGTGTGCTGGCCAACACGCGCATTCTGAGCGCCGCCATGGTGAACGAAGCCCGGTTCTCCTGGAATGAGTTTGAAAACAATCTGACCGGCGACTACGCCAACACAACCAACGTGCAGGCCACGCTCGGGATCACTGGCCTGGCAGCTCCCAGCCCGTTGGCATACGGCATCCCGGCGATCGGCCTTGGGGAAGGCTTGACCAGCTACGGCGGGGTCACTCCATGGATTACCCGGGACAATAACTTCCAGGGGACCGATACCATCTCGATTCTCAAAGGCGACCACAGCATCAAAATAGGAGGCGACCTTCGCCGCCAGCGCTACGACCAGTACGGTAACCAGAAGACCGATGGCGAATTCGATTTCGACGGCCAGTCCACCTGCAATCCGGCCAGTTGCGCATCGAGCGGATTCATCTTTGCCGATTTCATGGTCGGCCTGCCTTACCAGGCCTACCGTGCACTTGGCGAAGCCAACGCGATGATGCGCACCACTTTCTTTGCGGGTTACGTCCAGGACGACTGGAAAGTCAGCCACCGGCTTACGCTGAACCTCGGTTTACGCTACGAAAACGAGCGCCCATGGGTGGACAAGTACAATGACATGATGAACATCCAGGTGTTTGACACGGGCGTGGGTCCGGCCGGGGCTTATCTGATTCCCGGCGCGGCGGCACCGGTCTTCACCAAACCGGGAACCGGGAGCTTCTACCCCAACAGCACGTGGGAATTTGGGCAAGGGCAGGCGACGCAAGTCAGCAACGCGATGGGGCGAGGCCTGGTCAACCCCAGCGACCGCAATTGGGGGCCGCGCATCGGTCTGGCCTACAACCCGGCGCAACACTGGAGCGTGCGGGCCGGCGCCGGGATGTTCTACGTGCAGGATATCACCAACATCGTTTTCGATATGGCCCGTAACCTGGCTGCCAAAGACGGATACGTGATCCCTGTCAACAATCGGACTACCTATCTCTCTTCGCCGTGGGCTACGGAGTCGGGGAGTCCCAATTGCCCGGGTTTTGGCGGGGTGTGCCTGGCGGCGCCGCAGGTCCAGGCCACCGACCAGAACAACCGTACGCCGTATGTCGAGCAGTTTCTGTTGAACGTGCAGCGCGAATTGTCGCACCACATCGTGATGGAGGTCGGATACCTGGGGAATGAAGGACACCACCTGGACCGCTACCAGGTCCTCAACCAGGCGATCCTTCCGAGCGGACCGAACGACCATAGCAGCACCGCGTCGCGCCGTCCCTGGCCGTTGTACGGCAATCTACAGGAAGTGGCGGGCGTGGACAACTCCAACTACCACGCCCTCAATTGGAAACTGACGCAGACGCCGGTCAAGGGCCTCGCCTACACGGTTGCGTTCACCTGGTCGAAGGCCATCGACGAGGGCAGCGCGACGCGCACCAATTCCGGCGATACCCTTTGGCCGAATAACAGCTACACGCTGAACACCATGCGTGGGCTTTCGCAATTCGACGAGGGGCGGCGGTTTGTGGCTTCCTACGTGTATAACTTGCCGATCGGGCGAGGCACGGGTTTACTCGGGACCGGCGCTCCCGGCGCGATCCTGGGCGGCTGGCAGCTCGGAGGCATCCTCACGCTGACGGATGGCACGCCGGAACAGGGCTCAACGTTGGGCGATACCACCAACATCGGCAACCTAAATGATTACCCGGAGGTCACGGGAATCAGTCCGGTCCCGGCGAACCGCTCCGCGAGTAATTATTTTAATGCGGCGGCGTTCAATTTCACCAGTCCGACCCTGTCCTATCTACCGGGTGATGAGGGAAGAAACGTGCTGATCACGCCGGGAGTCGCGAACTTCGATGCGTCGCTGGTGAAGCTCATCCATATCAAGGAGAGCCACGCGCTAACAGTCCGGTTTGAGGCCTTCAACTCAGTCAACCATCCCAACTGGAATGTACCGCCTAACGATCCGCGGTCTCCGTCCGTATTCGGCATCGTGACCAGCGCCAGGACCATGCGGCAACTGCAAGTCGCGCTGAAGTATAGTTTCTGACGGGCGGGGCGCGCGAATCGAAGAACTGGAGAGCCCTCCAAGAGGGCTCCTGATGCTGTATGGCAGCTAGCCAGGAGACTGCCGAAATCGGCCGTAAGTCCACCAAGCGCCGGATGCCGTGGTAAGGCGCGGCGCGCCCTTGCGAGTGTTGGCGGAGAGCGAAGATCGCATCGTTTCCAAATTCGAGACGTACCCACTTGGCTGGGGGGACGTTTCAGACGGAGCAGTCTGGAAAGCAAGACATATATGAAACCATACGTAAGTTCGGTTGGCTTGACGCTGATGATGACAGCGGGTCTGTTCGGTGCGGACAATGTTCTGACTCCCCAGGAGAAAGCTCAGGGTTGGGTGCTCCTGTTCGACGGCAAGACCCTTAATGGCTGGGATACGGCTGTTCCGTGGACCGGCCCCCGGCCGGCCGGCGCCCCGGGGACTGGCGCTCCGAAGCAGGCGAAAGGCCCGGCGCGAGCCGGCGGTGCGCCGGCCCAAGGCTCCAATCCGCGGCCCTGCGCGACCCAACCGGGGTTGGCCGACGTCCCGGCCGGCGGTTCCCACTGGGAGGTCATCGATGGAATCCTCTCACCGTGCGGACCCGTTGCCGGCTACCTGACGTCGGCGCAGGACTATAAGGACCTGGTCCTTTCGGTGGATTTCAGGACCGCCGAGGACACCAACAGCGGCGTGTTTGTCCGCTCTCCCGTGGGCAAACTGGGCTACGAGGTGCAGATCTGGAAGGACCAGCCGGCGGGTTATAACACCGGCTCGATCGTAGGCGCGGGCAAGACCGACAAGGAGTACAAGTTCATTGCGGACCAGTGGAACCACTACGAGATTACCGCCGACGGCGACCACCTGGTGGTTGTCCTGAACGGAATCAAAACGCTGGATATTCACGACGCGCAGTTCTCCGATGGCCGAATCCGGCTGCAATATATGAAATTCCCGATCGAGTTTAAGAACCTCAAGATGCGAGAGATTAAGCACTGATGGACCCTGGGTCGCACGCGCACCGAGGGCGCCCGGCCTATATGGCGATGGTCCTATGATCAATCTTCGGCAAAGTTCCGAACTGCCTCTCAAGGCGCCGGCCGGTCCGGCCAAACCTCCTCCCGCGACCCGGGTGCGCTATCGCGTATTGGGCCTGACTTGTCTGATGGCTTTCATGATGTACATGGAACGTGGCGCTATCGGCGCCGTGGCCCCCGCCATCATGCGCGAATTCCACGTGAATAAGATCTCCATGGGCTGGGCCGTCTCGGCGTTCAACTGGTCCTACGCTCTGTTTCAAGTGCCCGGCGGCTGGATGGCCGACCGTTTCGGTCCGCGCATCGTTCTGGCTGCCGCCATGGCGTGGTGGTCGGTTTTCACCGCGGCCACGGGGTTCACGTTAAGCGCCTTTTCGTTGGCCACCACGCGGTTTCTGTTTGGCATGGGCGAAGCGGCCGCGTTCCCGGCCGGTTCGCGCGCGCTGGTGCGCTGGCTGCCGGTCAGGCGGCGCGCGTTCGGACAAGGATTCCAGCATTCCGGCTCCCGGCTGGGCGCGGCTTTAGCTCCGGCCCTGGTGGTGACGCTGACCGCGTTGTCCGGCTGGAGGCCGGTCTTCTACATTTTTGGCGCGGTGGGAATCGTTTGGGCGGTGGTGTGGTACGCGTATTATCGCGATTATCCGCGCGAACACGCCGGAATCAACGCCGAAGAGCTGACGATCCTGGGTCCCGGGGGCTCGCGCCCTCCCTCTGCCGCGCGGCCCGCCGTGCCCTGGGGGCTGATTTTACGCAGCCGCGATTTGTGGTATCTGAGCACGATCTATTGCTGTTATGGCTGGGTGCTGTGGTTGTATCTGGCCTGGTTTCCCACATATTTGCGGGAAGCGCGCCACTTCACCCGGCTCGGAATGGGGTTGGCGAGCCTGCCTCTGCTGGCGGCAACTGTGACTAATGTGGTGGGCGGATTGTTATCGGACCGATTAGCCCACCAGTGGAACGACCTGCGCCGCGGCCGGCTGACGGTTTCGATCTGCGGCTTCGCGATTGCGGGGGTCGCTCTGTTACCGGGCGTTCTGGCGGCCAGCGCCATTGCGGCGATGGTTTGTCTGACTATCGCGCTGGCGGGGCTGGAACTCACCGTCTCGGTATCCTGGGCCATCTGCATCGACATCGGCGGCGACTTCAGCGGCTCGGTTTCTTCGGTGATGAATACCTGGGGTAATATCGGCGGGGCTGTGTCCGCCGTAATGGTCGGCTACCTGGCTACGATTTTTGGATGGACTTCGCCGTTCCTCCTGGCCAGTGGATTGTGCCTGTTCTCGGCGTTACTTGTCAGCCGCATCGACCCCCGGCGGCCGGCTGCCGGGCATCCTGCCGGAGAACACAAGACTTCGGGGAGCACACCGGTATGAGAATCGACCCCGCTAAGTGCGTGGCTTGTGGCAACTGCACCTACGTTTGTCCCATGGGCGCGATCTACATCGATCCCGCTATCGAGCGCGCCACCGTGAACCGCGACGAATGCGTGGAGTGCTATGCCTGTTACAACGGTCTGAGCCAGGAGCATCTGAATCCGACGCTGGTGCGGACCATGCGGAAAGTATTTAAGATGATGCGCCTGCGTTTCGACCCCGAACCGGACGTCTGCCCGACGGCGGCGTTTGCGCCCGAAGATCTCGCCTGGCCGAGAGTGGTGCGGCGGGCGTTTTCCGACCCGCGGGTGCCGCACGAATCGACCGGCGTGGAAGGGCGCGGGACCGAAGAGGTGAAGACCAACGACATCAGCGGCCGGGTGAAGGTGGGCGAGGTCGGATTCACGATCGAATTCGGCCGGCCGGGGGTGGGCGTGTGGCTGCGTGAGATCCAGGAGATGGCTTGGGAGCTGGCGCGCGCGGGAGTCGCGTTCGAAAAGAAAAACCCCATCACGTCGCTGATGTCCGATGTTTCCACCGGCACCATCCGCGAGGACATCCTGAATGAAAAGGTGCTGTCGGCGATTCTCGAGGTCAAGGTTCCGGTCGGGCGCACCGAGGAGATTATCCGGCTGGTGTGGGATGTCGAGAAAAGACTGGAGACGGTGGTGGCGCTGGGAGTGGGAACGCAGTGCGACCCGGACGGGGAAGACCGGACGGTGGCGCCCATTCTGGAACGTCTGGGATACAAGCTGGAGCGGGCCAAGACCAATACGGGCCTCGGCCGGATCACCAATAGCGCGCCGGTGAGTTAAGCGGAGGTAGCGACGAGATGACCAATACTTTACATCGGTACGGAGACGCGGACAGTTTCCGCGACGATTACATTGTTTTCGCTATCTGCAGCCGTGGGAAGAACGATGAAAATTCGGTCCCCAAGCTGCGCAGGTTTTTGGAGATGGCGCTGCCGTTCCAGCCGGTGAACCTGGGTGACGCAAGGCATGGCGGCGCGCTGCGCCCGTCGAAATCGATGAACCCTCTGTCGCACTGGAAGCGGGATGCGCAGCCGGATTTTCAAGCCGTGATCGACGGCTTCGACACTCCCACGACGGCGGCCGCGGTTTTCGACAACCGGGTGGCGGCGGAGGATTTCTTGAAAAGCGTCAAAGCCGCGGACCTGGGCCTGAGCGTGAATATCTCGACCTCCATCGAGGGCGCCGAACAGTGCTGTCACGCGGCCGGTATTTGCCGGCACAGCGTGGGTTACTCGCTGGGGTTTGAAGGCAAGACCGGGCACCTTCCCAATGAAGACGTGCTGAAGCTTTCGACCATGTGCGGGCACGGGATGGTGAGTTCCTCGTTTGCCAAGAAGATGGTGGATTGGGTGAAAGAAGGGCGGCGAACCCCGGCGGAGGCAGTGACTTATCTGTCGCGCTTCTGCTCTTGCGGAGTTTTCAATCCGGCGCGCGCCAAACGGATTCTCGAAGATGCTCGCACAAGAACGAAGTAAAACTGCGTGTCTGGTGGCACTGCTGCTCGGCGCTTCCCTGCTTCGCGGCGAGATCAAGGTCCTGAAGAACTTCACCTTGATCGACGGCTCCGGCCGCCCGCCCCTCGCCGGCGCCGCCATGATTCTCGACGCCGGCCGTATCGTCTGGGTGGGCCCGGCGGCGCAGCTCCAGGCTCCGTCCGGGGCTGAGACGGTCGACCTGGCCGGCAAGTATGTGATGCCCGGGATCATCAATCTGCACGGGCACTTAGGCAACACCGTCGACCTGACGCAGGATGCCAGGTTCTTCACGCGGGAAAACGTCGAGAAGAACCTCAAGACCTATGCGTCTTACGGCGTTACGGCCATGCTGAGCATGGGCACCGACCAGGACTTTATCTTCGAGATCCGCGACCGGCAGCGCGCCGGAAGGCCATCAATGACGCGGGTCTTCACGGCCGGCCAGGGTTTCATCTTCAAGGGCGGGTACGGCGGCATCGCGGGAGTGAACCAGGGCGTGTCCAGTGCCGGTGAAGTGGAAGCGGCGATGGCGGCGCAGGCGCGCAAGAAGGTGGACATCGTCAAGCTCTGGATGGACGATGAACTGGGCAGATTGCCGAAGATGCCCTATCCGATCGCCAAAGCCATTATCGATGACGCGCATCGGCGCCACCTGCGGGTGACGGCCCACATTTTCTATCTGCGGGACGCGAAGCAGTTGACCGATTACGGCGTGGACGGCTTGGCCCACAGCGTGCGCGACAGGCCAATCGACCAGACGCTGATCGAGAGCATGAAGAAGCACGGCACCTGGCAGATGGCGGCGACGCTCTCGCGCGAGGCGTCCATGTTTATCTACGCCAGCCCCGCCCCGTTCTTAAGCGATCCATTTTTTGCGCGCGGCGTGTCGCCGGCGGTCCTGCAGACGCTTGGCAGTCCGGCATATCAGCGGGCGATTTCATCCGGCGCCCATTTCAAAGAATACCCGGCCTTTCTCGATACCGCCGAGAAGAACCTCAAAGCGCTCGTCGATGCGGGCGTGAAATACGGTTTCGGCACGGATACGGGACCCCCCGGGCGCTTCCCCGGCTATTTCGAGCACTGGGAAATGGAACTTATGGTGGAAGCCGGGCTGACGCCGATGCAGGTTCTCACCGCGGCCACGCGCAACGCGGCGGAGTTTCTGGGGGCGAAGGACCTCGGTACGCTGGAACGCTCGAAATGGGCCGACCTGATCGTGCTCGACCGCAACCCGCTCGACGACATCAGGAACACCAGAACCATCGACGCGGTCTATATCGCCGGCAACCGGGTGAAATAAGGGCGCATTCTGTAGTCACTGTATCAACCGCTCCCTTGGAGGCCGTGGAAGAAGGAATTTATCTGTGTTTATCTGTGTTCATCTGTGGCTATAATTTGACTATTTCACAGCACGTCAAACCGGGAAATCGACGGGCTGGCCGGTCTGGCTGGAACGATAGATGGCGGCGAATATCTCGACCACGGCGCGGCCGTCGGCTGCGGTCACCAGCGGCTCCCGGTCTTCCCGGATGGCGCGCAGAAAGTCCTGAATCTGCAAGGCGTGGTAGTGAAAGGTGGGATCCACCTCGCCGAAACGGCTGCGGTCGTCGGCCTGGAACCGGCTCAGCAGCGGCTCTTCGCCGGGAACCGTCCAGAGGTCGTTCAGCGGCGGATCGAGGACGCCCGTCATGCCAGCCACGAAGGTGGCGCCGGTATCGGTTTCGACGCCCACCGAAGCGCCGTTCGACCCGTGCACGTGCAGCTTGGTGTAGATGCCCGGCCGCTGGCTCAGGCTGGTGAGGATCGAACCCAGGCCGCCATTGCGAAAGCGGACGATGGCGAGCGCGGTGTCTTCCACCTCTATATAAGGATGGTTCAGGTTGGCGCAGGCGCCGGTGATTTGCCGGATGGGTCCCATGAACCAGCGCAACAGGTCCAGGTGGTGGGGGGCCTGGTTTACCAAAACGCCGCCGCCTTCGGTGTCCCAGCGCCCGCGCCACGGATCGGAGCGGTAATACGCTTCGTCGCGCCAGCTCAGCATGAGCACCGTGCCCAGCACCGGCGTTCCGATCTTGCCCGCGTCGATGGCCGCCTTGAGGCGCATGACGGGCTCGTAGAAGCGCCGCTGGCTGATCGCCCCCAGCCTGACGTTTGCTTCGCGGGCGGCCGCGATCATGGCGTCGCAATCCGCCAGGCTCGCGGCCATGGGCTTCTCGACCAGCACGTGGACGCCGGCCCGGGCGGCCAGAACGGCGGGATGGCGATGCGCCGGATGCGGCGTGCAGATGCACACGGCCTCGACGCCGGCCTGGGCCAGCATCGCGGCGGGATCTTCGAACGGAAGCGCGCCATACTGGGCGGCGAAGGCTCGGGCGCGGCCGCCCTGCTCGTCGCACACGGCCACCAGCTGCGATTCCGCCAGGCCGTACAGGGCGCGGGCGTGGATGTGCCCCACCTTGCCGCATCCGACGATGGCGGTTCGCACCGGGCGCATCAACCGCGCTCCGGGTAATATTTGGGGATTGCGAAAAGTCGCGGTTTCATACTGGTTTATGGCGGACCGAGCAGGGCATGTTCCAGGAGCACTCCGGCCAGGCCCACCAGGGCGATCAGGATCTCGAGCATGGTCCAGGTGGACAGGGTCTCGCGAATGCTCAGATTGAAATATTCCTTGAACATCCAGAACCCGCTGTCGCTGAAATGCGAAAGCGATACGCTGCCCGCGCCGATGGCCAGGACCAGCAACTCGGGCCGCACGCCGCTGGATGGGACCATGGGAACCACGATGCCGGCCGCGGTGATGGCAGCGACGGTGGCCGAACCGGTGGCGCCGCGGAGCAGCACGGCCGTCGCCCAGGCCAGCACGATGGGCGAGAGGGACATGCCGGCGGTGAGGTGTTTCACGCTTTCGCCGGTTCCGGCATCGAGCAGCACCTGCTTCAGCGCGCCGCCGGCGGCGATGATGAACAGCACCACGGCTACCCCGGAAACGGCGGCGTCGGCGTCTTTCATGAGCGCTCCCACGGTGCGGCCGCGGCGCAGGCCCAGGGTGTAACAGCCAAGGGCCACGGCCAGGAAGAGGGCCACATTCGGGTCGCTGAGGAAGCGCATGGAGACTGTCAGGAGGTTATCGCGCCGCACCGCCAGGGCCACGATGGAGCCGGCGATCATGAGCGCCACCGGGAACAGAACGGTCGTCATGCTCACCAGGAAGCCCGGCAAGCTCCCGCTCTCAAATTTGCGTTCCACGTGCAAATTGGCGGGCGGCTTCGTCCGCAACCCGCGGAAGAACGTGGCCCACAGCGGCCCGGCGACGATCGCCCCGATAGCCGCGATGGGGAGGCCGTAGAGCAGCGTCCGGCCCGCATCGGCGTGGAACGCGACCGCGATGGCCGCCGGCCCGGGATGCGGTGGCAGCATGCCATGCACAATCGAGAGCGCGGCCGCCATGGGCATCCCCAGCCAGACCAGAGGCAGCCCGGTCTCGGTGGCCAGCGTGTAGATGAGCGGAATCAGAACCAGGAACGCGGCGTTGTAAAACATGGGCAGGCCGATCAGAAATGCGACGATCAGCACCGCCCACTGAATGCGGTTGCGCCCCATGGCGGCGATGAGCGCGCCGGTAATGGTGTGGGCCGCGCCGCTTTCTTCGATGAGCTTGCCCAGCATGGCCCCGAACAAAATCATCAGAGCCAGGCTGCCGAGCGTATCGCCGAACCCTTTGAGGATGGACTTCAACGCGGCGTCCGCGCTCATGCCGTTGAGGACCCCGGCGCAGAAGGCGGTCACCAATAGCGCCAGAAGCGGGTTCAGTTTGGCCCAGGTGATGAGCGCCAGCAGGATGGCGATGGAGATTGCGAGGACGATCAGCGCCATGGCGGCTCAGGTTTCGGGATGGAGGAGAACCTTCAAGGCCTGCTTCCGCTCGCACAGATCGAAGGCCTGGCGCCACTGGGAGATGGGTAGCCGGGCAGTGATCAGGTCGTTCAGGCGGATCCGGCCCTCGGCGAAGATTTTCATCACGCGATCCCAGGTGCGGGCCGTGTAGCACACCGTCCCGGTCAGGGTGAGCTGCTTATAGAAAATGAAATCGATGGGGAAGGGGATCTCGCGCCCGCAGATGGCCACCTGGGTGTAATGTCCCATGGGCCGCAGGGCCTCCAGGCAATTGCGCACGGAAACCGGATGGCCGGCGCATTCGAATGCGGCGTCCACGCCCGCGCCGCCGGTTTCCTCGCGTATGGCCTCCGTCAGGTTGCGCGAGCCGATGTCGATGGTTGCGGCCGCGCCCATCAGGCGGGCAGCCTCCAGGCGTTCGGCATCCGCGGCGGCGCCGGCTACGATGGTTTTGACGCCCTCGGCCACCAGCAGCTTGAGGCACAGCAGGCCAATGGGACCCGGCCCGGAGATCAGCACGGTATCGCCGATCCGCACCTGGGTCACTTCCGTGACGGCCTGGACCGCGGCCGCGAACGGCTCGCTGAGAGCCGCTTCCTCCAGAGGGAAGTCCTCCGGAACCCGGTAGACCTGATCCGGCCGGACCACCAGGTAGCGCGCGAAGGCGCCGTTCACGCCATGCCCCATGCCGCGCCGGTTGGCGCAAAACATGAAGTTGCCCGAGCGGCAATACCGGCACTGGCCGCACGTCACCGCCGTGGCGCCCAGAATGGTCACGCGGTCGCCGATCGAAACCCCGGCTGCCACGGCTCCCACTTCCACCACTTTGCCGGAGGCTTCGTGCCCCATGATCACCGGGGGGCAGCTGCGGAAGGTGTCGTGCAAAACGTGGAGGTCGGTGCCGCACACCCCGCAGAAAGCCACCTCCACTTTGACCTGGCCTGGGCCGCAGACGGGCTCTTCGACATCCAGGATCCCCACGTTGCCCTCTCCGCGGGCGAATTTGACCACCGCTTTCATAGAGACGCCTTGCGCCGCTCCCTGCCGGCCGGAGAACTCAGAATATCACCGATAGCCTGTCATGCAAATAACGGTTCCATCGACGGCAACCGCTCCCTTACGGTCGCGGTTGGTACAGTTATGGGGGAACGACGGGCCAGATCATTCCGCCTGGACAAGCTGTGCGTAGAACTTGGTGTGGTCGCCCCGGTGTTTCGCGACGAAGTACTCGAGAGGCGTGCCATCCGCGAGCAGGCCGATGCTTTTCAGCAGCAGGGCCGGGCCGCCTGTCTTGAACCGGAGCAGCCTGGCGTCGGCCCGGTCCAGCCCGATCGCCTCGATAGTGCGGAAACCGCGGGCGATTCTCAAGCCGTAATTGAGTGCCAGTATCTCGTGGAGCGACCGGCTGGCGAGGTCCTCGCGGGAGAGCGAGGCGCACAGTCTTTCCGGCAAATAGGAAACCACCAGCGCTTGCGGCTCGCCATCGAGGAATCTCAGGCGGTTCAGCATCAGGACGGGAGCGCCGGGCGCGATCTTCAGGGCCTCGGCGACTTCGACGTCCGCCGGCACGACCTCGAAATTCAGAACCTTGGTGGACGTCTTCCGCCCGTGTGCGGCAACGTCCTGTTGGAACCCCTGAAGGTTCTGCATCAGGCCGCCCTCGTACTTCGGCGACGCCACCTTGGTCCGCTTGCCGTTCTGCTTGACCACCAATCCCTTGCGCTCCAGGTCCACCAGCGCCTGCCGAACCACGGTGCGGCTGATGCCGAGTGTGCCGCACATCTCCTGCTCGCTCGGAAGGAACTGGCCTGGCCGCCAATCGCCGGATTTCACCCTGGCGGCAATGTAGGTGCTGAGCTGGAAATAGTACGGGACCGGGTCTCGCTGCTGGATCACTCCCGCGCCGTCGAATGACACGCTTGGAGCGCTTGCCGTTTCCCTTGCAGGCATCGCTTCCATTCTCGCCGCCCCCTTTGCGCCTGGAGTCCCGGGCCGCGTACCCCGCCGCATTGACAGGAGGATTCGCAGGCTGCTACCGTTTAATCCTGTGATTATAGCATTACAGGACGAACCTTGAACTTGCCATTTGCCTTCGACATCCTGCTGGAAGAAAGCCGCCTGTCGCGGTACGACCAGCACATCGAGCGGCGCCTTTCCTCGCTGCGCGGGCAGTATTCGGATTTCGACGCCTGCCGGCGCCTGATCGAATCCGGCGACCCAACTGTCTACGAGGTCTACGAGATCTCGCGGCCTGAGGTCGCCGGCGAGCTGCGGACCGGGCTCTCGGTGGTCCATCCGGGCCGTGTGGGTGGCGAGTATTTCATGACCAAAGGGCACTTCCATTCGGTCGTCGATACGGCGGAAACCTATTACTGCATCAAGGGATGCGGATTGCTCCTCATGGAGAATTTGCAAGGGGACTGGCGCATTGAGGAACTGCTTCCCGGCCGCGCCGTGTATGTGGCGCCCGGCTGGGCCCACCGTTCCATCAATACCGGCGATGAAGAGGATCTGGCGACGTTGTTCACTTACCCGGCCGAAGCCGGGCACGATTACGGCACCATCGAGCGTCAAGGCTTCCGCAAGCGGGTCGTGAGCGGGGATGCAGGATACCAGGTCATCGACAACATGAATTGGCTGCCGCCACCCGTCACCAAGACCAGGCCCACGATGTACTTTCTCGGCGTCACCACCGCCAAATCGTCCATCATGCAGGTATTTCCCCTGTGGATGAAGGAGCTCGGCCGTGAAGAGGTCGTCATTGAAGGCGTCGATTTAGAGCTCCACGACGACCCCCGGAACTACCGGCGCGCGGTGGCGCAGATCAAGTACGATCCCCTCTCGCTGGGCGCCCTCGTGACCACCCACAAGGTCAATCTGCTCGAAGCCGCCCGCGATATGTTCGACTACCTCGACCCCTTTGCGGTCACCTGCGCCGAGGTATCCAGCATATCCAAGGATGGAGCGTTGTTGGCCGGTCATGCCAAGGATCCGGTCACTGCCGGGCTGAGCCTCGACTCGCTGTTGGGCCAAGGCTATTTCGGGAGGACCGGCGCGCACGTGCTCTGCTTCGGAGCGGGAGGATCGACCACCGCAATCGCCTTGCATCTCGCCCAAAAGCGGGACCGCGCCGACCGGCCGCGGCGTATGATCGTCGTGAACCGCTCCGCGGGCCGGCTGGAGTGCCTCAAGCGGATGGTTGCCGGGCTGCACACGGATATCGAGTTCGAGTACCACTGCAACGTTCTCCCGGATGTCAACGACGAGTCGATGGGCCAATTGCCGCCGGCCTCGCTGGTGATCAACGCCACCGGGATGGGGAAGGATCTTCCAGGCTCGCCCATCACCGGCGGGGGGCTGTTTCCCATCGGTGGCGTCGCCTGGGAACTGAACTATCGCGGCGAACTTCAGTTTCTGCACCAGGCTCTGGCGCAGCGCGAAACCCGCCAAGTGCGAGTCGAGGACGGCTGGCTGTATTTCCTCCACGGCTGGACGCAGGGGATTGCCGAAGTGCTGAAAGTCCGGATCGACGAGCCGCTGTTTCAGCGCCTCGCCGTCGTCGCCGGCGCACTCTGCCAACCCGTGCTCCCGCCGTCTCAGATCGCAGGAGCGTCGAGTTGAGACTCGACGCGGCACGCAAGAGTGCGTGCGCCACGGCCCGGCTTCACTTTCATTCACCGCCTTGGCTTGACAACCCTGGAGACGGCCCATACAATCGGGTCTTAATGGTTTAATCCTATAATTACAGCATCACAGTATTACAGTCTGGCCCCTTTGGAGGTCCGTTCGCGTGATCACGACGCTGCGTGCTAGCGGCGCAATAATGGCACTGGCTTCAATGGCTCTTGGGGCCCAGCCCGCAGCCCCCGCGGCCGCCCCAAAATCCTGGGCTGTCGCCATTGCCGACAGCATCATGAGCCGCAACCCCGGCACGCCGCGGGACCGCCTGGCGCACTGGTCGTACGTGACCGGGTACACCCTGAACGGCATCGAGATGGTAGCGCGCTCGACCGGCGATCCCAAGTACTGGGATTTCATCAAGCGCGTAATGGACCAGTTCATAGATGAAAAGGGCAGGCTGAAGGGCGTCAGCCTCGAAAGCCTCGACAGCACCATGCCCGGCAATATCGTCGTGGGTCTCTGGGAGCGCACTCACGATGAGCGCTATCGCGCGGCCGCCGGCGAAGTCCGCCGGGCCTTCGATAAGTTTCCGCGAAATTCCGATGGCGGCTTCTGGCACAGCCGGACGCTGCCCGGGGAGATGTGGGTGGACGGAGTCTTCATGGGCCAGATGCCGCTGATCCGCTACGGACACTCCATCGGCGACGCCGAATACTGCTTCAACGAAGCGGCCAAACAGATCGTCTTATTTGCCCGCCACGGACTAAAGGGCACGAGCGGCCTTTACTACCACGCGTGGGCCGAGAAACCGGAGCTACCGGTGGTGATTGGAGATCACCGGCCGTCCCAGCCAACCCACTGGGCCGATCCCAAGACGGGTCTCTCAAGCGAGGTTTGGAGCGAGGGCCTTGGTTGGTACGCACTCGTCCTGGCCGAGACCCTTGCGGTGCTGCCGAAGGACCATCCCCAGCGGGGCGAAGTGCTCGACATTTACACCCGCCTGGCCGCCGGTCTCAAACGCACCCAGGATCCCAAGAGCGGCCGATGGTTCCAGGTGGTGGATAAAGGCGACCGCGCCGATAACTGGACGGACAACTCGGGCAGCGCCATGTTCACCTACTCGATTCAGCGCGGCATCGAACTGGGGCTGCTGAAACAGGCCGAGTATGGCGCAGTCGCCGCCAAAGGGTATAGGGGCATCGTCGAAAACGCCAAGATCGACGACCGGGGGCTGGTGGACATCTACAGCGCCTGCCAGGGGCTTTGCGTCCAGGCGAGCTACGCCGCCTACATCGACTATCCAAGAACAGTGAACGCCAACGAGGCTGTTGCCGGGTTTCTGTGGGCCACGGCCATCGTCGAAAAACCCGGGGCCAGGAGAACGAAGTGATCGCGGAGTGAATCGGAGAGCGGATTATGAGTAGAAAATCTATATTGGTTATGGCTGGATTTGCGGCCCTTGCGGCGGTGCTCGGCGGCTGCGGACGAAGCCCCGCGCCAAGCAGCGCCACCGGACTTCAGAAGGCCCAGTTGTTTGTCGAACTGCCGGATTTCGCGGTGACACCCGACGGCATGGCGATCGCGCCAGACGGCGATCTGCTTTTGGCCTGCCCCAACTTTGCCAGTTACGCCAAAGGTGCAACCAAGCCCGGCGTTCCCGCCCGCTTCGTCAAGATCGGCAAGGACCGTAAGGTCCGCGATCTGTTTGAATGCCCCATCCTGGCCGAGACCGGCAGGGCATGTCCCATGGGAGTGGAGTTCGGCCCTCAGGGTGATTTATTCGTGGTCGACAATCAGAACTGGGCGTCCGGGAACGGCCCCAACGGCGAGATCAACCAGGGCCGCATCCTGCGCCTGCGCCTCGATGGCGACAAGCTGGCCGAGACCATCGTGGTGGCCAAAGGGATCAGCCACCCCAACGGACTGCGGCTCCGCAACGGTCAGGTGTACGTTTCCGTATCCAAGCTGCCCAAGGTCAAGCGGCCCGACGGCCTCATGGTCAGCGCCGTCTATCGTTTTCCCATGGACGGCCGCGATATCCAGGTGAAGAACACCTTGGACGACCCCAACCTTCTGGCGACCTTCGTCACCGAGAACAAGTACGCGCAGTATGGCCTCGATGGCATCGTCTTCGATAGCAAGGGCAACCTGTTCGTGGGCAACTTCGGCGATGGCAAGATCCTCAAGCTGACCTTCGACGATAAGGGCAACGTCACCGGTAACACTCTCTTTGCCAGGACGGACCACGACTACTCGCTCGATCCCAAGCTGCCGGGTTTCCTCGCCAAGGCCACCGCCGCCAAGATGCGGAGCACGGATGGAATGTGCGTGGACAAAGCCGACAATATCTATGTGGCCGACTTTTCCAATAACGCCATCGCCAAGGTCACTCCCGGCGGCGTGATTTCCGTGCTGGCCCAGAACGGCGACTTAGGCGGCCGCAATGGCGCTCTGAACGAGCCCGGAGAACCGATCGTCTGGAATGGCATGCTGGTGGTGTCGAACTTCGATGCCGTGATCGAGCCCGACAAGGTCAACACCAAGACCGAATCTCCGGCGACTCTTTCGCTGTTGAGGCTGGAATGAGGCTTCTCTCGACGGCGGTGGGCGGCGCGATCTGCGGCGCGCTCGTTTTTGGCGTCTGGCCGGAGATGTGGAAGAGCTACGGCATTATGGGCGGTTGGCTGGCCGCCACAATTGTGATCGGCATCTGCTGGTACATGAACCACTGGATCGGGATCATCTGGAACGAGCCGGGCCGGATCTGGGTCGACCAGGGTTGGGCGGTCAGTTCCTCCGGCATCGTGTGGGCGGTGGTGCGCTTCCATTCCGAGTTTGCGCAGTGCCTGCCCACGCTGATCTGCTGCCTGATCGGCGGAGGGCTGGCCGGAGTGCTGGCGGCGAAGCTGAAGAAGCACCATCCGAGTTTCAACCGGAACGGCGCCGGCCTGCCGGCCGAATCGCGGGAGCCAGTATGTATGAAATGATGTCGCACTATGCGGGCTCGATCGGCATGCCGCCGGTCAGCATACTTACCACCGTCTTCGGAGCCTTCTGCGTCGCTTTCACCGTGATTATCTGCTGGGGCAGGCTGGTGGAAGACTTCGGCCCGATTGGGGGCATGATGGCGGCTGCATTCATCGTCGGCACCTTTTGGGTAATGAATCATAAGCTGCCGGGCTTTGGCATTAACCCCGAGTTGATTCCGCATCCGGAGGGAGGCTCCAAGCAATTCGGCTTGATCTATCAGGGCTTCCGCGGAGCGGCTCCATGGGTGGACATGGGTACGGCTATCGCCGCGGGCATGTGGGTATGTGGGTTGTGCGAAACCAGCCGCGGCGGCAGACGGCGGGCCGCGGCGGAATCCGGGCCGCGGGTTCTGGCGACAGTCCTCGGGGGCGCCATCGGCGGAGCGATGGTTGGGCTGATCGGTTGGACCGGCGCCAACCTGTTTGGCTATAAGTGACCAGCGGAGCCCGTCCAATGGCGAAATACCTTTTGGCGCACGACTTGGGCACCAGCGGCAACAAGGCGACGTTGTACACCACCGAGGGCAGTCTGGTCGCCAGCCGCACCTGCTCATACGACACCCGCTTCTTCAACGGAAACTGGGCCGAACAGGAGCCTCGGGACTGGTGGAGCGCGGTATGCCGCTCCACCCGGGAACTGCTCATCGAGGCCAAGGCCGATGCATCGGAGGTGGCCGTGGTGGCGCTCAGCGGGCAGATGATGGGCTGCACGCCGGTAGACCGAGATGGCAATCCACTGCGTCCCTCCATGCTCTACTGCGACCAAAGGGCCACCCGGCAAGCCGCGCAGGTGCTCTCCGGAATCGATCAAAAGAGCTTCTACGACATCGCCGGCCACCGCGTCAGCGCCTCCTACTCGCTGGAAAAGTTGATGTGGATCCGCGACAATGAGCCGGAAATCTACGCCCGCACTTATAAGACGCTGTGCGCCAAGGATTACATCAACTGCTGCCTGACCGGGCGCATGGCCACGGATTACTCGGATGCTACCGGAACCAATGCCTTCGACCTCAACACATTCCGCTGGTCGGAGAAAATCATCGGCTTGGCAGGGCTGGACGGAGAGAAATTTCCGGAGGCGCTGCCATCCACCGCCATCTTGGGAACGGTCGTGTCGCGCGCCGCCCGCGAGACCGGTTTGAAGCAAGGCACGCCGGTAGCGGTTGGGGGCGGAGACGGAAGTTGCGCGGGCGTGGGGGTGGGCTCGATCAGGCCCGGAACGGCCTATAATTACCTGGGCTCGTCATCCTGGGTGGGGCTGACTGTCGAAAAGCCGATCGTCGATAGCGAGATGCGTACCATGAACTGGGCCCACTGTGTGCCGGGCTATCTGCATCCCAGCGGCACCATGCAGACGGCCGGTTCCAGCCACAACTGGCTGAAGAACACTCTCTGCCAGGCGGAGGTGCGGCAGGCCGCCACGCGAGGCGTCAGCCCCTACCAGTTGATCGACGAAGCGGTGGCGAGCGTGCCCGCCGGGTCCAACGGAGTCTTGTTTCTGCCGTACATGTTGGGCGAGCGGACGCCGTGGTGGAATCCCAACGCGCGCGGAGCGTTTGTCGGGCTCAGCCTGGCAACGCGGCGCGAGGACATGCTTCGAGCCGTGATCGAAGGCATCACCATGAACCTCGGCATCATCGTGAACATCTTTCGCGGCCACGTGCCCATCGATACGATCACGGTCATCGGCGGCGGGGCGCGCAGCGAGGTGTGGAGGCAGATCATGGCGGACGTTTATGGATGCCCGGTGCAATCGCTCAACTTCCTGGAGGAAGCCACCTCCATGGGCGCGGCGGTGATCGGGGGGGTGGCGGCCGGCCTGTTCCCCGATTTCGACGTCATTCATCGGTTCGTCCGGGTGGACTGCAGCGCCACACCCAACGCGGAAAATCGAGAAATATACAGCAGGCTGATGCCTGTGTTCGAGAAGACCTATCGTTCGCTGGTGGAAGTCTACGACGATCTGGCGAAGTTGAACTGAGTCGACGCATTTCCGGGCAACCGCTCCCTGGCGGTCGCGGCTCGGAAACGCGCGAATTCGCCGACGCATTTCCGGGCAACCGCTCCCTGGCGGTCGCGGCTCGGAAACGCGCGAAACCGAGCCGCG
>JBKQIF010000152.1:0-12225 GCA_052148435.1 Bryobacteraceae bacterium
CAGGCGAACGTAATGAAATACCTCAAAGACCGCTCCCTTGCGGTCGCGGCTCAGCCTGGCGTACTCCTACGCCCGGATTTCCTCGATTCGCCTGCATTCCTACGAATCTATCACTTGCATGTCGCGCGCCCGGATTCCACCCATTTCCCGAACATTCGCTGGCCGTTCGCGTAGAATAACAATCATCATGCCCCTCATCGATCGCATCCAGCAGGACATGGTGGCAGCCATGAAAGGCAGGGAAGAAGCCCGCTTGAGCGCCCTGCGACTGATCAAAGCCGCGCTCATGAAGCTGAAGGTGGATTCCCCCAAGCCGCTCGACGAAGCGGCCGAAATGCAGGTTCTGAAAGGGCTCATCAAGCAGCGCATCGACGCCGCCGAGGCGTTCCACAAAGCCGGGCGCACCGTACAGGCGCAAAAGGAAGAAGCCGAGCGCGCACTGATCGAAACCTATCTGCCGGCCGGCGCCACCGAAGCGGAAATCGAAGCGGCGATCGCGGCCGCGCTTTCCGAAACCGGCATCGCTTCGTTGAAGCAGATGGGCGTGGTCATGAAGGCCGCCCAGGCGAAACTGGCGGGCAAGACGGTGGACGGAAAATCGCTCAGCGAAAAAGTGAGGGCGCGGCTGCAATGACGCCCGTCAAACACCGGCCGTTCGTGCCGGAAAACATCAAAATGCGCGAGTTGACGCCGCGCGCCATTCTGCTGGGCCTGACGATGACCGTGGTTCTGGGCGCGGCCAATGCGTATCTCGGTTTGCGCGCCGGCCAGACCATCGCCGCCACTTATCCGGCCGCGGTCATCGGCATGGCGGTCCTGCGCCTGGTCAAAGGCTCCATCCTGGAGGAGAACATCGCGCGCACCGCCGGCACCATCGGCGAATCGGTGGCCGCCGGCGCGGTCTTCACCTTGCCGGCCTTTTTCATCGCGCACGTTTGGGCGCCGCCCGTGATTCCCAAACACCTCGGCTTTTGGGCCAGCATGTGGGCCCTGGCCGCCGACCCGGCGTATTTCAAATCCACCTCGCTCATGATTGTCGGCGCCGTGCTGGGGGTTCTGTTCGTCTCCCTCATTCGGCGCGTGATGGTGGAAGATCCGGAGCTGCCTTTCCCCGAATCGGTGGCGGCCGGAGAGATTCATAAGGCCGGACGAGCCGGCGCCAGCGCCGCCAAGTATCTTTTCTATAACATGGGTTTCGGCGCGGCCGTCTATCTGGCCGGCGTCTTCCAATGCTTCGCCCCGGACCGCGACTTCTTCTTCCGCGTGGGGCGCCTCGGCCTGAGCACGCTCCGGCTGGGCCCGCTGGGAACCAGGAACGTCCTGAGCGCGGGCGGCGTCTCGGCGGTTTCCGCGCCCACCGTCAGCACGGCGTTCATCGGGGTGGGCTACATTATCGGCCCGGAGCTGGCGGCGCTCAATTTTTCCGGCAGCGTGCTGGTTTGGGGATTGATGATTCCACTGTTGATGTTCTTTCTGGGTCCGCAGTTGCAAGCCTTTCTGCCCGCCAACCCCACCGACGAAAGCTGGGTCGGACTTGCCACCGCGGTGTGGCGCTACATCGTACGCCCGGTCGCCGTCGGCAGCATGATGGTGGGCACCGGCTACACCCTGTTCCGCATGCGCAAGAACCTGATCGCCGGCCTGGGCAAAGCTTTTTCGGAGCTGAAAGGCGGCGCGCCCGACCTCGAATCCCTCAGCCGCACGGAACGTTATATGAGCTCGAAAACCGTCTTCGCGCTGATCGGCTGCACGTTCCTGCTCATGTGCGTGCTGTACGTTTATCTCTCCGGTCTGGTGACGGGCGGCATTGCGGCGGCCCTGGTGATGCTGATCGTGGGCTTTTTCTTTGCCACCGTATCCGGGTATCTCGTGGGCGTGATCGGCTCGTCCAACAACCCTATCTCCGGGTTGACGCTTTCGACGCTGGTGATCGCGGCCCTGCTGATGGTATCGATGGGCGTCTCCGGAACCAGCGGCGTGGTGGCCGTACTCGGCGTGGCGGCGGTAGTGTGCGTCTCGTCGGCCGTGGCCGGCGAGCTGCTGCAGGATTTCAAAGTCGGCTATATTTTGGGTGGCACGCCCCGCAGCATTCAGATCGCCGAGCTGATAGCCGTGGTGGTGGCCAGCGCGGTGATGTACTTCCCGTTGATGATCCTCTACCAGGGCAACATTAATAAAGGCGGCACCGGCTTCGGCGACAAGGCGCTCTCGGCGCCGCAGGCCGGGCTGATGGCGTCGCTGGCGCAGGGCATCGTGGGCGGCGACATGGCGTGGCCGCTGGTGGTGACCGGCATCCTGCTGGGCTTCGCCATGATTCTGTTCCGGGTCAAGAGCCCCATGCTGGTGGCCATCGGCATGTATCTGCCGATTTCGATCACCGCGGCGATTTTCGTGGGCGGCGTCATTCGCTGGTTCGGCGACTCGCTGGCGCGGAGAAAGGGCCTGAACGAAGCGCAGCGCGCGCGGGTGGAAAACGTGGGCATCCTGGCGGCGTCCGGCCTGATTGCCGGCGAGGCGCTGGCCGGCCTGGTGAAAGCCTTTTACGATTTCCAGGACAAGCAGCTCCCGCTGCTGTTCAAGAATCCGTCCTACCTGGCCGGCGTGGGTGTGATCGCGGCCATCGCGTTTGTGCTGCTGCGCGTTCCGCTCGGCGCGGCCGGGGACCCCAATGAGCCCGCTCCGCCGGTCGCCATGATGTAGCTATGTGCCCATCGGACACCACGCCGGAAGCCTGGCGGGTCTTTCTAGAACTGCAGCGCCGGATGCCGCCCGAAGAAAAGCTGCGGCGCGCGCTGGAGCTTTCCGCCGGCCTGCGCCGCGCCGCCGAAGCGGGCCTGCGGGAGCGGTATCCCGACGCCAGCGATCGCGAGATTCTTTCTTCGCCTGGCCCGCCTCACGCTGGGCGAAGAGATTGCTGATTCTTGCCGATATCTGGGAACGCGCCCTGAAAGACGCCCGCCGACCCGGCACGCCGAGATGACGGAACAAGCGTCTACCGCGCCAGCCCCACCAGCCCGGCGGCGAACAGGCGGTCGTCCACCCGGCCCAGGCGGCGCACGGCGCGCGGGGCGACCAGCGGCGTATGGCGAATCGTCATCAGGTACTCCGGTATCGCCCACACGTCTTCCTCGGCGGTCATCCAGTGGATGGAATCGAAGCGGCGCAGGTTGACCGGGCGCGAGTAATTGCGCAGGGTCTTTTCCCGCCGCGGATTGTAATAGTGCTCGAAGTACGACATCGCCAGCTCGCGCAAGCCGCGGTATACCGGCTCGCGGTAGCGCAGGCCGGAGTAATTCGACTTGGCCACGGCGCCCCAGCAGCCGTCCTGGCGGAAGATGGCCAGCACGTGATCGTCGTCCCGCACGGCTTCCAGGTCGAGCAGCAGCGGCGGGTAGCCAAGCATCCGCAGCGCCGCGGCGCCGAATAACGCCCCTTCCATGCAGTGCGCCTTCCGCTCGCGCAGCACCCGCCGCGGCGAGCCGCAGGTAGGCCCGTCCGGCTCTTTGTTGTACGCCACGTCATGATCCAGAAAATGCTGAATCTTCTCCGGCGTGTTGAGGCGGCGAAAGACGGCGCGCTCGGCGGCAAGAAACGGATCGCGGGGCATCGGGCTTAGGGTATCGTGATTTCAGTCCGCCGCGAACGCAATGGCGAGATTGAGGCCCGCCGCGTCGGCGAAGGCCCGGAAATCCCGGTCTCGCGTGAGAAGTGGAATGCCGTGATCGATGCAGCTTTGGGCGATCAGCGCGTCGCCGAGGCGCGCCTTGCGACGCTTTGCCAACACCTTCGCTCGCAGCTCACTCGCCCGCTGCCAATAACCGGTCCCGATTTCGATGAGCGGCAACTCCGAGAGAGTTTGTGAAACCTCCGCAGGAAGTTTCGGGTCGCTCAACATTTCGGTGAGCACCACGGGCGCCATCAGCACCTGCCGGTCCTGGAGCGCCCTGTCGAGCAGTTCCGCGTCCTTGCCCCCATCTCCTTCGAGGAAGGCGATCCATGTGCTGGTATCGACCGCGATCACCGGTCGGCTTTCAGCTCGGCCGGAGTGCGCGAGAAGCGCACCTTGCCCCGGAGTTGGCGCAACCGCGCATAGGCCTCGGATGCCGCAACCAACTGGAGGCCGGTACGAACAGTTTGGGTAATGCCGCTGCCGCTGGCTCGCTGTGCCCTTTCGAGCAGATCCGGCGGCACCTCCACGGTGATCTTGCGCGCCGTTTCCATCGCCTTCAGGGTACCATACCGAATACCAGCATCGACTATGGCCCGGCCCGGCGGGTGCTTGACCGATCTGGGGGAAATCCGTTCCGGGCAACCGCTCCCTCGCGGTCGCGGCTCGGTAAGTGACCGAAAACACGCGGCGCTCGTAACCGAGCCGCGACCGCGAGGGAGCGGTTGCCGCGGCTATCCTTCGAAATCCCCAGATCGGTTAAGCACCCCGGCCCGCCAGAAATCAGGCCGCCGCGACGTGCCGGCGTCCCGATTCGTAGCCGCGCACCAGGTGCACAATCAATAGGTCGAAAAAGCGGCCGACCCGTCTGTCGAGTTCCTCTTCGGCGTACAGTTCCATGCTGTCCTTGGTGAGGGTATGCTCCTCCACGAAGTCCAGCAGGATTTGTTTCAGCAGGCACAAATCGCGCACGCACTCGTGCAACGGAACGGCCTGCTCCAATCGCTCTCTGCCCACGTGCTGGAAACGGCGTGCCAGGGTTTCGTTGTTTCCCCTGTCCAGCCAGTGAGTCAGGCTTTCCAACAACTCCTTATGCCATTGCCGTAATCCGGTTCCGAGGATGGCGCCGGTGTGCGCCATGTCGGCATCGTGACGAATCTGTTCGCCGACGCGGTCGATGATCTCTTCTTCGTGCGTCTCCATCAGGTGAACGAGCTTTCCGGAAATCATGGTTCACCTCACTTCCGCCTGTATAGTACACCCAGAGAATGCCGAATGATAGGGAACTTCTTCGTGGAGCGGACTCTCAGTCGGCCACGCCGGGACTCATCCCGGCGCTCCTCTCGCATGGCCCGCCATGCTACAACGGATTTAGATGCCTGTCTCCCGTCCCGAATCTCCCACGCCCGGTCTCTCGCCCGCCATGCGGGAGGACGAACTGGCGCGATACATCAATCTCAAACTGGTGGCGCTGGGGCAGCCTTCCGGCAGTGCCGCCGGGGGCGCCGGTTTTCTGGAGCTGGCCCGGCCGCTGCTCCGCAACTACCAGCAGAAGGAACAACTGCTTGCCGGGCGGCTGTGTCCCAGCGACACCCGCATACAGAATTTCCTGGACAGTTACCTGGCCGGCGTGTGCCCGGACCCAGCGCCGCGCCTGCCGTCGACTTCCTTCGTGCTGGACCGGCCGGGCATGGCCCGCATTCTGTCTTTCCCTTCGGACGCGGACAGCTTTCGCGCTCCGTACCTCAATTCCTATCGTGTGGCGCAGGGCGTGTTGCATAACCCCGCCAGCGACCGCCGCACCACCAAAGGCGTGTTTCACATCGTGGAGGGCGGGCTGCCGATTCCCGCCGATAAGCTGGCCGTGCCGCAATTGGCTTTCGCCCGGCTGCTGGCCGAGGCGCTCAATCCGCCGCGCGAAATGCTGACGCTGCCTTTTACCGCCGGCCAAACCGATCGGGCGTACGTATTTCTCTCCCTGCTGCTGCGGCCCAAAGTGTGCCCGGCCATCGGTTGCGAACCGGCCAAAAGTATGGAATTGCGTTTCTTCGCGCCAGCCAGCCTGGTGAGTAACCTGGACTTCGTGGAAGCCATCTTCGGCAACGCCGGCGATCCCGATCTTCCCGAAAACGACGCCGCCCTGGACGTGCCGCACTGGACCGGCCACACTGGATGCGTAATTCTGGCGCCGCACCTGGTGGGCAGGAAGAAGAAGGATCTGGGCCTGCCGCACTACGACCAGGCCGGCGAGCGGCAGCGGCGCGACGGCATGTGCTGGCGCGACCCGAACGAAATCTACAACGACGGCCTGCCGTTCAAGATCGTCTGCCGCGACTTCTCCGGCGTGATCGTCACCATTCTCACCGATAACTACTACGGCTATTGCAAGAAGGAAGTGAAGAGCCAGATCAGCTTTTCCGCCAATCTGTACGGGCTGGCCGAGGAAGAGCACGCCGGCGGCGCCATCGCGTTTCCGTCCTACGTGCTGGGACAGGATTTTGCCGCCGATCGCCCGTCCCTGCGCAAGACTTCGTTCGAAGACGCCCTGCGGCTGCTCGGCGGCCTGGTGGAACGCAAACCGGAAGGCTACGCGGTGGACCGCGCCGACCCCGGCATTTTCTACGTTCCCGAGCTTACCCAATTCAGCGTGCGCGAAGGTACGGTAAGCTGGACCGGCGGCGGCAACCCGCAGCGGATCACGCTGCTGCCGGAGCATGTCTACGTGCTGCCTTCCGGGTACAAAGTGCGGCTCGAAAAACAGTACGGCGGCACGGCGTGGCGCCTGGTGGGCTCGGTGCCGCACGGCACGCTTTGCCATAAGCCCTGTACCGTTTCCGGCGGCGGCAAGTCGGAGATTTCGAAATCCATTTTGAGCATGGTTCTGCACGGGCCGGTGTTCGTGAAGGATTACTTCCAGGATTTCGAACAAGTGGAGCGGATCCTGGCGCGGGATTTTTCCCGCATCTACAAGAGCGCCCAACCGCAGCCCGGGACCGGGCGCCCGATCCTGGGGCCCGAGCGGTCGCTGGGCTCGGTGATCAAGCTGCTCACCCCTTCGGCGGAATACACCGACGAATACAACCAGTGGTTGCGCAAGCTGCCGCAGACCATCCGCCAGTTGATCGTCACCCTCAAACGCTACTACCGCCCCGAGTGGGGCGCCGCTTGGCGCGAGCACTTCACCGTGGACCGCATCAACGGCTATCTGGGCCACGAGCTCAAGTACGAAAGCCAGAAACTGGTGGGGAACTACCTGCGCGTGGGGTTCGATCCCGAAGGCTCCTGGCGCATTTACAAACTGCGGCCGGACTTTCGGCCGGCGGAAAAGGTGCAGGTGGAAGACGACATCACGGCCTCGGCCGTGGTGCCGCGCGCAAGCGTGCCGCACTTCGACGCCAAGTATCCGCACCCGAGCCTCAAGCTGGTGGAGAACTGCGAAGCCTTCCTGTTCCAGCGGCCCGACGACGCCGTGCACCGCGGTTTCGACGCGCAGGCCGAAGCCGACATCGCTACGCCGGGAACGTTTCTTTCCAACTTCCAGCCGCTCGGCGTGGCCGAGGCGCGCTCGCTGGTGGAACACGTGGTGGAATTCGATCGATACACCGGGCCCATGCGGGAATTGCTCCGCAACTTCGTGGCAAATTCCACCCACGGATACGTGGTTTCTTCCGCCCACGCCCGCCTGGTGGATGGCAAGCCGTCCAAGAATCCGCGTTACCTCGAACGGCGTCCCGACCTCGTGGACCGGCGCGGCGCCCACCTGGCGCGGATCTGCGCCCGGCTGGACCGTGCCATTCCGGCCGGCGAACCGGTGCAGTTTCCCGTCAACGCGGTACTGGCCGGGCGGCGCGGCAATCCCGCCGATGCTTCCATCGGACTGCCCCCGCTGGCCGTCTTTAATCCCATTCACTACCAGGAATTGCCCGAGCTGTTCATGGATTTCGTGGCCAGCCTGACCGGGAAATCGCCCAGCACCACCGGCTTCGGCAGCGAGGGAGCGCTCACCAAGGGCCCCTTCAACGCCTTGTGGCCGGTAGTGGATCTGGACAACGCCCTCGTGGGCGCCATCCTGACCGGCTATGCCGGCTTCACCACCGCCGCCGGTTGGGTGGGGCCGCACTATCGCGTGGACCACGACATCAGCATGCTGGCGCCGGAAGTTTGGTGCCGCATCCGGGTGGAGGAGCGCGACCCGCGTTTTCTGATCGAAAACGGATACCTCGAGAAAGTGGAGGACTTCGACTACCAGGGCCGCACCGTGCGCGCCTCCCGTCTCGGCTACCGCATCACCGACGCCTTCGCCGAGCGCTTCCTGGGACGCATCTTCGAAACCCCCAACGAGGTGTTTACCGAACAGATGCTGCGCCCCGAAAAGCAGGATCCGGAAGCGTTCGCCACCGGCGTCGACGCGATTGTCGGCGCCGGGCGGCGGGTCGCCCTCCAGTACTTCGAAGACGGCAGCGTGAAGGGCGCCTGCCCGCCCCTGGCGGCGCTGCTCCACATCATGGCGTACGATACCTGGGAAGGCCTGGGCATCGCCGCGCCGCAGGTTCGCGCGCTGTTTTCGCGCGAGGCCATGCTCGCCAGCGATTGGTATCGCGAGCGCCTGCGCACCAAGCAGAGGCGGGACGAAGCGCTGTGCCGCCGTAACCTGAACGCGCTCGAAGCTGCGCGCGACTCCGGCGGCCCGCTCGGTTTCGACGTGGAAGCCCGCCTGGCGGTGGCGCGCGAACGGCTGGCGCGAGTCTCCTCGGAGCAATACGTGGAAGAACTGGTGGGCACCATCGGGGCCGACCCGTTTGCCGGGCAATTGGCGGGCTAAACTCCCGGAACCCCACCCCACTTCTGCACTATGCTGGAACTTATGAGGGCTCGGGTATTTCTCCTGCTGGCCGGCGCTGGCGCGGGCGGCTTCTGCCAGAGCGCGCCGCCGCCGCCGGTCACCCTGGCGGTCGATCTGATGGTGTCCTGCGCCGGCCCGCATGCCGGGCAGCCCATCCCCGTCAAAGGCGGCCGCGAGCCGCTGTGTCTCGCCGGGCAGCCGTTCCTCACCGAGAAAGACGTCGAATCCGCGGAAACCCGCAAGAACTCCAGCGGACAGCCGGTCGTCTTTCTCACCTTCCGCCAGAGGGCCGCCATGCGTGAGTTGCAAGTCACCTTGAAGAATATCGGCAACCATATCGCCATCGTTCTGAACGGGCGCGTGCTTTCCACCCCGGCGATTGCCGCCGGCTCGCGCATGCTGTATCTGGACGGCGGATTCACTCAGGCGCAAGCCCTGGCGCTGGTCCGCGGCTTCTACGCCCAAGCGCCGGGACGTTGAAATCGCGGATCGGCGACTATAGAGTGATGATCTCGTGCCGCAAACTGACGCGCCGCTTCGGGGATTTTACCGCCGTGGACAACCTGACCTTCGAGGTCGCGGCGGGCTCAATCTGCGCCTTCCTCGGTCCCAACGGGGCGGGGAAGTCGACCACCCTCAAGATGCTCACCGGGCTGCTCCCGCCATCGGGCGGAGAAGTCCGGGTTTGCGGCCTCGACGTCCGCTCGCGTTCCATCGAATTGAAGCGCCGCATCGGAGTCCTTCCGGAAGATCTCGGCCTGTTCGACGATCTGACGGTGGCGGAACACCTGTCGCTGATCGGCGACGTGTACGGCCTGAACAAGCGGGTAACCCGCGACCGCGGCAATCAACTGCTCCGCGCGCTGGGCTTGGAACATGGCCGCGATACGTTCGCCGCCGCCTGCTCCCACGGCATGCGCAAGAAGACGTCCTTTGCCATGGCGTTGCTGCCGAACCCCGAGGTGCTGTTTCTGGACGAACCCTTTGAAGCCATCGACCCGGTGACCTCGAAGATCATGCGCGACCTGCTGCAATCGGTCGCCGCGCGCGGCATCGCCGTGTTCTTCACCTCGCACGTGCTCTCCACCGTCGAACAGATCGCCACGCAACTGATCCTGATCCGCAAGGGGCGGATCGTCTGGGATACCCTGGCGGCGGAAGTCCCGGTGCCGCTCGAACGGCATTATTTCGATCTGGTGGAAGCGCCCGTGGTGGAGGAGATCGAGTGGCTCGGGTCGCCGCGGTCTTAAGCGCGCTCAGCCGGGCGCTGCGCAGGGGCCAAAAGAGCGTCTGGTCGGTGGCGGGCAACAATTTCTTCATCGTTTCGGCGGTGGTGATGCAGGATGCCGGAGTATTCATTTACCTGCTCATCGGGGTGGTGATTCTGTTTCCGCTCAGCACCGACCCGTTGCGCAAAATTCCAGCCTCGCGCTTGCGCCTGCTGCCGTTGACCGGGCGCGATCTCTGCATTCTGCGCGCGGCGAGTCCCTGGGTCAACCCGATGACCTGGGCGATTGCGGCGCTGGCCATCTGGGCGGCGCGCGGTAAGGTGACGGTCGGATTGTGGGGCCTGGCGGCGGGAATGGTGGCGGCCGGCCTCGCGCTCTCCTCGCTCGGCATCGCTCCCGGGTATGGTCTGTGGCGCCACCTGCCCGGCTTTCCCGGGCCGCTCAATCAACTGGTGCGCAAAAATCTGCGCCAAATGCTTTCCACCCTGGATCTGTGCTGCGCTCTGCTGCTGTCGGCCGCCGCCATCGCCTTTCGCCTCACCATGCGGGCTTTGCCGCCCGACGCGATTCTCATCCTCACCGTTCTGGTGGTGCTGGCGTTGTCGTCTTATGCCGGGGCGCTGTTCGGGTTGGATGGCGCCGGCGGCCGCTCGCGATATGCCCTTCTGCCCGTGTCCGGCTGGCAGTTGCTGGCCGCCAAGGACGCCGCCTTCCTGCTGATCGTAGTTCCGCTCACTCTGCCGCTGGCGCCGCTGGCGGGCTTGAGCGCCGCCCTCGTCGCTCTGGCGATGGGCCGGAACAAGGCCGTGAATGCGCCGCGAGAGCAGCTGCGCTGGCGGTTTTCGACGGGAGCGGGAAGCCTGGAGGACGTAGTGGGCGGACTCGTGCAGGCAGCCGTGATGATCATGGCCGCCGCGTCGGTCTATCTGAGCAGCCCCCTGTTTGTGGCGCCGTGCATTGCCGCTTGGGCGGGTTCGCTGTGGTGGTTCGGCCGGTCCGTCGACCGCGTCTTTCGCAGCGGGCGAATGCCGGACTGAGGAAGTGTAGGACTCCCCCGTGGGGCAGACCATCGTTTTTCGTGGTCTGCCCTACTCCCGGCTGCTTTCCTGGAGCAGCCGTGATTGGACGTCTTTCGAGCCCGGCAGGGCGCCGGAAAGTAGCCCACGCGCGTAAGCCGTGGGGCAAAGCCGGCCGTTGGGCCGCAGAACTGATCTTTTCCGGCACAGCCATTTGATTTGTCAAACCTCGATCTGATGATAGCGCTTAGCGCGCCAGTTCGCCGCGCTCCCCCGAAATCAGTACCCACAAGTCGGCTTGGGTTCATCCAACGTGTTGCAACCCGTCGCGCTGACCGGAGATCCGAGCATACATGGCGTCTGGTGCCAGATCGATCTCGCCGGGCCACGCAACCGCACCGTAATCGATGAACACCTGACTGAAGAATTGCTCATCCCGTAGCGGGGCGAGTGCGCCGATCAATTCTTCCGGCCGCAACTGCAGGCGCCCGGCCACCCCGTCCTTAAATCGTACAAAGAGGCAGTAGTGGGGCTCTGGTTTGACTTCGATTACGTCCCAGTGCATGGAATATGGACTCCGTTCATGCCAGCGGCTCAATTTTCGTCGGGACTGTGTTCGTGCGGCAGAAACGCCAGTCCTCCAACAATTCCTCTCTATGCATCATCGCCCATTCGCGGACCAGATTCAAAGCCCGGCGTGGCAGTTGGCCTTCGGAGGACCTCGAGGGTGCCTATTTCAACCGTGGCCTCGAATTCGCCGTATCGGGCGTGAAAATGCGGTGGCGGGTGATCATTGAAAAACATACGGATCAAGATCCCGTAGAATGTGCTGATTGTCGGCATCCCGAGAGACAGATTCTACCATCTGTAGGATTACTCCCCATAAGCCGGCTTCACGACTGAAACCTCGGGAACACGGGGAAGCGACCACCCCGGAAGCAAGACAACACCCGTGCCAATAACCACTGGGCCTACCTTCGTCACCTCGCTCACCCAACCCCCACGGTCACAGCCCTTCCAAATTCCCTAACTCCCTTCCTGCTAGTAACTTGCAACCACCCCCGCCTCAACTCACCCCACTCCCCATGCAACTCTGTATTAGGCTGCTGGAACCGGCGGAGAATCCATCCGGCCTCTAGCAGCCCGTGGTAGAAATCGTGGCAGGCCAAAGGCCTACTCCACGAGGTCTGTAAGGCGCTGATGTGTCAACCGTGGAGTAGGCGTTTTCGCCTGCGATCGGCCACGGGGCCACCTCTACCACGGGTCTCTGGTCCACACCGCTGAAAAGCCAATTGGTTTTCATCGGCGTTCATCGGTGTTCATCGGTGGCTCAAATCTTTTTCCCCAGTAGAAAGGTTCCAACATGTCCGGCCAATCCAAACGTCCCCTGTCCGAAGCGCGCCTCGCCGCCAACCGCGCCAACGCGCAAAAGAGTACCGGCCCGAAAACCCCCGCCGGCAAGCTCCGCTC
>JBKQIF010000153.1:0-93372 GCA_052148435.1 Bryobacteraceae bacterium
GCCGAGTTGTTAGTGTGAGGAACGTAGCGCTCCCTCGGAATCCATTTCCATAAAGAGAGCCGCGACCGCCAGGGAGCGGTTGGCGCGGGAAGCGTTACCGGAACAATTTGAGGTCGATCGCTTCGCCCATCGCCTTATATCCGGCATCGCCAGGGTGAAGGTGGTCGCCGCTGTCGTAAGCCGGCAGGATCCGGTCGGGATGCTCGGGGTCGCGTACCGTTTTGTCGAAATCGATCACCCCGTCAAACGCTTTGCCGTTGCGGATCCATTCATTGATGGCCTTGCGCCGGATTTCTTTTTCGGGCACGAAGTGGGCACGAAGTGGACTGCACGAAGTGTGCACGAAGTTGCACGAAGTGGACAGCCTGACGTGAGCCCTTGGGGAAAACATCCAACACGTCGGAGCGCTCCCGTATGTTGGCGAGTTTCACCATCTCGCAGCCGCTCCTTCCTCAGAATGCGGACCAATCCGCGCTGTACTCGTTGCGCTAATGGCCTATCGCGTCACCGGGCTTGGGACTAACCGCCAGAGGGCCTTCCTCTCCGCCAACGATCGAGTCACCTCCATGCGGCTGCCTCGCCCAACCCTAGCGCCCGTCAAAGCCAGGTGCTGGCTTGGCCCCCCGCGGATGGCACCACTGGGGGTTCGGAAACCAGCAGGCGGGCTTGATGCCCGATGGCCCGGCAAGTACACTCGTTCATCCCGGAAATGCGAGAATCGTGAGCATGTCGGAGCGCTCCGACAGGTTGGCCATTTTCGCCAAGGGCTCACGTCAGGAGTGTTTCCTCGGGAACATGGGGACCGCGTGTTTCCTCGGGAACATGGATCGGGAAATCAGTGCCAAAGGAAATCAGCGCCGGTCTACGTGTTTCCACCTTTCCGGCCGGCCCGTCGATCGGAGCTGGGAAACCTCCGCGGCCAAGTTTTGGCTCAGGGCACCCGCTGGTTTACATAAATGTTGGCTCGTCCCCAGCCAAGCGCTTTGTCCCGAACCGGTTAGCGGGGTCCGCTCTCGCTGCTCACCGCCCTCAAAAACCCGGTCACGCCTCATTTATCCCCGTAACCAACTGAAAACAAAACACCGGCCAGAAACAGCCCCCTCCCGCCGTTCTATCATGGTGGAGGGAGGAACCCGCCAGTCAGAGGGGAACAAGGTGGTTCCGGGACCCATCCCGGCAACTTTGTTGCGCCACCAACCCAAAAAGGCCAGGAAATGCACAAAATGGCACAAACCAAATCGGGGCGGGCTCCCCCTAAGGGGCTTAATCGACAGATATTACTGGTCTTATCGATACTGCCGTAATTCGTGCCCACATGCTGCCGCGCGGCCCGTCCTTGTGCATCCTTAGCCCCGGATCGGCGCGGAGCGGGGTTGACACGTGGCGGCGGATCGCCACGCCCGGATCTCACCATAAAATGCACAAAATTGCACAAGAGCGCACCCCCGCCAATCGGCCGACACTGCTCCTAACAAACAGAAATCACTATGTTTACCCATGCCGCAATTTTGTTTTTTCAATTCGCGAACCCAAACCGCCGCACAAATACCCCACGCCTACTCATGTTGCCTTGCGCCCCCGTGCCTGAGGCGGAATGCCCTGCCACGTTGGCATCGACGCTGCCGCACCTACCGGAACAACTTGAGGTCGATCGCCTCGCCCATAGCCTTATATCCGGCATCGCCGGGGTGAAGATGATCGCCGCTATCGTAAGCCGGCAGTATCCGGTCGGGATGCTGGGGGTCGCGTACCGCCTTGTCGAAATCGATCACCCCGTCAACCCCTTTGCCGTTGCGGATCCATTCGTTGATGGCCTTGCGCCAGGTCTCTTTTTCCGGCGTGAAGTAACCTTTGAAAACCGTCCCCTCGAAAGGCGTCAGGGTGGCGCCAAAAACCCGAATCCCTTTTTCGTGGGCGCGTTCGACCAATTGCTTCAAGCCGAAGATCACGTCTTCGGCGCTGACCGTTTCCGACGCCGGCGCGGAACTCCCCGCGTGCCCCAGATCGTTGATGCCCTCCATGACGATCGCGAATTTTACGTCCGGCTGCGCCAGCACGTCGCGGTCGAAACGCGCCAGCGCGTTCACGCCGAAGCGGATGTTGGCCGCCGGATCGTGAAGCACGCGGTTGCCGCCGATGCCGGCGTTGAGGACGCCGATCTTCATCCCGGCCGCCTCCAGGCGCCCCGCCAGAATATCCGGCCAGCGGTGGTTCGCATCCATGGTGGAATTCGCGCCGTCGGTGATCGAGTCGCCGAAAGCTACTACCGTGGCCGCCGCCGCCGCTTCCTGGGCATCCACCGCGGCCAGAAATACCCACGAACCGATTTTCGCCGCGTCGGCGATGCCCGCCGCTCCGGTAGCGTCGCCTGGCCCGACATAGGAGTTCTGCTGCGCGCCATAGTGAATCCCCGCGCCGATCGTAGCTTTGGGCAGATACAGACTGATCGCCAGATCGATCCCGGCGGGCACCTGCAGCTTCACCGGATCGCTCAGCACCTCGGCATCGGGCGGAATGGAGATCGTATCGCGGCCGCCGAACGTCAATTTCCGGTCCGTGCCGCCGACGATATTAGCCTCCTGGCCGCGCCGCGCCAGGTGCGCACCGCCGATCTCGACCGTGGTTTTGCCGTACGCGTTCGAAAGCCGCACCCGAACCGTATCGCTTCCAATGCTGGTGTGCACGATCTCCCGCAAGGTCTGGTCTTCGAACACCAGGCTGGCGCTGCGCATCTGCGCCTCGTCGGACAGTTGCGGCGCCGCGCTCGTGCCCCAGGTAACTACCCACTGCCTCTGCGCCATCGCTGCCGAAGCGAGCAGCGAAAACAGCGCGATCCGCCTGACGTTTCGCATGGAGTTCACCCGCATATCCTATCGCAGCGCACGGCCGTTCGGGGTGGACTATACTGGAGCCGCAACCATGACACGACGATCGATCATCCGCGGCTTGGCTGGGCTCGCGCCCGCGGCCTGGGGCGCCCGCGCTGTCCGCGCCCAATCCGGCCGGGCGCCGAGACAAATCGCGCCTGGCATTTTCCAGCCCACCTGGGAATCGTTATCGCAATATAAAGCGCCGGACTGGTTTCGCGACGCCAAGTTCGGCATCTGGGCGCATTGGACCGCGCAGTGCGTCCCCGAGCAGGGCGATTGGTACGCCCGCCAGATGTACATCCAGGGCCATCCCCAGTACCAGTATCATGTGGAACACTACGGGCACCCTTCCAAGTTCGGCTTCATGCAGATTGACAACCTCTGGAAGGCCGAAAGCTGGGATCCCGAGTCGCTGATGCAGCTTTACGTCAAAGCCGGAGCGCGCTACTTTGCCGCCACCGCCAATCATCACGACAACTTCGACTGCTACGACTCCACTCACCATAAGTGGAATTCGGTTCGGATCGGCCCCAAGAAGGACATTGTCGGCACCTGGGCAAGAATCGCGCGCAGCCACGGTCTCCGTTTTGGCGTGACCAATCATTCGGCGCACTCCTGGCACTGGTTCCAAACCGCTTATGGGTACGACCAGGAAGGGCCGCTCGCCGGCGTTCGCTACGACGCCTTCACCACCCAAAAAGAGCAAGGCCGCGGAAAATGGTGGGACGGCCTCGACCCCCAAGAGCTCTATACCGGCATGAATATGGTGATGCCGGACGGTATCGCCACCATCAAGGCGGCCGATGAGTGGCATCGCGAGCATGACCGAAACTGGACCGAGCAGCCCCCTCCGAACAACCCCGAGTTTGTCAACACCTGGTTTCTGCGCTGCCAGGAGCTGGTCGACAAGTACCGGCCCGACCTGCTCTATTTCGACGATACCGAGCTTCCCCTCGGACAGGCCGGCCTCGACATTGCCGCCCATTACTACAACGCCAATATGAAGAATCACGGCGGCCAACTGGAGGCCGTCCTGAACTCGAAGGGCCTGGTGCCGAACCACGTCGGCACCATGGTGCTCGATATCGAACGCGGCCGCGCCGACAAAATTCTGCCCGCTGCGTGGCAGACCGACACCTGCATCGGAGACTGGCACTACCGGCGTTCTATCTTCGAAAACCACACCTACAAGACTGCCGGCACCGTGATCCAAATGCTCGTGGACATTGTGAGCAAGAACGGCAACCTGCTCCTGAATATTCCGCTCCGCGGCAGCGGCGCCATCGATGAGGACGAACGCAAGGTGCTCGATGGGGTTGCCTCATGGATGCCCCATAACCGGGAAGCCATCTTCGGCACCCGCCCCTTTGCCGTGTTCGGCGAAGGCGCGCCGGACGTCAAAGGCACCGGCAACTTCAACGAGAGCGTTTCCCGCCCCTACACCGCCGAGGATATTCGCTTCACTACCGGCCACGATGCCTTGTATGCCATCGCCCTCGGATGGCCCGCCGATGGCAAACTCGCCATCAAGAGTCTCGCCTCCGGCAGCGCGCACTATCCGCGGGAAGTGGGCCAGGTCGAACTGCTCGGCGGCAAAGGACCGCTCCCCTTCACCCGCGACGCGGCCGGCCTGGTGGCGACCCTCCCCGCGCAAAAGCCCAACGACTATGCCTACGCCCTGAAGATCCGGCCTAAGTCCGCCTGAGCGCGATGCTGTTCACTGAAATCGTGGCGCCGGCTGTCAAGCCGGCTGGCACCTTGCCCCGCCAAGTCTGAGTGGCAAGGAACCGGTTTCAGTTGGCCAGCGCGAAATAGCCTTGGCGCCAGAAAGCGCGCAGGGAGGGCAGGCCGTGCGGGGGCACCAGTTTTACTTGCACGTGATGATACTTGCCGTCGCGCTGCGCGTCGGTGGGGGCGAAACCGATTACGTAGCGGTTGCGCAGCTCGACGCCGATCTTGGCGGCGACGTCGGGCATTTCCGCCAGATCGTCGACCGGCAGGTGGCGGCCGCCGCTCTGTTCGGTGATGTCGCTGAGCAAGCCGGGGCCATTGGCCTCTTCCGGAGTGCGGTTGCGCCCGAAGCCGGTTTCGTAGATGCCGATGGCATAGATCAGCACGTCGGCCTCGCGCACCAGGTTGCGAAGTTCGGTTTCGGTATAGCGGCTGGAGTTGTCTCCGCCATCGGAAATGATCAGCAGCGCCTTGCGCTTCTTGTCCGACTTCCGGATTTGGTGCAGCGCCAGGCAAAGGGCATCGAGCAGCGCCGTGCGCCCGCGGGATTGGGAGAAGGTGAGCTGGTTCTGAATCTCGGCCACGTCGCGGGTGAGGGGCACCATCAGCTTGGGCTGGTCGTTGAATTCCACCAGAAAGAATTCGTCCTCGGGGTTGGCGGTTTTGAAAAAGGCCGACGCCGCCAGACGCGACCGCCGCAGCTTGTTGCCCATGCTGCCGCTGGTATCGAAGACCAGGCCGACCGCCAGCGGCTCGTCTTCCATGCCGAAGTGGGTGATGGTCTGCTCCACCTTATTATCGAGAACGCGGAAGTGTTCTTTTTCGAGGCCGGTGACGGGGCGGTTCATGGGGTCGCAGACGGTCACCGGAACCAGCACCAGGTTGCTGTCGACGCGCAGATTGGCGGAAGGCAGGATCGAGACGGCGGCGACGGCTTTCGGCCGTATTTCAATGCCCGGCTGCTGGGCGGCCAACCGCCGCGGCGGAGCGGCGATTCCCGCCAACCAGGCCAACCCCAATGCCAGCCAGAGACGGACACTCCGATTCATAGAGTCTCCCGTTGCGACATTAGTATAACGCCGGGCCCTGGCGAGTATAACGCCGGCGGCGCTTGCCGCCGATCTTTCTACTGGGCGCGCGCCTTGGCTACCGCGGCCAGGAACTGGCGGGCGCGTTCTTCGAGGACGTCGAAACGGCCCTGCTTCATACTCTGGACGTCCACCAGTTCGCCGCCTACGCCGGCCGCGCAAGCGCCCGCTTTGAGGAAGTCGCCGATGGTTTCCAGGTTCACGCCGCCGGTCGGGATCATTTCGATCTGCGGGAACGGCCCCTTGAGAGCTTTGATGTACTTAGCTCCGCCCACATTGCCGCAGGGGAAGATTTTCACCACGTCGGCGCCAGCTTCCCAGGCGGCCAGCACTTCGGTGGGCGTCAGCGCTCCGGGGCAGATGGCGACGGAGTAGCGCTTGCAAATTTCGATGGTAGCCAGCCTCAGGCTGGGGGATACGATGAACTCCGCGCCAGCCAGCATGCATACGCGCGCCGTTTCCGGATCGAGCACGGTACCGGCGCCGATCAGGATTTTGCCGCCGAAGCGGCCGGCGAGTTTTTCCAGCACGCCCACGGCCCCGGGAACGGTCATGGTGATTTCGGCGGCGCGAACACCGCCCTGGTAAATGGCTTCCACGGCCTGAAGCGCCAAATCGGCGCTGGGCGCCCGCACCACGGGCACAATGCCAACTTCGGTAATCGCTCGCAGGGTTTCTTTCGCACTCATCAGCGATTACGATAGCACGCAGCAATGGAGCCGTCGGCGCTAAGGGCGTGTCAGGAAATAACCCTGCCATTCCGACGTGGTTTGGCATGGTTATTTCCGGACGAGGCCTAAGGAATTGCCCCGATGCAGCGCACTGTAATCCAGTACGTTAACTATATGGGTTAATAGTGGCGCGTGTCCCCAAATATGTTGGAATGCGGATATGGAGTTCTCGCTTCTGGACATCTCCCTGGCGGCTATTACCACGGTGCTGGTCTGGATGCTCGACGCAAGGTAACGAGAGCCGAAGTAGCGCAGGAAAATATCGGCCTCGAAGTGACGGGCAAGCTGATCAAATACAGCGACAACGTTCAACCCTGACGGCGGTAAATTTCCAGGAAGTTTCGCTGCCGGAGCATCCCCGCGGACACCGCCTGCTGCACATTCACCGTAACCGGCCGGCCGATCGCTGACCGCTACTTGGTGGCGAACCAGCGCTTCCAGCCGGCGGCCTTGGGCGCGGCCAGGTTTAGGGCGCGGTAGAAGGGCTCGGCCTCGGCTTCGGAGAGCGGCTGGATGCCGCGCAGGAGACTCACCACTTCCACCAGGCGGCAGAAGTGATCGATGCAATGCCAGCAGGCCTCGGTATGGCGCGCCAGTTCTTCGCGTCCGGCCCAGGTGGCGCGGCCATCGATGATGTCGAGGAATTTCTTGGGCGGAAGGCAGCCTTCGGCGGATGGGGCGGCTTCGCTACCCAGCGCGCGGCCATTTTCGGCGAGCAGGCTGGGACGCCAGGCGTCGGTCTTGCCGCGCAGCAACTCGGCGGCGCGCGCACGGATGGCCGCGACCGTGGTGGGCGCCATGCGCAACATGGCTCCGGATTCTTCCGTGCCATAGCCCATGGATTCGAGCCATGCGGCCTGCTTTTCCGCCAGCGTCAAGGGTTCGAGAGCGGCGGCTACGGTTTCGAGCGAGACCCGGAGGTCGGCGGCGGGCGCGGGGATCCGCTCGAGGATCGACTGGCGCAGTCCGGCCACGAAGACGCGCTCCGGCGCCGGGTCGAAGGAGGCGAACCATGGGGAATCGGGCCGGGCGACGGAAGCGAGCGTCTCAGCTTCGGTCTCGGCCAGCGCGGCTTCCTTCGCGCCATAATGCCGCACGATTCCACGTATCGCCGGAACATATTGAACCACCAGGAATCGCCACCCCTCAGGGCGATTGGCGCGGCAATCGCGCATCATTTCGTAACAGGTATAGATCATCCTCCCCCATTATCCCAGCGCTCGGGCAGGGGATGGCCTGCGCCACCGGTTGCGGCGGGTGCACTTCGGGAGTACGCTCGTGAATAGAGGAGTACATCTCATGCGGTCGCTTTTCTGTCTTATCCTTTGTTCTACGGTGATGGCGTTTGGCGCCTATGCCCAGCGTGGGGGAGGCCATGGCGGCGGTGGCGGCGGTTCTCGCGGTTCGGTTGGCGGCGGCGGGCACAGCTTTTCCTCCGGTGGCAGTTTCGGCGGAGGCTATCGTGGAGGCAGTTCGTTTTCGGGCGGATATCGTGGCGGGGCAGGATACGGCGGGGCGTATCGAGGCGGCTACGGCGGCTATGGCTACGGCCGCGGTTACGGCTACGGCGGCTATGGCTACGGCGGCTACGGCTATCCCTATTGGGGCTTCGGGTTAGGGTCGCCGTATTATGGCTACTATGGCGGTTATCCGTATTACGGTTATGGATACTCCGATCCCTACGCTTATCCCAGCTACAATCCCAACGCTTATTATGGCGATCCGCCCGCCGATCCTCCGGCGTATGGGCAGGGCCAACCGGCGTATGGGCAGAACCAGCCGGCCTATGGACAGAACCAGCCGGCGTATCGGGGTACGGGCGAATACGATCAATACGGGCAGCGGGTTTCGCGGCCGGGCGCTACGCCAGCGGATTCCGCGCCGATATACCTGTTCGCCTTTAAAGATCACACCATCGAAGCGGCCTCCGGTTACAGCGTGACGGGCGGCACTTTGCACTACAACACGCTCGAGCACGTGCAGAAACAGGCCCCATTGAACGAGCTCGACCGCAGCCTGACTTTGCGTCTGAACAAGGAACATTCCGGCTTCAACTTGCCAGGCGAGTGAACCTGCTAAACTGGATTCGTTTCAGTTATTTCGCGGCAAAACCGAGGTGTGCGGACAGAGCCACAGTGTGCGCCAAAGTTTCGCCCTGAAGGTCGCAGGTTCCATGAAGAAGAGTCGTTACGCGCTTATCCGATTTGGTTTACTGGCAGCCGTCTCCAGCTTTGCCTGCCGGAGCCAGCAGTACACGGTCTCGACCATCGCCGGCGATGGCACGGCGGGGTACACGGGCGATGCCGGCCCGGCAGGAGGCGGGCAATCCGAGCTAAGCTCGCCCACCCACGTGCTCTTCCAGTCGGGCAGCCTTTACATTTCAGATTCCGCCAATTATCGTATCCGGGTGATTTCGGGCGGCAATATCAATACCTACGTCGGGAACGGGACGGAAGGGTATTCCGGCGACGCCGGGCAACCCAGCAGCACGGGGCAAGCCACCAGCGCCGAGATCGCCCAGCCTGCGGGAATGTGCATAGACGCGCAGGGACAACTTTACCTTGCCGATGCGGCCAACCACGTGATTCGGAAGGTGAGCCCGGGGGGGATTATCGTTACGATCGCGGGAGTGGGCAGTGCGGGCTACAACGGCGATGGCGGCGTGGCCACCAGCGCGCAACTCAACAGCCCGCTGGATGTTGCCGTGGATGCGGCCGCCAATGTGTATATCGCCGACGCCGGCAACAACGTGATCCGGCAAATCGACGTCCACAACGGCTACATCAACACCATTATCGGCACGGGCGGCACCAGCAACACGCTGAACCACCCGGTGGCGTTGACGCTCGATTCCGCGGGCAACATATACATTTCGGACGCGGGCAACCATCGCATCGCCAAGTATTCGGCGGGCGTGGTGACGACCTATGCGGGAAATACGGTAGACGGCTATTCGGGCGATGGCGGCCCGGCAACTGCCGCCGAAATCAGCAACCCGCAACAATTGGTGTTCGACGCCGCCGGCAATTTGTACTTCGCGGATTCCACCAACGGGCGCATCCGCATGGTGACGCCTGGCGGCATTATCACCACGGTGGCCGGAAACGGCGCGGCCGCATATACCGGCGACGGCGGCCCGGCCACGTTGGCCAGCCTTTTCATTCCTCAGGGCGTGGCAGTGGATCCGGCGGGCAACGTATACGTGGGCGACACGCAGAACGACGCGATTCGCGAAGTGTCGCCAGCCTACCCGGGCATCACCACCGGCGGGGTGGTCAACGGCGCGAGCTATGCCCCCCAGTTGGCTCCGGGGTCCCTGGCCAGCATTTTTGTGAGCAATCTTCCGCCGGTGACGGCGACCTCAAGCTCGCCGTTTTCGACCACCTATCAAAACGTCTCGCTCACGGTGAACGGGGTCAGTGCGCCGATTCTGGGCGTTTACGGCGCGGCCAACCAGGTGAATTTCCAGGTGCCGTATGAAACCAAGACCGGAGCGGCGACCATCGTGGTGACGGTATCGGGCTTCACGAGCAACACGGTGACGGTGACGGTGACGGCCACGGCTCCGGGGTTGTTCCTGGTCGGAACGGCGCCGGCGGTGCAAAATTTCCCGGCCTATACGCTGAATTCGAGCAGTAACCGGGTTGCGGCCGGCGGCGCCATCATCGCGTATCTCACCGGGTCGGGCGCGGTCAGCCCGGCGGTGGCGGATGGCGCGGCGGCGCCGGCTTCCACCCTGACGTACACTACGATCACACCGACGGCCACCATCGGGACTGCGGCCGCGCAAGTCACGTTTTCCGGGCTGGCGCCGGGTTTCGTGGGCCTCACTCAAGTAGATATCACAGTGCCGTCTTCGCTTACCACCGGCAGCTATCCGCTGGTGATTACGTATGCCGGGCAATCGACTGTGGCGGGAACGATCTGGGTGCAGTAAAGCCCGCCCCATTACCGGCCAGTGAATAGGGATGCCGCCGGAACTCGGACCGCGCGGGTGTTCCAGGCTTGGGCTTCCACGGTGGGATGCGCTTCGCTGCCGCGCCACTCGGCGGTCAGGGTGAGGGTTTCGCCGGGCAACAGGGCCAGGTAGTTGTCTTCCCAAAGCACGGGCAGAATCTCTTCGCCATCGGCGCCATCGAGCTTCAGGCGCAGGCCGAAGGCGAGGGCGCGGCTGGGATTGCGCAGGCGCACGGTGGTGACGCGGCTATCGCCGGCGGCGCGGGTTTGGGCGCTTAATTCCAGGGTGGCTTCCGGCAGGCGATTCAGAGCGGTGTAATCGGCGAAGGTGCGGGTGGGTGTCACATAACCGTTCGACTTGCTCCAATCGAGTGTCTCAGGCGCGGTGGAGAGCCAATAGAAGTTACGGCTCACTACTCGGCCGGGGCCGGCCAGTTCCAGCGCTACGAAATAAGTTGGGCTAAGTCCGTCCGGCTCGGGGAGTTGAAACACGCGGGTGCAGGAATCGGGCGGGGCATCCAAGGCGGCTTCGCGGGCGAACTTCACCGTCATGTCGAAGTCATACACGCGCGCGGACACCTTCAGCCCGGGCTCGGCGCGGCCCGAGTTAGCCACCACCACCGAGCGATCGTCGTAGGAATACTGAACGTGGAGCGGCTCATTGGCTTTCTTCACGCCGAAGTAGGATCCGCCGGGCCGCAGATACCAGTCGTAGAGATGCCAGATCATGCCGGGCCAGGCGTTGTTGAGCATCCACTGGATCACGCCGGTGGAGGTGTACTTGTTGCGGATATAGGCTTCGAACATGGCGCGGTGACCTTCGTAGGCCATCGTCTGCGCCTTGCGGGCGTAGTCTTCGAGCGATGCCGGCTTGCCGTAGCGGCGGTCGAGCGCCTGGTTGAATACTTCGAGATTCTTGAAACGGCCGCCACCGGCGTGGAAGTTCCACGCCGAATCGATGGGCCAGAGATGATCGGCGGGCAGCATGCGGCGAAGCGATTCCACCGGCGGCGGCGAGGGACCCGGACTGGTTTCGGTGTTGAAGCCGAAGGCCCCGCCGTTTTCGGTATCGAGATACCAGTAAGACGGAGCGACGTATTCGTAGGGACCCGTCATCTTGACGCCGGTGGCTCCGGCAGGGGTTTCGCGCGCAGAGGCGGAAGACTGGTAGGGATTGGGCCAATCGGTTTCCTTGAGGATGCCGAGGTACAGGTTTTCGATCGGCGGCGGGGGTGGGCCATCGCTACCGTACATCCAGTCGAAGACGGCGGGATGACGGGCAAGCCGGCGCAGTTGATCGCGCAGCGAAGCGGCGGCGATGGCTTCGTCCTCCGCATTCCAATCGCGCCACTTCTCCCAGTGGTCGCAACAGCACCAGCCGGCCAGCACCAGAATCCCGCGGCGGTCGCATTCGTCAAGGAAGGCGTCGTCGGCGAGCTTGCCTTCGAAGCGAATGGCGTTGAGGTGCATGTCCTGGACGTAATCGAGCTCGGCGCGCTGGCGCTGGGGAGAGCCGCGGAGCAGCATATCGAAGCTGTAGCCGGCGCCTCGGATCAGGATCTTGCGGCCGTTGACGCGGAACAGAAGGTGTCCGGCGCGATCGAGCTCGCTGGTTACCTCGCGCACGCCGAACTCGGTGTGGCTGGTGTCGGAAACCTGGCCGGCCGCGACGAATTCCAGATCCAGCGGATAGAGATCGGGCGTACCGCTTTCGAGCGGCCACCAGAGGCGCGGATGGGACAGGGCGAGTTGCCCAAACCGGTTGGGGGTGAAGCGCACCACGCGGGTCTCGTGAGGAGCGAGCTCGACGTTTTGCGAGAACGCGATGGCGGGCGCCTGGCCAATCTCGATCTTGCCCCGCAGGGAACCGGAAACCGGACGGGCGGACGCGTTGGTCAATTCGGCGCGGATGGTAAGCGGGACGTTGTCGGCGGCCCGCCCTTCGAAGTGCGTCGCAACCATAGGGAAGCGAATGGCCACGGGGCCGGTGGCGGCGATCCACACGTCGCGCCACAGGCCCATGTCTTTGTCCGGCGGCAGAGGGTTCCAGTCGACGAAGGTGATGGCCAGATCGTGCGGCTCGGGCGGAAAGATTTCGACGGCCAGGGCATTGTCCGCGCCGGGGAGGGCGGCATCGGTGACGTCGAAACGGTAGAGACGCCAGGCGCCGGCCATCTGGTCCGAAGTGGCTACGGGCTTCCCGTTCAGCCAGACGTTGGCGCGAAAGTCGATGCCATCGAAACCCAGCCACACGGTCTTGCCGCGAAAGCCGGCGGGGAGGGAAAAGCGGGTGCGATACCACCAACTGGCGCGAAACGGGCTGTCCGGCGGCATGGGCAGATTGGAGAAATTGGCGCCGATGGGATAACCGGAGCCGGGGATGGAGCGCAGGTTCAGACCGAAGTAAGGATCGGGATAAACGCCCGCCGCCACCAGCGCGGAGAGCACCGTGGAAGGCAGCGTGACCGGCTGCCAGCCGCGCGGGCCGAAGCCGCTGGAGATGGAAGAGAGGGATTCGCCGCTAGGGCGCGCGCCGCCGGGCAAAGCGGCGGAAGAAGCCAGCCACCATCCCTGCCGCAAGAGAATCGTCTCCGCACCCGAGGCAGCGGCCGCTGGCGCGGCGCGCACGGGATCGTCGAGAGCGGTCAGGGCGAAGAGGGCGAGCAGGAACGGCCGGAAGATGCGCGCCGCCGCCAGAGTCCCTCGCCGCCAATCGGCCGTGATCGCCATACTGTGGTCTATCCTACCGAAATCGAGTGCGGACAAGCGCTTTTTCTCTTTGCTTAACTAAAACATTTCCTGTACATTATGTTATATGGATACCGGTCGGGATTCCTCCGTCTGGCGTAACTTGGCGGTCGCCTTTGGAGATGGATTGGCGTTCGGCGTGGGCATGAAGCTCACCCATGGTTCGGGCCGGCCGCCGGCGGCGCCGGAACTCGAGCGGGGCGCCCTCGGCGACCGTGTGGACGCCATGGAGCGCCGTTTGGCGCGGGTGGAAAAGGCGCCTGCCGCACTGACTGCCCCGGCTGCTCCGGGCTTCGATCAGAAAGTGCTGGAAGCCGTCGTCGAAGCCCTGGAAGCGCGTCTCCAGGAGCAAGCCGCGCAATGGGAAAAACGCACGGCGGACCTGGAATCGCGCATGGCCGCCGAAAACAAGGCATTGGACCAGCAGGATCGCACCGTAATCGCCGCTTGCCAGGAACGGATCGCCGATGTGCAGGCGCAATGGTCGGACCAACTCGAGGGCCTGCGCGGGCAATTCGCCGCACAAAGCGCGGCGCTGGAAACCCGCGTCGTATCGATGCAGCGCGAACTGGCCGAGGAACTCCCGCTGGCGGTCGAAAAGCAGGTAACGGCCGGAGCCGGCGCGATAGTGGAAAAGAAGCTGGGCGCGCTGGTCGAAGAGAAGAACCGGGAAGTCGCCGACCTGCGCCGACAACTCGCCGAAACCGACCGCCGCGTGAGCGAAGCGCTGGACTCGATCGGGCGCATCCTGCGCCAGGCCGCCGACCGCCTCAACCCGCAGCCATCGCAGCCCGCCACGCCGCAGGACCCACCCCAAGCGCCCTCCGGCGGCGGCGCGGATTTGCCTTCTTTCGCTAAACCCTCGGCGGGTGCCTCCGGCCTTTGGCGCGTGCCCTTGGTATCGTCGCTCGTCCTCGGCACCTGTGCCGCTTGCTTCTTCGCCCTGCACTGGCTCTGAATTCTGGCGCAGATTGCCGGGAAGACCGGGCTGCGGCCTGACGATGTTGGGGCCAGCCGCGGAAGTGCTATCATCCAGTCATTCCATGAATTCTCGCGTTTCCGGGACCTCCCGTCTGTTTCCTGTACTCCTCGTCCTGTTCGCGCTGAGCGGCTGTTCGGCGTTGATCTACGAAATCGTCTGGTACCAGTTGCTGCAATTGGTAATCGGTTCCACCGCGGTTTCGCTCGGGGTATTATTGGCCACGTTCATGGGCGGGTTGTGCCTGGGCAGTCTGGCTCTGCCGCGCTACCGGCGAGCTGCCGAAATGCACCCGCTTCGAGTCTACGCGTACATCGAGTTCGCCATCGGCGCCTGCGGCATTCTGGCGCTGGTAGGCATGCCACTGGTGGATGGCGTCTATGCCGCCGCGGTGGGCCACGGCATGCCGGCCATCCTGCTTCGCGCCCTGGTTTGCGCTCTCTGCCTGATGCCCCCCACGATACTGATGGGCGCTTCGCTGCCGGCCATTTCGCGTTGGGTGGAATCGAGCCCGCGCGGTGTTTCGCGGCTGGGCCTGCTCTACGGCGGCAATACTGCCGGCGCGGTGCTGGGATGCCTGGCGGCAGGCTTCTACCTGCTGCGCGTGTCGGATATGACCACCACCACGCTGGTGGCCGCCGGCATCAACGCGCTGGTGGGGATCGCCAGCCTGGCGCTGGCGCGGCGCGCACCCGTGCCTGCCGCGTCGAGTCTCTACTCGACGCCTCTGCGCCCTGGGGAGGAGAACGTCGGCAAGAGTGCCGACGCTGTACGCAGGAGTGCGTGCGCCACATCTCCCGGCCGGCGCACGGTCTACTTCACCATCGCGCTCTCGGGAGCCTCCGCGCTCGGCGCCGAAGTCGTCTGGACCCGCCTGCTCGGGCTGATGCTGGGCGCCACCGTCTACACGTTCTCCATCATTCTGGCGGTCTTCCTGGCGGGCTTGGGAATCGGCAGCGCGGGCGGCGCACTGCTGTCGCGGCGTGTCGACGGGCGCGGCGCTCTGGGCGCCTCGCAATTGGCCTTGGCCGCGGCCATCGCCTGGACCGCCTTTATGATCGGCCAATCGCTGCCCTACTGGCCGGTGAATGCGCTGCTCTCCACCAGCCCGTGGTTCACGTTCCAGATAGATCTGGTGCGGGTGATCTGGGCCCTGCTGCCGCCCACCTTGCTGTGGGGCGCGAGTTTCCCCCTGGCGCTGGCTGCCGCCGCCAGGCCGGGCGAAGAGCCTGGCCGCCTGGTGGGCACGGTTTATGCCGCCAACACCTTGGGTGCGATTCTGGGCGCTCTGGGATTCAGCCTGATCCTGATACCGGCCATCGGCACCGCCGGCTCGAATCGCCTGCTCATCCTGCTGGCCGCCCTCGGCGGTCTGGTGGCGCTGTTGCCGCAGGTAAGAGCCAGCCGCTCGCTGGGTGGCACGGCCGCGCTCGCCGCCGCTCTGGGCCTGGCGGTTTACCTGGCGGTGAACGTGGGACCCACGCCCGGAATGCTGATCGCCTACGGCCGCCGAATCACGACTTCCGCCCCCCGCTCCACGTTGCTCTACTCCGGCGAAGGCATCAATTCCTCCATCGCCATCACCCGCTGGGACGACGGCGCCGTGCAGTTCCACGTTTCCGGCAAAGTGGAAGCCTCCACCGAGCCCTATGACATGCGGCTGCAGCGCATGCTGGGGCACATGCCCGCGCTGTTTCATTCCGCCCCGCATTCGGTGCTGGTGGTCGGTTTCGGGGCCGGCGTCACCGCCGGTACCTTCGTGGCGCATCCCGAGGTCCGGCGCATCGTCATCTGCGAAATGGAGCCGCTCATCCCGCCCGTTGCCACTCGCTTTTTCGGCGCCGAAAACTTTCACGTGGCCACCGACCCGCGCACCCAGATCGTCTATGACGACGCCCGCCATTTCGTCCTGACCACCCCGGAGAAGTTCGACATCATCACCTCCGACCCGATTCACCCCTGGGTCAAAGGCAGCGCCACACTCTATTCCCGCGAGTATTTCCAACTGGTCAAGGAGCACCTGAATCCGGGCGGCGTGGTGACCCAGTGGGTGCCGCTCTACGAATCGAACACCGCAACCGTCAAGAGCGAGATCGCGACTTTCTTCAACGTCTTCCCCAACGGCACCGTCTGGGCCAACGAGGTGGATGGCAGCGGCTATGACATCTTCCTGCTGGGCACCGCCGAGCCCATGCGCATCGACGTCGGCCGGTTGATGCAGCGTCTCCAGCGGCCAGACCACGCGCGCGTGCTGGAATCGTTGCGCAGCGTCGGCTTCAGCTCCCTGCCCGGATTGCTCTCCACCTACGCCGGCCAGGCCCAGGATCTGGCTCCCTGGCTCGTCGGCGCCGAAATCAATCGCGACGGCAATTTGCGCCTCCAATACATGGCGGGTCTGGCTCTCAATACCAGTCAGGAAACCGCCATCTACCAGCAGATCCTGGCCTACCGCCGTCCCCCGGTGAATCTGTTCACCGGGTCGCCGGAAGCCGTGGAAGCGGTGCTGGCGGGCATGGGCGCAGGGGGACAGAGCCGGTAGCAGTAATAAGTCCTGGCGCTGGGTTTTCTTGTGTCCGCAACTTACTGGCGCTATCCTAAAGCGAGGACACCGCACGATGGCGAATCTCGATTGGTCACAGTGCCCCGCCGTGGAAAGCATCCCTGGCAAGGTGAGTGGCGCATGGGTGCTGCGGGGAACCCGTATGCCGGTCGCCGCAATTTTCGAAAATATCGAAGCCGGAGCCAATATCGACGACATCATGGAGTGGTTCGACGGGCTGGACCGCGAACAGGTCAAGGCGGTAATCGAGTTCGCCGCCCGCAGTCTCGACAAAGCGCCCGCTTACGCGCCGTAGATGCTTATCCTGTTCGATCAGGCAACGCCTGTGCCGATCCGTCCCTATCTGGAAGGCCACACCGTTCGCACGGCAGCGCAGCAAGGCTGGGACAAGCTCAGGAATGGCGATTTGCTGACTGCAGCGGAGCAGGCCGGGTTCGACATCCTGCTGACCACCGACAAGAATATGCGCTATCAGCAGAACCTTGCGGGCCGCAAGATCGGGATAGTGGTTCTCGGCCAGCAACAGTGGCCGCGCCTTCGCCCTCACATTCAGCGCGTCATCGAAGCTGTCAATGCGGCTACACCGGGCAGTTATCGGGAAGTTGAGATCCCCCTCAACTGAGACGAGTCGCCGGGGCGCGGCTGGAGCGAGCGTAACATCCCCCCAGCGATGCGCGGCAGCCGGGCTTCGAACATCAACGGGGAGAGGGCGAAGCAGGCGGCGACCGATACGTTGACAAGGCCAATTCGCACCGCCTAGGATGATGTCGGAGGAACCGCGAATGGGCAAGCCAGTTCTAGACGGCGTCTCGAAGGCCCTCGCCCAGACCCTGCTGGACCGGCACCACCGCCTCTGCCGAGCCAACCAAATAGCCTCTGGCGAAGTAACGGAGCAAGTCGCGCGGGTCTGTTCGATCACGTATTCAGACCTGATCCACGAGGCGGGAGTCGGCATCATTCCACAAGGGATCGGCAGGCCCCTTGCGCAGGTTGCGCGGTTGGTGCGCCAACCGCGACTGGCCTCCGCTTCACGCCTTGGCCGTAAACGCGGAAACCGGCACCCCTGGCGAGACGTATTGGGGATCGCCTGGCACGACCGGGAACTGGCTTGAGGACATGAGACGCTGTCTGACGTTCAGGGACTACCCCGAAAAGGTTTGAGAGGCAATGGCTCTCGTCCGCAGTCGCCGTTTCGTCTCTCGCCTTGTAAACCCAATCAACGCCTCAGGCGGCAGGCGGCATATTGAGCCGCTTTTCTACTTCCTTGACGCGGGATTCGAGAATGGCAAGCCGTTTCTTGAACGAGGCCGTTTCGTTCTCGGCCAACCCCATGCGCTCGTCGCTGGTCTGGCTGTAGTTGTAAAAAGCCTTCAAGAGTTCCGTCTGCCCGTCCCGGAACGCCTCCATGATCTCGTTGTGGCTATGGCTCGTCTCGGAACGGAGCATCTCCATGCGCTCATCGAGGCCCGTCATGCGCTCATCGAGGCCCGCCATGCGGTCGCCGAGGCGCGACTCGATGCCTTCGAGGTCTCCTTTTGTCGCGGGCGAATTGCGGTCGTCCATGGTTCCTCTCAATTGTAGCCGAAAAGTGGAACTCGTCACGCCCTCCCCCCTTCACTGCTATCCTCTAGAAATATAGAGGAGCCATCACTAGTGAAACGGATCGGTTTGGCTGCGATTCTGGCTGCGGCTGTCTGCCTCGACGCGCAGGATCTCAAGGAATTTGAAAAGCGGGTTACCGAGTTCACCCTCAATAACGGGCTGCACTTCATCGTGGTCGAGCGGCACGACGCTCCGGTGGTGTCGTTTCATACTTACGTGAACGCCGGCTCGGTCGACGATCCTACCGGCCAGACCGGTCTGGCGCACATGTTCGAGCACATGGCCTTCAAGGGCAGCGAAACCATCGGCACCAAGGACTGGCCGGCGGAAAAGAAAGCCCTGGACGAGATCGAAGAGATCTACGGGCGTCTGGACGCCGAGCGCAACAAAGGCCCCAAGGCGGACGCAAGCCGCGTCTCGCTCCTCGAAGCGCAGTTGAAGCTCGCCATCGACCGCGCCCAGGCTTACGTCGAGCCCAACGAGTTCTCCCGCATCATCGAAGAGAATGGCGGCGTCGGTATGAATGCCGACACCTCGGTCGATCACACCGAGTACTTCTACAGCCTCCCCTCCAACCGCGCCGAGTTGTGGTTCCTGCTCGAGTCGCAGCGCTTCCTCCATCCCATCTTCCGCGAATTCTATAAGGAGCGGGACGTGGTGATGGAAGAGAATCGCATGCGCGTGGAATCCAGCCCCCAGGGCCGTCTGCTCGAGGATTTCAACGCCGCGGCGTTCGAAGCTTTCCCCTATCGCAATCCCCCCGGAGGCTGGAATAGCGACACCGAGAATCTGCGCGTGGCCGAAGCGCGGGCCTTCTTCGAGAAGTATTACGTGCCCGCCAACATCGTCATCGCCGTGGTCGGCGATATCGATCCCGCCGATGCCCGCCGCCTGGCCGAACGCTATTTCGGCCCCATGGCGGGCCGCCCGCTGCCGCCCGCCATCGTCACCCGCGACCCCGAACCCTCCGGCCCCAAAACCGTTGTCGTCGAATCTCGCAACCAGCCGCTGCTGGTGATCGGCTATCATCGCCCCGACCAGTACGACCCGGACGATCCGGTATTCGATGTCATCTCCATGATCCTTTCGAGCGGCCGCACCGGCATGATGTACAAAGAGTTGGTCGAGCAAAAGCGCCTCGCCCTGGAAGCCGAGGCCATCCCCACTTATCCCGATGGCCGCTACCCCAACCTGTTTCTGTTCTTCCTGGTTCCCGGCCGGGGCCACACCGTCGAGGAAAACCAGAAAGCCCTGGACGACCTGCTCGGGCGTTTCCTCGCCACTCCGGTCGACGGCGAAACCTTGAACCGGGTGAAAACCAAGGTTCGCGCCTCGGTCATCCGCAGGCTCGACAGCAATGCCGGCCTGGCTTCCTCGCTCACTCTGGCCTACGCCAGCTACGGCGACTGGCGAAAGCTCTTCACCGAGATCGACGACCTGAATAAGGTGACCGCCGAGGACGTCGCGAGGGTGGCCCGGGAGTGCTTCGTAACCAAATCCAGGACCGTTGCGTATACCGTGAATCCGGCGCCGCCGCCCCGCGCTGGAGGTGCTCGATGAAACTCGCGCTGGCGCTCCTCGCTCCCCTTGCCGCCTGGGCGCAAACGGCTCCGGCCGCTCATCCCGTCCCACATCCGGCCGCCGCTCCTCCCTCTTCTGCTCCGTCCTATAAGGACCTCAAGTTTCCCCCGCTGAAGCCCATTCCCATTCCCAAAGTGGAGACCTTCACCCTGCCGAGCGGCATGCGCCTCTATCTTCTGGAGGATCGCGATCTGCCCCTGATCGGCGGCTCGGCCCGCGTCCGCACCGGCAACCTGTTCGATCCGCCCGAGAAGATCGGCCTCGCCACCATAACCGGCATGGCGCTGCGCACCGGCGGCACCAAGACCCGCACCGGTGACGAGATCGATGCGCAACTGGAAGACGTGGCCGCCTCCGTCGAGAGCCGGATCGACGAAACCTCCGGCTCGGTCGGTTTCAACTGCCTCAAAGAAAATGCCGACGACGTCCTGGCCGTTTTTCACGACCTCCTCACCGCACCGGAATTCCGCGCCGAGAAAGTCGAGCTCGCCAAGACCCAGATGCGCAGCGCTATCGCGCGCCGCAACGACGACGCTCACGGCATCCTGGAGCGCGAATTCGCCGCCATCGTCTACGGCCCCGCCACGCCCTACGGCTGGGATGAGCAGTACGACACCATCAATCGCATCGCCCGCGCCGACGTCGAGAATTTTTATTCGCGCTATTTCTTTCCGGCCAACGTGGTGTTGGCGGTGCGCGGTGATTTCGACGCCGCCCAGATGCGCGCCAAAATCGAAAAGCTCTTCGCCGATTGGACGGCGAAGCAGCCGCCCGTTCCCGCCTTCCCGAAAGTCGCCGCCCAGCCCGCTCCGGGCGTCCATCTCGCCACCAAGACCGATGTCAGCCAGACATTCTTTTCCATCGGTCACCTGGGCGGTGAGTTCCGCGACAAGGATTACGCCGCGCTCGAAATCGCGGCCGACATCCTGGGCGGCGGATTTCAGAGCCGCCTGTTCCAGTTAGTGCGCACCAGGATGGGCAACGCCTACGACATCTCCGCCGGCTGGGGCGGCAACTACGACCATCCCGGTCTGTTTCAGATCTCCGGCAGCACCAAGTCGGCGTCCACCGCCGAAACCATCAAGGTCATCCTCGCCGAAGTCAACCGCCTTCGCGCCACCGAGGTATCCGACGCCGAGCTCAAGACCGCCAAGGACACGGCGCTCAACAGCCTCGTGTTTGCCTTCGACAGCAAGTCCAAAACCCTCAACCGCCTGCTCAATTACGAGTATTACGGCTACCCCAGGGATTTCATCCAGCAGTATCAGAGCGCGCTCGCCGCCGTCACTCGCGCCGACGTCCTGCGGGTAGCCAAAGAGCGTTTCAATCCCGCCAACTTCACCATCGTGGCGGTGGGCAATCCGGAGCATTTCGGCGCGCCCCTCGATTCCCTCGGCCTTCCCATCAAGCCCATCGATCTCACCATTCCCGAAGCGCGCCTGGAAGAAAAACCCGTCGACCCGGAACATGCCGCGCTGGGAAAGAAGTTGCTCCAGCGCGTCCAGCAAGCCGTCGGCGGCTCGGACAAACTGGCCGCCGTGCACGATTACCGCCGCGCCGCCGACTACCAACTGGATCCCTCCAGACCCATCAGCTTTGCCAAAGAGGTCGAGCAATGGATCGCTCCCTCCTACATGCGCCAGGACCTTACCGCCGCCGCCGGGGGCATGTTAATCTACTCCGACGGCAAGATCGGTTACACCAGCACTCCCGCGGGTTCCGGCCCGGCCGGCGGCGCACAACTGCGGCAGATCAAGGGCGATTTGTTCCGCTCGTGGTTTCAGTTCCTGCTCAGCGACCGTATCGCCGGCCGCACCGTCAGCGGCATCGACGATCGCACCGTGGAAATCTCCGACGGCTATTCCACCGCCAGGCTGGTCGTCTCGCCGGATACCGGCTTGCCGGAACGCGTCCTGTACCAAAGTTACGCCCCCGGCTCCCCGCCCGCCGCCACCGAAGAAATTTATTCCGATTACCGCGAGCTTGCCGGCGTTCGCGTACCTTATAAAGTGGTCATGATGGAAAACGGCAAGAAGCTCGCGGACGTCACCGTCACCAGCTTCCGGGTGAACAACGGCCTGAAGGTCGAGGATCTGGCCGCGCACTAATGCGCACCTCCCACATTACCATCGCGGCCGCGCTGGCCATCGCGCTGGCCCGAGGCCAGGAAACCCGGCAGGATCGCGGCAAGCGCGTCGTCGAGGAAGCTCTGGCGGCGCTGGGCGGTCAGGCTTTTCTGCACATGGAAGACCGGGTGGTTTCCGGCCGCGCCTACTCCTTTTACCGCACCCAGATCTCCGGCCTGTCCGTGGCCACCATCTATACCCGCTACACCGTGCCCGCTCCCGGCAAACTGGGCCTGCGCGAGCGCCAGGCTTTCGGCAAGAAGCAGGACGAAGGCTGGCTTCTGTTCACCGATCAGGGCGGCTGGGACGTGAGCTTCCGCGGCGCCCGCCCCCTCACCGACGAGGTCTACAACAACTTCAAAGAAAACACCGAGCGCGGCATCCTCTATATCCTCCGCCAGCGTCTGAACGAGCCGGGCCTTTCTTTCTACTCCGAAGGCCGCGACACTTTCGAGAACCAGCCCGTTGACATTGTCGATATCACCGACGCCACCGGCTTCACCATCACCGTCTCCTTCAACCAGTTCACCAAGTTGCCCATCCGCCAAACCTACCGCCGCCGCAATCCCCTCTATCGCGACTTCGATACCGAAGTCACCGTCTACACCAAGTACCGCTCCGTGAATGGCATCAACTGGCCCTACGACGTCCACCGCGAACGCAACGGCGATAAAGTCTTCGAACTCTACGCCGACTCCGTCGAGATGAATAAAGACCTGAAGGACGACCTGTTCACCTTGCCCGGAAAAATCAAGATTCTGCCCAAAGCCCAATAGCCGGGGTTGCTGCCGCGGCGAATTTTCGTGGCGCGGGCAAGGGGCGGCCGCGAGACAGACGACAAACGTCGATCGTCTGTCCCACCCGCTCGGTGCCCCGCGGGCCCTATAGGCCGAGCGCAAAGGCACGCACGCCAGGCGGTGTAGCTGGCTGGGCGTGCGCACGATTTGGATGAAGAGCCTCGGCCCTAGATCTCCGGCAGCGGCACGCGCAGCTTGCCGTTGAAGATTTCGCCGAACGCGGCCAGGATCTGGTCGTGCAACATCCCGTTGTCGGCCAGCACGTGCTCGGATTCCGTTACGCTGTGCTTGCCGCCGCGCATATCCGATACCCGCCCGCCGGCCTCTTCCACCAGCAGCGTACCGGCCGCCACGTCCCACGGCTTCAATCCGAATTCCCAGTACAGGTCCAGGCGGCCGCAGGCCACGTAGGCCAGGTCGATCGCGGCCGAACCGGTGCGCCGCACCCCGTGCGAAGCCATCGCCAGTTGGTAATAGAAATGGATGTTGACGTTGTGGTGGCGCTTACGGCTGGGAAAGCCGGTCGATCCCAGGCTTTCGGCCACCCTGGCCACGCTCGAAACGTGAATCCGCCGGTTGTTCAGATAGGCACCGGCGCCGCGCTCGGCGGTGTAGAGCTCGTCGCGCGTGGGATCGTACACCACCCCCGCCACGATTTCCCCGGCCCGCTCCAGCCCCAGCGTCACATTAAAATAGGGAAAGCCGTGGGCGAAGTTGGTGGTGCCGTCGAGCGGGTCCACGAACCAGCGGTATTCGGAAGCGCTCTGGTGTCCCCCGCCTTCCTCAGCCACGATATTGTGGGAGGGGAAATGCGATCGCAGCCGCTCCACCACCAGCTTTTCGCTGGCGCGGTCGGCTTCCGTCACCAGGTCGAACTCACCCTTGGTCTGGTAGCCGATGCGGCGCTCCAGGTAGCGCGACACCAGCCCGCCCGCTTCGCGCGCGATCTCTACCGCCGTTTCCAGGTACGACATAGCGGAGGAGACTAGTTCTCCTCCATCAAATACTTGATATCGTGCTTGAAAATGAACAGGTTGGGTTCACCTCGGCGAGTGATCCGGATGAAGGAATGGTCGTAGTATTCGATCACCCCCACCACTTCGTCGCCGCCGCTCAGTTTCACCCGCACCGGGGTGGCGCTCTCGATCAGCCGCTTGAGATACTTGATTTCTTCAAGCGTCTGTTCCGGGGCGCGGCTGCTCTTTCCGCCTTGTGATGTACCGAATTCTCCCACTATTTTTTCTTCACCAGTGGTTCCGTGGACACGCGACCGCCCCCGGAACCCGCACTTGCAATCGCATCCCCATAATAGCCGTTACGCGCCGATACCTGCAATCCCGGGATTTTGGCGCGTAATTCCAGCTTGTGAAAACGTTCCTTGGTCAAGGGAACGCCGCGCGGATAATAACCCAAAAGATAGGAGGTGCGCAGGTCGTTAATGATGGAAGCGAAGGCGCTGTCGAGCTCGGCCGCCGTGGCCGGCAGGAACGTTCTCCCTCCCGTTCCCTGAGCCATGAAAGTGAGCGCGTTTTCTCCGCCGACGTTGCGCCCGGCATCGTTGGTGATGGGCACGTCCACCACCGGATACATGGTCGCATCCGCCATTTGCGCCGCCGCCAGCGCCTGGTGGGAATCCTTGATGCTGGTGGTTTCTCCGCCGTCGCTTACCACCACGATCACTTTGCGGCCTTCCCGCGCCTCCAGGCCCTCGGTCGATGCCAGCCAAATGGCATCGTACAGAGAGGTGCCCGCCGAGCCGTGGACTTTCCTCAATTGAGCTTCGAGCAACGTGTAGTTGTGAGTGAAGTCCTGTATCAGCCGGACGCTGTCGTCGAAACTGTAGAGCGCCACGCGATCCTCCGGGTTCCCTTCCCGCAGCAGGGCACGCAGGAACTTGGCGGCGGAGTCGGTTTCGTACTTGATGTCCTTGGCGGTCGATCCGCTTACGTCGATCAATACCGCCACCGAAAGCGGCTGCTCGCTGCGGCGCTCGAAGACCGCGATTTCCTGCCGCACGCCGTTGTCGAAGATTTCGAAATCCTCCTTGGCAAGCGTGCCCACCAGTTGCCCAACACGATTGCGCGCGGTGGCCGTTACCCGCACCAGGCTGACGTCGGCCCGAAACACCGTTTGCGCGCTCAGGCCCGCCGCCAAGGCCGCTGCTAAGAATGCGGCGGCAAAGTGGCGCGGGCACTCGTGCCCCATGCCACTCAGCTGTGCCGCTATCGAACCTGTTCCGCAGCCGGCCCCCTGGCCGGCTTGTCGGGGATCGTAAGCGCTTGATTCTTCGGGGGAAGAGCGGGTCCGGGGGAACCCGCGCGGACCAGGGGGTCCGCCCCACCATTTATGCAGAACCCTGCTTTTGCGAAAACTAAGTGGCGGCAGGCACGAGTTCCCGCGCCACAACCTATTCCACCACCGGAACATCGCGGTCCCACTCCCCTTCCACCCACACTTCGCCGTCGGCAAAATGCTCCTTCTTCCAGATCGGCACCAGCTTCTTCAGGCGATCGATCCCCTCCAGCGCCGCCTCGAAAGCCGGCCGCCGATGGGGCGCCGTCACGACCACCGCTACGCTCGTCTCGCCGATCAACACACGCCCCAGCCGATGCACCATGGCTACCCGGCCGATGGCATGCCGGGCCGCCAACTCCCGGCCGATGCGCGCCATGGTTTTCAGAGCCAGCGCCGGGTAACCTTCATATTCGAGGCAGAGGGTCGCGCGGCCCTTGGTGTTGTTGCGAACCGTGCCCTCGAAGGTCACCACCGCGCCCTCCGCGCCGTTCAACAGGCTGAGCGCCAGCGCCCTGGCTTCGATGGGGTGGCGCACAATGGCGCAATACAGGCCTTCTTCCCGAATTTCCCCGGTTTCCGCGCCGCCCTCGCCCGATCCCCCGCTCACTGGCGGCAGGAAAGCGATCTCATCGCCTTCGGCCAGGCGCGTGGAAGGTTCGGCAAACTCCTGATTGAGCGCCATCGCGATCCGGCCCCGCAGCGCATCCACCGCGGGATAGCGGGCGGCATAAGCGGCAAACACCGCGGCCAGGTCGGCGCCTTCCGCGATCCGGGCCTCTTCCTCCACCCGGCCCACCATATCCTTCAACATGCCGAAAAACAGTACACGTACCTGCATTGCGGCTCCGTCTTTGGTTTCAAGTCTAACAGACGCTTGCGCTTCGCCAGGCGTTGCGGCTGATACAATCGGAGTTCTTCTTATGCCCACCCCCTCGGAAACCCGCTTCCGCGTGCGCTACGCCGAAACCGACCAGATGGGCGTGGTTTATTACGCCAACTACCTGGTGTGGATGGAGGTTGGCCGCGTCGAGCTGTGCAAGGCGCTGGGCTTCAACTACCGCGACATGGAGCGCGACGACGGCATTTACCTGGCCGTAGCCGAGGCCACCTGCCGCTATCGGGCCCCCGCCCGTTTCGACGACGAAGTAACCGTCAAAACCTGGATGGAAGACGTCAACAAGCGGATTGTCGTCTTTGCCTATGAAATCCGTACCGGCGACCGCGTTCTGGCTACCGGCTCCACCCGCCACGTTTTCGTGTCGCGCCAATTGGAACGTACCCGCCTGCCCGACAAGTACTACCCGCTGTTCGGGATCTCGCCCGAGTAAAATGGTGACGTCATGAAAGTTGGAATGATCGGTACCGGCGCGATTTCGGGCATCCACGCGCGCGTTTACAAGAAGATCGGTTTTGAGGTCGCCGTCTGCACCGACGTTTACGAGCCCGCCGGCCGCAAGTTCGCCGCCGAATGGGGCGCCCAATTCGTGCCCACCTACGAGGAGGTCTGCCGCCATCCCGCCATCGACTACGTGGACGTCTGCACCTTTCCCGATTTCCGCCTGGAGCCCATCGAAATCTGCGCCCGCGCCGGCAAGCCGGTGCAGGTCCAGAAGCCCATGGCGACCAATCTCTCGACCGCCCGCCGCATGCTCGAAACCGCCCGCGCCGGCAATATCCTGCTGGGTGTGGTAAGCCAGCATCGCTTCGACGATGCCAGCCTGTTCCTCTCCCGCGCGCTGGCCGCCGGCCGGCTGGGCAAGCTGCTCCAGTGCGACTGCTACATCAAGTGGTATCGCTCCGCCGAATACTATTCCCGCCCCATCAAGGGAAGCTGGAAAACCGAAGGCGGCGGCGCGCTTATCAACCAGGCCATTCACCAGATCGATATTTTGCGCTGGCTGGCCGGCCCCGTCGCCGAGGTATTCGCCGCCTGGCAATTGGGCGCCCTGCACAAGATCGAGTCCGAGGACGTGGTGAGCGCCGTGGTGCGCTACGCCAGCGGCGCCACCGGCGTCATCCAGGCCGCCACCGCCTTCTGGCCCGGCTATCCCGAGCGCGTCGAGATCCACGGCGCCAAGGGTACCGCCGTGGTCACCGGCGATAAGCTCACCACCTGGGACGTCCAGGACGATTCCGGCGACCCCGCCCCGGTCACCAAGCAAGTGGCCAGCGGCGCCTCCGACCCCATGGCGATTTCGCTGGAGCCCTTCGAGCGCCAGTTCCTGGATTTCGCCGACGCCATCACCCATCACCGTCAGCCGCGGGTATCCGGCGAACAAGGTTACCAGGCACTCGAAGTGGTGGACGCCATCTACCGCTCCTGCCGCACGGGCCAAGAAGTGGTTCTGTAAACTGAAGAACTTTCGTGGCGAGGGCCTCTGGCCTGCCGGGTCGGCTTTCAAGCCAACTCGAAACTCCTGAAACGGTGTCGAAGGCGGGCGCAGTCTGCCTCGCAGCGCCGGCGATTCGCCTGCCCGTGCCTCCGTTGCGCTTACCGGGAGCCGGCGGGTGAATGCCGAAAGCTTCCTACCTTGCCGTCAGCAGCCGCCGGTAAGCGTCTTCCGCCTCCGGGTCCGGGCCGTGTGGACGCTCCAGGTAGGCGCCGATCCAGCGCCGGGCGCGCGGCCAATCCCCGAGCTTGGAGAACATCTGGCCCAGCGCGCGGGCGCAGCGCGGATACCCGGGCTCGTGCTCCAGGTGCGCCTCGCACTCCGCTTCCAGGCTGGGAAAAACCCGCAGCGAATCGAGCGCGGCCACATCCGCCGGAGGATTCCTCATGAAGACCATCGCGGCCGAGTCTTCATACACCAGCTTCCACTGCGCCTCCGCCGGATCGGTCAGGCCCGGCGCCAGCAGGTACATCTGCCCGGTCACGAATTCGAAACCGTCGATGACGATGGTCTCGACCCCATATTGATCGAGCAGGGCAAACGCATCCTTGCCGCCTGTGGCGTCGTGATTGTAGAGAATGCGGGCGTAGTCGGCGAACAGGCTCTCGCTCAGCGCCCGGCCGTCGATGAACACTTTTTCCCGCGGCCCCAGGCGCCACATCAGGTAGCCGCCGTCTTCATAGGTGTTGAACAGGCGCGAGCGAACGCCATGCGACAGCAGAAAATCGGCCGCGCCGGCCGGGAATTTCCACTCCGCCGCGCGCAGTTGAAACATGCGGCCTTCCGCCACTCCTCCGGCAAGCGCCGCCACGCCGATGGCGGCCGCGGCGTACTGCGCGATGGGCCGCGGCCGCAACTCCCACGGCAGGTAGCTCGCAATCGCGATGGGCGCAAACCAGCCAATCAGAATGGTGTTGCGCGAAGCCGTGACCGCCGCCGCGGCGAAGGCTGCGAACAGCAGCCAATCCGCCACGCGGACCCTGGCGCGCTGCCACACCAGTACCGCCGCGCCCGCCGCCAGCAACACCGAAAAGGCGCTCGGCGGCCAAAGCTCCGGCCGCGCCCATTCGAGCAGCCGCGATTGCATGTCGCTGGAGCGATACCACAGCAGAATTTCGAGCACGCGGAAGCCGTTGGGATTGATTCCGGAAACCAAGATCGCCGCCGCGCCCCAAACGTATAAGCCCCTGTCGCCTGCCTGGGCCCGCCCGCGCCCGCGCAGCCACAGCGCCTCCGCCGCGTATGCGCCCACCACCGTCCATCCCAGGAAAAACCCGCCATGGCAGTTCGCCCACGCCAGAAACAGCGGCGCCAGCAGCCACACCCGGCGGCGCGATTCCAGAATCGCCACCGCCAGAGCCAGAAACAGGAACGTCGCCAGATACGGCCGGTCGTTGGCGAATTCCACGCTCACGCTCGCCGCCCCCAGTCCCGCCGCCACGGCCCAATAAAAATTGCCGCGCCGGCGCCAGACGATCCATCCCGCCGCGGCGCAGAACAACGTCAACAGCAGCGCCCGCAGCAGCACCACGCCGCCCGCACCCGTTGCCCGCCACGCCAGGTAGATCAACCCCTGCGCCAGCCATTCATGGGTCAGATTGAAGTACCGCACCAGCTCTTCGCCCGCGTACGCCGGCCGCGCCAGGGCGGTGGTGTAAGCGAACGGATCCGGGACCGGAAGCCGGCCGGCGTGGACAATCCATTCACCGGTTTTGAGGTGCCACCAGAAATCCGAATCGGAAAGTTCGCGCGAAAACAGGCCCAAGCCCAGTAGCAGCCCGAGGCCCAGCAGCGCGGGCTGAAACCATCGGGGCGCTGCCGCCGGGCCAGGTTGGTAAGGCTGCCGCGCTTTCGGGTGGCGGGCTGCGGAAGGCACTCCACCCATCATAATTCACAGGTCGAAGCGGCGGCTTCGAGCTGGCCTTCATTCCTCGATTCGCCGGCTGAACCGCCGCAAGCGGAAGATTTCGCCCAGCCCAATGCCCAGATTCACCGCACCGAGAACGCTCACCGCGGCGCGCGTGTAGCCGTTATCCCAATAGTCGCTCCAGGCCGGCAACAGACCGGAGAAGTAGTTATGGTCCCAATAACCGGTCCAGGGGAAAAGCAGCAGGAACAGGCCGACCTCCAGACACAAAACCGAAAGCGCCACCGCGGATACTTTGTGATACCACCGGTGGGCAGGCGCGGCGGGCAACGCCGGAGGCTCGGTCGAGCCCTGTTGCATGGGCGTCATGCGGCCCCCACGGCGGCGAACAGTTCCAGTTGCGCCGTCTCGTCCAATGGAAATCGCGAATGCTGGCGCACCGGCTCGTAGCTCAACCGGTGCAGCGGCGTGGGACCGCTCTGGGCCAGGGCGCGCAAATGCTCGGGAGTGCCGTAGCCTTTGTTCGACGCCAGCCCGTAGGCCGGAAACACCGCGTCCCAGCGGCGCATCAGCTCGTCGCGATGCACCTTGGCCAGGATGGAAGCGGCCGCAATCGCGTGGCACCGCGCATCGCCGTGAATGAGAGCCTGCTGGGGCACTCTCACCTCCAGAGTCACGGCGTCCGCCAGCACATAATCCGGCGCCGGATCGAGAGCCTCCACGGCGCGGCGCATGGCCAGCCGCGAAGCCTGATAGATGTTGATGGCGTCAATCGTCGCGGCATCCACCGCCGCCACGGCCCAGGCCACCGCGCGCTCGCGCACGCGTACCGCCAGCACTTCGCGCCGCTCCGCCGCCAACTGCTTGCTGTCGTTCAAGCCCCGCACCGGGCGATCCGCGGCCAGAATTACCGCCGCCGCCACGACCGGTCCGAACAGGCAGCCCCGGCCCACTTCATCGGTGCCCGCCACCGCGTGGAATCCACGCCTGCGCAATGCCCGTTCGAGCGTCGCTTCGCACCGCAATGAACCAGCCGCCTTGTCGGGGCGCATGAAGGCTCGCCGGACTATTCGCGTTCGCGCAGCCGCGCCGCCTTGCCCTTGAGGCCGCGCAGGTAATAAAGCTTGGCCCGCCGGACGCGCCCCGTGCGCACCACGTCGATGTGATCGATCACCCGCGCATGCAGCGGAAAAATACGTTCCACGCCTTGCCCAAAGCTAACTTTGCGCACCGTCACCGATTGGCCCATCCCCGTATTGTTCCGGGCAATGACCGTGCCTTCGAAAGCCTGTATCCGCTCTTTATCGCCTTCTTTGATCTTGACGTGTACCCGGATCGTGTCGCCGGGACGAAACTGCGGGATATCGGTCCGCTGATTCTTCTGAATAAACTTGGTCAACAGCGCGTTCTGCATGAGAATTTCCTTAATCTTCTATCTTAAACTAAACGGCTTGTTAAAGTTGGATGCCGCCGCGACGCCCGGAGCGTCCACCGGAGGAGGCTATTTCCGCCCGGCCTTCTTCCTCTCGTAACGAACCTTCTTCGCCTGGATCGCATGCAGCACATCGTCATGCTTCCGACCCTCGACGATATCTTTCAGGTGGATCTGGCCGTCCTCATATTGCAGGTGCAGACGCCAGCCCGAAATCTTGTCGACATCGGCCCGGTAGACAGGCTCTTGATAACCGACGACCCGATGCAGCCGCGTTTTGGGAAACTTGCGTGTCCGGTGACACTCGTAGTCCTCAAGTTCCGCAAGCGCCTCCAGGAAGGCCAGCTTGAGTTCTTCCGTCGGCAGGCGCTTCGCCGCGTCGTAGATCACTCCCCAGGCGTCGAAGAGCGGGCTAGTGCGGGCCACGCCTACCTTGCTCCATTATTCCTTTCCATCCGATCGCGGTAAAGAAGGTGGGCGACCGAGCGATAACTGCGCTCCGCTTCGTCGTGGCGGACCACGCGAAAGAGAGTCACCAACGTCCGCCCGAAGACCGGGTCGCCATCGACCGCCATGATCAGACGGATATCTCGCCCGACGCGCAGCGAGTAGAGGGACGGATTAAGACCGTCTTTTAGATGAATCGGAAGCGGGCGCTGCGCTCTAGAGAAAAAGCTGCGTGGGCTGTCCCTCAGCAACTCATAGCTGCGACGCAGCACAACCGAAACACGCGCCCGCTCGTCCGGGTTCAGCCCGTCGAAGTCGCGGCGATAGTCCAGTGTCGTCTGCTCGGTGATTGTGGTCGTCTCTTGTGGCGATACAGGCAATCCGCAACTCCTCCCACCAGCATATCCCAACACGAAGAACGCCGCCCGCTTCACCCCAGCAAATCCGGCCTCAGCCTGACGGTCTTTTCGCGCGCCGCTTCCCGCCGGAACTTGCGGATTTCCTCGTGGTTGCCGTTCAGCAGCACCTCCGGCGCTTTCCAGCCGCGAAACTCCGCCGGACGCGTCCAGTGCGGGCAATCCAGCAGCCCCTCCCCGTGCCCCGACTGCTGAAACGAATCGAAGGCCGCCGAGCTCTCGTTTCCCAGTACGCCCGGAATCAGCCGCGCCACGCTATCGACCACCACCGCGGCCGCCAGTTCGCCGCCGCTCAATACGTAGTTGCCGATCGAAATCTCGTCGTCGGCCAGGTGCGCCGCTACCCGCTCGTCCACCCCTTCGTAGCGGCCGCATATCAGCAGCAGCTCCCGCTCTTTTGCCAAACGGTTGGCCATGGCCTGGTCGAAGCTGCGTCCCTGCGCCGACAGCAGCAACGCCTTGCGGCCCTCGCCCCGCTCCGGCCAGATCGCCTCCACCGCCTCGAAAACCGGCTCCGGCTTCAGCACCATGCCTTCCCCGCCCCCGAACGGCCGGTCGTCCACGGTCTTGTGCCGGTCGTGGGTCCAGTCCCGCAGATTGTGAATGCGGATCGCGACGATCCCGCTGTCGGCGGCCCGCTTCACCACGCCGTGAGCGAACGGTCCCTCGAAAAATTCGGGGAAGATCGTCAGCACATGGAAAATCACGAGCGGTTCAATTCCTTCAAACCCGGCGGCAATTCCACCGTGATGCGCCGCCCGGCAGGATCGATTTCCACGCAGATGGCACGGGCGAACGGGATCGTCAAACCGGAACCCAGCACCAGCAAACCGCTGCCGCCGCCATCGTCCCAGCCGGTGACCTGGCCCAGACGCTCGCCGCCCGCGCGCTCCACCACCTCGCACCCGATCAGGTCCGATTGGAAATATGCCCCCGGCTCCGGGGCCGCGCGCTGGCTGAACGGAATCCGTACCTCGGCGCCGGCCCATCGCCCGGCGTCGCCTATCGTGTCCACGCCGGCGAACTTGAGAATCAGACGCCCATCGTGAAACCAGGTGGATTCCACCTCCAGGCGCTCACCGCCCGCCTTCCCCGGCAGAAACAGAAATACTTCCTTCAGTTCGGCGAAACGCTCCGGTTTATGCGACAGGCTGACGGCGGTAACCTCACCCCGATTCCCCCGCGGTTTTCCCACAAGAGCAATCGCCACCCATTCGCCCTGGTCCGGAATCACTCCAGAATTTCCAGCGTGAAACGGCGGTTGAGCTTCATCCCGGCCGCCCCCAATATGGTCCGGATCGAGCGCGCCGTGCGCCCCTGCTTGCCGATCACCTTCCCCAGGTCGCTGGGAGCTACCTTTAGTTCGAGTACGGTCACCTGTTCGCCCTGCACCTCGCGCACAGACACCTCACCGGGGATGTCCACTAGAGCTTTAGCAATATCTTCAATGAGCTGTTTCATCCCGCCTCCCTTTCCTATGGTAGCGGAACGGGTACTGTTTGAAAGGCTTCCATTACACGCTTCCCGTTATTTTTCTTACAGTTAAAACTGTAAAACTTCGCACGAAACAGCTACGCCGCCGGGGCTGCAGCCGGGAATTTCTCCACCAGGCGCTTCACCGTATCCGACAGTTGCGCGCCGTTCTTGGTCCAATGTTCGATCCGTTCGTGCCGCAACGTCGCCTGCGCCGGCACGGCGAGCGGATTGTAATGCCCCACCACTTCCAGGCTCCGTCCGTTGCGGGCACGCTCTTTTTCGATCACCACCACGCGATAAAAAGGCTTCTTTTTGGCGCCGAAACGCGCCAGTCGAATCATCAGCATCGATACTCCAATTCTCTCTTAAGGTAACGTATCCGGCTCGAGGCTGTCAGCAATCGGCAGTCGGCGGCCAGCCACACCAAGGCAGCCGATCGCCGATTGCCGATCGCTGACAGCTCAGCGGCCCGCCATATCTCCGAACGGAAATCCCGGGGGCAGCTTCATTTTCCCGAGTTTCCTGCCCATCAGGCCGCCCGAAAAAGTCTTCATCATCTTGCGCGCCTGGGTGTATTGCTTCAACAACTGGTTGACTTCCTGCACCGACGTGCCGCTGCCGTGCGCGATGCGCCGCCGCCGGCTGCCGTTGATGATCATGTGATTGTCGCGCTCGCGCGGCGTCATCGAGTCGATGATCGCCACCACCCGCGTAATCTCTTTTTCGTCGACCTTGACGTCCTTGAGATCCTTCAGCATGCCCACCTTGGGCATCATGTCGAGCAGCGAGCCCAGCGGGCCCAGCTTGCGAATCTGCCGCAACTGGTCGCGAAAGTCCTCCAGCGTGAACTCGTTGTCGATCAGCTTGCGCTGCATCTCGACGGCTTTTTTCTTGTCGATCGTCTGTTCGGCCTTCTCGATGAACGAAAGAATATCGCCCATGCCGAGAATGCGGTTGGCCGCGCGGTCCGGATGGAACGCTTCCAGCGCGTCGGACTTTTCGCCTATACCCACGAACTTCAGCGGCTGGCCGGTGACGTGGCGGATCGACAGCGCCGCGCCGCCGCGCGCATCGCCGTCCATCTTGGTCAGGATCACCCCGGTGATGCCCAGGCGCTTGTGAAATTCATCCGCCGATTTCACCGCGTCCTGCCCGGTCATGGCGTCGGCCACGAACAGAATCTCCACCGGGTTGAGCTGTTGCTTGAGCTCGTCCAGCTCGCTCATCAGTTGATCGTCGATGTGCAGCCGGCCCGCCGTATCCACCAGCAGAACGTCGCGCCCCGAGTTGGCGCTCTCCTTGCGGGCCGCCCGCGCCAGTTCCAGCGGCGTGGTCTCTTCCGCCGCCCCTTCGTAAACCGGTTGGCCGACTTCCCGCGCGATCACTTTGAGCTGTTCCCGCGCCGCCGGGCGGTAGACGTCCACCGACACCAGCAAGGGACGGTGGCCGTTGCGCCCCAGCCACCGCGCCAGCTTGCCCGCCGAGGTGGTCTTGCCCGAGCCCTGCAGCCCCACGATCAGGATCACCGACGGCGGCTCGTTGGCAAAGCGCAGCTTCGATTCATGGCTGCCCAGAATCTTGATCAGCTCTTCATGAACGATCTTGATCACCTGCTGGGAAGGCGACAGGGCCGTGAGCACTTCCTCGCCCATGGCCTTCTGCCGGATGTTCTCGATCAGTTGCTTGACGACCCGGAAATTAACGTCGGCCTCGAGCAGCGCCATGCGGATTTCCCGCAACGCACCCTCCATGTTTTCGGCCGAAAGCTTGCCCTCGCCGCGCAGACCCTTGAATACCCGCTGCAGCTTGTCCGATAAGTTGTCAAACATGAGACTTTGAAAACCTCAGCAGGTAAGAGCCGCGCATCGATCCATGCGGTCACTCGGCGGCGGCGGGCGGAGGAGCGATCCGAATGCTGCTGGCGGCCGGCTTGCCGGTGCGGTCCATACCCAGCTCGTAAATCAGCCGTGTACCGGGCCGCAGGTCCGTGGCCAAGCCCTCGGCCAGCCGCGAAACGTGAAAAAAGATGTCCCGGCCGCCGTCGTCCGGCCGCAGAAAGCCGAAACCCTTGGCTTCGAAATACGTGACCACCGACCCGGACTGGACCCCGGTGGCAGCTTCCTCGCCGCCCTCGCCGGATTCGCCGCCCTGGTTCGGTTTGCCGGTCTTGTCTCCTACCCCTTGCTTGATCAGAGCCAGGTCTGCCTCGGTCCACTCCGTGGCGGGTGGCTGCCCGGTGGGCATTTTCAGATCCGGATTCCGCTTCCGGGCCTCTTCAAATAATCGCTTCTGGCGTGCGTTCAATCGGAGATCCTCAAAATTTCCGTGCGCTCCTGAAACTCCTTGTGCTTAGACGGTAGCAGCAGCGGCAACCTTCCTCTTCCGGGTTCCCTTCTTCTCGGCTGGCGGCTGACGGTCGCTCTTTTTCAAGCTGACCAGCACCAGATCCTTAACGAACTTTTTCTCGCCGTGATCGTCGAACTTAATCACGATCCGTTCTTCGTTGCTGGACATCACCGTGCCCAATCCGAATTTATCGTGCTCGACTTGGGCACCTTGGGAATATGTATTGGCAGCCATGGCTTGCTAACGCGTCGCTCCTCGGTTGAATTGCGCGGAAAACGGGGAAAACAATGTTCGAACGGTAAGGCGCGCGATTGGAATGAAACACAATGGACACCAGTAGTATAACAGAGCGCGGCTCCCCCTGTCGAACCTGGAATCGTTGCCGTATCCCCGACTCGGTCCCGCGCGGCGGCGTTTTTCGGAGGATACTGAAACCTATGCGTCCGTTCATAAGCGTGCTTCTGCTTGCGGCCTCGATAGCCTGCGCCCAGACTGGACATCTGCTGTTACGCAAACCGGCGTTGAGCAGGACCCGGATCGTGTTTACCTACGCGGGCGATTTGTGGAGCGTGCCGCGCGAAGGCGGCGAGGCCAGGCGGCTCACCGCGGACCCGGGTGTGGAAACGTCGGCGGCGTTCTCACCGGACGGGTCGACCATCGCGTTCACCGGCGAATACGACGGCAACGTGGACGTCTTCGTAATTCCGGCGGCGGGCGGGCTGCCGCGGCGGCTGACTTTCCATCCGGGCCGCGACGAAACCGTCGGCTGGACGCCGGACGGCAAGCGCGTGCTGTTCCGCTCGCATCGCGCGGTTCCCAATGACGGCAACCGGCTTTACACGATGCCTGTTGAAGGCCACGGGCTGCCGGAGGAACTGCCGCTGCCGATAGCCGAAGAAGGCTCGTACTCGGCCGACGGCTCGCACCTGGCATACGTGCCCCTGTTCCAGTGGCAGGATGCATGGAAGCGGTACCGCGGCGGCCAGACGCGCAAGATCTGGATCGCCAACCTGGCGGATTCGAGCGTGGTTCCCATTCCTCGCGACAACTCCAACGATTTCGACCCGATGTGGGTGGGCGACCGCATCTATTTCCTTTCCGACCGCGAAGGGCCGGTGACGCTGTTCTTCTATGACACCAGGTCGAAGAAAGTCACGCGCGCCATCGAGAACCACGGGCTGGATTTCAAATCCGCTTCGGCTGGGCCGGAGGCGATCGTGTACGAGCAGTTCGGCTCGCTGCATTTATATGACTTGAGGACCGGGCAGACCAAGGAGGTTGCGGTCACCCTGGCTGGCGATCTGCCGGAGCTGCGGCCTCACTACGTCAACATCGCCAAGCGCCTCGCCAACGCCGACATATCGCCCAACGGGGCGCGAGCCGTCTTCGAAGCGCGGGGTGAGATCGTCACCGTTCCGGCCGAAAAGGGCGACCCGCGCAATCTGACCCAGAGCCCGGCGGTGATGGAGCGGGAGCCGCGCTGGTCGCCCGATGGCCAGAGCATCGCCTACCTTTCCGACGAATCGGGCGACTACGCGCTGCACGTCCGCAACCAGGACGGATCGGGAGAGGTGAAGAAGATTCCGTTGGGCGCCAAGGCGTTCTATTCCTCGCCGAACTGGTCGCCGGACAGCCGGAAGATCGCTTACCTGGACAACCACAGCCACCTCTTCTATATCGACGTGGAGCGAAAGACCCCGGTGCTGGTGGAGACCGACTACTACGCTAACGGCAAAGGTCTTGCCGCCGCTTGGTCGCCGGACAGCCAGTGGCTGGCGTACTCGAAGACGCTCAAGAGCCACATGCAGGCGATTTATCTCTACTCGCTGGCGGACGGCAAAGCGACACAGGTGACCGACGGCTTGAGCGACGCCGAAAGTCCGGTCTTCGACAAGAACGGCAAGTATCTCTATTTCGCCGCCAGCACCAACTCGGGCGCGGCCATGCAGCCCGACATTGAGAGCTTTGCGCGGCCGGTGACGGCCAGTGTGTACGTGGTGGTGCTGTCCAGGACCGAAGCCTCGCCGTTGGCGCCGGAGAGCGACGACGAGAAAAAGGCAGAGGCCAAGAAGGACGAGCCGAAGAAAGACGACGCCAAGAAAGACGATCAAGACAAAGACCAGGACAAGAGCGCGAACAAGGTGGAGGTAAAGGTGGATCTGGAGAACATCGGCCAGCGCATTCTGCCGCTGCCGATGCCTGCGCGGCGTTACATTGGACTCGCCGCGGGCAAGGCTGGCGTGGTCTATGCGGCCGAAGGGCCGGCGCCGGGAACGCCTGAGCCATTTGCCGTCGCCGTCCATCGTTTCGATCTGAACAAGCGCAAGACGGACACGGTGTTGCGCGGCGTCAGCAACGTGCAGGTATCGTTCACGGGCGAGAAGCTGCTCTACCAACAGGGTGACAAGTGGACCATTGCCGATGCGCCGGCGCCGCCCGCGGACAGCTCCGACGGGCCGCCCGCCAAACCGGGGAACGAGAAAGCCCTGAAAACCGCCGAACTGGAGGTGAAGGTGGACCCGGCCGCGGAATGGAAACAGATGTTCCACGAGGCTTGGCGGATCGAACGCGATTTCTTTTACGATCCGCATTACCACGGCCTGGACATCGAGGCCGCCGAAGAGCGTTACGGCGCGTACCTGAGCGGCCTGGCGTCGCGCGACGATCTCAACTACCTTTTCACCGAAATGCTCGGCAACATCACCGTGGGGCACATGTTTCTGCGCGGCGGCGACCGGCCGGAGGTGAAGCATGTTTCCACGGGGTTGCTGGGCGCCGACTACAAAATCGAAAACGGGCGGTACCGGTTCGCCCATGTGTATAACGGCGAGAACTGGAATCCCGATACCAAGGCGCCGCTGACGCAGCCGGGCGTCAACGTGACGGCTGGGGATTACCTGCTGGCCGTGAACGGGCGGGAACTGCACGCCGCCGACAACATCTACAGCTTCTTCGAGGCGACGGCGGGCAAGACGGTGCTGCTGCGGGTGGGCGCCGACCCGGGAGGCGCCAACGCCCGCGAGGTGAAAGTCGTGCCGGTGGACAACGAGTCGGGGCTGCGGCACCTGGAGTGGATGGAAGAGAACCGGCGCAAAGTGGATCAGGCCACCAATCACCGCGTGGCTTACGTTTACATGCCCGACACTAGCGTGGGTGGTTACACCAATTTTATGCGCTACTTCTTCGCGCAGGTGGACAAGGATGCGGTGATCGTCGACGAGCGGTTCAATCACGGTGGAGCGTTGGCCACCGATATCATCGAGTATCTTGAGCGCAAGCCGATGAGCGTGGGAACCACGCGCGACGGCGCGGATTTTGTGCAGCCGCAGGGCGCCATCTTTGGACCGAAGGTGATGATCATCAATGAATTCGCGGGTTCCGGCGGCGACGCCATGCCGTGGTACTTCAAGCGCGCGGGCGTGGGCAAGCTGGTCGGCGAGCGCACCTGGGGCGGCTTGGTGGGGCTGAATGGCTTCCCCGAGCTGATGGATGGCGGCGTGGTGTTCGCTCCCAACGCGGCGATCTGGAATCCGAACGGAACCTTCGATGTGGAGAACCGAGGCGTGGCCCCGGACATCGAGGTGCAACTCGACCCGGCGGCGGTGCGGCGGGGCCGCGATCCGCAACTCGAGAAAGCCATTGAAGTGGTGATGCAGGAACTCGCCGCCAACCCCCCGCCGCAGTTCAAGCGGCCGCCGTACCCGAACTATCAGAAAAAGTAACATGGCGCAGGCGCTCTCGCCTGCAGCGCCGGGATTCCGAACTCCTGATCTCGTGGCGTTGGCTTGAGCCAGGTCTCGGTGACCCGGAGGTGGGACAGACCATCGTTTTTCGTGGTCTGTCGGGCCGGCCCTCGCCAGGCAGGCCAGAACCGGCCGACAGACGACAAAAAACGACGTCCCACCCAGCTTCCCGCACCGATCGGTGTGTCCGCAGCGTCCTTTCCCCAGCGCCCTCGAAGATGCGACGGATTCGGTGTGGAAGTGGAATATGCCAAGGACTTGACGGACAATAAAAGGTAAGGTCATGGTGATGACGCTGGACATGCTGCGAGTGGAAAAGAGAGCTGAGATCCTGCGCCTTGCCGGGTTGCATGGTTGCCGTAATGTTCGCGTGTTCGGCTCGGTGGCTTCGGGCGAGAACAAGCCCGGTAGCGATGTCGATTTCCTTGTGGACCTGGAGAAAGGCCGCGGACTGCTCGATATGGGTGGTCTCCTCTCGGATCTAGAGGACTTACTGGGCGTTGAGGTCGACCTGGTGGAATCCGGCGGCATTCATCCCTACATTTGGAGCCGTGTCCTTGCCGAGGCCAAACCGCTGTAAGCTGTTATGCCAGCCAAGGACCCACTGGTCTACGTCATGCGCATCCGCGATTCCTGCCGTCGCATCGCGGAGTATACGAATGCCGGCGACGACTGGACCTCCCAACCAATGATCATGGACGCTATCTACCGCAACATCACAATCATCGGCGAAGCCGCCCGCAAACTCGATGGCTCCTTTCAGCGGGCGCACCCGCACATTCCGTGGTCTGGCATTATCGGTGCTCGGAACATCGTCATGCACGCCTACGAGACGTCCGTCCACGTCCGTCCCACCCAGCTTCCCGCACCGACGTGAGCCCTTGGCGAAAATTGCGAATACGTCGGAGCGCTCTGACATATCCACGGTTTTCGCCTTTCCGGTGAGGTTTCGCGGCCGGCTTACTCTCCCGCTTCCTTCCCGATCCGCTCCAGCATCTCCGGGATTTCGAATACCGCCCGGTTGTTCTGGCGCCCGGTGGCGGCGCGATACCGGGCATATGCCGCCGGCGCCAGCATCCCGTCCACCGCTTCGGCGATCCCGCGGAAGTTCTTCAACACCACACCGACACCCTGCTCCCGCACCCAATCGGCGTTGTAGCGTTCTTGTGGCAGAGTCCAGGCGTTGCGCTCCACAATCGCCGGAAGCCGCATGGCCACGGCCTCGCTGATGCTGCCGGGGCCGGGCTTGCCAATGAAGTAGTCGGCAAGCTGCATGTAGCGCGGGATCTCCTCGGTGAAACCCTCGACAAACAGCGGTGCCGGGTGCGGCATCGCCCTCAGCCCGTCGCGCAGGCGGGCGTTGTGGCCGCAGATCAAAATCAACTGGCGCTCGGGCAGGCGCGCCGCGATTTCGCGCATCGCCGCCGAGCCCTGCCCGCCGAACAGCACCAATCCGACCGGCCGGTCCGGATCGAAACCCAGCGCCCGCCGCGCCCGCGAGCGCTCTTCGGCCGCCAGCGGAGCGGCGTCGTAGAATCGCGGGCTCAGGATCATTCCGGAAGTGCGCAGCACTTTGCCCGCGGCATGGCCCAGCGCCTGCGCCTGCTCCACCGCCTTCGCCGAGCCGCAGATGAAACGCTGCTCCTGGAGGCCGCCGGCGAAAGGCTCGATCCAGAAGTGCGGCGGGTAATCGGCGATGTCGGTGAGCACCGTCACCAGGGGCGTCCCCGGCAGTGCATGGCGCAGGCTCTGGCATAGCGCGCGATTGAAATTCGGAATCAGCGAGACCACCATGTCCGGCCGGCTGCGGCGCCAGTATTCTTCGAGCAGGCGCACCTGGCGGCGGTGAAACAGGCGAATTACGGCGTGCATCCCCGCCGTCAGCTCGGCCGAGCCGAGCGTCCAGCCCTTTTTCAACATCAAATTGTAAAGGTCCTGTAACCTGAGGCCGGTGAGCTTGCGAAAGACGTCGATCTCGTCCAGCAACTCCTGCAGGTTCATCAGCCGGACTTCCATCGGCCGCGCCTGGCGCTCAATGGCTTCCCGCAGCGCGCAGGCGGCCGCGCGATGGCCGCCGCCCGCGTCGAAAAACACGAAGTCCACGCGCATCATTCAGTTCCGATTGTGCCATGCCGCGCCGCGCCGCGCCGGTTCAAAAAACAGAACGATTAACCCATGTTTTTTCCGTCCGTCACGGTACTGTAGCCGTTCCGGGGCTACAAATAGGCATGCGCTGCGATCTGCACGTGCACACTCGGCACTCCGGCATGTGCGGCGTGCCCCTGCTCGGAGCCATATGCCGCGAGAGCTACAACCACCCCCACGCGGTCTACCAAAAGCTCAAGCGGCTCGGCATGGACCTGGTGACCGTCACCGACCACGATTCCATCGGCGCGGCCGAAGCGCTCCGCTCCCGGCCCGATTTCTTCTTGAGCGAGGAAGTCACCTGCAGGCTGCCCACCGGCACCCAATTGCACGTGGGCGTCTACGACATCACCGAGCGCGACCATATCGAGTTGGATCGCCGGCGCGGCGATTTCGAATCGTTGACGGCGTACCTCGACGAGCGCGGACTGTTCTACAGCGCCAATCACGTCTTTTCCAGCCTGACCGGCCGCCGCGCGCTCGAGGATTTCGAATTGTTTGCCACCGCCTTCCCGGCCATCGAGACCCGCAACGGCCACATGCTGGCGTGCGCCAACTCCAGCGCCTCGCTGCTGGCCGATTGGTCGGCGCGGGCGGAGGTCGGCGGCAGCGACGCCCACGCCATGCGGTCGGTCGGTTGCGCGTATACGGTAGTGCCCGGGGCGCGCGACAAACGCGAGTTTCTGGAAGGCCTGCGGCGCGGCCGCGGCCGCGTGCGCGGCCAGGTGGGCGGCGTCTGGAAACTCACCCGCGACGTGCTCGCCATCGGCCGCAATATGGTACGGGAAAACCCATGCACGCTGCCGGTGGCCGCGCTGGGAGTGGCGGTCCCTGTGGTAATACTCGGAAACTATATAGTAGAGAACGCGTTTGCGCGCTGGTGGATGGCACAATGCCGCCGGGCGCGCGCGCGAGGGAGCTGGCAAGCCGAAGCCGGCCGGGCCGTCCCCGTGGCCGAGGTGCTGTCGTGACGCTCCCGCAAGCCATGCTGAGTTTCATCTCGCACCGCGACCATAGCCTGATGCGCCGCGTCAACCGCTGGCCGGCGCCGCGCTGGATCCGCGTGTGGATGATCTGCGCCACCCGCGGCGGCGACGGCTGGTTGTGGTATGCGCTCGGTTGCATCATCCTGCTGTTCGGCGGCGCCGGCCGGTTCCGCGCCACCGGCGCGGCGGCCCTGGCGGCCGGCGTGGGCATCGCCGTCTTTCTCAAGATCAAAAAGGCCACCGGCCGCAAGCGCCCCCTGGAGCCTCACTGCTGGGCTACGCTGCTGCCGCCCGACCAGTTCTCGTTTCCCTCCGGCCACACCATCACGGCCTTCGCCGTAGCGGGATCGCTGGCGCACTTCTACCCCGACCTCCTGGTGGGCTTGCTGTTCTGCGCTCTCAGCGTGGCCGCCTCGCGCATCCTGCTCGGCATGCACTTCCTCAGCGACGTAATTGCCGGCGCGCTCATCGGCTGCCTGCTGGCTTACGGCTCGACCAGCCTGCTGCACCTGCTGTAACCGTAGCTGATCGCTGAATGCCGATCGCAGAGAGCTTGCCGTCCCAGCCGCGAGGCTGGAGAAGGTCTTTTCAAGTGGCGCCTCCGGCCGATTGCCGTCGCAGCGAAAGCGCGAACCGGACGCCCTCCGTTTTTTGTAACGCGGTGAGGATGCTGGAAAGATTGGCGGCGGAGGGACTGCCCTTTGGACCCAGCATTCGCATCAGGCTCTTGGCGGGGATGTGCGTGCGTTTCTCAAGGCTCTGAAATCCGGTTGTCGCGTTGACGTAGTCGCGTAGGACAGCCTTGCCGGTCGCAAGGTCCCCGTTGATGACACACTCGACGGCCTCGCGTAGAAGAGCTTGACGGAAATCCGGATCGCGCTGCGCCCGCGCCCGGATGGTTTCCTTGAAGTCGTGTGTTAGGGGCATTTATTGAGTCTCCTGTCTCTTTCTTCGTTTGAACGCGGCCCAGCATTCCTGCGCCGCCGCGATATCCTGTGGTTGCCGCTTCTTCGTGCCGCCGCCAATCAGAACCACAAGGCGGTCGCCATCCTTGCCGAAGTAGATTCGATAGCCGGGACCGAAGTCGATCTTGTATTCAAAGACACCCGACCCAACGGCCTTGACCTTCGCTAAATTTCCTTGCTCCATACGCGCAAGCGCGATGGTCACCTTGGCCGCTGCCGCGGCGTCGAGCCCTTCCAACCATTGGGCGAAGCGTTTGTTCCCGTTTTCGTCAATGTAGCCGCGGATCTCGATCATCCACGGTTTATGGTAACAATTATGTTACCACTTGTCAAAGGCCCCTGACCTTGCGGGAAGCTGTCAGCGCGCGGCGAGATCAGGGCTGACCGCTGAATGCAGATCGCTGAGAGCTAATATATTATGCGGAGGTCCGTTCATGCGACTCTTGGCCCTGGCCGCGGTCGCCTCCGGCTGGGCGTTCGCGGCGGCTCCGCTTGCCATTGTCCAGCCCGCCATCAGCATCATGGAGGCCGGCACGCCGGACTTGCCGGGCGCGGTCCACGTCCCCGGTGAAACCGTGTACTTCTCCTGCCGCATCCTCAACTACACCAAGAACCCGGACGACAAAGTGCGGCTGGCCTATTCGGTCCAGGCTTTCGACCCCGCCGGCGTGCCCCTGGCCGAGCCCAGCCACAACGGCATCGAGGCGGAAGTGAGTTTCCAGGATAAGAACTGGCGTCCCAGAATCGAGACTGAGGTTGTCATTCCGCCGCTGGTGCCCTCGGGAGTTTACAGGATCACGGTCAAGGTCGAGGACCTGGTGGCCAAGACCAGCGCCCAACTGGACGCGCCCCTGCGCGTGCGCGGCCACATCATTCAGCCCGGTGCCGCCCTGACCGTCCAGAATCTTCAACTGTTTCGCGGCGAGAACGATAACGAACCGGTGGCCAAGCCGGCTTACCGGCCCGGCGACGTGGTGTGGGCCAGGTTCGATATCACCGGTTTCAAGTACGGCCAGGCCAACCACGTGGACGTCAGCTACGTGACCGCTCTGGCCGCTGCCAGCGGCACGGTTCTCTGGAAGCAGACCGAGCCGGCCGTGGAACGCAGCGAATCGTTCTACCCCAAGCGCTACATCCCCGCGGATTTCGGTTTGAATCTGGACAAGAAGATACGCCCGGGCGAGTACGCCATCACCATCACCGTGAAAGACGGCGTCGGAAGTCAAACCTACGAAACGCGCCAGCCGTTCACCGTGGAGTGACTTCTGTCTTCTGACTCCTGCCCTCTATCCCCGCCGGAAAATCGCCGTGTCGAAAATGGCCGCCGTGAGGAAGGTGCGCGAAATGTGATCGGGCAAGCTCAGGCTCTCTTCGTCGCACAACGGCCATGCCATGCCGAACACCGTCGACAGGCTGAGACAGGAGCCCAGGAAGCGATAGATCCGCTGGCGCAGGCTGGGGCGGAAGCCTTCAAACGTGGTCAGGCGTAAATGGGTCCAGTTCATGCCGGGGGTTTCCTTGCCGGCCAGGGCAAACAGCGCGCTATAAGTGAACGCGACCATGCCCAGCATGCCGGCGAACACCAGCATGTTCATGCGGTTGAGCTGGAACCCGCCGCCCATCAGGCCATAAGCCGTCAGCAGTAAAGCGTAGCCAAGTAAGACCATGCTCCAATCCAGCACGCTCGACACCGCGCGGTGCAGCCTGGCGGCTACCGGCACGTCGCAATAAATCTTGGCCTCGACCGTAGTGGTCAAGGTCCGCAGCGGCTGTTCTTTCACGGGAGCCCATTCGGGGTTCAGCCACGCCTGGTTTTCCGATGTCCGGCGGGCGGGCGGGCGCGATGGCTTGCGCGGGGTTTTCTCCGCATCGCGGCCGTGAGCCTGCCGGCCCGGCTTGCCCATGGCTTCGGCGAAATAGGACTCGAAAGGAATCACCTTGGAATCGGGCCGCTTGGGAAACAACAACCCCTGCACGGCGCGCGAAAGGTTGTGCTTCTCGGCGGGTTGGGTTGCGGCTGCCTGGGGTGCGGCGACCGCCGCCAGCGCTCCTTCGGTCCGCAGATGCGAGGCCTGACCGGAAAGCGTGTCGCCGGGCTTGCGGCCGCAGCGCTGACAGCGCCTGTCGTCGTCCGTGTTATGGGCACCACAATATACGCAGGTCATGTCCCTCGATTGCGGGCGCAGCCGTCCCTTAAGCCGCTAAATTTATGCTACCGTTGCGGCTTGGGGCCCTCTCCGCAAACCCACCTTCTTTCTCTTAACATATCGGCAGATTCTTGTCAGCAAGAATCTTCTAGTTTTACATATATTTTTTTAGCTGGCGCGTTGGGACTGCTGAGTTTAACTCAACTAATGCCGGCCCAGACTCCGCCCGTTCTTGAGCGCGCCCCCGCTGCCGGGCAGGTTACCGCCGCTCCCCTGCCCGACCCCAAGACGCTGGGCCGCGGCGAATGGGAGATGCATGCCATCCGCCAGGAGGGCGACGGGCCGATTAAGAGGTTGATCGGGCACGCCGAAATGGAAGACAACACCCTGCTGCTGCGTGCCGATGAAATCGTGTACAACGAAGACACCAGGATGGTTCGCGCTACCGGGAGCGTTTATTATCACGGCTTTGCCAAGAACGAGCAGATCTGGTGCGACAGCCTGGAATACGACACCCAAAACGAGAACGGAAAATTCTGGGACGTGCGCGGCGAGGCCATGCCGCGCGTGGTGGTGCGGCGGGGCATTTTGAGCGGCAACAGCCCGTTTCATTTCGAAGGCGAATGGGCCGAGCGGCTGGGCGCCAAGTACATTCTCTATAACGGCTGGATTACCAACTGCAAGATGCCCAAACCGTGGTGGCGAATGAATGGCCCCAAGTTCGACATCATCCCCGGAGACCGCGCGATCGCCTTCGACAGCACATTCTTGCTCCACTCCATCCCTATTTTCTACACGCCCTATTTTTATCACTCGCTCCAAAAGCAGCCGCGGCACAGCGGTTTTCTGATTCCCAACCTGGTGCCGCGTTCGCAGCGCGGCTTCATGGTGGGGCTGGGCTACTTTTGGGCCATCAACCGCAGTTACGACCTCACCTACCTGTTTCAGGACTACAACACCAACGCTTTCGGCCACAACGTGAACTTCCGCGGCAAGCCGCGCGTTGGCACCGATTTCAACCTGATTTTCTACGGTGTCCAGGACGAAGGGGGAGTCGTGGGCAAGCCTCCGGCCGCCAAGTATCCCGGCTTCAGCCTCAACCTGGTGGCCCACAGCGATCTGGGCAATGGCTGGACCGCCAATGGATTCGTCAACTACATCAGCTCCTTCGATTTCCGCCAGTATTGGTCGGGGTCGTATAACGAAGCGGTCAGCTCGGAAATCCACGCGGTGGGCTTTGTCGACAAGCGCTGGGACGGCTACATCTTCGACGTCGCTCTGAGCCGGCTGGAGAACTTTCAGAGTGACGTGGTGCCGGTGGTTCAGGCCAACGGCAGCCTGGTCAATGAGCGCAACGCGATCCTGATCCACAAACTGCCGGAAGCCAGCTTTTCCTCTACCGATCGCCAGATTTTTCAGGACCTGCCGATCTGGTTCTCGTTTTACTCCGCCGCCGGATTGCTCTACCGCTCGGAGCCGATCCTGGAGCCGATCGGCGGTACCGCCAACTACAACCTGATCGAGGACTTCAGCACCCGCCAGTTCACGCCGCGGTTGGACTTCGCGCCGCATCTCACCTCGGCGGCGCATTTCTGGCACATGGACTTCGTTCCCAGCGTCGGGCTGGACGAAACCTATTACGGCGGCAGCCAGGTGATCTCGCCGCTGAGCACGCCGACCGACCCGGTGCTGTACCAGGCCGTCAACACCAGCCTGGTGCGCAGCGAGCGCGATTTTTCGATGGACGTGCTGCTGCCTTCCCTGGAACGGGTTTTCAACCGCAGGACCATCTTCGGCGACAAGCTGAAGCACGTCGTCGAGCCGCGCCTGACTTACAAGTACGTGACCGGCATCGGCGACCAGTTCTACCGGACTTTGCGCTTCGACCAAACCGACATTCTGGCCGACACCAACGAAGTGGAAGCTTCGCTCACCAACCGCCTCTACGCCAAGCGGGGCAACGATTCGGTGGAGATTCTCTCCTGGGAACTGGCGGCCAAACGGTACTTCAACCCGACCTTCGGCGGCGCGCTGTTGTCCGGCCAACCGAACGTTTTTGCGGCTACCGAGGACTTGACCGGCTACGCTTTCCTGGTGGGCCCGCGCAACTATTCGCCGGTCGTTTCCAAGCTGCGCGCAACGCCCATACCGTCTTTCTCGGTGAACTGGCAACTGGACTACGACCCTTACTATCACCGCATCGTGGATGAATACATTCAGGGGGACTACCGCTGGAAGAATTTCTTCCTGTCGGCGGGCGACGGCTATCTGCACGTCAACCCTATCCTGCTGCCGCCCACCGGTTTGGCCGACCAGCCCAATTTCCGGGTAGGGTTCGGCAACCAGCAGCATCGCGGCTGGAGCGGGGCGTACAGCGAAGTGTATGACATCCATTTCGGCTATACGCTGTCGTCCAGCTTTCAGGTCACCTACAACACCGACTGCTGCGGGTTCAGCGTGGAGGAGCGGCGCTTACACTATGGCATACGCGATGAAACCCAGTTCATGTTCGCGTTTTCGATTGCCAACATCGGAACTTTCGGGACGCTTCGGACACAGGATCGGCTGTTTTAGAGAGCCGTGAGCGGTCAGCTACACCGCCGCGGCTGAAAGCTCTCGGGAAAAGAAAAAGCCCCGAGTGGATCACTCGGGGCTCTTGCACTCAGAGGGGTTGGCGGCGGGAGGGGACTCGCCGCCAGGGATGCTGTCTGTGTTAATTTGATATTAACAATTTAAGACCTTGTTGTCCAGTTTTTTTTTGAAAATATTTTTGGTGCCCGGAAGCGATCGTAAGGGGACGGTCGTCATTAACTGCCCACCTTCTCCGAAGGTATTCAAAATATGGCACTTCTGCTAAGGCCGCTGAATCTCTGGTACTGGACCGGTAGGGAAAACCGGCCTAACCAAAGAGATATTGAGGGATTCGCCTCCCGCAAGGTATCTTGCAAACAGGTGACGCGTGTGATCGAGATACAGAATGATCGGTCAATGACCAGCGGTGAGCGTGAGCGGCGAGTGAAACGCCGTTTCCAGATCGAACAGGACGTGCGCTACAAGATGCTGTACGGCCAGCGGATCGCCGAAACCGGCACGGGACGCACGGTCAACATCTCCAGCGGGGGAGTGTGGTTCACCACGGACAGCATGCTTGCCACCGGCATGCCCATAGAACTGTCTATGTCGTGGCCAGTTCTGCTCAACGACTCCTGCGCCATGAAGCTCATGATTTACGGCTGTGTGGTGCGCAGCAACGAAAAGGGCGCCGCCGTGGCCATCGAGCGGTACGAATTCCGTACCACGGGCCGCCCGTTGCAACCACAGGTCGCCCATTCCGGGACGGAATTCCGGCTCCACAACTGATCCCGGCTCCCGGTTGACTTACACGATCGCCCGGAGCACCCGAAACGGGAGGGTGATTACTGCAACCACCAGTTCCAATGCGCCTTCCACCGCGATACCTACCAGCCGGAACGGCAGCAACAGCAACCAAACCAACGGATATAGCACCAGCGCAGCCAGCGCCAGGGGCCAGCACAACACCGCCAAAATACACCACAGTAAGAACTTCACCATCTTGAGATCTCTACCTCAATAACGCACAACCGGGGATTGCTGTTCCGAAAATGGCTAACGACGCTCACGCCCAGGGCGAATTTATCTATATCTAATTGAAAATAAATTACTTGCCCGCTAATCCTTCTGCGGGAAAAACTGGCAACGGTTGCCGCGGCGCCGACTTCGTTGTGCATTTTTGTGCATTCTTGTGCATCCTGCCTGGCAGGTTTGGGCGTGATTTCCCTGCACCTTTGTGCATTCTTGTGCAGCAGGCACCCTTCCCGTGGCTAGCCGGTGCACAAACCCGGGCCGTCGAGGCCAGCGGTGTAGAGGTAGCCGTCTTTGACCTGGAAGATGCCGGGAAATTTCTTTTCCCAGCCGCGGTTGGCGGCGGGGACGTATTCGCGGGCGTTGGCTTCGAGAGCGGTCACGCCGGGGACGTGGGCGGCAATGCCGGCGGAATGGACCAGGGCTGCGCCGGGGCAGGTGAGGTCCTGGACGCAGCGGAACATCTTGTATTTCTGCGCAGCGGCGGCCAGCAACAGGGTTTGAGATTGGCCTTTGCAGGCCTTGAGCGCGACGCCGGTATAGCCCATCTCGCGGCAAAGCAGGAGGGCGTCCAGGCCGGTGAGGGATTCGTCGATGACGACGGGCTTGAGCCGTGCGGCTTCGAACATGGTGTTCTGGCGGTCGGAGGCCAGGTCGCGGGCGGTGGGCTGCTCGATGTACTGGACGCGGCCGAAGGCGGCGGGAGCTTTGGCCTTGAGGCCGCGCTCGAAGTCGAGCAGGTATTGAACGTTGGGGCAGCGCTCGTTGAAATCGAGTGAGTAGAGCCAGCCGGAGAGGCCGCGGCGGGTTTCGGCGGCGGCGGTGACGCGGTCGATGGCGGCCACCCGGTCCACGTCCCAGGCGAGATCGTTGCCGTTGAGCTTGATCTTGATGGCGCGGACGCCGTTGTAGGGAATCCAGTCTTCCAGGGTTTCGGGCAAGCCGTCGCCGATGGGCTGCTTTCGGTCGGCTGCGGTGAGAGGGTCGGACGCGCCTACGGAGTGATACATAAGGATGCGCGGGGTGGGGCTGGGCAGGAGGTAGTTGTCGAGGAATTCGCCGCGAAATTCGGGGTTGAGATAGTGGGCGAGGTCGAAGCGCACACACTCGCGGCCGCAGACGCGGAAGCTGTTGCGGCCGTGGAGGCGGCCGAAGGCGTCGTGGAGGGCGGCGTCGAAGGGGCTGGCGGCGACCAGGGTGCAGAGCTTGGGAATGGGCCGCGGCAGGTTGAGCTCGCGAGTGGTTTCGGCGGCGGCCTTTAGATACTCGGGCTCCAGGACGAGGTTGCAGTCGAGCGGATGGCCGTACTCGCGGTAGTCGAGGGTGATGCGGGCGATTTTGCGGGCCAGCGATTGCATGGCGGCCAGGGTACCGTCGTAGGAGATGTCGGGAGCGGGAAAGGACCAGACGTTGCCGAGCGGCATGGCGGCGAATCCGGCGGCGGACTTGCCCGCCTTGGTTTCGAGGCGGCAGTGCACGTTGAGGAGGGTGACGCGATCGACCTCCTTGCCGCCGAATTTGTAGGGAGCCCGGTAGCGATAATCCTGAAAGGCGATTTGGATTTCGGTAATGCGCGCGTCGGTGGCGAGGGGCGCGGCCAGAATGGCAGGCAGGGCGAGGAATTCGCGGCGCCGCATTTTCATAGCTTCGCCTGGGCAAGATAGCGGCGGAGCTGGGCGAGGTCGCGTTTCATGGCGCGATAGACTTCGTCCGGCTGCTGGCTGAGGGGGTATTCGAAGTGAACCTGGACGGGGCCGTCGAAGCCCGCCGCCACCATGGCGAAGAATTCGGCAAACGGGACCATGCCCTCGCCGAGAGGCACCCATTGCGGATTCCAATTGTGGCCGGCGTCCCGGGCCCAGACGAAATCTTTGACGGCAATGCCGCGGAGGCGCGGGCCGGTGATGCGGAAGGAATTGATCCAGCCGCCGAGGCCACCTTCGACGACCGCGTGGCCGATATCGAAATTCACGCCGACCGCGGCGGGGTCGTAGTCCTTGAGCAAAATGTAGAGATCCCAGATGGAAGCGCCCACCAGGTTGATACCGGAATGAGTGTGATACATGGCGCAGGCCTGGTAGCGGGAGTTGAGAGCGGCCAGGCGGGCGATGCGCGGTTTCATGCGATCGAGCTGGGCGGGGTAGGGCTGGCCAGGCGCGTAGGTAAGACCGCCCCAGCGGTAGCGACGGATGCCGAGATCGGCCATGGTGCGTAGGACGTCTTCGGCGTAGGGTGTATCCGCATCCACGATACCGGTGGTGATCATGGGCACGTCGAGAGCGTGGCGGCGGAGGATGGCGACGAGCGGGGGCAAATCCTGACGGACGCGGGCCGGGTCTATGTGGCCGCCCTGGCGCACGGTGATATCGACGGCATCGAAGCCGAGGCTGGCGGCGGCTTGGGCGAGATCTTCGCCCTGAACGAACTGGAGGTGCTTGGAAAAGATAGCCACTTTGAGCTTGGGACGGTTAGTTTGCCCGTCGGGAGGGGAAGGCGCGGCGTGGGCGAAAAGGGTGGCGCCGGCCGCCGCGCCGGCCGAGGCCAGGACAGCGCGGCGGGAAAGTGTTTCAAGCGTTTTGAATTCCATGGATTTAACTCGCAATTCTCCCACACCTTCGGTGGCGGCGCGGGATAGGCCCGGACCGACAGGCCAGGAGGCCTGCCCCACTAACATCCGAGCGCCGACAGCCTTCCCGCCAGTCAAGAACCCGACGAAGTGTGCCGATAAGGTTGTGGGAGGCGAGCAGCTTGGGTACCAACCAGCCAGACGGCGGCGCGGGGTTGCGGGTATTAGTTGCCGACGACAATCCCGTGTTCCGGTGCATGTTGCGGACCATGCTCGGGAAATGGGGATACCAAGCGGTGGAGGCTTCCGATGGGGCAACGGCGTACAACCTGCTCGAATCCGCCGACGCGCCGCGGCTGGCGGTCATGGATTGGATGATGCCGGGCATTGACGGGGTGGAGATTTGTCGAAGGGTCCGTGCGGAGGCGCGGGAGCCCTACATTTACATCGTGCTTCTGACGGCGCGTACCGAATCGGAGGATTTGGTGCACGGAATGGATGCGGGCGCGGACGATTACCTTACCAAGCCGTTCCACCCGCAGGAGTTGCGGGTGAGGATGCGGGCCGGCCGGAGGATTTTGGAATTGCAGCGGGAGTTGCTGGATGCGCGCGAGGAACTGCGGGTGCAGGCCACCCACGACGGCCTGACCGGGTTGTGGAATCGGGCGTCGATTCTGGAGACGCTGGACAAGGAGCTGGCGCGGGCACAGCGGGAGGGACATCCGCTGACGATGCTGATGATCGATCTGGACCACTTCAAGCTGGTGAACGACAGCCACGGGCACCAGGCGGGCGACGCGGTACTGCGGGAGGCGGCGCGCCGGATCCAGTCGAGCATTCGGCGGTACGACACGGCCGGGCGTTATGGCGGCGAAGAGTTCGTAGTGGTGTTGCCGGCGACCGACCTGGCCGGCGGGATGGTGCAAGCGGAACGAATTCGGCAGACGATTGCCGGGGAGGGAATGACGGCATCGGGCAAATTGGTGGAGGTGACGTGCAGCATCGGCGTTTGCGCCTGGCCCGCATCGCGAGCCGGCGATGCGCCGGTGTTGATCCACGGCGCCGACGAAGCGCTGTACGAGGCCAAGCGCTCGGGCCGTAACCGCGTCCGCGCAAATGGCGTCGGTGCCGCGCTGGACCGAACCCTGGTGCGGCTGGATGCGGAGATCAACTCCCTGGGGTAGCAATCGAGTGGTTCGCGCCGGCCGCACCCACGGCTTACGCCATGGGCTACTATCGATCGCCCTGCGGGCTGCGGTATAACCGGGGGGCGTCCGCCCCGCTTGGTCAGGTCAGTTCTTCGTCGAAACAGACGGCCACCTTGCCGCACTTACCGCCGGCCATCAAGGTGTAGGCTTCCGAGGCGCGCTCGAGCGGGAAGCGGTGGGTAATCAAGTCGGCAGGATGAAGCTTCCACGCCACCAGGCGTTCGACGAGTTCTTCCATGCGCCAGGTGGAAGTGACCCAGGAGCCGAAGATGGTTTTCTGGTCGTGGATGATGTCCGGCGAGGGGTTGAACTCGACGCGGCCCCCTTCGCCCAGAAACACGATACGGCCCCATTTGCGAGTGGCGCGAATGGCGGTGGCGCGGGCGCCGTCGTGGGCGGAGCACTCCACGGCGCGTTCGACGCCCGAGCCGCCGGTGAGGCGGAGGACATCGGCGACGTTGTCGGAGCCGCTGGGAAGGACCTCGTCGCAGAGACCGAGGTCGCGGGCCAGGTTCATGCGCTCCTCGACGACGTCGATGCCGATGATCTTGCGGGCCCCCAGCTTGCGGCAGAGAGCGCCGGCGGCCAGGCCGACGGGACCGAGTCCGGTGATCAGCACGGCGTCGTTGCCGCCGATGCCGATCTTTTCCAGACCTTCGTAGACGGTACCGAAGCCGCAAGCCACCTGGGCGCCATCGGCGAAGCTGAGCTCGGGCGGGAGCCAGATCAGGTCTTTCTCTTCGGCCAGAAGAAAGTCGGCCATGCCGCCATCGCGCTGCCAGCCGTAGGCACGCCGATAGCGGGCGCTGGTGCAGGAGATCATGTAGCCGCGGCGGCAATCGTTGCAAAGGCCGCAGCCGGAGATGTGATAGACGATGACGCGATCGCCAACGGCGAAGCGGCGGCAGCCAGGGCCGGCGCGGACGATCCGGCCGCAGGGTTCATGGCCAGCCACCACTCCCTGGTAGCCTTCCGGGCCCTTGCCCAGGTGCTGGTGGTAGATGCAGCGGATATCGGAGCCGCAGATGGTGGAGGCCTTCATGCGGAGGAGCACTTCACCATGGCCGGGCTCGGGAACCGGCACCTGCTTGAGTTGGGTGGTGCTATCGCCGGGCAAGTAGGCGCCCAGCATCACGGCGGCTGAACTCATGGTTCGATCGCTCCGTTCCCATCCCACAGGGTTTCCCACGATTGCTCCGCCTTCCAGAGAAATACCTGGCCTTTGATGAGGCGGCAATTGCGGTCGATGGCGGCGATGTCGCGCATATCGTCCCTGGTGAGCGGCTGGCTCACGACCCCGCGCAGGTTAGCGAGAAAGTTATTAGGATTGACGGAAAAGGGAATCGGCGTCTGGCCGCGCTGGACCGCCCATTTAATGCAGATAACCGCCGGATGCACACCGAGACGCCGGGCGATGCGGACGATCGCGGGGTCTTCGGTATCGACGGTATCTTGCGGGGTGCGATCGCGGCCGGGACGGCCGGGAGAGCCGACGGGGCAAAAGCCAACCGGTTCGATGCCATGGCGGCGAACGTAGTCGAACAGCCCGGGCTGCTGGAAGTGGGGGTGCAGCTCCATTTCGTTAACGGCTGGTTGGATACGGGCATCGCGGAGCAGCAGTTCCAGCTTGGGGATGGTCATGTTGGAAGTGCCAATGTGGCGGGCGAGCCCCAACTCCACCAGCTCTTCCATTTGCCGCCAAGTTTTCATGAACTCATGGTGGATATAGGGGCGCGCATTGGGGCAGCGCGCGGAAACGTCGCAGCCCGGCGGATGGAAGTTGGGAAAGGGCCAATGGACGAGGTACATGTCCAGATAGTCGAGGCCGAGATGCTGGAGCGATTGGCGGCAGGCGGGGACCACGTCGGATTCGGCGTGCCTGTCGTTCCACAGCTTGGAGGTGACCCACAGCTCGCGGCGCCCGATGCCGCCGGCCATTATCTGGCGGAAGGATTCCCCGATACGGCTTTCGTTACCGTAGACGGAAGCGCAATCGAAATGACGGTAGCCAATGGCGGCCGCGGCCTTAACGGCTTCGGCCACCTGTTCGGCGCCGACGTGGTCGGAACCGAAGGTGCCTAATCCGATGGCGGGCATTGGAGCGCCGGTAAAGAGGACGCGCCTGGGCACCAGGTTCGGATCGACTGTCTCGCGACCATCGAGGATGGGTTTTAATGGATGGCTCACAGGGTTGGCTCAGGCAACCGCTAATCTGTAGCACGGTGAAAGTTGGGAAGTCAACGAAGCGCCGCATGCTCCGGAAGGACGCGGTGCGATATATTTGGATCTGGCTGGGAGGGAAAGGGCGCGATGCGCGACAAGATCGTTTACTTCGCGGGCGCGGCGGCAATCGTCATTTTTGCCCGCGATATCTACGTGGCTGCGGGACTGCCCGAAGAAGCGTCGCAGGGCATAATCTTCAAAATCATTTTCTTTCATGTGCCGCTGGCGATCGCCGCGATGCTGGCGTCTTTCGTGGCGCTGGTGGCCAGCATTCTTTTCCTGGTCACAAGAAACTTTCGCTACGACGCGCTGGCGGTTTCGGTGACCGAGGTGGGATTGGCGCTGCTGGCGGGAAACCTGATCACCGGCTCGATCTGGGGTCATGTCGCCTGGGGCGTATGGTGGGCCTGGGACGCGCGGCTGACGTCGGCGCTGGTGTGCTGGCTGCTCTACGCCGGCTACATGATGCTGCGCCGGGCCATAGAGGAACCCACGCAACGGGCCACCTTCGCCGCGGTATTTTCCATTTTGGCGTTCATCGACGTGCCAATCGTGGTCTTCTCGATCAAATGGTGGAGGACGCAGCACCCGCAGCCGGTCTTCTGGGGCGGCGGCAGTTTTCCCGCGGAGTGGTTGGGGGTGTTCCTGTGGAACATGCTTGCCATGACTCTGCTGGGCGTGGTTCTGACCATGGTTCGTTTGCGCCAGGAGGACGCGCAGCGGGAGCTGGACGCAATGCGGCGCATGGCGCACGCGTTTTGAGGGCAAGCCTTCAGCGATCAGCAGTCAGCGATCAGCTCTTTGGTTTAGCTGAGAGCTGAGAGCTGATCGCTGACAGCTGTGCTTTCCAAAGGACTTATGACCTATCTGTTTGCTCAACTTACTTCCGACGATGTGACGCGCGAAATCGCCCGCTTGCAGCATGGCTATTATTGGCTGAGCTGGGCCATGATCGTGGCCTGGGCGATTGTGGTGGTTTACGTTTTGCTGCTGGTAGGAAGGGAGAAGAAGCTGAAGCGGGAAATTGCCAGCCTGAAGGTAATGCTGGAGGAAAAGCAGAAGTAAATCGCGGACACACGCGGCGGCTTGTCAATGCCTGCCGCGCGTGACCGCGGTTGAGAGCTTGCGGGTTAGTAGCTGAAGTCGAGCTTGGTTGTCGAGCCGCCAAACTCGATCGAGTCGACGCGGTCCGCGGCGCCGTCCTTGCTCGAATCCACTATCGTGTCGGCGAACTTCTTGGCACTGGTTTCCACTTTGACGGCGGTCGACACCGACTTCTGGGTGCGCGTGTCCGTGAAGACGGCCGTGCCGCCATCCAGCTTCACTTTGTAGTGGCCAGGCGCCAACTGCAGGGCGCCGACCTTGGCGGGTGAACCCAGGGTCAGTTCGTAGGCTTTGGTTCCGGCGAAGCTGAGGCTCGACAGAGACAGTAATCCAATCAAAAGCAGCGATTTCTTCATAGGTTTTTTGCCATTCCTTGCGGTTTCTTGTAGAACCTGCAATCGGCGTCCGGGACGTTTGCCGTTTCTAAATTCATGGTACGTCAATTACGGTTTCAAACCCCATCGAACTTTTTTATTATCTGGATTGTTAATGGATTTTAACTCAATTGTTTGCAATACTTGCGAGGATTTTTACATAGATTTACAATCCCTGACGGAACTGTAAAGAACCCACCAATTCACTTACATTACGGAGTTTCTCGCGGCGGCAAAACGCGCCTAATTCGCCGGCAATGGCAACGGTTGCGGCGGGATTCCAGAAGGAAGCGGTACCGACCTGGACGGCAGTAGCGCCCGAGACGAGGAATTCGGCGGCATCTTCGCCCGAGGCGATGCCGCCCAAGCCTACCACGGGAATTTTGACGGCGTTTGCGGCCAGGTAAACCAGGCGGAGGGCAAGAGGTTTGATGGCCGGGCCGGAAAGACCGCCAAAACCGGCTCCGATGCGGGGCCGGCGGGTGCGGGCGTCGACCGAGAGGGCAAGGAAGGTATTGACCAGCGAGAGGGCGTCGGCGCCGTGCTCTTCGGCGGCGCGGGCCAGGGGTTCGATGGCGGCAACGTTGGGAGACAGCTTGACGATCAGGGGCCGGCGCGCAACCTGTCTGGCCGCGCGGACCACATCGGCCAGCAGGCCGGGGTCGCTGGAGAAAAACATGCCGCCGTGGCTGGTATTGGGGCAGGATACGTTGAGTTCGTAGCCGGCCAGGCCGGGGTGGTCTTCGAGAACGCGAATCACTTCGCAGTAATCGGCGACCTGGTAGCCGAAGACGTTGGCGAAAACCGCGGTATCGATTTTGGCCAATTGGGGCAGTTTGTCCTTGACGAAGGCCCGCACGCCGATATTCTGGAGGCCGATGGAGTTGATCATGCCGGCGGGAGATTCGACCACGCGAGGGGGCGGATTGCCCTCGATGGGCTCGCGGGACAGTCCTTTGACGACCAGGCCGCCAAGAGCCTCCAGGTTCACCATGCCGGCGAATTCGACGCCATAGGCAAACGTACCGGCGGCAGCCAGGACGGGATTGCGGAGGGGGATGCCGCAGAGTGTGGTGGAGAGCAGGGAATCGGGGGCGCTCATACGATGTGGTCTATGAGCGCTGGGCGGAAGCCGACGCAGGCCAAAGGCCTACTCCACGCAGGCTGCCGTAGAGCAGGCGTTTCCCCTTGCAGCCGGCCGGAGCTACCAGTGCCGCCACTGACTGCGGTTCCCGTTGGGCGGCGGATCATTCGATGAGGGCCTCGCTCAAGACCCTGCCCGCGGCGGAGGAGGGCGAGGCCACGCCGATGGCGCGGGCCAGGGTGGGCGCCAGGTCGACGGCTTCGACCGGTTGTTCGAACACCCCGCCGAGAAACTGCGGCCCGTAGAGGCACAGCGGGGTGCGGGCGTCGTAGTTATAGAGGGAACCGTAGGAGATGCCGCGCTTCTGGCCGTAGTCTTCGACGTATTCGGGCCGGTAGGAGAGCATCAAGTCTCCCGAGCGCTTGGGATGGAAACTGTTGCGAAAGCGTTCTTGCCATCGATTATGGACGGAGCAGGCGCCGGAAGCGGTGAAGACCGCGGCCACGGCCGGGTGGGTCATGGCGGCCGAGGCGGCGCGATCGCGAACGGTGTCGAGATTCGCGGCCGGGTCCGGATCGAGGTAGACGAAGGGGTAGAGGTAAGCAGCCACGTGCCCCAGTCTGGCCGGCGCCAGAGCTTTTTCGATAGTCTGGGCCACGGATTCACCGTTGACCGCCATGCGAGCCCGCGCAGACTCCGAGGGCAGGGGCGGGGCGCCATGGCCGCCGGCCAGAACCAGGTTGAAGCCGGCGTCGCCAAATTCACGGCTCAGACGGTCCACCAGGCTGGCCAGGTCCAGATCCAGGCGCAGCATCATTTGTTGCAGCAAAGGAGACCGCGATCCGGTCTCGTAGCCGAGGAAGGCGGAAGAGGAAACCACCAGATACAACAGGTCGAAGACGCCATTCTGGCCCAAGCCTTCGCGCACGATCGCCTCGTGGGCCAGTTCAAACTGGGTGTTCTGGGCGAAGGGCGATGCCCGATACAGTTCCACGAACTCCCTCGGATGGGCGGCATCATAGCGCAGCACGCGCAGGGGAGGCGCCTCGGGGCGGGCACCCTGAGCCATCCAGCGGGCGTCGTGCAAAGCGTCGGGCGAATGGCTCTGGTTGAATGCGTCGAGCCAATCGGGCTCCGAACCCGACGCGGCGAAGCGGCCGTTGTCGTCCATCCAGAAACGGCTGGCCGGGATGAATCCGGTAACCAGCCGGGCGTGCAGGGGATCGAGCGTCACGACGGTGATACGGGTGTGGTCCTGTGCCGCCACCTGTTCAGCGAGGGTGGTGGCCAGCAGTTCCTCATAGCCGAGACGGAGCGGTTTCTTGGCGGCGCGGTCGTAACACCAATCCGCCACGATACCGTGCTGAGCGGGCCAGGCGCCGGTGGCCACAGTGGCCAGGGTGGTGGAGGAAAAAGTACTGGCCAGGTGCCGGCAATCGGGGAAGTAGGAGCCATGCTCGAGCAGCCGGCGGAAACCGCCGGGGGCGAAACGCTGCCAGGCGGAATCCACCAGATCGGGCTGGAAATGCTCCAGCAGAATGCAGACCGTCAATTGGGGCCGGCGTGGAATCGCGCGCGCGGCGCCGCCCGCGAGGGCACCGGCCACCGCGGCGCCGAACGCTCTGCGGTTCAGGGCCATTAGACAGGAGTTTAACCCACCTCGGCACGCGGTTTCAGGAATTCGCTGGCGCGGCCGGCCGGGCCGGTGTGGCTGACGGCTTCGATCTGGATCCGTCGCCTTATTTGCGAATACAAGTGCCTGGCATTTTCCACTCCACCAACGGCCCCCGGAGTGGTGTTATAGTGTAACGTCTAATTAGTCGCTTTTTGAACCAGCCGCATGAAACAGGAAAAAGGCATCCTGGGGCTCCCGGCAATTCGGCGTAATCGCGGGATAACCCTCGAACAGATTTCCGGCACCACGAAGATCGGTGTGCGCTTGCTCGAAGCGATTGAAAACGGCGAATTCCGCAAACTTCCGGGTGGTATTTACAATACCAACTACATTCGCCAATACGCCCGAGCGATTCGTTACGACGAAGCAGCGCTGCTCGATTACTATCATTGCCAAACGCGCCCGGCGGCATTGCCGCAGGTGGAGGGCAGTACCGGCAAGTGGAACTTGTTCGGACCGGCATCGCCGCTGGCGGGATCTTAGCGGGGAACAAACACAGGCTAAAGCCTGTGCCACCGGAACAAGTACAAGCTAAGACCTATGCCACCAAGTGGCCATTAAGCCGGGACGTCCACCCAGGCGCGTTTGCGGTTGCTTTCCAATTCGGATTCCAGAATCGTCAGTTGGCGTAATCCATCGGCGAACTGCGGGTACTCGGGCGCCGCCGAGGGATCTTCGATGGAGCGGTAAAAGCGGCGGAAGACCTGTTTGAAGGTATCGTCGTAACCTTCGCTATGGCCGCCGGGCAGATCGGCGTAGGAACGGGCGCCTGGCTTGAGCAGGGATGGATCCTTGACGACGATCTGGTTGGCGCTGTTACGTTGGCCGACCCACAACTCGTCGGGGCGTTCCTGGTCCCAGGCGACGCCGGCTTTGCTGCCGAAGATTTCGATGCGCAAAGAATTCTTGCGTCCGGCCGAGACCTGGCTGGCGGTGAAGGAACCGCGGGCGCGGCCTCCCATGCGAAATACCACCGCGCCGAAATCTTCGGTATCGATGGCAACTTCTTCATAATCCTCGGGCACCAGGGTTTTACCGGCGAAGGTTTCGACGGAGCCTTTGGGACGCTTGCGGGTTTTGTGGAAGGTCTGGAGATCGGCGCAGACCGAGCTAATGCGGAGGCCGGTGATGTGCTCGGCCGTGTCGCACCAGTGCGAGCCGATGTCGGCCATCGCGCGGGAGGGGCCGCTGACGGCCGAATCGACGCGCCAGTTCCAGTCGGTGTCGTAGAGCAGCCAGTCCTGCGAGTAGGTGCCTTGCACCACCAGGATCTCGCCCAAGTCGCCGGCTTCGCGCATACAGCGCATCTGCTGCACCATGGGGTAGAAGCGCAGGTTGTGGAAAGTGCAATTGCGGCGGCGGGTTTCGGCGGCCAGGGCGACCAACTGGCGCGCCTCGGCGGTGGAGAGGGCCAGCGGCTTCTCGCACAAGACGTGTTTGCCGGCCTGAAGGGCGTCGGTGGCCATGGGCAAATGCAGCGCATTGGGGGTGCAGATATGGACGACGTCCACGGCGGGATCTTCCAGGATGCGGCGGTAATCGGAGTCGGTTCTTTCGATGTGGAGCTCGCGGCCCAGGCGGGCAGGATCGTCGCGCTCGGCGATCACCAGCGCGTAGACTTCCACGTTGCCCAGGCGCCGCAAGCCTTCAATGTGTACACGGCCGACGAAGCCGGCGCCGAAGACGGCTGTTTTGAAACGAGTCATATAGCCTTTCCAGGGCGCGCGCGACCCGGCGCGCCACGAATGCTGAGGTTCGCACGGCGATAGGCAGGCCGTCAAGGGCGTCTCGCGAGCGATTTGGGACGGGGGTCGCTTTTCCGCGGATGAAAAGGTTGCGGGGGGAGCGGCTCGAAGCCGCGGAAGCGGGGCGGGAAAGCTGGTAAATTAAGGGATGAAACAGCCATGGTAGTGCGCATTCGGTTTGGCAAGGGAGTGAAAGTCAGCCGGAAACGCCGCAAGAATCAGCGCGTGGCGCTGGCCGTGGCGGCGCTGCTCACGCCTGCCGCCTTTCTGGCGTTCGTGCTGGGCTTATGGCAGATAGCGGCCGACCTGAGCTTTGCTTCGAATTTCGCGATTTCGAGCGGAATATTCTCCCACTGGCACGTGTGGGTGGGAGCCGCGGCGCTGCTGCAGTTTTGCGCCTACCGGTTGAACCGGTACGGAAAAAGCGGCGACACGGCGGCTCCGTAACCCGATTTCGAGCATCTGTTATCCTAGCCCTAGAGACCCGCCCATGCGTTACAGCCAGTACCCGTATCGCCGATCTTCGTTATTCGGATACTTCCCTCCTGGAATTCGATGGCTGCTGATTAGTAACACGCTGGTCTTTTTGGTGTACTTCCTGGGAGGGAGCGCGGTGAAGCTCCACCTGACCACGCTGTTCGCGCTCTGGGCGGCGGCTGCCGTGCGGTCGTTGTTTGTCTGGCAACTGTTCACCTACATGTTCTTGCACGCGGGCATTACGCACCTGCTCTTCAACATGCTCACGCTGTGGATGTTCGGGGTTATGCTGGAGCGGGATTGGGGCACGCGGCGGTTCCTGAAATACTACTTTTTGTGCGGCATCGCGGCGGGCGTGTGCGTGCTTGTGGCGAACATGGCCGTGGGCGATTGGCAGACACCGACCATCGGGGCTTCGGGCGCCATTTTCGGCGTGCTGGTGGCGTTCGGCGTTCTGTACCCCAACCAGACCGTGCTGATGGGTTTCCTGTTTCCGATCAAGGCCAAGTACATGGTCATGATCTATGCCGCCATCGAACTGCTGTTGACCTTCGGGCCGAACACGGGCGTGAGCACGGTGGCGCACCTGGGCGGAATGGCCTTCGGATACGTGTATCTGAAGCGGCGCATGCCGTCCGTGAACTTGCCGGATGCACGCGGCGCATGGCGGCAGTGGCGGCTGGGCCGCGCGAAAAGAAAGTTCCAGGTATACATGCGCAAGCACGGCGGCCGCGATCCCTGGTCGAACTGAACCCGAAGATCTTTGCCGGGAGGCCTGTCCATCACAGGCTAAAGCCTGTGCCACCTTAGCAGTTGGGCCGGTAGGGCTGGCTGTAATGCGTGTTCCAATCCACCAGGCCTATGTTCAACAGTTCGTGCCGAACGGCCTTCGTGTCGGCTTCCACAATCAGGTACGCGTTGGGGTCGTAGCGCGTAGCCGCCATCACCAGGTGCTGCGGGCCGTAGGAGCGGCCGAATTCGAACCATTTGTGCCAGTGGCCCGAAATCACTCTCTGGATGGAATCCTTGTGGCGCTTCAGGATGGCGTACACGCCGTAGTCCTTCACCTCTTTTTCCTGAACGAGCGACAGCGGATAGTGGATGAAGACGAACGAAGGTCTCCGCTGGGCCAGCTCAGCCTCCAGCCAGTTCAACTGCTCTTCGCCCAGCGAGCCGGTGGACGGATTATAGTCGGCATGGCCCGGATCCCAGGTATTGCCCAGAAAATTATTGAGGTGGATAAACTTCCAGTTGCGGTGCTCCACGCTGTAATAGGGCGCCAGGCCCAGTTTGCGGCGGAACAGCTCGTGAGAAAGCTTGCGCGGCACGTCTTTCGAATAATCGTGGTTGCCGAAGCCCACGTGTACCGGCATCCGGAAGCCATCCGTCAGCGCCTTGGCCCGGTCGATCCGCGTCTCGTGCTGGAAGTAAAAGTCCACATCCGGCGAGGGGTAATTATGAAAGTAATCACCCACCAGGAATACTTTTTCCATACGCGGCGTGAGGGAATCGATGAGCGCGCGGGCCGCTTCCAGGCGCTCGGTGGTCTTGAAGATCGATTCCGTATCCTCGGCGTTGCCCTCAGGCCCTTTGTAATAACCGTCGATGATGTGCGTGTCGGCGATGACGGCGAAATAGAACTTGGAACTGTCGGGAGCGGCGAACGCAAACGGACGAATCAGAATCGACGTGGCGGCCGCTCCGCTCACGCGCAGAAATTGCTTTCGGCTGAAGCGCGGCATGGAATTCATCGGTAACCTCCCCTCCCGATCCAGTATATCCACACGCAATGGCGGGGTGGTGACGGGTTCGACGATCGGCTCCGCTGTGGCTCTAGACTAGAAATCGTGGCAGGCCAAAGGCCTACTCCACAAGGGGTGTAAGGCGTTGATGTGCCTACTGTGGATTAGGCGTTTTCGCCTGTGATCGGCCACAGGGCAACTTCTGCCATGGGCTGCTAGCTCTGCACGCGGCTGGGGGCGAGGGTCTGCTGCTTGAGCCAGCGCAGACGGCCCTGGTGCTCCTGGTGGAGGGTGGAAAAGGCTGCCCAGTAATAGCCGAACACGAACAGCGTCAGGAACGGGATCGACAGATAATTGAAGGTTTCGATGGCGAAGACGATCGTCCCCAGGAAATACGTGCCAAGCAGCAGCTCGGCATAAGGCAGCCAGCCGCTGCGGCGCCGGTATTTCTTGACCTCCAGGTTTACCGGGCGGTCGCCGATGGCGTACTTGGGCGTGCGCACAAAAGCCGTCTCGACTCGGAACAACGCCTCCAGCACGGCGCGCGTGTTGATAATGGTCAGCGCCACGCCGGTCGCCATCAGCATTGGCAGCATCAGGATCGAGCGCTTCCAGTTCTTGGGATGAAGCTCCCGCTGCGCGACCACGTAAAACGCCGAAATCGACCAGAACGACGCCGCAATCAGCGGCACGTCGATCAGCAGCATGTGCCAGACGCCCATGTAGAAGCGCACGATCATCACCGGCAGCATCAGCGCGGAAACCACGATCATGAGCGGGTAGGAGACGTTCGGCGTCAGATGCATAAAGGCTTCCGCCTTCACCCGCTTCGGGATATCGGCTTTGAGCAGGGAAGGCAGCAATTTCTTGGCTACCTGCGTCAGCCCCTTGGCCCAGCGCGCCTGCTGCACCTGGAAGCCATGCATTTCCACCGGCAGCTCCGAGGGGCAATCCAGACCCGGCAGGTACACGAACCGCCAGCCCTTCAACTGCGCGCGATAGCTCAGGTCCGAATCCTCGGTGAGCGTGTCGTGCTGCCAGCCGCCGGCATCGTCGATCATCGCCTTGCGCAGGATTCCGGCCGTGCCGTTGAAGTTGAAGAACAGCCCCGCCCGCGACCGCGCCCCGTGCTCCAGAATAAAGTGGCCGTCGAGCAGCATGGCTTCCACTTCCGTGAGGAAGTTATAGTCGCGATTCAGATAGCTCCATCGCGTCTGCACCACGCCCACCTTGGGGTCGGCGAAAAAATCCACCGTGCGGTTGAGGAACTCCGGGGGCGGGCAGAAATCCGCATCGAAAATCGCCACCAATTCGCCCGTCGCCGTTTTCAGCCCTTCCTGCAACGCCCCTGCCTTGTACCCGTGGCGGTTCGTGCGGTGATGATACTCAATCGGGTAGCCTATGTTGCGGTAGCGTTCCACCAGGGCTTCGGCAAACGGCGCGGTGTCGTCGGTGGAATCGTCCAGCACCTGGATCTGCAACAGCTCCCGCGGATAGTCCATCTTCACCACTTCGTCGATCAGCCGCTCGACTACGTAGCGTTCGTTGAAGAGTGGAAGCTGGATCGTCACCCGCGGACGCTGCTCGAAGCGCCGGGGCGGCTCGGTGGTGGCTTTCCCGCGGTGCTTGAAATAGGTCCGCATGATTTCGTACCGGTGCAAACCGTACACCGAAAGAATCGCCAGAATGGTGAAGTACGGAATCAGCATCGCCCAGTCGAACCAGCCCAACTGATGGATGCCGGCGAATGGCGTCTCCGCGAACATTTGCGAAATGCGATCGGAGGTGGTACGAACCACCAGCATCGCTAGAGGGGCAAAGGGCATAGCAAAGTGAAACAACAACCGACTTCCAGGCCCAACTTCCGAGCCATTACTATCTTAACAAAACGCTACCTACAGATAACCCAACGCCGGCGCGCCGTTAACGTTAGCGGCGATCGTTGCGGTATACCACTCCGTCCTTCATCACAAATTGGATTTTTTCCACCTGCCGGATATTCTCCAGCGGATTGCCGGGGCAGGCCACAATATCGGCCAGCTTCCCCGCTTCCAGCGTGCCGCGGTCGGTTACCCCGAGCTCTTCGGCGTCCACCGACGTGCCGGCTTTCAGCGCATCGGCCGGCTTCATCCCCAGGTTCACCAGCAGGCCGAATTCGCCGGCGTTCTTTCCGTGCGGGTACACCGCCGCGTCCGTCCCCACTCCGATGCGTATTCCGCGGGCGATGGCCTTGCGCACCGTCGCGTCCAGCGCCGCCATGGCCGCCCGGCCTTTCTGCGCCACCAGCGGCGGCAGGTAGCCGTCCGTCAGATTCTGCTTCACGCCCTCGATCGCCATCAGGGTGGGATTGTAGAAAGTCCCACGCGCCTTCATCATATCCAGCGCCTCATCGTCCATAAACGTGCCGTGCTCAATGGAATCGATTCCGGCCCGGATGGCTCGCTTGGCGCCGATGGCGCCGTGCGCGTGCGCCGCCGTCTTCCGCCGCAGCGCGTGGGACTCGTCCACCAGCGCATCCAGCTCCGCCTGCGTCAGTTGCGGCGTGTCCACGTCGTCGGTGAGCGACAGCACGCCGCCGGTGGCGCAGGTCTTGATCACGTCCGCGCCGCTTTTGATGTTGTAGCGCACCGCCTCGCGCGCCTGATCCGGTGAATCGATCACGCCATCCGTGAATCCCGGCTCGCGCCCGAACAGCATGGGCGCGAACCCCGCCGTCGGATCGCAGTGCCCGCCCGTCGACCCCAGCGCGTGCACGGACACCAGCATGCGCGGGCCCACGATCCTGCCGTCGTGAATGGCGTTGCGCAAGCCTACGTCGATGAAATCGCTCGACCCCACGTCGCGCACCGTCGTAAATCCCGCCATCAGCGTCACCCGCGCGTTCTCGGCCGCGTCCAGCGCCCGCTCCGCCACCGGCTTCTGCAACTCCGCCAGAATCGTTTGCCGGTAGTCCAGCGCGAACGGCATGGAGAGATGCGTGTGCGCATCCATCAATCCCGGCAATAGCGTCGCATCGCCCAGGTCGATGGTTTCGGCGCCGGCTGGAATCGCCGCGCCGCCGCCCACGCCCACAATCTTGTTCCCCGTCACCACGATCAGTCCCGGCGCCGCGGCCTGGCCGCTCTCCGCGTCGAACATTCGCGCCGCCTTCAACACGTAGGTCTTGTCAGCGGCGGAGAGCGCCAGCGGCAGGACCGCCGCAATCAGCCAAATCGATCTCATACTCAAGCTATGGTAAACCAGGTTCCCGAACCGGTGCTCACGATGACGAAGTTCCCGGTCTTGGCAAACTCCCAGATCTCGCGATCCGGGCTTTCGAGCAAGCCGCCCTCCGCCACGTGAGCCGACTCCGCGTATAACTCAGCGAGCCGGACGACGAGCTTACGCGAGAGGTTCTCGTCGAACAGCAGTTTCACAGAGCCACACGCCTACCCATCCTGGCGGCAAATTCGTAAACCGCACGAAAATCGTCTGGCTCCAGTTCCGGGTAGTCATCGAGGATTTGCTGTTCCGTCATGCCTGCCGCGAGCCAACTCAACACGTCCCAAACAGTGATGCGCAACCCGCGGACACACGGCTGGCCGGAGCGTTTGCCCGGTTCGATCATGATGCGGGGACTCATGCTTCGAGCATATCACTGGCGCCGCAACGAAGCGGCAGCATTTCCCCCAACTAATCGGTGGCCGGCGGTACGGTAGTCGCAATACGCAACTTAACGGTTGCATTTCATCTCCGCCGCTGTTAATATGCAACCTGGAGGTTGCATGAATACGGATCGCATCGAGAAGAAGGTTCTATTGCGCGCGCCGCGGAATCGAGTCTGGCGGGCGCTGGCGGACTCCACGGAGTTCGGCGCCTGGTTCGGCATGAAGTTCGATGGCCCGTTCGCGCCGGGCGCCTCGATGCGCGCGGCGATCGTGCCGACGACGGTCGATGCCGAGGTAGCCAAGGCCCAGAAGGCGCACGAAGGCATCCCGTTCGAGATCGCCATCGAGCGGATGGAACCGGAGCGGCTATTCTCTTTCCGGTGGCATCCCCACGCCATTGAGCGCGGCGTCGACTACTCCGCCGAGCCGACCACGCTGGTAAGCTTCGAACTCGAGGAAGTAGCCGACGGCGTCATGCTGACCGTAACCGAGTCCGGCTTCGAACAAATTCCGCTCGCGCGCCGGGCCAAGGCTTTCGCGGCGAACGAGGGAGGCTGGGGCATGATGGTGAACGTGATCGAGCAGTACGTGCGCCATGCGCGGTAGCCCGCGTGTCCTGGCAAAACCGAAACGCTCCGCGCACCTTTTCGCCGCCCTGGGCGATGAGACTCGCTTACGCCTTGTCTCTCGCCTCTGCGATGGCGGGCCGATGTCGATCACGAGGCTCACGGTGGGCTCCAAAGTCACTCGTCAGGCAATCGCCAAGCACCTGCGGGTGATGGAGGGATCGGGTCTGGTACGCAGCGCGCGGCACGGACGCGAGAGCGTCTGGCAATTGGATCAGCGGCGCCTGGAGGACGCCCGCCGCTACCTCGACACGATCTCTAAGCAGTGGGACGGCGCGCTTGGCCGGCTGAGGGAGTTCGTCGAGGACGGACGGGACGAAGGCTGAGCAAGGCCGGGTAGTCGATGGTCTGTCCCACTGGCGAGGGGTGACAGACCACAAAATGCGATGGTCTGTCCCACTTCAGTCTTGGTCGTGCTGCGCCGCCAGCTTCGTCACCACCGACAGGTCTTCGAGCGTGGTCACGTCGCCCGTCACCGAGTTCGAGGTCACGATCTCGCGCAGCAGCCGCCGCATGATCTTGCCACTGCGCGTCTTCGGCAGCGAATCCGTGAAGCGGATCTGTTCCGGCTTGGCGAAGCTGCCGATTTCGTGCGCCACCCATTTGCGCAACTCCTCGCCCAACTGCTGGTGGTCCCAATGGCCCTTCTTCAGAGTTACGAAACAGGCTACCGCCTGCCCCGTGATCTCGTGCGGCCTGCCCACCACCGCGGCCTCCGCCACCGCCGGATGCTTCACTAACGCGGATTCGATTTCCATGGTGCTCAGCCGGTGCCCGCTGACGTTCATGACGTCGTCGATGCGCCCCAGAATCCAGTAGTAGCCGTCTTCGTCGCGCCGCGCCGCGTCCCCTGCCAGGTACACTCCTTCGACGCGCTCCCAGTATTGCCGCCGGTAGCGATCCGGCTCCCGCCACAGCGTGCGTGCGATGCTCGGCCACGGCCGGCGGACGATCAGGAAGCCCTCCTGATTGGCGCCCACCGGCTCGCCCTGCAGGTTCACGATATCGGCCAGAATGCCCGGCATGGGCAGCGTCCCCGAGCCCGGTTTCAGCGGCACCGCCCCAGGCATGGGAGAAATCATGATGCTGCCGGTTTCCGTCTGCCACCAGGTGTCCACGATCGGGCAGCGCTCCTTGCCGATGGTCTTGTAATACCACTCCCACGCCGCCGGATTGATCGGTTCCCCCACCGAGCCCAGCAGCCGCAGGCTCGAAAGGTCGTGCCCGTTGGGCCATTGGTCGCCCTGCTTGATAAATGCGCGAATCGCCGTGGGAGAGGTGTAGAAGATGTTGACCCGGTACTTTTCAATCAGCCGCCAGAACCGGTCCGGCAGCGGAAAATCGGGCGCGCCTTCGTACATCATGGTGGTCGCCCCCGCCGCCAGCGGCCCGTACACAATGTAGCTGTGGCCCGTCACCCAGCCGATATCCGCCGTGCACCAAAACGTGTCCTCGTCGCGCAGGTCGAACACCCACTTCATGGTCACGCTGGTCTGAAGCAGGTAGCCGGCCGTGGTGTGTACGATGCCCTTCGGCTTCCCGGTCGTCCCCGAGGTGTAGAGCACAAACAGCGGATGCTCGCTATCGAGCGGCTCCGCCGGGCAGGCCTCGCTCACGCCCTCGTCCAGATCGTGCCACCAGCGATCGCGCCCCGGTTGCATTTCCACCGCTCCGCCCGTGCGCCGCAGCACGATCACGTCCTTCACGCTGGGACATTCCGCCAACGCTTCATCCACGGCTTTTTTCAGCGGCACTTCCTTGCCGCGCCGCCACGCCCCGTCGCAGGTAATGACCACCGCCGCTTCCAGGTCCTCGATCCGGGTCTTCAGCGCCTCGGCCGAAAACCCGCCGAATACCACGCTGTGGACGATGCCCAGCCGAGCGCAGGCCAGCAAGGCTACCGGCAACTCCGGCACCATCCCCATGTAGAGGATGGCGCGGTCGCCGCTCTTCAATCCCAGGCCTTTCAGCACATTCGCGAAACGGCACACCAGCCGGTGCAGTTCCTGGTACGAGATCTGCCGCTGGTCGCCCGGCTCGCCTTCCCACAGGATCGCGACCTTGTTCTTGCGGTGTGTCCCCAGGTGCCGGTCCACGCAATTGTAGGAGGCGTTGATCTTGCCGCCCACGAACCACTTCACAAAAGGCGGATTCCACTCGAAAACGTGGCTCCACTTCTCAAACCACGCCAGCTCCCGCTCCGCCAGCTCGCCCCAGAATTCTTCCGGCTTCTCGGCCGCCCTGTCGTACAGTGCCCGGTAGCCTTCCAAGCTACTGACGTGGGCCCGGCTGGCAAACTCGGCAGACGGTGCATAGACGTTGGGTTGCGCCATGCCAGAAATCTTACCAGACTGCGGTTTTACTCGCCGATAATCTTCACCAGCGCCCGCTTTCGCCGCCGACCGTCGAACTCGCCGTAGAAGATCTGCTCCCAGGGTCCGAAATCGAGCTTGCCTTCGGTCACCGCCACCACCACCTCGCGTCCCATGATTTGCCGCTTCATGTGCGCATCGGCGTTGTCTTCCCCGGTGCGGTTGTGCTGGTATTTCGAAACCGGCTCGTGCGGCGCCAGTTGTTCCAGCCAGCGGTCGTAATCCTGGTGCAGCCCGCTTTCATCGTCGTTGATGAACACCGACGCCGTAATGTGCATGGCGTTCACCAGCACCAGCCCTTCCCGCACGCCGCTTTCGCGCAGACACTTCTCCACGTCCGGCGTGATATTGACGAATCCCCGCCGCGCCGGCACCTCGAACCAGAGTTCCTTGCGATAGCTTTTCATGTGGTCAGCTTCCAGTGTAATGTCCGGCCGAGGGCTCCGGCGGCCCGCCACGGAGGAGACGTTGGAGCCGCCCGGATCGGGCGGCGTTGGGGACGGGCGTTTTCGCAGATGAATGGACCCGGACCTCACGGGAGTAATGCTGCCGCCGGCCTGAGCGGATTCGCAGGCCCGCGCGCGTCTGTCGGCCCTGATCTTTCTAAAACGCAGGTATGTCGCTGAACGGCGTGGAGCTTGGTGGCATGTTGGCCCGTAACGCCGCACCGGAACCGCCCGGTTCCTGGGATAATCGGTAGAAATGCAGGACGACAGAGACTATTCGGTCTACCCAAGCGACCTCGATGTTCTGAGTGCGTTCACGAAGTTCTACGAATACCTAAAGTCTAACGGCTATGCAGCAATAGAGAAGATCTAGAGGGGACTGTCCCTCGAGTTGACCGTGAACGCGCACAGGACCCTTCATGCCGAGAACTATGACGAGTTTCTCCGTCTCCTCGCCGAATATCCCAAATCCATGCCCATTTACGTGCACAACAGGTTCGAGAAGGGCAAAGACCTGGGATTCGCATGTATCATCACCGTGAGCTCGTCGGGACTGCAAACCTCTGTGAGATGTGACAACCTGGATATCGTTTCCTCGGTACACGACCGGATCAGAGAATACTTCAAGGCCCACAATCCTGGCGAGGAACGCATCAACCAGTTCGTCCGTCGGGGCCTAAAGAAATCCGTTTTCCTGGCGCATCGCTTCGATGAGCTTGGTACAAGCACGGCGGCGTGCATGTCGGAGTTCATTCGTGCACTGGGGTTCGATCTGAAGGAGGGTGCCGGATACGAGAGCCGCGATATTCCCGATAAGGTCGCGGAGCGAATTCGGTCGCAAGATATTTTCATCGCACTGGTTACGCCAGGCGATACTTCCTGGATGTTGACCGAATTGGCGTACTCCAAGGCCCTCAGCAAGTGCATCATAGTCATCGTCGAGCAAGGGTGTGAACTCAAGAAGGGAATTATTGGCTCCGATTTTGAGCACATGGAATTCCCCCCGGGCAGGGTCGAGAGGTGTTTCTTGCCACTGGTGGGTGTGCTGCCGCCCTGAGGAGAAGTGGGCGTTACGAGCATCTGTTTCGGGGATCTCGCTGCCAGTAACGGGGCGGCGGTACTGTTGGAATAAATCTGATTCGTTCCGGACCGGCGCGGTAGCATCCGCCGACCGACCACGGGCGGCGATTCCTCCCGCCAAACGCCGATCACGCCCGAATCGACGGCAATGGCTTGGCTTCATGGGGACAGGCGGGACGTTTCCAAAGTCTGCGACGGTTCTTCCCATGAAACGCCGATCCCGGCGCTCTGGTTGGCAAGTCACGGGTTGGAGGTATTCTCGGCCGGGTTGCCGCGAGGCGATGCGGCTTCGGACGCAGCGCGTGCGGAGAGAGTAAAATCGAAGGAAGAAATGCCCGAGGTGACCCGCTTCTTTGGGATTGTGATTCGAATGTACTTCAGAGACCACAGCCCGGCACATTTCCACGCCGAGTATGGCGAATACGAAGCCTTGATCGAGCTAGAAACCCTCTCTATCCTCAGGGGGGACCTCCCGAGGAGAGCTATGGCGTTGGTACTCGAATGGGCGGCCCTTCATCGCCAGGAACTGAGAGCGGACTGGGAGAGGGCTCGTGGTGGGACGCCTCTGGAATCGATCGCCCCGCTAGACTGAGGAGCAGACATGAGACTGGTTCGCATCCGGGAAGCGAAGCCGCTCGACGACTACCGCGTGCAGCTCACACTGACGGACGGCCGCGTAGTCGAGAGAGATCTCGGGCCAATGCTGGTAGGCCCAATTTTCGAAGAGATCCGGAACGACGAGGCGCGATTTAGGGAGATGCGTGTCGAAGGGGGCACTCTGGTTTGGCCTACCGGTGCCGATTTGTGCCCCGATGTTCTGATCTGGGGTGGCCTACCGCCGGCTGACGCGGCTTCAGACGCAGCCTGAACGCCTGTTTTGGTTTTCGTATCGATGACCGCTCCCTTCAGTCGCGGCTCGGTAGTGCCAGCAGCACCAGCCACGCAATCCAGCATGTCGCGCTCGCTGCGATTGCCATCCACACACCCCAAGTCGTGAATCGCATGGTGACTACGTGCCTTCCCGCCGGCACCGGCATGCCGCGGAAGGCCACGTCGGTCGTATAGATCGGCCGCGGCCGGCCATCCAACCACGCTTCCCAGCCCGGATAGGCGGTCTCCGAAGTGACCAGGTACGCCGGCCGATCGGCCGTAACGTCGAGCGTCAACCGGTCTAGCCCATACTCACGCAGCGCTACCGTACCCGTAGCGGCCTCCCCAGGCAAGGACACCGCGCCCTCCACAATCGCTTCTTTCGCCGGGTCGAAATCCGCGCTCTTGAGTTGCGCCACCGCTTCCGCCATACCCTCCGCCCGCCGGAGTTTGCTCACCAGAAAGAACCGCGGCAGCGCGGCCCGGTTCGCGTACACGTGATGCCCGGCCAGCAGCATCTCTTCCTGGAACGGGCTCCCTGCCAGTTTCTCTTCCGGAATCGGCTCGCGCGAAAGCAGGTACCGCACATTCATGAGCCCCAGCACCGCCGACCGCGGGTCGCCCACCTGGTAATATGCGCCCCACCGTTCGCCCTTTGTAAATGCCAGCCGCGCCTGCATGGTGCGGTACACCGCCATCACATCCTGCCCACTGGCCGTATAAAGCCGCGTGGTAGGCGCCGAGTTCGCCCATTCGTCCGAATCGTTATAAGTGTCGATGCGCGCCGGCGGCCGGGTGCGCCCCGTCATCCGCCGCAGCGCCGCCAGCAGTTCGCGATTCCCATCGAATGCCGCCCGCGACACCCCCGGTTCGTCCGCCAGCCTTACCGCATTCATCCGGCGCCCTGAGCTCACCGCAATCAGATCCACGGCCGCCATGGCCCCGAGCGCCCAAGCCGCTTTATGATTGCCTGCCACGCGATGCAAGGCCAGCCCCGCCAGCACTGCCAGCGACACCATCAGCACCGGCCCGGCCAGCTCCGGATGCAGCCCGATTCTGACCTTCACCGGCAGCGCGCCCAGCACCGCCCGGCCCACCGGCGTGGTATCGCCCAACATCGCCAGCGCCCCTGCCGCCGCCAGTATCGAAAATACCCGGCACAGCGGCTCGCGCACCGCCAGAACCAGCCCCAGCACAGCGAACGCCAGCCCCAGCACGCCAGCGTAAAGATACATGAAACTGACATCGGCCGGCTGCCGGTACAGCGCCGCGTCGAAAACGTGATAGTGGTTGGGCAGCAGCAGCGATACCAGCGCCGTCCACGGCACGCCGCCGCCAGTGCCCAGCCAATCCGTTCGGAATTGCGCCACGCTCAGGTTCGTAAGCTGGTAAGTGGGCCACCATTGCGCCGCGCTCAGCGCCGCCCCGCCCACCGCCGCGCCCGCGATCACGGCGAACAGGCGCAGCCGCGCCCCGGCGAAAATCTTGAGCAGCAATCCCAGCCCGAAGCACGCCGCCACCGTCGCGGCGGCCAGCGGCGCCAGGCCCGCCAGCACCATCAGCGCAATTGCCGCCGCCAGCAGCAGCGCCGGCCGCCATCCCGCCCGCTTGTGCCACCTCACCACGCACCACAGCGCGACCGGCAGCCACGCCGCCACCATCACCGCGCCCATGTGCTCGGCGTGCGCCGCGAAGAACCCGCACAGCTCGTAAGTGGTGGCGCCGAAATACGCCGCCGCCCGCGACACTCCCAGCGCCCGCAGCAGCGCCCAGGCGCCGAGCCCCGCCAGTGCTACGTGCAACGCCACGTTCCAGCACAACCACCCCAGCAGCGTGTCGCGGCCGAAAATCAGCCCCATTGCCGCCACCACGGGCATGCTCGGATACAGCGTGGCCGCCTGAATGTTGGCCAGCTCCGGCCGCCCGCAGTAAGTAAACGGATCCCATAGCGGTAAGTGGCCCTCCGCCAGGGAATCGGCGTATAAGTAGGCGTGGGGCAGGTGCAGATTGCGCAGGTCCCACGGAATCGCGTATCCCGGAACGAAGAGGGCGTATCGAAAGAAGATCAGCGCCTGCGCCACCATCAGGGCCACTGGGAGCCAAGCGCGTCTCATGCGGAGCACTCCCAAAAACCGTGGCGCATGCACTCCTGCGTGCCGCGTCGAGTCTCTACTCGACGCTTGCGCCCTCGGCGCCGACGGGCATCGACAAAAGTGTCGATGCGGCACGCAAGAGTGCTTGCGCCACGGTTAAGAACTCCCGCCCGACCCTTCATGTTCCCGACGACCCGAATCCACCCGCGCCGCGCTGAGATTCGGCCGGTTCTTCCTCCACCCATTCCACAGCCTCGTAGCGCGCGACCACCATCTGTGCGATGCGGTCTCCGGCGCGAATCGTGTACGCCTCGCGCCCCAGGTTGATCAGCAGCACCCGCAGCTCGCCGCGGTAGCCCGGGTCGATGGTGCCCGGCGCGTTGGGCATTGAAATCGCGTGCTTGAGCGCCAGCCCGCTTCGCGGCCGCACCTGTGCCTCCCAGCCCGGAGGCAGTTCGATGGTCAGCCCCGTCGCCACGGCCCGCGGCACGCCCGGCTCGAGCGTGACCTGTTCCACCGATGTCAAGTCCATCCCGGCGTCTTCTTCCGGCCCGTGCGCGTAACGCGGCAGCACCGCCGACGGATGAATCCGATGGATTCGCAAACGCATTCCGCTATGATAGCGTCTTGAACTCACCAAAACGCGTCATCACCGTGGCGCCCATGCCACCCGAAAAGTGCGCCTACGCCCTGGCCCGCTACAGCCGCTCGCCCGATTCCATCCGCGATTCCATGGCGTGGGTGCGTTCCCACGATTCCCACAAATTCCTGGAAAGCTTTTACTTCCAGTACGGTCACGCTTCCATCGCCGACCTCGGCCATGCCGTCGTCTGCTTCGAAGGCATCTCCGAAATCGCCGCCACCGAAATCGAAACCGAGCCTCTCTGGGACGGGCAGGCCAAGTCGTCCCGCTACCAGGATTTCTCCCACGCCGGCTTCGTCACGCCGCCCGAGCTCACTGACGATTCCGCCGACTCCTACCAGGCCGCCGGCCACGCCCTTCTCCGCGCCTATACCCAGGTGAACGAGCGCGCCTTCGCCTGCCTGGCCGAGCGTCTTCCCTGCCCCGCCGACATGAAGCCCGAAGCCTGGCGCCGCAACATCGCCGCGCGGGCCTTCGACGTGGCCCGCTACCTGCTCTTCTGGGGCGTCCCCACCAACGTCGGACAGGTCACCAGCATTCGCACCCTGGAAAAGCAGATCCGCCGCTTCCGCGCCTCCGAATACGCCGAATTGCAATCCCTCGGCGAAGAGCTTGCCGCCGCCTGCGCCGCCCCTCCCGATTGCCTGTGGGACCCCGGTGCCGTGTCCGAGCCTCTCGCCCCCACCCTCTCGCGCCACGCCGAGCCCGATACCCACTCCGCCCAGGCCAGCCGCGACCTCACCCTCTGGGCCACCCAGAATCTGCCGCCGGCCGCTCCTGGCGACGGCCTCCGCGTTGGCCTCCTCAAGCCCGCCGACACGCCGGCCGACATCGTTGCCACCCTCCTTTATCCCGTCACCACCCGTCCCTTCCGCGAACTCTACGATCTTGCCGCTTCCTGGAGCGCCGCCCGCCGCGCCGAAGTCATGGACCTCGCCCTCGGCTCGCGCACCCACCGCGATGAAATCCTCGGCGCCTTCCGCGGCGGCCTCTACGCCTACGATTTCGTGATCGATATCGGTACCTACCGCGACATGCAGCGGCACCGCCGTTGCCAGAAGTTCCGCCAGCCCTACACCGCAACCCTGGGTTACGAAACTCCGTCCCTTATCGCCGACGCCGGCGCAGCCGAAATCTACTCCTCCGCCATGGACGCGGCCTTCCAAGCCATGCGAGCTCTGCCCGCTCCCGGCGCCCATTACCTGCTTCCCTTCGGCGCCCGCGGCCGTTTCCTGTTCAAGATGGATTTCGCCGAAGCCGAGTACATCTCCCGCCTCCGCAGCGGCGTCAAAGGCCACTTCAGCTATCGCCAGATCGCCTGGGACATGAAGTGCGCCATGGAAAAACTGGAACCGGAGCTGGGGCGGCTGATCGAGGCTACGCCGCCATGGGTCGAGGACCCGCTCAAACGATAGGAGCCGGCATCACGCAATCACGCCGCAACAAAAATACCTTCTGGGCGCGGTCGGGTGATGAAGGTTCGCGACGCAATTCGGACGATCGAGGATGGAGAGGCAATTCCTGAACCGAAAACCATTGCAGAGTACATCGTCGCCGCGTAATCCTCAAAAGCAGCACCGATGACGGCCTCGCACTCCAGTGTCCGTTGGCTGGGTCAGGATGCCGGGAGCCGGGAGCCGGCAGCCGCGGCGCTGGCCGCCCAGGCGGCGTCGAAGCGCTCGCGGGTGACGAAGGACATCTGGGTGCCCACACTCAGCGTGGAGAGAGCCGCATACACGTTGGCGCGCGCAATGGCCTCGGCTTCGTCCGTGCCGCCGGCCAGAAAGCAAGCGAAGCTGCCGATGAAGGCATCGCCCGCTCCAGTGGTGTCCACGGCGTCGACCGGGTAGGCCGCAATGTGTTCGAAGCGGTCATGGCTCGCCGCCAGGACGCCGTTCCTGCCCAGCGTCAGGATCACGTTCGGAACGCCGGATTCGAGCAGCCGGAAGGCGCAGGCGCGGGCTTCCTCCGGGTTGCGTACCGGAAGACCGCACAGCGTTTCGGCCTCGGTTTCATTGGGGATGAGGTAATCGGCGTTGGCGATTTCGGCAAAGTCGAGGGGTTGGGCAGGCGCCGGATTGAGCAGCGTGCGAATTCCGCGTCGCCGCGCCAATCGCAACGTGTAGTAGACGGTCTCGATGGGCACTTCGAGCTGCAGCACGATGCAATCGGCCTGGCGGAGCAAATCCGTCGCCGCATCGATATCGGCGGGTGACAGGCAATCGTTGGCGCCCTTCACCACCAGAATGCGGTTCTGGCCGGAGCTGTCGACAAAGATCGGCGCCACGCCCGTGGCCACTCCGGGCGTGATCGCGACATGCGTGGTGTCGATGCCGCGGGAGCGGAAGTTCTCGATGGTGGCGGGGCCGAACAGATCGTCGCCCACGCGCGCCACCACCGAGACACGCGCGCCGCATAGCCGCGCGGCTACGGCCTGGTTTGCGCCTTTACCGCCAAACCCCAGGTGGAACTTGCGTCCGAAGATGGTTTCCCCAGGGCGGGGGAAGCCGTCGGTGAAGGTGGTCAGATCGACGTTGGCGCTGCCGACCACAACGATGTGCGGCGAAGAGTTCATAAAGCGGTTACCATCATTGTAGTCATGAGCAGCGAGAGACGCACCGGGCCCGACCCAACCCTTCGTTTTTCATCGCGCGTCGGGCACTACCAGCGTTTTCGGCCGGGGTATCCGCAAGAGCTGGCCGCCCTGCTGGCGCGCGAGTGCGGCCTCGGGCCGGCGGCGCGCGTGGCCGATATCGGTTGCGGCACCGGCCTGCTGGCACGGGTGTTTCTGGAAGCCGGCTGCGAAGTGACGGGCGTGGAACCGAACCGGGAAATGCGCGAAGGCGGAGAACAGATTCTGGCCGGCGAGCCTCGTTTTCACATGACGGACGGGCGCGCGGAATCGACCGGCCTGGCCGCATCCGCCTTCGATTTCGTTACCGCCGGACAGGCGTTTCACTGGTTCGACCCGCCCGCGGCGCGCGCCGAATTCCACCGCATTCTGCGTCCCGACGGATGGTTGGTGCTGGTGTGGAACGAGCGCCAGCCGGCTGCGGGTTTCATGACGGAATACGAGGCGCTGGTGCGCGGCTTCGCCAACGAGAGCAGCCGCATCGACGAGAGCGATATCGGCCGCGTCTTCGGCGGTCCGTTCCGCACGGCGCGCTTGGACAACCGCCAGGCCCTCGATTGCGACGGATTGATCGGCCGCCTCACCTCGTCCAGCTATGCGCCCCTCCCCGGCGCAGCGAACTACCCGGCCATGGCGGACGAGCTACGAGAGATCTTCGCGCGCTACCAGCAGGACGGCCATGTCACGATGCTCTACGATACCCACGTCTTCTACGGGCATGTGGCGGAAGGGCAGTAGAGTAGGATCCCTGGGCTCCTTGTTCGTTCGCCTCTTTCTGGCTGCTTGTGAAGGGGGCTTTCGGCGGCGCCTTTAATTAAGCCGCCTTGGCCTTAACCTTCAAGCCTGGTTTGTTCGATGGTTTCATGCGGATCTCGATATCGATTCCTGCTCGCCGGGCAAACTGCAGCAGCTTTTCCAGCGAGAACTTTCCCAGCCTGCCCCGGGCCAGGTCGGACACACGAGGTTGCGCGATTTTCAGAAGTGCGCCGGCTTGCACCTGGCTCAGGTCCCGATCCATGAGGATTCGGTTGATCTGACGGGCGATTTCCGCCTTCGCCAGCGCTTCTTCCGGATTTGGCAGGCCGATGTCGGCGAACACGTTGCCGCTTCCCTCCTCGACCTGGACTCTTCTTGGCATCTTCGGTTACTCCTCTCTTTCGTTCATGGCAATAAAATGCAACTGAGCCTCCGCGAGCCGTCTGCGGATCAGCCCCAAGTCTCGCTTTGGAGTTTTGATTCCAGTTTTGGATTTCTTCTGAAAGCAGTGAAGCACGTAAATGAAGCCCTTAAACCGGGTCGTATACACGCCCCAGTAGGTATCCCCACGATAATCCGACACGATCTCAACCGCGTTCAACCCCTGCATTGGAGATGCCGATGGGTGGCTCTCTCCAAGCTCCGCCTGATAGATTGCCTGGCCGATCTCGGAACGGACGACCTCGGGAAATTCGCGGAGTTGCTTCCGCGAGTCACCCATCCATCTGACCGCTTTCCGTCCCATCCATTCCAGTATATATCAGTATTGATATAGCCGAACAGACGGGAGTGCGTCTGTGGGTCGCTCACTCTCAGATCCTATGGAACGCCTTCAGAATCTCCCGTGTGGAATAGTGCATCGCAATCGGCCGGCCGTGGGGGCAGCTCATGGGGCAATCGGTTTCCGACAGGGCGCGCAGCAGCCATTCCATTTTGCCGGGGTCGAGCTTGGTGTTGATTTTGATGGCGGCGCGGCAGGCTATGGAGGCGCAGATATTGCGGCGGAGGTCGTCGAGCGAGAGGCCGCGGGTTTCGCCCTCGGCGGTTTCCAGGATCTCGAACAGAATGCGCTCGATATCGGAAGCGGGCAGGGCGGCGGGGGCGGCCTTGATGGCGATGGTGCGCTGGCCGAAAGGCTCGGTTTCGAAGCCGGAAGCGTGCAGTTCGTCGGCGATGCGGGCGTAATCGATCTGCTGTTCGGCGGTCAACTGCAGCACCAGGGGAAGCAGCAGGCGCTGCATCTCCACGCTGCCGCGGGCACGCTGTTTGAGCACCTGCTCGAACAGAATGCGCTCGTGGGCGACGTGCTGGTCGACGATCCAGAGGCCGTCGCGGCCGGCGGCGACGATGAAGCTCTCGTGGATCTGGCCCAGTGGGCGCAACCCGGAAAGCACCGATAGCGAGAGCTCGGGCGGGGGAAGGGCGTCCGGAGCAAACGAGCCGTGGGGATCGGTGTGGCGCAGCAGCTTGCCGGAGGGCGGCGGACCGGGAGCGACTTCGATGGGCGGCGCGCTGAAATCCAGGCGCAGGTCCGGGCCCGGCGCGGCGCGCAAAGTGAACTCCGGCAAGGCGGCCTCGGAGGCGCCTTCGGCGGCATTTTCGGACAACCCGCCGACCGGGAGAGTTTCGGGCGGCGCCTGGTCGGCGATCATCTGGCTGAATTCGGAGTAGGGGAGCTGCGCCGCGGCCTGCCCGGCCTCGGAAACCCGCTGGGGCGCCAGGGGCGACACCGGAAACGTGGGCGCGGGGCGGCTCTCCATCAGACGCTCGCGAATGGTGTCGCGCACGAAATCGTGCACGAACGAGCCATGGCGGAAGCGCACCTCGGTCTTCGAGGGATGCACGTTCACGTCCACTTCCTCGGCATCGCACTCCAGAAATAGCAGGGCGAAGGGAAACGCCGAGGGCGGGATCAGGTTGTGATACGCGGAGGAGAGCGCGTGCAGCAGGAGGCGGTCGCGGATCAGACGGCCGTTGACGAAAATATAAATCGAGTTGCGGTTGCCCTTCTGCACTTGCGGACGCGAAAAGAACCCGTTCAGCCGGAAGGTGCGCGCGGCCGGCTCCTCGGGCTCGCGCAGGTATTCGGAGATGGCTCCCGAAGGCGGCACGGCGGGCACGGGCATGCGCAGGTCGCGCTGCCGCTCGCCAATTTCGACCAGCTCCTCGAGCACCTGGCTGCCGAATACCTGGTAGACGCGCTCATCGCGCGACGCCACCGGAGTGACGCGCAACAGCTCGGTGGGGCCGCTGGTCAATTGGAAGGTTTTGGCCGGATGCGCCAGGCTGTAATGAGTGACCAGCGAGGCGATGTGCGCCAGCTCGGTCTGCTCCGTGCGCAGGAATTTCTTGCGCGCCGGCACGTTGTAGAACAGGTCGCGCACCGTAATCGCCGTGCCGCGGCCCAGCGCGGCTTCCTCGCAGCGCAGCATTTTGCCGCCGGCGATTTCGATGCGCGTGCCGGTGGTTTCTTCTTCCGAGCGGGTTTCGAGCAGCAGGTGCGAAACCGAGGCGATGGACGGCAACGCCTCGCCGCGAAAACCGAGGGTCGAAATCGACAACAGATCTTTGACGTCGCGCAGCTTGCTGGTGGCGTGCCGTTCAAAGGCCAGCAGCGCGTCGTCGCGCAGCATGCCGGTGCCGTCGTCCACGATGCGGATGAGGCGCCGTCCGCCCGACTCCACCTCGACCCGCAAGTCGGTAGCGCCTGCGTCGAGCGAGTTTTCGAGCAGCTCCTTGACCACCGAAGCCGGCCGCTCCACCACCTCGCCGGCGGCGATTTTGTTGGCGACCTGATCCGGCAGAATGCGAATGCGGCCCATGGATCTCAGTATGCCAGTCCGGAAACTCGGCCAGCTCTCAGTTCCCGGTTCTCAGTTTCCCGCTCGGTTGAACTCGTGGACGGCATCGATCATGGCCACGATGTTTCCGACCGGCGTGCCGGCCTGCACGTTGTGGATGGAATTGAAGACGAAGCCGCCGCCCGGCGCGAAAATCTCGCAGCGGCGCAGGACCTGTTCGCGCACCTCCGCCGGGGTTCCGAAGGGCAGCGTCTTCTGGGTGTCGACTCCCCCGCCCCAAAAGACCAGCCGCGAGCCGTAATCGCGCTTTAATTGGGCGGGTTCCATGCCGGCGGCCGAACACTGGACCGGATTGACGATGTCGAACCCGGCTTCAATGAAACTCTCGAAGAACCTGGCCGAGCTTCCGCAGGAGTGCTTGAAGGTCTTCCAGGTGGTATGGGCGTGAATCCAATCGTTGACCCGCTTGTAATAGGGGAACCACAACTCGCGAAACGCGGGGACGGAGCAAAACGCCGAAGTCTGGGTGCCGAAATCGGTACCGCAGACGAATACGGCATCGACCGAGTTGCCGACGCGCTGGTGGATGCGGGCCAGGTTCTCGAGCCCGAACTCGCATTGCGACTCGAACACGCGGTGGATGTAGCCGCGGCGCGAGCGGGTGGAAATGTACCACTCGGAGACGTCGCGGATACCTTTTGGGTGTTTGAGAGACGGAGCGGGAACCAGGGCGATGTCGCCAAAAGCGGTGCCGCCGAAATTGGCGACGACGGCGCGGCCGGTCGAGGCTGCCTCGCCCGTGCTCGAGGCCAGATAGTCGAGATCCTCGCCGCTAATCGTTCCGAACTCCTCGAGATTGTCTTGCGGGTTCAGCCGATCGTCATCCAAAGGCGGCTGGCGCACGATGGTATCGAAGAACTGGCTGCCCGCCGGCATGCGTCCACTGGGAGGCGCTGCCAGGTCGCCTTCCGGATAGATCAGGATGTCTCCATTGGTCTCCTCGGTGATCCTGAATTCCTCGCTGACCAGGACGTCGAGGCCGCGGAAGTTCCATGGCTTCCAGCGGTCGTTGGGAAACCCGAACATGGTCTTGCGGGGAGAGACCCCTACGACGTCGGCGCCCAAGGCGTCGAGCAGGTCGGCCTCCAGCAAACCGAGCATCTGGAAGGGCTCGTGAACCTTTACGGGCCGTTTCTCCAAGCCGTAGTGGTCGCGTAGCGCCGCCACCGTGCTGACGTGCATTCCGGTCACGGCAGAGCTGCCGAAATCGAGCGGCACCCGATCCGGCTGGCGATGGGTAAGAGTTGCCTGAATCCGTTCCTTACTGTTCATGATTGGCCTCACAGGCGCGAGCAAAACATTCCTCCGCGATACGGCGCAAAACCAGCGATTGCTGCCAGCGGTCGCTCTCCTCCACGACGGCGGATCCGCTTTTCAGCGCGCGGGCATAATAGATTCGCGGGCTCAGCAGCTCGGGAACGAAGAGCAGATAGTCGCCAGCCCGGGCCGAGGAGAGGAAGCCTCCGAACGAAGCGGTCCACAATGTCCTGAAGTGATCCACGTAGGGGTGTGCGCGCGAGTCGCCGTCGCCGACGTCCACCTGGACCGAGCCCGGATTGCCGATTCGACCGTGGAGGAAGCGGACACGATCGAGCACGGGGCGGATGAACGCAAACTTCTTTTCGAAGCCGCCGTACACCATTTCGAGACCAGTGTACCAATGCGAGAAGTCGCCATTGAAACGCATCTCGGGGAAGCGGCGGACGAATTGCACGGTGCGCCAGAGGTCCTCAAAGATGGTCGCCCGATGGGTCTCGACGTAAAGCGGGACATCGTGCCGGACGGAGGAGGCTAGAACGGCATCGATCAGCCGGTCCGCCTCGTCGTCGTCCTCGATACCCCAGCCGACGTGGAGCGTGGCGCATGCCAGACCCTCGTCGCGGAACCTGGCGGCCAGCGGCTCGGCGTCGGCGGGTTGGTTGACGCGGCCCGAGCCGGCTTTGCCCAGGCCCAGACGCGCGCAGGCGGCCTGTTGGGCGGGAGTTGCGGGTTGGGTAAACTGCACTCCAGCATAGCCGGCCTGGAGAATCGCCTCAAACAGCGGCTCCACCTCGCGAGTGGAGGGAGCCGAGGAATCGGGCGGCAGATCGTCGAGGGTCATCAGATTGAGGAAGCAGCGCAGCCTGGGCGGACGGGTGCTGCCGTCGGAGGTGTTGCGGATGGCTGGTCGAACCATCACTGGCGCGACTTTTCGGGCAGGCTGGTCGCGCTTGAGTCCTTGCCGGGATCGAGCCAGGCGACGTCGGAAACATCTTCGGAGAAGCGCCTGGCTCCGACTTCCAGGATCATGGCGTCGTCGACTTTCGCGAGCGGCGTGTAGCGCGGGTGGTGGGCCTCTTTGTAAGGATCGTTGCGCGCCGCGTTGTAGCAGCAAATCATCGACCAGCGCGGGTATTCCGAGCGATTTTGATCGCTGCGATGCAGGAGGTTGGAATCGAAGAAGATGACGTCGCCCGGTTCCATCTCGACGTACACCAGCTCCAGGCGTTTCGAGAGTTCGTTCACGCGCTCCGGATCGGCGCCCGCCTGGTCGCCGGTGAGGATGTGGTCCACCCTGCCGGCGAGATGAGAGCCCTTCAACACCTGGAGACAGCCGTTCTCTTTAGTGGCGCGGTCGACCGCGATGGAAGCGCTGGTGAGGAGGGGGAACAGAACCCCATTCTGATACCAGTAGCCGTAATCCTGGTGCCAGGCCCAGGCGCCGCCGACCCTGGGCTCCTTCATGATCATCTTCGAGTGGTAGTGGTAGACCTCGCCACCGAGCAGCGCTTCGGCGGAATCGACCAGCGAACGGCAGCGCGCGAACATGCCGTAAATGCCGTTGCCCGGATGGTTCCAGAGCGAGAGACGGACGACGCCGCCCTGGTCGTCGGCCCTGCCATAGGAGTGATCGTCGAGCGCCTTGTCGTCTTTGGCCGACCGGCGCAGAAGCTCGATCTCCGCCTGGTCGAACATGCCGCGCACCACAACGAAGCCGTCCTCGCGATACTGTTTGACTTCCGGCTCGCCGAGCGGTCCTTTTGCCACGTGTTTGTCCCCCGGTCTTGTAGTTTAGTACCGGATACCGGCCGATTGCACCGTCCGCGCCACGTCCGGCATCAGCTTGAGGCGCATCGGGCGCTCACCAAGGCGCGGATGAAGGCCGGCGTGGAACCGCAGCAGCAGCCCAGAAACGACGCGCCGGCTTCGCGCAGGGCCGCGAAGTGCGAAGCGAAGAACTCCGCCGACGTGCCATAGCGAACGGCGGTTCCTTCCATCTTCGGCAAGCCGGCGTTCGGCTTGATCCAGATGGGGAGGCCGCAGGCCGCGCGCAAGCGCCGGCAGACGGGAGCGGCATACTCCACCCCAACGCCGCAGTTGGCGCCGACCGCGTCCGCTCCCGCTTCGAGCATTGCCGCGGCGACAGCCTCGGGCGTGGCGCCCATCATGGTGCGGTCCTTGTTCTTGCCCGAATCGAAGGCGAAGGAGACGACAACCGGCAGGCCCGTGCTCTTGGCGGCGGCCACGGCCAGGCGCGCCTCTTCGACATCGCTCATCGTCTCCACCAGCAAGGCGTCGGCGCCCGCCGCCGAAAGCGCCGCGGCCTGCGCGGCAAAGGCGGCGTTGACCCGCTCCTCGCCGATCTCGCCGGCCGTCAACATTTTGCCGGTCGGACCGATGGAGGCAAACACCAGCGCCTGTCCGGCGGCTGCCCGCTTCGAGATGGCGACACCGGCGCGATTGATCGCCTCCAGGTCGCCTTCCATGGCGACCGCATTGGCGCGGAAGGTATTGGTGAGGATGACCTGGCTGCCCGCCTCCACGTAGGCGCGCGCCACCGCTTCCACGCGCTCGGGATGGGTCAGGTTCCAGGTGTCCGGCGCCACGCCGGGGTCGAGACCGCGGGCCTGCAACTCGGTCCCCCACGCCCCGTCGGTGATCAGCAGGCCGCCTGCCAGCCAATCGCCGAGACGGCTCACGCGGCCACCAGTTTGCGCGCCAGAGCCACCGCGGCTCCGGCGCTTTCGCCATAACCGTCGGCCCCGATGGCGTCGGCGTACTGCTGCGTTACCGGCGCACCGCCCACCATGATCTTCACCTTTTCGCGCAGTCCGGCGCTCCGGAAGGCATCGACGATGGTCTTCATCGCCGGCATCGTCACCGTTAGCAGCGCGGAGACAGCCACCAGGCTGGCGCTGCCATTGGCGACGGCTTCGATGAAGCGTTCCGGCGACACGTCGGCGCCCAGGTCGATCACCTCGAAGCCGCCGCCCTCCAGCATAGCCCCTACCAGGTTCTTGCCGATATCGTGCAGGTCGCCCTTCACCGTGCCAATCGCCACGCGCCCCACCGGCTGGGCGCCCGCCGCCGCCAGCAACGGCCGGAGAATGTTCATCGACGCCTTCATGGCGCGCGCCGAGAGCAGCATCTCGGGCACAAAGTACTCTTCGCACTCGAAGCGGCGGCCCACCTCATCCATGGCGGGCACCAGGCATTCGGTCACGATGGCGAGCGGCGCCAACCCCGCGGCGATGGCGGCCTCGGTCACGGCGACGGCGGTTTTCCAGTCGCCCTCTAGCACGGCTTCATTTAGCTTATCCAGATCGGGCATGCGAAACTCCGTTGAATTGATGGACGGCATCCAGCATGGCGACGATATTCTCCACCGGGGTGCCGGCCTGCAGATTATGAATCGAGTTGAACACGAACCCGCCGCCGGGCGCGAAGATCTCGCAGCGGCGCAAGACCTCCTCCCGCACCTCTTGCGGCGTACCGAAAGGCAAGGTTTTTTGGGTATCCACTCCCCCGCCCCAAAACACCAGGCGGGAGCCGTACTTGCGCTTCAACCCGGCCGGCTCCATGCCTGCCGCCGAGCACTGCACCGGGTTGATAACGTCGAAACCGGCCTCGATGAAGCTCTCAAAGAAACGCTCTACGCTGCCGCAGGAATGTTTAAAACATTTCCAGGTCGTATTGGCGTGCACCCAGTCGTTGACGCGCTTATAGTACGGGAACCAAAGCTCGCGAAAAGTCGCGACGGAGCAGAACGCCGAAGTCTGGGTGCCGAAATCGGTGCCGCAGACATACATGCAGTCCACGGCGTCGCCGATGCGGGCGCCGATGCGAGCATGGATACGCGCCAGGTTCCCGATGGCGATTTCGCACTGGCGCTCGAAGACGCGGTGGATGTAGCCGCGGCGCGTGCGCGTGGAAATGTACCACTCCGCGACGTCGCGGATACCTTTGGGGTTCTTCAGACCCGGCCCGGGCACCAGGGCGATATCGCCGAAGCCGGTGCCGCCGAACCCCGCCGCCACACCGTAGCCGCTAGAGGCCGCCGCCCGCACCGAGCGTTCGATGTGGTCCAGGTCTTCCTCGGAAACCGCACCGAACTCTTCCAGGTTGTCCTCCGGGTCGAGCTTCTCTTCGTCGATTTCCGGCTGCCGGACGATGGCGTCGAAGAAAGCGCTGCCCATCGGCATGAGCCCGCTCGGCGCCGCCGTTTCATCGCCCTCGGGATAGATCAGGATGTCGCCGTTGGGCTCCGTTCTGGTACGGAAATCGGCCGGCACCAGCACTTCCAGGCCGCGGAAATTCCACTCTTTCCAGGCAGTAGTGGAAAGGCCGAACTTCACCTTGCGCGGAAACACGCCGGTGACGTCGAGCCCCATCGCCGCGCGCAGGTCGTCCTCCACCAGGCCCAGCATCTGCCCGGGTTCGTGCACCTTTACCGGTCCCGGGGTCAGCCCATAATAGTCGCGCAAGGCCGCCACCGTACTGACGTGCATGCCGGTTACCGTGGTGCCTCCAAAATCCAACGGAATCCGATCCGGCTCGCGGTGGTCCAGGGCGGCGCGCAACCTGTCGCGCGATGAGACGCTAGTTTGGCTCAACAGGTTGATTTATATCACGACTGCAACACCACGCGCACGGCGGGTGGCGAGCTCTTCAGCCGTCCTACGGATGAACCAGCCGCCCGCTGGCCGTCTTCAGATACCGAAAACTCGCTCTCCGCCACTTCAACTTTCTACGGCGACCGAGCAATTCAGCGGAATCAGCGTCCTTTCGCCGCCCGGTGGGACAGACAATCGTTTCTTGTCGTCTGTCGAACGGCTTTGGCTTGGCGAGGGCCTGACTGACCACCAAGAACGATGGTCTGTGCCACCTCCGGATCTAGCGGACGACCACTTTTTCCACTGACTGGTTGTCGTAATCGTCGGTTACGCGGACGGCGACGGTGTGCTCGCCGGGGCCGGCGGTCAGGGTCAGGACGTAGTCGAGCTCCAGCGAATCGGAGAGCTTGGTCACCGGCGGCGCTATGGTCCAATCGCCGCCATCCAGCGAATATTCGGCTTGGGTGACGTTGTTGAGAGCGTCGGCGGCGTGCCAGCGGACTTCCAGGCCGCCGCCCGCGCGGGTTCCAGTCAGGTTGGCGATTCCGGGCGGAGTGTTATCGATCAGGAAGCGGTCGCTTTCGAGGCTGGCGGTCAGGGCCTCGGACGGTGGATTGCCCGGCGCGTCGGAAGCCGTCACGCGCAAGCGGTATTCGCCGTCGGGAAGGGCCGTCGAATCCCACGAAAAATATTTGTCCGCGATTTTGTCCTTCAAGGGCTTCCACTCGGTTTCCTTGACGCCGCGGATTTCGACTTTGTAGATCAGCGCGTCGCCGTTCGGGTCCCAAGCCAGCCAGCGCGCGCCGATGGCGCCCTTGGCCGCTTGCATGGCCGGCGTACTGGTGGGGCTCGACTCCAAGCTGAAAGACGAAGCGGCGGGCGCCAGATGGCGGCCGAGCGGGGGAAGGCTCAGCGTGCTGGGGGCACTCAAGGCGGAAGTGAGCGTCGCACCCGAGCTGGCCGGAAACTTGTAGTTGGGAGGCGTAATTTCGATTTCCTCCAGCCGCGGCGGCTGGTTCTTGGACAGGTAGGCCAGGTCCACCGATTGCAATTCAGCCGGTCCGGAAAGGGTGGCTTTCCATTGCACGAACCGAGCCGGGGGCGAGGTCAGGCGTGCGCCTTTCGAATCGTCGATGGGCCCCGACCAGGCGCTCCAGTCCCTCTCCGGCTGGTCCAGGTTGCCGCTGCGGGCGGCGAGGGAAATATGGCCGCCGTGGAACGCACCGTCGAAGCTCAACCGGCCCCAAAGCGTGAACATGCCGGCGTCGAAGACGTCGCTTTCGAGCGTGCCTTCCGCCTCCAGTTCCGGACCGATCTGTTCCACCTTGCCTACGTTGCCCGTCACGGCGAACAATTCACCCCGCGGCGAGGCCGTCAGAGCGGTGATCTGCGTGGCCGAGAAGCTCACCAGCGAAGTGTACAAATAAGGCGTTTCGATGCGGTACAAGCGCCCGTGATTGCCCGTGCCCAGAATCGCGCGGCCGGCGCTGTCGAAGGCTATGGCGTAAACCACTTCCTGGGGATTGGACCAAAGCCGCGTGGGGCTGCCATCGCCTTCAATGCGATAGACTTCGCTGCCGCCGCCCACGCCCGCGGCGGGGCCCAAGGCGGCCGGCGGCACGGCGGCTACGTGAACGGCGCCCGCCACGCCGCCCGGGTTACCCGGGGCGGTGGCCGGCGGCGCGGCAACCGATGGCTGGATCACCGGCGCGGGCAGAGCCGTGGCCAGCCTGGTACCCACCCCGGCGGCGTAAATCGCTCCATCCGCGGCCACCGCCAGTGCCGTCACCTCCGGCTTCGCCATCTGGTACAGCACAAAACCCTGGCCGGATGGCGAGACTCGAATGACGAGGCCTCCCGGATCGGTGCCGGCCACGATGTTGCCCGCGCGGTCCACCGCCATCGACCGCACGTGGGCTTCGCCGCTCGCGTACCAGACCGTTCCCTTGCCGGCCGGCGTTACGCGGTGGATCTGGCCCGAATCGCCGGTAGCCACGTAAAGGTTGCCGCTGCCGTCAAACACCAGCGCCCAGATGTACTTCGTCTTGGGATCGTAAAACACTTCCGGCTTGCCGTTGCCCGCGATGCGGTACACCTTGCCGTCGGGCGAAGTGGCGGCGTAGACGCGGTCGGTGGAGTCGATGGCGATAGCCTGTATTGCCAGACCGTCGAACTCCGCCACCACCCGGCCTTTGGAGGCATTCGCACCGGAGGGAATGCGGTAGAGCTTCGCGCCCGATCCCCCTCCCGCATAGAGGTTGCCATGGGAGTCGCGCGCCAGCGCCCACAGGTAGGGCAGGTTGGTGTCGAACAACTCGCGCGTGCGCGGCGCCACCGTCAGGAGGCCGTCGCTGCGTAGCGAGAGGTTCTTCAAGTTGCCTTTTTCGAAATCGGAGTATTCGCTCTCCGACCAGATGCGCGTATCGCCGGCGGCCAGCACAGCCGCGGCAAGCGCCGTCAGCGCGGTCCGCCGCGCGAAGAGAGAAATGTTCATTGGTTTTCCGGTTGCCTGTTATTCCGCCGCGGCCGTTTCAGGGGATGATTCCACGTCAGGGGCTATTTCACGGGTTCATTTCACGTGGATGCGCAGCGAATAGCTGCCGGTCACCACATAATCGAACGGCAGCGCCGCCTGTTCGGTAGCCGTTTCCGGTGAAGTCACCAGGGGGCGATTGGCGCCGCGGCTGGCCTGCATCACATTCAATACCGAAGAAGGCAGCGCGGGCAGCGTCTTATCGTTGTCATAGGCCGTAGGCGCGGATTCCACCAGCGACACGTACAGCTTGTTGTTGGAGCGCTCCTGGTTGAGCAGCGACACGGTCTGCGATACGTCGATGAAGCGATTCATCAGGCCGGCGATGCTTTGCATCCGGTTCAGGGTATCGGCGTCGCTCAGCAGGACACGGTGGTCGCCTTTGGGCAGCGACTCGGGAATGCGGACGGTGAGATCGCGCTCCAGCGGCTCGCCGCGATAGGGGCGAAGGAAAACTTTGACCGCCACCCGGTCGCCGGCTTCCACGTCGGTTCGCTCGGCCCAGGCGTTCTCGATGGTGGCCACGCGGCGCTCCGGCAGCAGGTCCACGATTATGTTTACCCGCTTCACTTCCGGCGTCGCCACGTTGTTGAGGTACAGCCGGCTGAACTTGTCGCCGAACCAGCCGGCCAGGAGCATGGGAGCCGGCATGGGCATTTCGCCCGAAGCCTGCATGGTGGAAAGGGCGATGCGCTGATTGCCGCTCATTTCCACGTTGCCGCTCAGCCGGTAGGTGGCCTCGTCGGCGAACTCATTCAACTCGGAGAGCGAGGAATAAAGCGTTAGCATCATCAGGTAGGGCGTCCACTTCTGGTGAACGAAAATGTGGAAGTGAAAGTCCTTCTCGCGCTCGGGCTGGCCCTTGTCATCGAGTGCGCGCACCTTCATCTCCACCGGAATCATCGGCGAGGTCGCGCCCAGTTGCCCCTCGATGCCGCTATGCCGGTCCTGATGCAGCGCGCCCACGATTTCGGTGGCGTTGGCCAGTTTGCTGGGCTGGTAGGACGACGCCAAAGTCATCAGCACTTCGCCCTTGGCCATCGGCATATCGATCGGCCCCAGGTTGAAAAACGGGTGGCCGAAGGCCAATACGCGTTTGCCGTCGTTATAGGTCACCGTGCCCAGCCCGGTGATGCTCTTATCGCCATCTACCAGCACGCCGGCGACGGATTCCCCGGGATTCAGCGAATGCTCCCAACCCGGCGCGGGCTGGCTGCCTTTGAGATCCGCCCCCGTACCGCCAGCCTCGACCGCGGCGATGCCCAGCTGGTGCAATAACGGGCCGAACAGCCCGAGGGTGCTTTCCGAGAAACCGGAAAACAGCAGCGGCGATTCGATCGGCACCATCGTCTGCGACTGCAACGGCAGGCCAGCGGAAACGCCCGCGGCCACCAACTGGCCGATGAGGCCGCCCGGAGCCTCGCCGGCGCCGGAGCCGCCCGCGACCAATTTGGCCGGGCTGCGCGACTCCTCCGGACGCGAGGCGTCGATGTCGTTTATTTCCAGCATTTCCTCGATCGGCGTGATGCCGCAGACGGCGTCCGGCGAGAACACGCTCAGCCGCAGCGCCACCGCGCCCACCAGCTTGCCGTCGATGTACACCGGGCTGCCGCTCATGCCGGCCGCGACGTTGGTGCGCTGGCCTTTGCCGCCGAGCCTGGCGAGGATCACGTCCTGTTTCGGTCCCCATTGGTTCTTGTAGATTCCCAGGATCTCCACCGGGAGCGGCTCGGGCTCAGACCCCTTGAGCACGGTCCAGGCGTATCCTTTCATGCCGGGCTTGAGGTCGGCCTCTTTGAAAATCTGGACCTTTCCAGCTTTGGGACGGACGGGCGCAGGTTCCTGAGCGAAGAGAAAAGAACAGGACACCGCCGCCACCGCAAGTGCGGCTAACTTCTGCATGGGGACCATCCTTACGTTACTGATGAAGGCACCGAGTGCCTGTCCTTATTATCGTCCAGATTTTCGAGAAGTGGGAGAGAGGCATGCAAATTCCGGCGCTAGGCCCTGCGGGTCAGGTTTGCGGGTACGTGCCGTCGGGATTGTAGCCGCCGCCGGCGTCTTGATCGAGTTCGGCGGGTTGCGGCGGATGCAATGGGCCGCGGGGTGGCGCGACTTCGTCCGCTGTAGGTCGTACGGTTGGGTTCTTCCCCTTCAGATCGTCGATGATCGGCTGAATAATCGAAGTTGGAGCTTCGGATGGTTGTGGTTCTGAGTGGTGTGGTTCCGTATGGTGCGGTTCAGGTTTCTTGCTCACTGTGCACCTCCTTTTCTGCCCGCAATTCTAGTGGCCGCCGCTGGTCCGCCGCGAAGACCGGAGCGGAAGTGGATGAAACGGGCGGGGATCGGGGCCGGCGAGATTCGTCACCGCGAGATATATACTGGTGGGAATGTCAATCAAGGGATCGGCTTGGATTCGCCTGGGTGGAATCGGCCTGGCATTCGCGGGATTGTGCTTCGTTTGGTCGCAGGCGCCGCCTCCGAAGCAGCCTATCGTGGTCCAGAAGGTGACCGGCAACCTCTGGGTCCTGATGACCAACAACAGCGGCAACGTCGCCGAGCTGCCGACCAGCGAAGGCGTCCTGCTGGTGGATGACAAGTACGATCAGGACGGCCCCGACATCATGGCCAAGGTGAAGGCCATCAGCGACCAGCCGATCAAGTACATTTTGAACACGCACCAGCACGGCGATCACACCGGCGGCAATGCGTTCATGCTGACGAACACGCCGGCCGAAATCCTGATCCACAAGAACGCGCGCGCCAACATGGTGGCGGGCAAGCAGCCCGGGCTCCCGCAGATCACCTATGCCGACGACGCGCAGGTGTTCGTCGGAGGCAAGGAAGTGAGCGCACATCATTTGGGACGTGGGCATACGAACGGCGATGCGGTGATTCTGTTTCCGAGCGAGCGCGTGCTGCACACGGGCGACCTGTTCGTGAACGGAAGCGCGCCGTTTATCGATTACAGCGCCAAGGGCAGCCTGGTGGAATGGGACAAGACGCTCGACCGCGTGCTGGCGCTCGATTTCGATATCGTGATTCCGGGGCATGGGCCGGTGGCGAAGAAGGCCGATCTGGTGAAGTGGCGCGATTCGATCGCGGAGCTGCGGACGCGGGCGAAGATGGCCTGCGCGGGTGGCGCGGCGGGCGCGGACAAGCGGCTGAATTTGTCGGGTTTGAATATGGACGACAGCCTGGGGTTCATGGCGCGGAGCATGCCGGGGATTTGCGCGGAGCTGGCGAACTAGCATCGATACCCCGCCCTCGTCAAACTGTACGTCAAGGAGCCGAGCGCTCATCGATGCCCGCCGCTTTCGCCAAAAATTGCAAAAAAGAATAACCACCGCGCACAAAACATCCTCCAGAAAGATTCTCCCCTGATTGCAACGTCCGGCTCACGGGTTGGAGTGCGCGTGGACCGGGAGCGCATCGAGAAACTCGCGCCGCGGGCCGGCAGACTATATACTGGCTCAGAAATGAAGATTCCAACCTTTGAAGAACTGCCAATACGAAAAGACCTGCCGGAGGATTGTTCCTGGGGAGTGTTCGGCGACAACGACGCGCTGGGATGCCTGAATTTTCTGACCGCTGAAGGAGTAGTGGAGGCGGCGGGGCTGGTGAAGTCGGGCAAAGTGTTTCGCCTGGACGCGCGCATGGGATTCGCCAAGCCGCCGTTATTTGGACGCGCGCCGGCCGAACACAGGGTCTCGC
>JBKQIF010000154.1:0-37772 GCA_052148435.1 Bryobacteraceae bacterium
TTCAGACCCCGCCTCGCGACGGTAGCCCTTGCATCATCACTAGGCCTTCACCTCCATCAGGTTGGCCGGGGGGCTTTCACCCCCAAGCTACTGAGCATGCCCAGCACACAACGAAGCCGCCGGGCGGCAGAATGGCGAACGAGTGGCCGCCCTGACGGGCGTCCCCTCGTCCGCTGGCCGTCGTGCTCGGCTGCCTGACGGCAGCCTGCGCGCCGGCGTTGTCGTTCCAGCTCAATTCCCCTTCAGGTGCCTTCTCGATAGCCCCTTCCATCGGACCATTTTTGGTGGTGTGGTCAAGGACGAAAGGAGCTCTCGTTATGACCCCACTTCGAAAGCGAATGCTGGAAGATCTCCAGATTCGCAACTACGCACCCACCACTGTCGCCGCCTACATCCGCTGCGTCGCCGAATTTGCCAAACACTTGGGCAAATCGCCGGATCTGCTTGGCGCCGAGCAGATCCAGGAATATCAACTGTACCTGATCAAAGAGAAAAGCGTCTCGCCTTCGTCCTACATACAGGCCGTTTGCGCGCTCCGATTTCTATATTCCAACACGCTGCATCTTTCCGTCAGCGTGGATCGCATCCCCTTGCCCCGGTACGAGAAGAAACTGCCCGTGATTATGAGTCCGGCGGAAGTCAAGCTCTTGCTGGAGACACCGAAGAATCTTGCTCACCGGGCGATTCTGACCACCATGTACGCCGCCGGCCCCAGGATCTCAGAAGTAGCAAAACTGAAGTTGGCTGACATTGACAGCAGCCGTAACGCGATCTGGATACGGGGCGGCAAAGGCCGTAAGGACCGGCAATCGTTGTTGCCACCAAGACTGCTGCAGTTGCTGCGTGCCTACTTCCGCTGGAGACACCCCAAGGAGTGGCTCTTCCCGGTCAAAAACCTGGCCAGCCGATCTCCTGCGAGTCCATCTTCCGCGCCTGTCAGAAGGCTGCGCGAAAGGCCGGTATCACCAAGGCTATTCATCCGCACTCGCTGAGACACGCCTTCGCCACTCACCTGCTGGATGCGGGCGTAAATCTCCGCACCATTCAGATCCTGCTCGGCCACGCAAAATTGGAGACTACCGCCCGCTATCTGCACGTCACCGATACGGCGGTGCGCTCGACCACCAGTCCATTGGAGCTCCTGGACCCCCTCGACATTGTTCAGGCTGCCAGCACATTTCACCGGACCGATGAGTGAACATCGGCTCGAACTGGCCGATGTTTTCCGCATACACGAAGAGGATTTTCTGGCGCGGTGGGGACAGGTGCTGTCGCGCGAGCAGAGAAAAGCCTTCGAGGATATTCGCGACTGCCGAATAGCGGTCCTGGGCGGCCATGTGGAGCAGTACGACTGCGGGCATCGCGTCCCCGTGTACAACTCGTGTACCAATCGGAGCTGTCCGAAGTGCCAGGCTGCCGCTCGCGCTAAGTGGCTCGCGGAAAGGGAAACGGAACTGCTGCCCGTGGACACGTACTTCCACGTGGTGTTTACACTGCCGCAAGAGATCGCCCACCTGGCATTGCAAAATGCCAGAGTAATCTAACCGCATCCTTTTTCGCGCAGCCTCCGAGACCTTGATGACAATCGCGGCGGACCCCCAGCATTTGGGCGCCGAGCTTGGCTTCCTGGCCGTGCTTCACACTTGGGGCCAGAATCTCCACATTCACCCGCACATTCACTGCGTGGTGCCTGGCGGGGGCATCAGCCAAGACGGTTCCCGTTGGATTGCCCCGCGAAAGAACTCCTTCTTTTTGCCCGTCAAGGTTCTCAGTTGCCTGTTCCGGAAAAAGTTCCTGTCGTTGAAACGGCGCGACCGCTGTTTGGGGTCCGTGAGAGCGGATTGCTGGTGCGAGGAGCGAGCGACTTGCTACCCCGGCTTCGTCAAGGTTGCCACTGACGGGACGCGAGTAGGTGCGTCCACCGCACGACCGGTCTTACGCAGTGCGCCCGATGAGAGCATGCCATCGGAACAGGAAAAAGCGGCGGCCGCAAAGAGAGCAGTGTGGGGTTGCAGAAGCCATTGGAAAGCCATCTCCAGGGTATTGCGGGCGCCTACGCTCGTGAAATCGATGGATCGACAATGCGGGCAGCGTGTGGAGAAGAGCCCTACAGCGGCGCGGATCATGGGCCCGTTCTCACCGCACCGGTTGCGTCAGGACCGGGGCGGTTTGGGGAAGGCGTCGAATAGGGTGCGCGGGGGTCGGCTCGCCGGCTGGCCACAGCGCGGCTCGCTTCGCGCGCCGCCGTTAGTTGTTCCGGTGTCCTCAGGTCAGGCTCCGACAGGCTGGCCCGCTCTTTCGCTCGCGGAACCTGACGCTTGTGTCGCTTCAGTAATCTTTTGTCCATTCGTGTCCTCTATCTATCGCCACATCCGCGAGGATGCCTCGAACTCTAGCGATAGACCCAGTGCCTGGAGTTTGCAAGGCTGATCGAAAGGCATGAGTACGTCGGGGCAATGCGCCGTCACACGGGCGCCGCGTCCCGTTCACAAAGGGTGGCTGCGGGCCTATAACTTGCGGCACGCAAAGGGGCTTTTGATCGCCTTCCCCAGGCCGAAGAGCCCAAGTTCCAGGGCGGCGCGTAATGTCGAGATGACAACTTAGATCCCGTAGGGTACAATTGTGCAAATCTTTACGCCCCAGGGACGAGAACCATCGGGCCAACAACGCCAACCCCGGGCACTCGGAGACAAACACATTTATGAAGCGTTCGCGCGGATTCGAATTCAGCAGAGCTGTGGAAGTGAAATGGATATGCTTGTTCCTGGCGGTTGCCGGCGCGGGATTCGGGGATACCCCACCCAAGCCAACGTCCGTGGTGAAACAAAAGGCCATGGTGGGACAAAAGGGCAAGGCTGAACTCCTGAGCCTTCCCTTGAGCTTTGAGGCCAACCGGGGCCAGACGGACCGAGCGGTGAAGTTCCTTTCGCGCGGCAGTGGGTACGCGCTGTTCCTGACCGCGGACAGCGCCGTGTTCAAGCTCCGCTCGTCACGCAAGGGCTCGTCAGCCGCCGTGGTGCGAATGAAGCTAGCGGGAGCCAATTCCGGCGCCGAAATCGACGGCGCGGAGGCCCTCCCCGGGACAGTGAACTATTTCATGGGCAACGATCCCAACAGGTGGACCACGGGAATCCCGACCTTCGGCAAGGTGAACTACCGGCAAGTTTACCGGGGAATCGACCTGGTGTATTACGGAACCGGGCGCCAGCTCGAATACGATTTCATCGTGGCGCCGGGCTCGGATCCCAAGCAGATTGCACTGGAGTTTGCGGGAGCCAGGCCCACGCTCGGCGCGGATGGCGATTTGCTGCTCACGCTCGATGGCGCGTCGCTCATCTTGCGCAAGCCGGTGGTCTATCAAGTGAATGAAGCGGGCAAGAAAGATGCTGTGGCAGGCAGCTACAAGCAGACCGGAGACCGCGTGCAATTCACTCTGGGCAAGTACGACCATAGCCGGGCCTTGACGATCGATCCGGTGCTGGTCTATATGACCTACCTGGGTGGGAGTAAGACTAACATAATCGGTTTGACTACTTATGGCGGGAATACGACGCAGGGTGTGGTTGCCGATCAAGCGGGAAACGTGTATGTGACGGGTTCCACCCAGTCCACCGATTTTCCGCTGCAGGGCCCTATCCAAGGGGTAAATACCGAGGGCTCGTACACGGGCTTTGTAGCCAAGTTGAACCCGGCGGGTTCGCAACTGGTCTACTCCACTTATATTGGCGGGGGTGTTTTCAACGACGACACGACGACTCGACCTTACGCCATTGCCGTCGACGGCTCCGGGAGCGCCTACATCACTGGATCCACGACCGCACCCCAATTCCCGGTTACCGCGGGAGCGTACCAAACGGTTTGCGGAATCTCAATCAACAACAAAAGTAACTGCCCAGCCGCCCAGAGCGCGTTCCTGACCAAACTCAGTCCGAACGGTGGCAGCCTGGTGTATTCGACCTTCCTCGGGCCTAGCAACGAAACGGCCGTTGCGGTCGCAGTCGATTCTCACGGCCAAGCCTATGTCGCGGGAAACACGGGCGACCAATGCTTCGCCAACGGTCCACCTAGCTGCTTCCCGACGACAGCCAACGCGGTGCTGCCGGGATCGACTTTTAACACCACCCTCAACCCGGGCAACTTCAATCAGGGCTCTGTCTTTATCGCGGTGTTCGATGCGGCCGGCGCCAACCTGCTCTACTCGAGTTTGTTCGGCGGCAACGGCTCGTCAGCGGGCAACGAACACCCCACCTTCGGCTCCGGTGCGGCAGCGGATTCTTCCGGATACTTCTATTTGGCCGGAACCACCCAAAGCAATCAACTGCCGGTGACTCCGGGTGCGTTTCAGACTACCTATTACGGCAATCCCAATGCCGGTTTCGGGACGTCCACTCGCGGGTTCGTCGCGAAATTCAAACCGGTGAGTTCCGGCGCCTCGCTGGTCTATACCACTTACCTCGGCGGGCACGATACGACCGTGGGCAGCTATCAGGACGTCATTTCAGGGATTGCAGCCGACGCCGCAGGCAACGCGTATGTCAGCGGCAACGCGTCCTACGACTTTCCGGCTACGGCGGGGGCGAACAACTCGACTCCCTGCCCTTCTATCGACAGCTGCGAAAACCGCGGTTTTCTGGCCAAGCTCAATCCCGCGGGAAGCGCGTTGGTCTGGGCCACCTTTGTCGGGACTGGAACGCCAGGTCCGACGCTCAGTTCCGCCAATTACATCACCCCCCCGCGTCTCGACTCGCAGGGCAATGTGTATGTGAGCGGGATTGCGGGCGATAACACCGAATATCCGCTGGTGAACCCGTTGCAACCGGCGAATGGGTTCGGTGGCGTGTACGTGACGGAGTACGACCCGACCGGAAGCACGATGATGTTTTCAACCGTCATCTACGACCCGGCAGCTAACGGCGGTGTATTCAATAGCGGCGTGGATGTCGATTCGCAAGGCAACATGTATGTGGCGGGTTACACATCCCAACCCGGCCTGCCGACCACCGCCGGCGCTTTCCAAACCGCATTCAATGGGACTGTGAACTATGACGGGTTCATCGCCAAGATCCAGCCGTCCGGGTCCGTGCCGGCAATCACCGCGAGCGGCGGTGTGGGCAGCGGCGCCAGTTTTCAGGCGGGAATCGTCCCGAATTCCTGGATCAGCATCGTCGGGAGCAATCTCTCGTCGCAGACCGACAGCTGGACTAACGCCGTAGTCAATGGAGCGCTGCCGGAGTCTCTCGACGGGGTCAAGGTCAGCGTAGGCGGACTGCCCGCCTACATCGCTTACATCAGCCCGGGACTGATCAACGTGCTGGCTCCCAACGTGGGGACCGGCAACGTATCGGTCACGGTAACCAATTCGTCGGGAGTGAGTTCACCGGTCACGGCCGTTGTGCAGGCGTTCCAGCCGGCCTTCTTCCAATGGGGCAGCTACGCCGTCGCGACCAGAGCGGACTACAGCCTGGCCGTCAAGAACGGCACTTTCCCCGGTGCGACCACCGTGCCGGCCAAGCCCGGCGATACCATCATCCTTTGGGGAACCGGCTTCGGCCCGACGACTCCCGCCACACCGGTAGGTGTCGCGGTGCCTTCCGGAACCACTTACAACACGGCGAACCAGGTGACCGTCACAGTGGGAGGCGCGACGGCTACCGTCTGGGGCGCTGCCTTGGCACCCGGGTCCGCCGGGCTGTATCAGGTAGCGATCGCAATTCCTACTTCGCTGGCGAACGGAGACTACCCCGTCGTGGCGACCGTCGGGGGCGCGCAGTCACCTTCGAGCACTCTCATCACGGTGCAGCAATAAGTCCGGAGACACAATAAGTCCGGAAACACGCGCCATTCGCGCGTTGGCCGCAAAGACCTGACCGGGGCAGTCGGCGCCAATCTTACGCCAGGTTGCCCATCGACGTGTTGCCGTACTTGATCACGTACTCCTTGTTGATGGCGTACTCGTCGAAGTATTTCTCGTACATTCCCACCACTATGGCATCGGTCGACTTGATGTTGCCCATCAGGTATTTGAACTGCGCCTCGACGGTATCCTGGCGCTGGGGCAAACATGGCGGGTAGCCAGTTTCAGATTATGCGCTTATGGTCAACCGGTGATTCGGGTCGATCGGCATGGCCGTTATGGAATCTCTAATGATCTCTCTACGACTTCTTCACGCCGCATCGCCGCGTCAGCTTCTCGCAGTTAGGCAAGATGTTCGCGTTGCGAGAGAATCCCCGTGTGTCCAACCGACTACGGGAGGCGCAAGCCCCCGCATTCCCATTGCGAACCCCCCTTCGGTTCACCAGACGCCCCAAAAGTCGCGTTGGGGGAAGTTGACGACACACCGAATGGTTTCGGGCGGATCACTGCATACTCAAGGAAATGCTCCCAGATGGGGCCGCGAGGTAGTGGACGGCGTTATGTATCAATATCGGTAGCTATTACAGGGATGTTGCGAGCAGGGAATTCGGTCCTAAGACGTCCCAATGACCGGGTCGGTGACGTCGCCCGCATTCACCCGAGGATCTCGATGCACCGGTCCTGACCTAAAGGGTCAGGCGGCGTTCGACCCTCGACACCACGATGAGAATCGGCGGCTTGCTGTCCACGGTCACAAACTGCCCCTCAAGCTTGGCGATCCGCCTGACAACGGTGTTCATGACCAAACCCTCAGACCCAGAGCCGCCCTCAGCGTTTGGCGGTGAAGTTCAAACTGGGGTCCGCGCTCCACTGGCTGATATTCTCCCCTCTCCTCCGCCTCTTTCCGGCGCCGCTCCGCTGCGTCGAGACGCGCCATCAGCCACCGGTCGTGTTCTGTTTCCACCGCGGGCCCCAACCGGTCCTCCAGGCTGCGCACCCGCCTTTCAATAGTCTTCATCGCAGTCGTCTCAGCTCCGGGAGGACTTGGCCATCTCCGCGGCGTGCTCCAATGCCGCGACGCGTACAAGCACATCTTCCAGTTCCAATGCCTTGTTGCCGCGGTCCAGGAGACCCAGAATGAGGTGCGCTTTGACGGAGGCCGGCGTCGCGGGGTCCGCTACCAGCTTAAAACCCAAGGAAGCCAGGGCGCCGGAGTTGTGCTGGATGCGAGCGTTGGTCTGACTGATGGCGTCCCGGCGGGCCTGCAAGAACTCGGCTTGGAACTCCGGCAACCGCAGCCAGCGCTTGAGTGTGCTGGGGTCAACGCCCGCGACGCGGGCAGCCTCCGCGTGGTTCTTTGCCGTGAACAAGGCCGCCACGGCCGCCGCCTTCTTTCGCCCGAATTTGTTTCCATGCCCTTTCATTTAGGGTGCATCTGGGGTGCATCTGGGGTGCATCTGCGCGCACAGCCACCGGAGACCGCCAGCCCTTGGCCAACGTCGATTTATTGAAGAATCGCCTTGCTTTTCAAGCACTTCGGAGTGATCCATGTCATGACCGCGCAGAGCGTAGCCCCAAGGAGCACGATTATGGCGACTTTTACCATCAACGAACAGAATGAAATTGTGGCGTTTGCGACCCCGGAAGAGGCCGCCACCACCACCGCAACCCCTTTCGACGTTTTCAGTAGCCAGCAGGAGCTGGCGGATTTGGCCGCGTCCTGGCCGGCGGAGCGCCTGGTAGCGATTCTGAATTGCTTGGCTGGCGAGAAGCCGGTGAAGAAGCTGAAGGACGCGAAGACAGCGATCGTCCGGATCTGGGAGCGCATCCAGAGCTTGGGCGATCCCGCCAAACCCGAGGTTGAGCCCGCGAAGCCGAAGGCCGACAAGAAGCGCAAAGCTGAATCGAGTTCGATTCCATAAGGCGGGTCGGTGACCATCAGGATCGGCTCGCGCTCACCGAGCAGGCGTGTCACATTCTCCGCGCTGGTGGCATCCCCGCAGAGCACGCGATGCTTGCCGCAGATCCACAGGTCGCCCCGGCGCGACACCGGGTTCTCGGGAACCGGCGGGACGGCATTCGCTTGATCGTCGTCCTCCGGGAGGAGGAGCAGATCGTCGATTTCCTTGGGGTCGAAGCCCGTCAACGATAGGTCGAAGTCCGCCTCGTTCAGTTCCTGCAGCTCCAGGGCCAAGAGCTCGTCGTCCCAGTCGGCCCAGGTCACGGAACGATTCACCATCAGCCTGAACGCCTTGACTTGGGCCTCGGTCCACTCTTCGCACAGGATCACGGGGATGCAAGTCGTATCGCCGCCGGGCCACGAGCCCAACTTGCGCGCGGCCTTGATTTTGAGGTGACCGTCCACCAGGGTTCCATCACTTCGGGCCAGACATGGAATTTTGAAGCCGAACTCGCGGATCGAGGCGCACATGCGATCCACTGCGGCGTCATTCTTCCGCGGGTTCCGAGCGTAAAAAATGAAGCGGTCGATGGGCCAGAATACGATTACCAGCAATTGCGGAGACTTAATCATTCTGCCCCCTAAATAGCAGTTGCGGATTTCAGTCGTCAACAGACGATCGCGATGAAGGAGGCAGCCAGGGGGTTCGGGACACCTTACCTGCGCCGGCGAGCAGGGTGCCAGGGAGGATAGAAAATGCTTGAGGGCGGCGGGAGCGCCCGATTACGCCTTTAGCAGGAATTCTTCCTTTATCGTCATGCCCAGACCCGGCTCCTGGGGCAGGTTGAAATATCCATCCTTATCCAGCGTGGGCGGATTCTCAAGAATCGCGAACGGATGCTCGTAGTTGCCGATGGGCACATCGTTGAAGATTTCGAGGTACGGCGCGTTTGGCCACGACGCAACCAGATGAAGATCGCAAACCGTGCCCAGCCGGCTATCGCCCACGTGCGGAATGCACATCTTATTCATAGATTCGGCGATCACCGCGATCTTGCGAAGATGCGTCGGCCCTTCCAGCATCACCTCCGGCTGCACAATGTCGAAGCAGCCTCTTTCAAGCAGCGATCGAAACTCGTGAATGCCGCGGTTGCCCTCGCCGCCCGCTAGTTTCATGTCAATGAGACGGTTCAGCTCAGCGAGACCGTCAAAATCGTAACGGGGTAGCGGTTCTTCGAGCCAGTACACATTCATCCGCTGGTATTCCCTCGCAGTCTCGACCGCGCGGGTAAAGTTCCACGGCACGCCTTTCTGCGATGCATAGTTCAGGGTGGCCTTGTTGCCGTCGCACATGATTCCAAAGTCGTCGCCGACGGCCTTCCGCGCCAGCTCCACGAGCCGGATATCCTCTTTCATGGTGGGGAAAGAACTGCGATATTTGATCGCCTTCCAGCCCTGGGCTTTCAATTTGACTGCGATGTCGGCGCGTTCTTCCGGTGTGGAGAGCCGCAGCATACTGGCATAGGGCGCTACACGGTCTCTACCTCCTCCCCAAAGCTTATAGAGGGGCTGATTCGCGGCCTTGCCCATCAGGTCCCAAAGGGCAATCTCCACGCTGGCGGTGCCGCGATAGCCCGCTCCGCCTTGTATTTCATAGAGACGAGCGGAGTGAAGATCCACATCGAACGGGTCCGCGCCGGTCAGCAAGGATTGCACCCTCGGGAGCAGGGCGGCGTCCATATCCGGGCCAATGCCGGTGATGCCCTGATCGGTATGCACTTCCACAATGGCGCCGCCGCCAATGCGAATCGGGCGGGGATTTCCAAGCCAATCCGGGTAAGACCCGAGATCCTGAATCACCCGCAAAGGAACGATCCGGACATCGGTGATCTTGGTTCGCGCCCCAAGCAATCGGCGAACTGCCGCCAATGCGGGCAGCGCTTTCAGAAACTGTCTACGATATAAACCGCTTCCTGGCATCTGCACTCCTTTGCCCGGCGTTCCTGCCGCAACGTCAAAAGATCTTCTCGTGTACTCGCGGAAGCAGGGCGGCCCGGCTATTTCGGGGCGTTGTGCCCCCGTGTCCCACTCAAGCTCGTTCTTATGCCACGCTTCCGTGATGGCTCGTTTCGTAGTGCGCCTTCAACAGGTCGCCGCCGAAATCGTTGCGTAGATCGCGCCACACCGAATGGATATGGTTGGCGTTGTCCTGCGTATCGTCCAGCTCGATGAGAAACGACGAGGCCTGGATACGGTAATAGTGCAGGTCTCCCGGGTTGGTGCCGCCGGCCCAGGCGAACCAGGCGTTGCGCCCGCCCTGCTCGATCTGCTCCATGCGGCGCTGCGCCAACTCGTCCGGCAGATTGCGCGCGTACAGCTCCGCCAGCGCGCGCAGTGCATCGAATTGGTTCGCGGTCATCTTCGCGGCGGAAAGTCCGGAAGGCTGTCCTGCGAGCGCTGCTTTTCGATTGGCCGCGGTCAGGATATCGGCATAAGCCTTGGCATCGACAATTGCCGCCTGGCGCCGCGGCTCGTCGAGGGTGCGGATCAGCTCGAAGCCCAAATCGTCCTCGGCCGAGAGCACACGCAGCCCTTTGCGCGGCCCCTGCCGCACTTCGGCTGGATTCGACCCGAAAAAGCTGGGCCCGTCTACCACCTGCCCGTTCGCCACCGTGAAGTTCTGGCTGAGATGATGGCCTTCCACCCGCCAGCCCCACGTTCCCGCATCCGAAGGCGTTCCGAAAATAGTGAAGTGATACTTCCCGGGATTGCGCCTTTCGCCGCTGTCATTCTCCATAATCTTGAGCACGTCTTCGAGGCTCATGATCGTGACCGCCTTGATGTATGCGGTCTGGCTGAGCCCGGAAGCCAGCAGGGCGGTAGCCAGGTGCTGCTGGTAAGGCGCCATTTCGCGAAGCGTCAGCCCCTTGCGCTCTTTCGGAATGTAATGCCAATCCATGCGCTCGTCGTCAGCCAAGCCGAAGGTCGCCTTGGCCCGCTGCTCCGGGCTGAGCGCCGCCAGGAACCGGTTGGCGGTTTCCGTCATCAGCGAGACAGCGTGCGCGTAATGGCGAACGCCCCCGGCGGACTCCTTGCCATGATTCTGGCCGTGGGCCGCGTGAGCCGTAATAAGGCCGCCGCCCATCAGCGCGCCCGATGAGCCCAGAAACGAGCGTCTGTTGATCTGAGACATAAGCATCCCCTCCCGCGTCAATCATACTCCCGGTAGGGCGTTCCTTAGCTTTCCCATACCCTGCGGAAAGCCATAACTACGCATCGTGACGATTGAGAAAAGCGTGTTGACGTTTAGCCCTTCCGGCTGGCAAATGATGGCCTCCAGTATATCCGTCGTGCCGCTGCAGCGCCTTCCTACCTGTGCGTACGCTCGGTCAACGGAAGAGTTTGGAGGAACCGTCGAATTTCGCGCAGCCATCAGAGGGGCCGCGCGGGCAATTGTGAGTATTCTGAGTAGCCAGGTGCCGTTTTGGCCGAATCGCCCAGCGATTTTGCGCCCATGCACTGAGAAATCTATGGGTTAGGCGATGGGCCAAGGCGTGAGTAGCCAGAAGGCGGTGGGCCTCTACGCTACTTGCGCTCACGTCGAGACGATCCGCTCGGACCTGGGATCGATCTTCTACCAGTGCCTGCTCTCAGCCCGTAATCCGCACTTTCCCAAGGTATCCGCCGCTTCCTGTGCTCGCCTGTCCAGGCTACGCAAACGCTCCCGAAACGGAAGAACGGGAGCGCGCCTGAAATGCGATGCGTCTTAGAAGACTTGGGATTGGGGTTTGCCCCCGTTTTTGGCGTAGAGCCTGTTTTGGTGGACCTGGTGAGATTCGAACTCACGACCTCTTCCATGCCATTTAATAAATATCAATCACTTACAGACATTTCCACCAGAAACAAAAGACTTAGCACGAGGCCGCGTGGACTCCGGTGGACGCCAACGGGAGTTCACACCGGAAACGGCCCGAAGCATGCTTTCACGCGCGCGGTTGCAAGCCGTCGTGATTGTTGTCTGCTCAAGCAGACAACAAATGATTTCTCTATAAGGATTATGCCCACGTGGAGCGGCGACCCCCTTCGCGGCTTCGCAAAGCAAACTTGCGCTTTCGCAATATTGCGAATAGACTGGGATCGAGTGCCCAAGACCAGAGTCGCCCTCTGCCGGGAGGAAGACGGATCATGCCCGTTCATCGAGTGGTTCGACAAGTTACCGGCGAAAGTGCAGGACAAGTGCTACCTCCGGTTGGAGCGCCTGCGCGAGATAGGCCACGAACTGCGTCGGCCCGAAGCGGACTTACTGCGAGACGGCATCTACGAACTGCGCGCCAGCCTGGGAGGAGTTCACCACCGGATCCTATACTTCTTTCACGGTGCAGTGGCGGCCGTGGTCTCTCGCGGTCTTGCGAAAGAGCGGGTGGTCCCGCCGAAACAGATCGACCGTGCAGTCGAGCGCAAGAAGCGGTTTGAGGCGAATCCGGCGAAGCACACTTACGAGGAGGCTTGACCATGCCAGACAAAAAAGCCAAGACACTGAAATCGACCAGCGATGCGGTGGAGATCCTTCACCGCCGGTTCTACGAAGGCAAGCCGTCCCGGCTGAAGAACCTGGAAGAGGCGCGCGCGAACGAAGAGATCGCCCGCAAAATCCAGGAACTGAGGGCAGCGGCGGCCCTTACCCAGACTCAACTTGCCAAGCTCATCGGCACCACTGCATCGGTCATCTGCCGCCTTGAGGACGCCGAGTACGAGGGTCACTCCCTGGCGGTGTTGCGCAGGATAGCGGGTGCGTTGAATCAGCGGATCGAGATCCGTTTTGTACCGACCCGGCGTTCGGCATAGGCCACGGCATGAGCGGCAGTTGGCAACGCCCGACGGAACCTTCAAATTGTGTCCAGACACGGGTGCGGCCGCGGCGGGGTGCGCGCGTATTGGCCCGGGAGAGCGGGCCGACTGCTCATTCGGTTCGCATTCATTCAGCGCCGCCGCTGCGAACGTCCTCGCACAAGGAGCCGCGTTAATCTGGCGCGACGTTCCGCCCGACTTGTTAGTACTTTCCCCTAATGAGGGAAACATAGCGTCCTGAAATCACCCTTGTGTCGCTGCCGTCGATCAAGGTGCCTTCGTCGAAACGCACTAGAAACCGGCTCAAGGTAATCGCTGCCTGTATGGCCTCATCGTCGGTCTCTGCTGGAAGCTCGGGAGCCGGATAGACAGACAAGAATGTGAACCCAACCTCGCCCCCATACCGAATCTTGAGAAGGTCCTGTTTCCCGGTGAGAGCATTCAAGCGGGACAGCGTTCCGATAGGATGACTGTGTGGCGCTTTGTCGAGGTTCATATCGCCCGCGTCTGCACAGGCCGTCAGCGGTGCTGGGCAGCCGTCCACTGCGAGTTTGGCTGCGTCGCACACCCGCCAGTCGGACACAATTCCGGCCCGCTGGAAGGCCTGACGGGCCATTTCGACGGCGGGCGTCATCACCGCGATGGGTAGCCCGGTGTAATCGTAGACCACCACCCTGAGCCGGTCCTCCGCATGCACACACACACTCGCCGCTGCCATACAAAGCGCTGCAATCGTCATTCTGCGGGTTCTCATGTCGCTGCTCCCGGGCAAGACGCGGGAGGAACCGGAGAAAACCGCCAAACGACAATCGAGGGTGTAGAATCGAACGGTCAGAGAGAAGGCTTGTTTTAATGGCTGATGCCCCCGGCGAGGTGTCCTTGTTGCTGGCCGAGATGAGATCCGGCCGGAAAGACGCGCTCACGAAGTTGGCGCCCCTGGTCTACAACGAACTTCGCCGCCTTAAGAGGGCGCGAGAAAAACTGGGGTTCAAACTGCCCAATGAGTAATCCATCTAAAACTGCGACGCCCGCTGATAGCGCCATCGCCCGCCGAGATTACATAGGAGGGATTCAGCATCCGGGAATGTCGCACGCTGCCCGGCGGATCAGATTATGTGAATCGCCCTGGCAGCGTCACTGAATTCCCATTCCTTTGATTGGCGGTTTCAGATCTGCTCCTCCTGCAAAGTCGATGAAAAACTCCAGCGGTTCCCCGCTCGTTGGATGAGACGAGACCGAAACACCGCCGGCAGGGTGGTCTGGCATCGCCGGGAGCTCTGTGGACGCCGCCAGCCATGCCGGGCTGAGCTGGATCTGATACCTCTCACCCGTTGCGGGCGCCGCGTCGGCGGACCGCCACAGATCCAAATCGCCTTTCGCTACCTTGAAGTAGATACGGAGGGGTTCAGAGGCCTTCTTATATAGCGTCGAGAATGGCAGCTGGATCGGCCCGGAAGCAGTGTCGGCAATCCCCGAAGCGCCGATGATCATGGACAACTCTGCGTTCGGCTCAACGATGCCGCCTTCTCTCCCGCTGAACGACCACGACACGTCAAGAACAAGGAACGCGTCAGCCAGCTTCGCGCCGGCTGCCCCGCGAACCAGGAGACGAATGCGACCGCACCCCGGACGGCCGCCCGCACTCTCCGCGTCGGCTAGAGCCTTCTGGTTGAGTGGATCGGCATAACCCAGGCGGCCACTGATCTCGAAACCATTGGTGAAGTCAGCGGCGGCTCCGCAAAAGTCGCCTATGCTCCGCCTCGCCGAGCCACGATCGTAGTAGACATGAATCAATGTTTCCCGCTTGGCCAACTTGATCGATTTACTGTAGTCCCTGATCGCCTCTTCATATTCACCTTTATCAACCAGCAATTTGGCCCGGCTGCGGTAGTCCGCTCCCTCCAAGTGGGCCGGATCGAGCTGTATGGCTTTGCTGAAGTCCGCGATCGCATTGTCAAGGTCGCGTTGGTCGTGTGTAGCGGAATTGTGGTATTTCCTTCCGATGGCGTGGCCGCGGCCCCGGTATGCCTCGGCATAGTCCGGTTTGAGCCGCAGGGCTTTGTTGAAATCCTCGATGGCAGCGGCAATGCCGTCGTCAATAGCCTTCAATACGGACGCGTTTGCCGGTTGGACCTTTGGAGGACTTCCCACCAAACGCTGGTTTGAAGGCAATCCCTTCACTCGCGCAGAGCCCCGGCCATAGTAAGCCTCCGCAAAGTCCGGGCGCAACTCGATGGCCCTCGTGAAGTCAGCGACTGCGTGGCGGCAGTTCGCGTCGGCCGACACGCACTTGGAATCGTTCGTGCGGCCGCTCGCTAAGTACTCATCGGCTTTATCGCCAAGCGCCGGGCCGGCCATGGCCAAACAGATCGTCGCGAACGCAGACGCCCTACTGCGCAAATTGAGTGTCAATGAAGCACGTCCTGAAGGCTCTGTTGGGTAAATCCCACAGCTTTATTGTTTCGTCATAGCCCGCCGATACTAAAAGCTTCCCATCGGCACTGATTTCAACAGACCGGGCAATGTCCTTAGGGCCCGGGTCGTCATCAAGGGTCTTGACAAGGGCTCCGTCCGGCAGCCTCCATAGTGCGATCGTTCCGTGGCCGAATACGTTGGCGCCCGCCGAGGCCAGCAGTTTCCCGTCCCGGCTAATTGCAACAGAATGGACAGCGCCAGAGTGCCCCTTGAAGGTTTTGAGAGCGGCGCCGTCCGGCAAACCCCAGAGCGCGATTATTCCGCCATCGCCCGCCGACACCAAAAGGGTACTGTCCGGGCTGATTGCTACGGAACGGACAATGTCTGCTGGCGGACCCTTGAGAGTTTTGAGAAGAGCTCCGTCGGGCAAGCTCCACAACTCGATCATGTCGATAAAGCTTCCCGAAACCAGCAGCTTCCCATCCGAGCTGATCGCCAGAGAGTTGACGAAGGTTGTGTGTAAATTGAGAGTTTTGAGAAGGGTTCCGTCCGGCAGACTCCACAGTTCTATCGTGGCCTTCCCATCGGGGTAATCGGCGGTTCCAGCGGCCAAGGCCTTCCCATCCGGGCTGATTGCCAGAGAAACGGCTCTGCTAGAGTGCCCGGTGAAAGTCTTGAGAAGGGCCCCGCCCGGCAAACTCCACAGCTCGATCGAGTAACCCTTGCCATCATTGCTTCCCGAAACGAGGAACTCTCCGCCCGGACTGAATACCAAAGAGAAGAAATTCGTTCGGGGGGGGCCCCCCTTGAGGGTATCGAGAAGTGTTCCGTCGGGCAGATGCCACAGCTTGATTGTGTCGTCGTTTCCTGTCGAAGCCAACAGCCTCCCGTCCGGACTGATGGCCAAAATCGAGACAGCCGAATCAGGTCGGGGAGTCCTACCGCAATTCGGGGTAAAGGTGTGCTCCATGAGACCGACCGGGCTGGAGAGGGGGACGGATTTGTCAACCCTCCGCACGCCCCACAGCACCTCGCCGTGAACGCTGGGCCCGAAGTCGCAATCGTAAAAAGTCAGAATCCGGTCGACAGAATTTCCCTGCCGATCCGACCCATGGAATGCCATGTCTGGCCACCGCACCCTGACTACGCCTCCCGCGTAACGCATCTCAGCATACGGCGCGCCTAGCTTACGTTCCACCTCATCACGCGTGGTCTTGCCGACTTTGAAACTACTCGCGGCGAATCCGGGGAAAACGCAGCAAATCAGTAGGGTCACAGTCCAGAGAACACGCTTGCTGATTAGGGTTGACGTCACGTGCACAGTAAGGATTATAAACCAATTTGGCAGGTTTAGGTCCAGCGAGAGTTGATCCAATTTCGTCCAACAGCGACCAACGCCCGCTTCCCGTGCCAGGAAACCATCAAATGTTGCAGAGCCGCTCTGAATCTTGGTAAATCCACGCTCCCGAAATTCCTGTTCAAGGCTCGCCGTTGCTTTACCACAACAGATCGACAACCGGACGGCGTTGTTCGCAGATCCCAGAAGCATTGCGCGTGCCCGCTCATCGGCGATTGGCAAGCTGTACCCGATTATGGCCAATTCGTCAGCGTTCGCGATGGCACGCTCCGCCCGCCACCACAGGGCATCCCAGAACTCTTTCCACTCTGCCCATAAGTCGTCGCGAAATGAAATGTTTTCGGGAGCGCGGGCATTATCATTGCGGGCAAACTGGCAGCACTGTCGAGGCGGACACAGCGCGGGTCAACGAAGTCAGTGTATCCGAGGTATTCGAGATCGGGCCGGAAAAATAGGACAGGCCGGTTACCTAATGAATTCCCGCCTCCGGCGAAAAACCCGGTCCTGCCGCCGAACAAGAGGGCACGCCAGTTCGTGCTCCCATGGAGCTTCAGCACCCCGACCGGCGACGGCTGTTCCGCAGCTTCAATCGAAAAGCCGTATCCTGTCCTGATGTCCCACAGTCCAGCCGCACGCAGTGCACGCTCGACGCCCAAATCGTAGTTGAATGTGATTACCACGTCGCCCTGGCGCAGGACGCGGGCGAGCAGGTCGTAAAGCGGCGCGGGTGCCGAACGGATCGAATCAAAATGATCGCGAAGAGCCTCCTTAAGATCGCTCAGGAGGTAAGGCCGCGCTGCTCCCAGACTCGCGGCACGCGAACCGGGCGCAGCCGTCATGAGGTCGGCGAGGATGCTTTCGAAGTTCTCAAGCCCGCCGTACAATTCGGCGATTTGCTCCAGGCAAGAGCGGTACTGATGCTCAGGCGGAAGCGTGTTGATCCACGCTGCGAGGAAATTTCCCATCTGAGCGGCAAGAGGGTATCCAGCGTGGAGGGATGCACCAGCCCCGAGGACGAAAACTCTCATACCTGCCTTCAGTATAGGGCGCGGCGATGGTTTCAAACCAGCCCGCGCGGCGCGTTCCTGAATCCCTTTTGACGCAGCAAACCCAGTCGCGACCCAGGCGATGCTTTTCATCACTCCCCAGAGCAGCATAAATCCGGCCAATGGGAAGAGCAACGGTACGACAAACAACCGCAGGAAGGACGGGGATTGAGGCCGCTCGATTTTTTCGGCGGTCCCGGCCAAGACATCCGAAACCGCCAGGCTGGAGTCCAAATTTTGGCGAGTTTGGACTCCAAATGGACTCCGCGCGACCTCTTCCGCGACATGGAAGCGCGCAAGCATTTTCGTAAGTCTATGTTTTGTTGGGCTTTGTTTTGGTGGACCTGGTGAGATTCGAACTCACGACCTCTTCCATGCCATTTAAGAAATATCAATCACTTACGGACGTTTTTACCAGAAACAAAAGACTTAGCACGAGGCCGCGTGGACTCCGGTGGACGCCACGGGGCGGCTTTTGGGCGTCTGGACTCCACGCGGACTCCGGGACTCCACGCACGGGCTGGCACGTGGCGTGCTTTCCTGCGCGCGCGGTTGCGGGCTGCTCTATTTGTTGTCTGCCGAAGGAGACAACAATCGGTTTCCATATAAGGAGGATGCCCATGTGGAGGGGGGCATCGAGCCCATGCATGACCTGCGGGCGAAGGTGCGCGCACGTCGTTCTTGCCGCTCGCCGACTCGTGGCTGTCAATTTTAAATTGACCAAACCGTGTTTGTCAATCTAAAATAGACGAAGTGAGCAACGGCCATCTCACCGAAGCAAAGGCAAGAGTCGCCGCAGTTCTCCAGCGGTACGTGGATGCCCATTTCGATGGCAGTCTACAGCGCGCGGGTCAGACCCTCGGATACGACAGGCGGCGCATATACACCTACACGTCAGGCAGAAGTTTCCCGAGCGATGGGGTGATGGACAGAATTAAGGAGCAGTGGGGCCTGGATCTGCTGAACATCGATGCCGGCCCCAACCACGGCCCCGCGGTTTCACCCGCCAAGGCGTCAGAGCAGGAGCGTCAACTCTCGCTTTTCGACTTCCCAGTGAGGCTTGCAAATGAGGGTGTCGAAATCATTCTTGAGCGAAAGGGTGCCGCGATTGCGGTTAGAATAGGGATCTCGCCAGATGTCAAAGTCGCCTGACAGAGTTGCTGGTCTTCGGCCGCGGCAAAGTCTCTGCGGAAAGTGTAAAGGGTTTGCTGTCAATGGCTTGGATTGCTGTGGTACCGGTTGAGTTCAGCTATGCGCGACATCGACGTTAGGACGGTGCTGGCCGCCGAAGTGGCGAGGCGGTACAAAGGTGACGCCGATACGTTGATCATCCATGAGTTGGGCGTTTGTTCGGGGGACGCGCGGATTGATCTTGCAGTGGTGAACGGAAAGCTCCATGGCTATGAGATCAAGAGCGATGCGGACACGCTAAAGCGGCTCCCAGCCCAGGCAGAGGTTTACAGCGCTGTCTTCGATTTGGTCACCATCGTGGTCGGCGAACATCACCTCGACGCTGTGCGTGCCATCGTTCCTGAGTGGTGGGGCATCGTCAAGGCGGCATCAGGGAACCCGGTAACGCTTTCGGAGCTTCGGGCACCGAAGCCAAATCCATCACCGAATCCGATGGCTATCGCCCGACTGCTTTGGCGGGCGGAAGCCCTCAGTCTACTTAGAGACGCTAGTCTAGACTGTGGCGTAAAGAGCAAGCCGCGCGAAGCGATATATGGCCGACTTGTTGAAAGCTTTCCGCTAGGCGAACTCCGGCGCCTCGTTCGATGCCAGTTGAGGGCTAGGGAAGGTTGGCGATCTGGTCCAACACCGTTTCGATGTGGTGATTTGTCCCGATGTTCCGCCAAGTCTCAGCATTCCCCGGCGAACCGCCGTTGGTTGCTTTCCCTTGTATCTCCTGATCGCCATCACTGAACGTAGCGCCTCGGAATTCCGGCCTAGAAACCAAGTCCGCACAAATGCTCAGGAATTGGCCATATCCGTTCGGTGTCTTGATAGCGTTCTTTCCCTTCCAAATCATGAACTCGTTCTGAATCGTATAGCGCAATTGCGCCAGGATCGTAGCTTGCCCTTCGGGCGGAAGGCCCGGATGGGCAATGGCGTAATCGCCGTATGCTGGCAGTCGATCCGGCTTCTTGGTTCCTGAAATCAGCTTGAGCCATGCTTGCCAATCGATTCTGACAAGACGGTTCCACGCGTCTCTCGTAAGCGGAGCCAAGCTGACAGGAAAGGCCCCAGTGGCGACCGTAAGGGTCCGCCACGCGGTGATCGTCGGTATGACGCTCAAATTTGCGCGATGTAGTTGAGCAATGACCGCAGGATTCTGATCTGCAACCGATCCGAGATCAACGATCAGATCGATACTGCTCGGAGTCAGCCCGATGAACTTGGCTAACGAATCGAGGGCGGTTGCCAAATCTCCCTCGTCCTCGAAGTCGTCGGCGATCAGTCGAATCGCCACTCCTCTTTCAGCGTCGGCAAACTTCTTCACGGCCCTCTGATATGCCGGTGATCTGCCTGTGCCGGTTATCTGCGCGCTGTTCAGCGATCCTTCGTAGCAGGAATACGTGACGCTGCCGATCTTCACCCAGTGCTGGTAGTTCGACAGCGTGGCGCCCCCGGAGCCGTCGGAGCTAGATACTGCCACAGGGCCATACTCACCGGACCTCAGCGCAATGAAGATCTCGTTGCCATAGGCGCCTCCCGTGGTGCAGGAGCAATTGGGATCGGAGGCATTGATCTGGGCGGCGACGTTGCTCGCGACACCCGCGCTGTTCAGCGATCCCTCGAGGCAAGAGTACGTGGCCAAGCCGATCTTGACCCAATGGTTATAAGCTGCGTTCCCCTGCCACCACAGGGCTTGGTCGGTAGTCGCCACCGATCCCTGCCACCACAAAGCCTGGTCGGTGGTCGGATTGCCGGGAATGATCGCCGGGCTGATGAACGACTGGTTCTGATACCACAGCGTGACCTTGTCGCCAGCCTGCGCGCTGGCCATGTTCAGCGTGAAGGCGGCGGATGCCCCCGTGCGGCCCGTCGTGTTGCACGTGATCGTGATGCCAGGCGTGCCGATCCACTTCACATCCGTGTGGCCGACGCCGTTCATGGAGTAATCGAGGGTGTTCCAATCCGTCCACGCGCTCTTGAGCGATTCCCAGGATTGAATGCCCTGCCCTGTGACGTCGAAATCGAGTACGAGGCCGGTGAGATCGCAGTCCGGAAGATACGAGAACAGCGGGTGGCCGAACGGGTCGTCTTTCTGGAACAGGACCAGCACAGCGAAATCGGCCAAGTCGCGGAACACACCCGACACGGTGAACCCGGTATCGGACGCACCCCACAGTGCCGCCGCCGCGCCGTAGTCGTCGAAGCCCTGCAGTGCCATCGTGCGATGCGGCTGCAGCTTGTAGATCTGGTCCATTTTACGAGTAGATGAAGACCGAGAGGTTCGAGCCGGGGAACGTGGTGCCCACCGCAGTGATGCCGATGGAGGCTGCGGTGTTCGCCGGGATCTGCGAAAGAGCGCCGATCTGCGACGGCGTGGCGACCACTACGGTCTGGCCGGCGGGAATTGTCAGGGTCAGCCACGCCGCGCCTCCCACGTAGATAGTGAACGTGATCGCCGCTCCGGTGGGCGCCGCCTGGACGTAGGCCTTCACATCGCCGACGGTGACCGGGCGATTCAAATAGAGAGGCTGTGCTGCGTTGGATTCCACGCCAAGCGTGCCCTGCATCTGGAAGACAAGGCCGGCGACTTTCGAGAGTCCTTCCGCGCCGAACACCCAGTCCTCGCGGATCGGCGCGTCGCCGTCGGGCGATTCGTTGCCGTTCACGTCAACCGTGAAGCCCGCGATCACAAGAGCCTCGTCCACGAAATTGCCGGTGGGCATGTTGATCGTCGTCACCGCCAGCGGGTTGCCGTTATCGAGCGAGGTTGTGTCGCAGGTGTAGGGCCACGTCGGCTCCTCGATGATCCACACGTCGCCGGGGTTGATGACCATGGGGAGGTCCCAGGTGATCGTGCTCGCGGTGTTCGCAACGATCTTTCGCGGCGGCGTTCCGCGTGAACCGCCCCGAATCACCCGCACCAGGTTGCCGACCTCCGCGCCAGGTGTCATCCCGGCGGGATACGCGATGTTCTGGCACCCGGAGTCCGTTACGGAGGTGGGGTTGGTGGAGTTCGACGCATCGGCGTTGAACCGGAGGACGAGGCAATCGCCCGCCTGCACGATGCCGTTGGGGTCCGGAGTGACGCCGATGGTTCCTGTGCTGGAATCCCACGAAGTGACCGTCGCACTAAAGTACGGCGTGGCGCTTTCCGGCCTGCCGATGATCGAGATAATGCGGCCCACCGGCGTGAACGAAGGATTACTGGATGGCGGGCTGCCTTTCAGGTACCCGACCACGAGCGCCCCGGTTGAGACGCTATCGACGGGCGCGCCGATGATCCCGCCATGAATCTCATGCTTGGCTTTCAGCCGGACCTTGCTGACATACGGCGACGGCAATGCCCACGTCGAGCGCACAAGCGGCCCGCCGAAGGTGATCGATCCAGGCGTGTAGGTGTTATTCGGACCCGCCGTCAACGCTCCGGTGGCCTGCGCGCAGATCAGATCGTCCTGGGTAGCCACGAACAACACGTAGGAAACGAGGCCCGTGACCGCCGGCCAGGTGATGTTCTCCAGCGTGAACGAGCCGCCCGCCGCCGCGCCGGTCCCGATGATGGCGATATTCGACGGAGCCGAAGGAAGCCCGCTCGAATCGACCGCACAGATGGCCACTCGCAACATCACGTTGGCTGGCAACGATCCCCCCGTCGCGGACTGCGAGATCGATCCAATTCCGGGCGCACCTGCGCCCGTGGCGCTGAACTCGTTCACCGGCAACTTTCCGGTCACCACAAGGTTCGCGAGCATGCTGCCGTCGGCCATTTGCGCGTAGGACTGGTTCGTATCGAAGGTCCACTCGCCCGGAAACAGCGCGTCATTCGCCGCTGCCTCCACCTGGTATGGTGCCCACGCTGGCCCGAGCGGAATCGAATAGAACAGGGGCGGCAGGGGTCCGGGCACGACGTCCATCGGCTTCGGTCCCACGTCCAGGTCGTACATGGAATCGGTGACGGTCTGGCCCTCGATCTGCACCGACCAGTCCTTCTTCAGGCTCCATCGCTGAATCCTGAAGGACATCGTCACAATTTGGAACGGAAGATTGGTTCCGTTGCCCGGTGCCGAAGCCAGGAGCAAACCGGTCACCGTGTGGTAGGTCGGGTCCGTCGTGTAGCCCGTGATCAGCACCTGCACGCCGTTGATCACAACCTCCTTGTTCTGCATGGACGTGTCGAAGGCATCGCCGCTGGCCCAAGTGACCGAGGTGCCGGTGACGTTGCATGTCCCATGGAGTCCGGGGATGTCGGGATGCGTCATCGAGACCACCTGCCCGACCTCGTTGCCGAGACCAAGCAGGGTGGTCTGCCATGCGGCGTTGCGCGCGTCGCGCCACTCGGCGGCATTCACTCCGCCAATCTCCTCGCGCGTCCGAGTGGCTGCGATCCGCAACGCCTGGCTTAGCGACGAGCAGCCCACCGAGTGCATCTGGCTGGTGAGTGGAGATCCGCCACGCCCGTAATACGCCGCGTGGCTCTTGTCGCAATACTCAGCCGTGTTCGCCTGGTACTGGTAGGCAACGTCGGCGAACGAAAGCACCAGGTGCTCGAAGCCGGCTTGGATCGGCGTCAGCCGCAGGCTTTGAAACAGAGAGTTGGCGAGCGTATAGGCGTCCACCGCGCTGGCGTTGATGCGGCAGCCGAGTTTCAGCTTCCCGAACTCCCAGGTGTAGAAACCCAGGCAGCAGTTGAGCACCTCGGTGAGCCAGTCACGAAACGGCTTCTGGCTGCTGATGATTCCCTGGAATTGGAACTGCGTTTCCACGCCGGTGCCGAGGATGGCCGCGACCTGGTCTGCCGCGATCTCGGCTGCGCCGCTGCCATCGCCCACTATCAGCGACGGCAACACGAATGTGGCGAGCTGCGCGAACGACGTGGGACCGCTTCCGCCGGCAGGATTCGATCCGGTGGACGGATCGCCATACAAGCCCATCGCACGCAGCAGCATGTTGACGGCGATCCAGAACGGATTGATAAGGCCCCTGACCGCCGTGCGGTTGCCGCTCTGGTCCCACGTCCAGCCCCACATCCCGTAATCGATGGGAACCGTCATCTGGTGTTGGTCGGGCGTACTCGGCTGGATCGTGGTGGACTTGACGATGCGGATCTCGCACGCTGCCGTGCCCGCCGCATAAACATTCGGCTCCCAGACCTGCGGCGACCCTTGCCCTAGCGAGAAATAATCGGTGCTCGAATTCGCCGGGTCGCTGCCGGTGATGTACCGCAGCCCCATGCCTGGCTGGTACTTGGTGACGTTCAGGTTGCCGTCGAGCTTGAGGCCCTGCCATAAGTACCCATCGACCATGGGCGCGACCACGTATCGATAGCCGTCCGCGTTTGTGACGACCATCGACGCGGTGAAGCCGCCGAGAGGCCCGGCGCTGAGAATGCCGAGCGAGTCGGCATAGCCCGATTCATCGCGATACGCGACCATCAGCGCGCTGGCCAGGAACGCATAGAGCGGATTGCCGCCGCTGTTGCACCAGATCTCAGGCAGCGCCAGCCCCCAGACCGTATCCGAGAGGATCGACGTTGCCGTGACGGTGTTGCGGCCGAAGCCGAGGAAGCCGGTGGAATCGTCCTTGATGACGACGCCCTGTGGGTCGGCCTGGTGCGCGCCGAAGTACGGAGCCATGCCGTGAACCTGGCAGCCGTTTGTCGATTCGAGGTAATAGTCGCAGGTCGTGGGATCGCCGCCCGCCGCCGTCACCGCCGCGGCGCTACGCCCCTTCGTGGCCCACGGACAGTTCACGCCGTCGTTATAGGTCTTCCAGCACTGGCGGCTGAGTTGCCGCTCGGGGTACTGGTTCATAATCTGGAAGAACCCGTCCGAACACGTCACCGGGAAGGTCGGCGTGCCATCGCTCGTGAAATTTTGGATGACACCCTTCCACAGTTGCAGCAGAATCCCGGAGTTCACATGGAAAAGGCAGAGGTCGATCTCGGCGTACTTCAGGTCCGTGTCGTTGGCGATCTGCGTCATCACGCGGTCGCCATTGCCGAAGGTGAAGCGGACGTTATCGGAGGTGCCTTTGATGTCCTGCGAAATCAGGACGTCGGAGCCAGGCTCGCCGATTCCGATCAGGCGCGGCAGGTATAGCTGGCCGCCCACCGTGACGCGACGGTCGGAGACGTAGATGTCAGCGACCGCAGATTCGCGCACGCGGATGTGCACCAGCGGGATGATCTGCTGGACTTCGGAGAGCAGTGCCGTGGACAGCGCGGTAGAGGGGAACCGGAGGCAGGTGGAGTTGACCGCGTAGGTGGGGGCTTGTGTCGGATCGACAACCTCGATGAGGTTCAGTCCGACCTGGACAGCGTTGCGCAGGTATTCGAAGGAGATCGGCGCCTGCTCGAAGGTGACGAGCACGCCCGTGGTCGAGCCACCGGGATTGGGGACCGTGTAGGTGAAGGCCTTCCACGGTCCCTGCATGCCTTCCCAGAACGCCTTGAGCTGGTTCGTTTCGGCCCAGTTTAGGTTCTGGTGCTTGAACTGAAACTTGCGCGGGCCGATGCCGACGTAGTACCGCTGCTCCTGCTTGGCGTCGAGGCTGCCGAAGCGATGGACGATCACCGGGCGCTCGACGGAGAAGCCGAACGGGTACCGAGTTGTGAGCGGGAATGTCTGGCCGGAGTTGGTCACCGTGGGGACGGCGATCCGGCCGATGGTGTCGGGCATGGGTGTTGGATGAGCAACTCAAGGGGGACAAGCGGGACTACAGGAACGACGTTTCTACAAGGAGGTCAGAGCCTGCTGCCGGGATCGGCGTACTTCTTGCCGGCGCGCGGTCAAGCGGCCGTCATCGCCACCCTAGCCAACTGCCCAGAACGCCGTCCGGCAAGTGTACGATATCCCCACTTCAGGGCCAAGGGGAACGGGTTTGCATACACTTCCCCCCGCCCCGCGCGACCATAGACCACGTTGAGCCGTTCCGCGTACATGGCTAACAGCCGATGAAGTGGCAGAATAGGATATGGAATATCCGCAGGTCCGAATCTTCCCGCACAGTGTTGAGAAGGAGTTCCCATCGGAAGAAAGTCTGAAGGAGTGGCTGCTTGGCGACCTTCGGCAAGGGGGCGGCGTGTACCGTCTTCGAACCACCAACCGCGTTAAGGATCTCCCGCCTGGCTCGATTGTTCTCTTCCGGTACGGTAAGGGAATCGTCGGTGAAGCAGTCGTTCGGAAGGGAAAGGAACTGCTAAATCCAAGGGTGAATGAGACGACCAAGACGGGTGAGGAGGGGGAGTATCCCGCCCAGGTTACTTTCGCTCCTTCGTCCATTCGCCTTTATGCCCCTCCGGTACCCGTGGAGTCGATCCAGCGCCATATCGACAAGGACATAACTAAGTTCCCAGGCGCATATGTCGAGCTCGACTGGAGGATCTACGCGTGCATCCTGAAAGAAGTCGTCTCAGGAGGAGGCGCGTTCATTTCATGCTTGAATCCGGCGTGAAAGCGCGCCTTCGGGGCGTTCGGGGACTGCCCCCGCCCCCGTTGCAGTAGGCGGTCGATCACGCGCGCCAGCGCGTGCGAGAAACTGCGGTGCGGAGCGACGCAATTGGATTTAGACGATCTTCGTGGTCCACGACGACGCCGATCTCGATCACTTGGTTTTATCTGAATTCTGCTTGAATAGTCTTTGAATGTGCCCTACAATGAACCTGCCCGACCCGACGGCCCATTCGAGGTGCGGCCCCTTTTTGGCGACCCCGTGCCTGGAGCGGATGATGCGGACTTCGATGTCGGGTTTCATGCCGGGAAGGAGTGCTAGATGACGTGTGCGAACTGTGGACAGACGGTGGCTGAAGGTCTGAAGTTCTGTGGAAGTTGCGGTGCGGCGATCCCATTCGCGGCGGCTGGCGCCGTAGGAGCGACGACCGTCGCGCCCCCTGTCCCAGCGACAAAGCCGTGCCCATATTGCGGCGAGCAGATTATGCAGGCCGCAGTTCGTTGTCGGTTTTGCAGTTCTGATCTGACAGCGCCGAGGCAGCAAGGAGGCGGTATCGTCGTTACGGGACCACCGCCAGCGGCAGCGGGGCCTTCCATCGTTATCCAGAACGTCCAAGCCGCCCAGCCACCGGCACAACAGGCGTTTATACCGCACCAGGTCAAGAATCCTGGCCTAGCCCTGCTGCTTTCCATCATCTTTCCCGGCGGCGGTCAGTTCTACAACGGACACGTCGGCAAAGGCATTCTGATCCTATGCACGTTTTGGCTGATTATTCCTTACATTTACGGGATATTCGACGCCTACTCCTCCGCGAACCGAATCAACCGCGTGGGGTTCTAGATGTTCCTCGTGGTCTTACCATATTTAATTCTCGTCGTCTTGGTGGGGAGCGCTGCTGTGCTGCTCACTTCCAAGAAGTTGGCGGACAAATTCGTGGCGGCCGGCATCCTGCCTAGAACGTTTTTGGGAATCATACCAATATTGCAATCGGTGATCCGGATCTTCGGTGGCGTCCTGGTCGCGGCAGGGGTCATCAAGATAGGGATGGACAGTGGCTGGATTGACGCCCAACTGCTTTCCCGATACGCATTCCCAGGGTGTTTGATCCTGCTTGGCGTAATGCTGTTGCTGCTCAATCGGCGGGACTAGAGCGATAACTGGATGCCGGGGACGGGGACGGACGGAACGTTCCCTAGAGATTGCTTGGCCCGTACTTACGATCTGCGCGCCTCGCGGCCCAGGCCTTCGTGCACCAACATCTTCAGCAGGGTCTGGTATCCAACGCCTTTGCGCGAAGCAATCTCCCGCGCCTTCGTTATGTCCGGTTCGGGCAAGCGCAACGCTATCTGAACGGTCGGCGTTCGATTCAGTTGGCCGACAAGGCGCGATCCCTTCGGCGCGGCGCCCTTCTTCAAGGGGTCAGCCGATTTCCGCTTCACAAACTCGCGACCCCGGCGACTAGCCCACCAGTCCGCCTCCTCGGCTTCGTTCGCGAACTTCGGGATGCCAGTCGGTTTCGTTTTCATGGATTCACTCCCCTCGCACCCGCCGGGTCAAGTAGTCCCTCTTCTGGCCGGCGTCCAGATCGTACGCGGTCACAACCCGGATCTGCTCGCCGCGCTCGACCACGATAGCGGCCAGCAGTCGCCCGGAATCCGTTTCGCAGTAGTATATGTAGCGCAGTTCTCCCTGCACATCTTGCTCATAGACCAAAATCGGGCTGTTCGAGAGACCCTGTTCTACTTCGTCGGACTTGATCCGATGCGCCCGGAGCTTGCGCAAATTGCTCTCGTCCCAGTCGAACACCGCACTTCTATTGTATATGCAAAGCATGACAAACGGACGATTGTGGCAAAAAAACGGGAATTCTGGAAACTTCGGCGATGCGGACCCCGAGCCTCATTATCAGGGCGGATTGTCGTCGTCAGCCTTGATCGGGAACGCCTCGGCGCGCGAGTCCGTTCGTTCCGCTTTCTACGTCACCTCCACCAGTTCCAGCCCCTGCACGTTCGTCCGCGCGATATCCGACGCCTGCGCCCAGTTGCCACGGAACACCACTGTCACGCGCCCCTGCGTTTCGTTGCCGGTCGGATCGTAGTTGCTGCCGATCTGCTGGCCTGACGCTACGTCGAACGGGTTGTAGAAGGCGAAAGGGGTCAAGCCGGCGGTCTGCGATACCCAGAAGCTGTACAGCGCCGAGAGCACCGATGCGCTCAGACGTTTGCTGATCCGGAACGTCCGCCGCGACGTCTGCGCAAGCTGCGACCGGTGGATCGTCCCATCGTGATATTGATTCTGGAGTTGCGCGGACTCCCGCAGCTCCGTGAACGCGGTGCAGAGCGACGCCGGCATCACCCCGTTGGGGGCGGATTGAATGAGATTGCCTGGCACTTTGGATCACGCCACCGTCAGTCCGGGCAACTGCATGTTGGCCGACTGCTGCGTGCGGCCGTAGCTCGAATACTGCGCCGCCATCGCCTGGTCGGTTACGAACTGCGGCGTCACATACTGGCCGGTCATGAAGTTCGCGGCGTCGTTGCCGCTGATATTCAGCGAGAGGTAGGTCGCGCCGGTGCCGCCAGCCGTGTTCGGGCCACCCGGAGTGGGATAGGTTCCGGTCGCGATTCCGCCGAGCGTCGGAATGTTCGAGGCGTATGCGTGAGCCTGGCCATCCTGGTAGCTGGCCTGTTGATAGAGCTTGCCGCCCTGCTCCACCAAGCTCCCCGCGTATGGCGTTGTGGCCGACATCGGCATCTTCTGGCCGGTCGCCTCCGAATACAGCATCACGAGTTGACGGACGCTCGGGGATCGCACCGCCACCGCGATCTGGCCGCCGAACTGCGACTGGGCGATCTGGACCACCTGCTTGATCGTGCCGCTGTTCTGGGGAATATCGACACCGTAGATGCTCTTGATGTCGTCGTGCGCCTCCCTCTGCGGAGACTTGACGCCGGCTATCATCTCTCCGATACCAATGCCGAAACCGGCAGCGCCGCCTATCAGCGCACCCAATGGGCCTCCCATCTGGAACCCGATGGCCGCCCCGCCAGCCGTCCCTTCCGCTGTGCCGGTCCACGTGCCACGGCTGCTCCCGAGCAGACCTTGTTGCGCAAGCATGGTGCCGCCCGCCAGCATCGCGGCCCCGGCCACGCCGCCTACACCCGTGATCTTGCCACCGGAGTCTCCTGTCTGGACGTCGTTGCCGTTTTCATCCGTGCCGTAGGTCGGATTAGACGGGCTCCGCTTGAAGCTCCCCCAGTTCGTGCTCTTGAAGTTACTGACGATTCCCGCCAGACCGTTCGGCCCGCTCCCACCAGACGCGCCGCCTCGCGCACCGCCGAACAACATCGCCAGCGGATTGAATCCGCCCGTCCCGCCCGGCACCCGATTCAACGTCGGCGTCCCCGCCGATGCGCCGGACCAATCTCCGCCGCCAGCAGCCCAAGGAGCGGGAGTGTAGCCACCGGTGGCCGCGCCCGACGAAGGGTGCTCCGTCCCCAGGGCACCCGCTCCACCGCCAGCTGCTCCGGTGCCGCTACGCGTGCCGCCGCCGAAAAGCATTGCAATTGGGTCGATCCCGATACCACCGGAACTCCACGTGGCCGGGGAGTAACCGCCCGCCCCCGTAGGCGCGCTCATCTTGGCCGGCGCTGAGATCGATGGAATGGAGATTCCCAAAACGCCCGCAGCGCCGGCGGCACCACTCTGCAAGGATGGAGCCGCCACTCCCATGCCTGCGGCCAGGATAGCCGTCAATGCCGCCATCACCGCGCTGTTCTGCATGGTCGCGGCGGTGTTCTGATCGGTGGACAAGCGCACGGGGTCCTGCTTGCCGCCCTTGAACACGCCGGCGAGCCCGCCCTGCCCATCCGCACCATAGATGATCGGATGGAGGACGTTCGCCGCCATGCCGCCCAGCGCTTCGGTCACCGGCTTGAGCACTGCGGCGTGGACCGTACTCAGCAGATCCTTGCCGAAGTTCTTGGGCTTGGTGAACAGAACGTCGATCAGCTTTTCTGCCTGCTTCTGGAGGCTGTCGAACTGCGACTGGATCTCCTGCTGGCGTTTCTGTTGGAGCTGCGCCTGCTTTTCCTCGAGCTGGTCCTGCGCCTGGGCGATTTCCGTAAACAAATCTTTCTGCGCTTGCGCCGCCAGCACGGAGCGCTTCGCCGCGTTCTCTTCTTTCGATATCCGCTCCGCTTCGATCCCCGCCAACTGGACGGCCAGATCGAGCCGGATCTGGTAGGCTTGCTGCGCCGCTGACTCTTCCTTTCGAGCCGACAACTCCCGCTTTTCGGCCTCAGACATGGCCATAGGCGTTTCCTGGCCGGCAGTCAGATCCGCGATGCGCGCGGACCGCGCGGCGCGCCGCCGCAATTCATCGCGCTGCGCCTGGACCCCGATGTCCTCGATCCGTTCCTGCGCGGCGAAGCCTTCCTCCCACTCCTTCATTTGTTCTTTGCTCGGCATCATGAGCGCGAGCATCTTCTTTCGCCGCTCGGCCGCTTCCTTCTCGGCGTACTTCTCGAACTCCTCCCACGCCTTCTTCGAGAGCACGGCTGCCTGCTCGTCCGCCGACTTGCGGATTGCCGCAATCTCCGATTCCGACGCCTTCACCTGCGCGGCCTGCTTCAGAAGCTTGTCCCGCTGATAGTAGATTTTGCCGATCGCGTCAAGCTCGGCTTCATCGCCCTTCTTCTCGAACTCGGCCGCCTGGCGGCGGAAATCCCTGAGCTGCTCTGCGCCCTTCGCAACCGCATCCAGTGCGGCTTTGCGGCGCGCCTCGGTAGCTTCAGCGGTGTGGAGTTGTTGGCCCAGATCCTGCGCCTGAGCCTTCGTCAACGGCTTGTCAGGTTCGAGCAGTTGTTTCTGGAGCCGCTCGACATCCTTCTTGGCGTCGGCGTAAGCCTTCTCCATGCCGTCATGCGTGCCGAAGAACCGCGCGCGAATCCGATCCGTCTCTTCCTTGCCTGCCCGCAGGTCTGTCCGCTTGGTGGCTGCCTCGGCATCGTTCAGCATCTTCTGCAACTGCTGAATCTGGTTCTGAATGTCGTCCGCACGCTTCGCTCGGGCCTCCTCGTCGCGCGTGGGAGCGATGGCTTGCAGGATGCCGAAATCGCCGACCAACCCTTGCTGTTGCGCCCGCAAATCCTCGATGCGCTTCAAGGTGGCATCGCGGTTCTTCATGATCTCGGGCGCCTGTCGCTCCATGTCAGCCACCTGTTGACGATGGCCGGAGATCGACATCTTCGCCCCAATGCCGCCCGCCGCCCGAATGTCGGCGGCGTCCTGCATCGCCTGTTCCTCTTCGCGGCGCTGCCGTTCATCGTCTCCGGCGGTGCTGATGTTATTTAGGAACCAATCGACGCCCTTGCCGACCCATGTCACGGTGACGACCAGCCCCTCTTTGAACTTGCGGACCAGCGCGTCCCACTTGGTTTCGAGCACCGTCACTTCACGTTGGTACTCGGCAAAGCGGCGAATGTCTTCCTCGGTCGGCCCGAAGCCCTGCTCGTGGGCGACGCGCAGGTTCTCGTTGAGTTCCGTCATAAACGGAATCGCCTCTACGCCCACCTTCTTGAACAGGTCCATGGCGGCGGCGTCCCGCTGAAGCCCTTCCGGAAGCTTGTTCAGGCCCTCGGAGATCTCCGTCAGGATCTCAGACGTGGGTTTCATCTCTCCGGTGGCGGTGTGGAAATCGATGCCCATTCCGCGCAAGGTAGCCCGCGCCTTTTCGCCTTCCCTGGAATTGTCGTCGGCTGCCTGGGACAAACCGCGCATCAGGCGCTCGACAATCGAAATGTCCTGCCCGACCGCGCGCGCCGCGAAGCCGAACTGCCCGACTTCCTTCGCGGTCAAACCGGTGCGCAGCTCCGCGTCCTTCACGCGGGTGCCGTATTCGCCGAGACTCTTCGCCGCCTCGAATGCGGACGCCGCAATCGTGCCAAGTACCGCAGCGCCGGCAGTGACAGCGATGCCAAAGGGACCAAGGGCGGAAAGCACGGAGGAGAGGGCGCCCTTCGCCCCCTGGAGAGGATTCTCCATGAACTGGCTGACGCGGTCGCCGAACGAAGTGATGGCTTCGGACTGCTTCCGCAACGCTTCTTCGGCTTCCTTCGCCGCCTTAACCGCGAGAGCTTCGCGCGCGGCCTTTTCCTCCATGGCGATCATCTTTTCGTAAGATCTGGTGATCGCGTCAATGGCTTGCGGCTCGCGGTTATATCGCTGGAGAAGCTGGTCCCGCTGAGTGATCAGCCGGTCCACGCCGCTCTTGCCATAGGTTTCAGCCTGCTTTTCGAGGGAGGCGATGAGCCGCTGGACGCTGGACCGGGTCTGATCCGAAATTCGGATGACCTTGCCGTGCGACGATTCCGCTTTCTTCTCGAAGCCGTCGAGGGCGGCGTTGGCCTTGTCCGTTATCGGGGTGACCTGGTCCTCGGCTTCGAGGATTACGCGTTCCGCTTGGTCGGCCATTTACGCTGCCTTGAGCATCACGAAGGGGCGAGCCTGAAATGCGGCGAGCACAGCCTGGCGGTCGCGCGGCGATACACCCCACTGCGCCTCGCGCCGGTTGTTGAAGGCGGCGATCTGAGGAGCTGTCAGCCGCCGGCCAGGAAGGGCTTCGTCGAGAAACCCAATCGCCGCGCGGTTCTCATTCGCGGTGAGAACCTTCAGGCACCGCAGGGTATGCCCGCTCCAGTTCCAATCGCGGATGGGCTGGAGACCGCGAGCCGCCTTGTAATCTGGGTAGCCGCGCCGGCCCGGCATGGCGGGCTTCAGGGGCGCTGCCGCTTGGTCGTAAATGTTCTGTCCCTTCTGGATGCGCGCCCGGATCGAATCCGCCAGCACCTGCGCGAAGCCCTGCATCTCGGTTGCGGTGTAGGGGGAATAGACGAAGCGGGCGTGCTTGACGACGGTTTGGAATCTGGGCATGGCTAGCCGCACCCTGCCGAACGGCTTCGTGCGTTTGTTCCCATCTCGGGATGTATAATGGCTTCAATACTCAGGCTGAAGGGCCTTGCGCATGGCAATGGAGTCGCTAGTCCGGCGGGCTGATGAAACAGTACGCAATCACCTGAAGGCCATGAGGCTACAGGACAAGCATGTAAGTGGGGCGCTACACGAGAGAATACAGGGTCTGTGGGCGCGGCACGGGCGATATGCCTGCGAAATTGTGAACGACTGCATTGCGAGCGGGTCTGCCAGGGGGAGTGGCTTCCGCTTTGATGAGCCGACCGGCGCCGCATTGTTAGTGACCGCGACCAGTTTGCCCTTTCCAGAATTCACCCAATGGATGGCTGCAGAGTCGTCATCGGGATTACGCGATGGGTTCGGATACTTCGCATCGCTCGAAGATTTATTACGGGTTCCCGAGGTTCTCGGCTCGCCCTTCGAGGAATTTCATCACTGGGTTTTCAGCGGTGGTAAGCACGGCCTCTGGACGGTTTGTGCGGTCGGTGCCAGAGCCGCCGGACGAACCGAATTTGACTTGGGATGCCCACCAGCCCCGATTTTGAATAATCACGAAAAGACGTTGTGTATTTGGCTCGGCCCCGCTCCTCAAGATGGCAAGCACAATATTCTCAAATGTAGGTTTTCCGATGTGACGTTGGCACCCGATTGGGCGTGCAGAAGCTGCCAGGCAATCAATCGGAAGGAGCGCGGCATTGGCGCACCGAACTGCCAGAAATGCGGATGGGACCCACCCGCCTGGGAGCTAAATGCCGGATTTCATGACGCCTACACACTTCTTGTTGAGAAGCATCGACGGTCACACTTGCTTTACCGGCATTTGCATCCTCCTGCGTGGCATTATGTCCGCATGATCACCAAACGGGATTGCGACGGTTTGCACGGCAAATGGTTCCGACGCAGCGCCACCAAGAATCGGAGGCTTCTTGAAACGTTCTCTGAAGATGAAGGCAGAATCAACGCGCTAGCGACCTACAATATGGGGGGCTGCGGACCCGTCGGTCCGGATAACACGGTGATATACCTAGCGGCATTCTTGCGACTGGCGCAAACTTACGCCATTCTAAATTCAATCTCCTTGGACGAAGCACAGAGCGCGGTTTTCCCAGCAATCGGCGGGATGGCTGGTCAAGTGGAACGGATGGTCGACAGGTACATGGAACACAACCGGGAGTAGCGTACATTATGGGGAAGTAGGAAGGCTGGTTGTCAGCATGCGTGACATTGGCATAATGAGTTGCTACGCCGCGTGGGCAGCGTCGCCACGCCAAACGAAGATGGACCAAGGAGACCAAGATGGCATTTTGGACGAGGTTGCTCGGTAAACCGAAGCGACGCCTGGAACCTGGTTTAAATGAATCCTCCAAACGGTCTCCCGCCGAGCAGGAGCGATACGAGTTTCTCCTTTCCAATGGAATAACGCAGAATAATGGATTCGGGTATAAGGTCGCAGCCAACGGTTATATCCTGGGACTGTGGACAGCCGAAAACCCTAATAAGCTTCCGGACAAGACGTCGGCCGTTACGCAATTGGTTGACTCCATTGAACGCTATTATTCAGCGGACTTCGCAAAGGCACTTACTGCGATTAGGAAGTGCCTGTCAGCAGGCTGGTGGAGCGCGCACGGTTGCAGCGAAAGCATTGGCGGCGGCTGTCTGATCGCGTTTCCATGTATAGCTTGTGATAAAGATCCTATGATGCCTAGATTGTGGAGGATGAAGGGCATCAACTACACGGGCAGAGTGTTCATACTGAAGCCGCATAAATGAGTTCTGAATGGAAATCCCGGTTCATATGCCCTCGTTTGACTGATCACGCCGTACATGGCTGTGCCTTCAATCGCCAGCGGTAGCGTTGGTCTTTGAGTCTTTCCCTAGCGACCTTGAGCGCCGCCGCTCCCATTCTTGATCTGCTCCTGGCGCTCGGCTTCGATCAGTTCCAGCACCCGGAACTCCTCTTCGGTGATATCCGCCAGCGTGATCGTCAACCCGATGTTCTTCGCGTTCAGAATGCGGAAACAGCGTCGAACGAGACCGCCGTTCGGCGTATCCATCGCCTCTTCGAGCAAATTCTTCGGACAGCCGGGGCCATGGCTGACGTCGATGGTCTTCCAATCCGCGCCGCAGGCGGGGCAGCCCTCCAATTCGGTCTGCGCAGAGTAGCCGCATCCCCGGCAGCGGAAGACGCGATCCGGGCATTCCTCGTCAGGCCCACACAGCCCGCCCTGGTGCAGCACCGACCGGATTAGGAATCGAACGCCCGGCTCCTCCGGCCAGTCGCCGGGCGCGGCTATTCCGGGTCTTCGTCGGCCTCGATAGCGAGTTGCGCAATGACCTCGGATACCGCAGCCGACTTGTGAACGATGGGCACGGTGCCGGCGTATCCTTCGTGCGAGATGTGCAGCTTGTCGTAGAGCGCGCCGCTCGGCTCCAGGAACGCCCGCGTCTCAACCGACCTCCGCGCGGCCACGACGCTGGTCGAGGCCCGCTCGTGGTCCTGCATCTCCTTGGCGGTCGGCATCCGCAGCACATGAACCACGCGCGCGCCGGGGACTTTCATCTCGATCCGGTAGTTGATGCCTTCGCGCTCCACGTTGGCCACGGCGCACCGCTCAATGCGGCCGATCACCATGCCGGCTTCGGCGTCGTCGAACTCGGGACCGTCCTTGTCTGTGCGGATCTTGGCGAACAGCTCCGCGTTGATCTTCGGCAGGTCCACGTCCTCGCTCTGCGACTTCCCGCGCCCCAGGAAATGGCGCACGGTGCGCTGCGCACGAGCCCAGGCGCACCACTCCTCGTCCGAAGGGAACCGCACCTCGCAGCTCTTCTCGCCGCCCGACAGGATCGGCACCACAAACGGCTTCGACGCATCGAAGCCCGCTTTCTTCTCGATTTCCATGTGAATCTCCTACTGGCAGATGCCCTGTAGCGGAGTGGTGATTGTCATCGTCACCATCCCGTTGGTGGGGTCGTAGAGTTGAACGCCGGTGATCTGGAGCGTCACGATGCTGTCTGTGTTTCCGAGTTCGGCGACGTTGAAGCCCATCTTCTGGATGAGCATCGTGAACGAGTTGTTGGCGTCGCGGGTCATGGTGAACGTGGCAGTCCCGGTGGTCAGGTTGATCAAGTTCGCGTACTCGGTCGATCCCGCCTGCACGCGCACAACAAACTGCACCGCGAAGGCGCGGTCACCCCACTCAAAGCGCCCCTGAATCTGATAGCCATCCTGCGCTCCCGAGCCGGGGAAGAAGCCGGGCCGGAAGTTGTTTTCCCAGGACGCCTCCATCGACACGAACTGCTTCGCGCTGCCGCCAGTAAGGTAGTTGATGCCGTTGAACGTCAGAGTGCTGATCATGCCGGCATTGAATTCATGCGGCGTGGAGATGGCCGGCAGCGTGATGCCACTGGGCGAAGTGTACTGCCCGGTGGTGACGCACTCCACCGAGCACATCGCACTGGCGCGGCCAGGCGAGTTCTTGATCGAGAGCTTCCAGCCTTTGACCGCGCAGCCCACCAGCATTTCGTCCAACACCGCGGAACCGCCGGGCCGGATCTGCTGCACGAACGAGAAGTAGGGCAACTCCAGGCCGGTCGGGTTCGTCGCCCCCAACGCCGGAACGATGGTGTAAACGTACGGACCGCTACCGCTCACGACAACGTTGCCCATGGAGAAGGACAGCGCCCACGCGAGGAACTCCGACGAGGCGTACTTCGAGAGCTCGTAGGCCGGCATGTTGTAATGCGACTTGAAGAGCTGCGTCGGGAACTCGTGGCCCTTACCGATTTCCGCCCGGTCGTCTTCGTTTACGGGAACCTTCGCCCACGGTTTGGTATTGAGATTCGTGTGACGCCAGATGGTGGCTACCAGATTCGCCGTTCCGATGGCAGTCTGTTTGCCGAATCCCCAACCGTTCAGCAATTCACTGATGTTCGCCATGCTACTTTTCCTCCTCAGCCACAACTACCGGCTTCTGCGCCGCCGCTGGCGCGGGAACCTGATGCCAACCGGACGCCATGCGGGGCGTCAGAGCCTCGGTGGTCGCCTCGACTTCCTTCACTTCGCCATCCGGCGATCTCATAAAAACCGTTTCCATGTTGTCCTCATTCCCCGCCGGGATTGCCTTGCTCCATGAGCGTTGCTTGCACCTCGAAGTAATCGAGGGTCGCCCCGTCCGCGCTCACCACAACCGTGTTTCGCTGCGCGGAGGGCAGATCCATGTCCATCGGGTAGCAGTCGGGATCGATCTGGAAATGCAGAAGCGACGCCCAAGATGGAGCACCCGTTGGTATTGCGCTCACCAGCAGCCAGAACAGATCGGCATACGTCGCGGTGGAATTCTGTTCCGGCGCCCGCAAGTAGATCGAGAAGCGATGCGCGAAGTGCAGTGATCCGCCAGTGAGACGCCGCGGCGTGGTGCCATTCCAGGCAACCAGAATCGAGCCGGGCGGCATCTGTAGGATGGCCAGTCGAAGATTGTTGTCGGTAGCCAGCCCTTCCATGAATGCGCGGATGTTGTCGCCGTCGCCGCCCAGCGCATCGACCAAGTCCGGGCAGGACTGGAGCGCAGTCACCCACTCGCCAAGTATTGTTTTCGGATTGATCACGGAACCGTCAACTCGCGCGCTGCAGCAGTGCCAGGTTGAGCATGCCGTAAGCATCCGGCTGCCGCACCGTCGTCACCACGTACTGAGCACCCCACGCGGTCACCCAATCGCCCTTTGCCGGCGGATTCGAGAAGTCGGAAGGATTCACCGAGA
>JBKQIF010000155.1:0-38797 GCA_052148435.1 Bryobacteraceae bacterium
AGGGATGCGACCCGAGCGCCGATTCAAGCCCGGAATGGATGGCGGCCTTCGGGCCGCCTCTTGGTTAGCCCGCTTCACCATCTAAGGACAGGCAAAATTTTGTCCAAACGATGGGGTCCACCTCACAACGGAGCGGCAACCAAAAGGCACCACCAGAGGGCAGATGCCGGCGAAAACGCCTACTCCACGAAAGCAGCCGAGTGCATCGCAGACCACGAAAAACGATGGTCTGCCCCACAGAGCAGGTGCGTGCGCCACGAAAATCGTCGCGGCCAGAGAAGAATCTGGGGAACTGTAACACAGCCCTACTCGTGCGCCACCACGTCCCAGCCCAGATACTTCGACGCCGCCTCGCGCACTGCCGACGATACCTGCGACAGGTTGGCGGCCACGTGATGCTCGAAACCGTTCTCGCAGATGTAGCGCAGCAGCTTTTGCAGGTGCGGAATGCGGACCACGCCGGCGCCGCCGAAGGTGAGCAGCGGGTCGTCGGTGAATTCGCCTTCGCCCACATAACCGCGGATCTTGCCCGCCGTGTCGTCGGTCGAAAACCGCGCGAAACTCATCGGCCCCGGTTTCACCACGCCCACGCAGGTGCCGTAGGTATTCTCGCGCCCCACCGTGCCGGCGATGATCGCCTGGAAATCCATCTTGACGCTCTTGAAGAAGTGCTTGGGCAGGTTGCTGCAGTGGAAACAGACGGCTTTGTCGGGGTCGTCGCCGTAGTTATTGTTCCAGTCGAGCAAGGCGCTGGGCGTTTCCGACGCCAGTTGCAGCGCGTGCATGGCGACCACGCCGCAGATATCCGTCTCGCACGCGCTCGACACCAGGCTGTCGCTCATCATGCTCATCACCGTGCACGGCACCACGCCGAAGAATTCTTCAAGCGAGGTCCAGCATTGAATGGCGCTGATCGAAACCTGGGTCTGCGCCATCCAGCGGTCGATCACCGCGCCCAGCTTGGCCATCTTCAGCAGCGCCGGTTCCGGAACGCTTTCGGTGGACACATAGCGGCGGATGGCGGCCAGTTTTTCCACCGCCGCCGGATCGGTGTCGCTCATGCGGTTGATGCGGCCCATCACTTCGGAAAGGTCGAAAGTCTCCACCGAAATGCCGCTGGCTTCCAGCAGCTTTTCGCTGAAACGCACGGTATTGAAGGCCGCCGGCCGCGCGCCGATGGCGCCCACCCGCAATCCCTTCAAACCGCGCACCACGCGGCAGACCGCCGCGAACCAGGCCATGTCCTTCGAGAATTCGGCCGAATCGGGCGCCTCGGTATGCAGCGTGGTCAAGGAATACGGAATGCCGTACTGCCGCAGATTATTGCAGGCGCTCATCTTGCCGCAGAAGCTGTCGCGCCGGTCGGCAATCAGCATTTTGCCGGGGGTATCCGGCGTGGCCTGCACCAGCACCGGCACGCTCAGCCCGGCCATGCGCAGCGCGTCGGCGATGCCGCGCTCCTCGCCGAAATTCGGCAGAGTGACGATGACGCCGTCGATTTCCTCGCGGTGGCGTTTGAACAGATCGGCGCACTTAGCGGATTCGGCGCGCGTTTCCACCGCGCCGTACTTGGTGTCTTCGGGGCCGGGAATCACGACTCCGTAGCCGGCTTTTTCAAGGGCCGCGATCATTTCCGCGTGCCCGCTCTTGGCCAGGTGATCGGGGAAGAAGCCGCGGTTGCCGACGATCACGCCGAACGTCATCGGACGATTGCTCATGGATGATAACCTCGCTACCAGAATAAGATTTGCAATACGATAAACACCACCGCCACCACGCCGGCCCAGAAAACGGGCCGCTGGTAGAGCAGCAGATCGCCTTCCGAAGGCACGTCGGTGCAGCCGTACACCAGCCCGACCAGTTCCGATTCGGGCTTCGGCTTCGTCATCAGGCTTACCGCGACGGTGACGAGCATGCATACGACCCACGACCACAGCGCGCGGAACATGTCCTCGGCCAAGGCCTTGGCGTTCATTGAAAACGCCACGTAGCGCAGCGCCGAGTGGTCCAGCTTCACCCACCCCCACATACCGACAGAGGTCGCCGTGCCCGCCAGTAAGCCCCAGAATCCGCCCGCGCCCGTGGCGCGCTTCCACAGCATGCCCAGAATCACGGTTCCGAACAGCGGCGCGATAAAGAAGCTGAACAGCGCCTGAACGTAATCCATGATGCTGTGGAACTGCATCGCCAGGTAGGCGGTGCCGATCGAAACCAGCACGCCCAGCACCGTGCACCAGCGGCCCATGGCCAGGTAGTGCGCATCGGAGGCGTCCTTGCGGATGAGGGCGCGGTAAATGTCGTAGGTCCAGACCGTGGCGAAGGCGCTCACGTTACCCGCCATGCCCGACATGAAGCCGGCCACCAGCGCCGTGATGCCGAGTCCCAGCAAACCCGGCCCGCAGTAGCGCGCCAGCATCAGCGGCAGCACTTCGTTGTAGCTGTGCGCCCCGGTCGCCGCGGCTACGTCTTCACCCACCAGCTTCATGGGCAGCACGGCCAGGCCCAGCAGGCCGGGAAGAATCACGATAAACGGCACGCACATCTTGAAGGCGGCGCCGATGACGGGGGCCATCTTGGCGGCGCGCAGGTCCTTGGCCGCGATCACCCGCTGCACCACCAGGAAATCGGTGGTCCAATAGCCGAACGAAATCACCAAACCCAGGCCGAACACGATGCCGATCCAATTGATGCCCATGGGGTTGTCGGTGAAGGTGCCGATCGACCGCCACATGTGGGTATAATCCTGCCCCGGGTTGAGATGGTGAATGCGCGCCACCACGCCGCTCCAGCCGCCGGTTTCGATCAGGCCGATGATCGCCACCAGCAGCGCACCCAGCCAGATCAGCACGAATTGCAGCACTTCGTTGAAGATGGCGGAGCGCAGTCCGCCCAGAAAGACGTAAGCGGCCACCGTGAGCGCGGAAATCCAGATGCTCACGTTGATGTCCCAGCCGAGCATCACCTTCATCACCAGCGCCATCGAAAACATGTTGATGCCCGACATGAGCACCGTCATGAAGCCGAACGAAACCGCCGCCAGCACCCGCGACGGCTCGCCGAACCGCAGCTTCAGATAGCCGGGGACCGAATGCGTCTTCGAGATGTAATAAAACGGGATCATCACCAGCGCCAGGAACAGCATGGCCGGGATGGCGCCGATCCAATACCAGTGCGCGGCCAGAATGCCGTATTGATACGCCGAGCCGGCCCAGCCCATCAATTCGAGCGATCCCAAATTGGCCGCCAGGAAGCTGAGTCCCGCGACCCATGCCGTCATTTCGCGGCCGGCCAGGAAGAAATCCTCACCGGTCTTGGTGAAACGTTTGAGGTAGAAGCCGATGCCGATCACCGCCACGAAATACAGAATGATAATGGCGAGATCTACCGGCGAGAGCGAAAGCAGGCGTCCGGGCGCGCTTTCGAGAAGCAAACAGGGCAGTAAGGGCATGGGCTTGGCCGCTAAATTGGGAGCGTTTGCAAGAGCTTATGGTATGGACGGGACGAGCCAAAGTCAAGCGAAACCGCGCGCGCCGCGCCGTCGCGCCGTGTTAGGGTGACATCAATAACCGTGCCGGAACCGCTATGAATTCCTCGACCTTCCGCCACGCGCGCCGGCTGGTCGCGCTGCTGTGGCCCTCGCTTGTGCTGGCTGCCGATCCGTCCGGCGCCATGGAGGCCCGGCTGGCCCAGTTACGCGCCAACCCGCCCGCGCTCTACGCCTTTCTGTTGCGCATGCCCAAGGGCGGCGACCTGCACAACCACCTGACCGGAGCGGTGTATGCCGAAAGCTACCTCGATGCCGCCGCCGAAGACGGCCTGTGCGCCAACCTTCGGGCCGGCTCGCTGGTGGCGCCGAACAAGAATGGCGGCTGCGGGGAGGGCGAGGTGCCCGCCGCACGCTCCGCTTCCGACAATACTCTGCGCAACGCCTTGATCGACAGCTTCTCCATGCGCGGCTTCGTGCCGGGGCGGGAATCCGGCCACGATCATTTCTTCGCCGCCTTCGCCAAATTCAACGCCGTCAAGCCCGAACACCGCGGCGCCTTCCTGGCCGATTTGACCCGCCGGGCGGCGGAGCAGAATGAGTCGTATCTGGAGGTGATGGCCATCAACGGCAAGCCTGTTAATCCACTGGCGGACAAAGCCGGCTGGAACCAGGATTTCGATCTTACCCGCCGGCAACTGCTGGCGGGCGGCCTCGACAGCGTCGTCGAGCAACTTCGCGCGCGCCTCGGCGACACCGAAAAATCGCGGCGCGCGGCGCTGGGCTGCGATACGCAACCGGATTCGCCCGCCTGCCGCGTGGTGGTGCGGTACCTGTTCGAGGTGCTGCGCGAATCGCCCGGCCAACAAGTCTTCGCGGAGGCGCTGGCGGGCTTCCGCCTGGCCGCGGCCGATCCCTTGCTTGTGGGCGTGAATTTCGTGCAGGCGGAAGACGGCGCGATTTCCATGCGCGACTACCACCTGCACATGCGCATCATGGGATACCTGCGCCAGACCTATCCAAAGGTGCACGTAACCCTGCATGCCGGCGAGTTGGCGCCGGGGCTGGTGCCGCCGGAGGGTTTACGGTTTCACATCCGCGAGGCGGTGGAAACAGCCGGGGCGGAGCGCATCGGACACGGCGTGGATCTCTTGTATGAAAACGATTCCGGGGCCCTCCTCGGACTGATGCGGCGCAAGCACGTCATGGTGGAGATCAGCCTTACCAGCAACGACATGATTCTGGGCGTGCGCGGCAACCAGCATCCGCTGCCGGAATACCTGAAGGCCGGCGTTCCGGTGGCGATCTCGACCGACGACGAGGGTGTTTCGCGCACCCACCTGACCCAGGAGTTCCTGCGCGCCGCGATCAGCTACAAACTGAGCTACGCCGATTTGAAGGAGATGGCGCGCAACAGCCTGAAATACGCCTTCGTCGAAGAACCCCAAAAAGCGCGTCTCCAAAAAGACCTGGAGGACCGGTTCCGCGCCTTCGAGAAGTGAGCCGGCGCGGTTCCAGCCTGTCGCCAGCGATAGAATAAGGGAATGCGCAACGAATTCACGGCGATAGTCGAACCGGATTTATGAAGAATCGCTGGCTCGGCGTTCTCGCGGGCGTGGCACTGCTTGGGCCGCTTCCGGCCGCGCCGCTCGACGAAGCGACGCGCCGTCTGGCGCACGACATCTTTCAACAGCTCGTCGAGATCGATACGACGGATTCGGCAGGCAGCACCACGGTCGCTGCCGAGGCCATGGCGAAGCGGTTGCTCGACGCGGGGTTTGCACCCGAAGACGTGAAGGTTCTGGGCCCGAACGACCGCAAGGGCAACCTGGTCGCACGCCTTCGCGGAAGCGGCGGCCCGCCGAAGCCGATCCTGATCATCGGCCACCTGGACGTGGTGGAGGCGCGGCGCGAGGATTGGACTACCGATCCCTTCCACTTTGTCGAAAAAGACGGCTACTTCTATGGACGCGGGACGCAGGACATGAAGGTGAACGATGCCATCCTGGTCACCACGTTTATCCGGTTACATCGCGAAGGCTACCGCCCGGATCGCGATCTTATCCTCGCATTAACGGCCGACGAGGAGGGCGGGAAGTCGAATGGCGTCGATTGGTTGCTGAAGAATCGCCGCGATCTGATCGCCGCCGAATTCGTGCTCAACGCCGACGCGGGCGGAGTGACCACGGTAAAGGGAAAGCCAGTGAACCTGGACGTGGAGGCGAGCGAAAAGCTGTACGCCGATTTTCAACTGAGCGCGACTAACCCGGGCGGACACAGTTCCCTGCCCGTCCCGGATAACGCGATTTATCACATCGCCGATGCGCTGGGACGCCTGGAACGGGCGCCGTTTCCGTTCGAGCTGAACGCGGTGACGCGCGCCTATTTCGAACGGCGCGCCTCCCTGGAGACGGGCCAGACGGCGGCCGATATGAAGGCGATTTTGCGGACACCGCCCGACGGCGCCGCGGTCGCCCGCCTGTCCGCCGATGCGCGGTTCAACTCGACGATGCGCACCACGTGCGTCGCCACGCGGCTGAGCGCGGGGCACGCCAACAATGCGCTGCCGCAGCTTGCCCAGGCGAACGTCAACTGCCGCATTCTGCCGGGGCATTCGGCTGAAGAGATCCGCCAAGAGCTGGTCCGAATTTTGGCCGACCCGAAGATCGTGGTGCGGTACGTGGACGACGCCGGGAACGTTTACGACCGCACTCCGGAGAAGAAGGCGTTTCCTCCCATTCTGCCTCCCGAAGAGATCCTGAAGCCGCTGGCGCGGATCGCCGGCGAGATGTGGAACGGAGCGCCGGTGATCCCCGACATGGAAACCGGAGCATCCGATAGCATTTATACGATTGCCGCCGGCCTGCCGAGTTATGGCGTCGGCGGAGTCGCCATCGATCAGGACGACGTTCGGGCGCACGGCAAGGACGAACGGGTGCGGGTCGGTTCCTACTACGATGGCGTCGAGTTTTATTATCGGTATCTGAAGGCTCTGACGTCGCCGCAATGACGCCCGGCGCCGTCAGGTATTGCTCGGTTTGGGTGTCTTCGCGGTGCTCTTGGGGAGCACGGGGGGCTTGATGTATTCGACCGGAATCTCGCCGGTGAGCGTCTTCAGAAAGGTGACAATGGAGGCGATCTCGTCGGCCTTGAGCTGCTTGCCCAGTTGGTACTGCGCCATCTCCTTCACCGCTTCCTCCAGAGGCGCTACTTTCCCGGTATGGAAGTAGGGCGCGGTCTTGTCGATATTCCGCAGCGAGGGTACTTTGAAGACCAGCCGGTCGCTTTCCTGCTTGGTTACGGCCTGCCGTCCGGCGTCGGAAGCATCCGGGTACGGCTTCACCGCCCCGAGTTTCTGGTATATCGCGCCGCCCAAATAGGTTCCCGCGTGGCAGGCCTGGCAGCCCGCTTCCATGTACTCGCTAAAACCGGCTTTTTCCGCGCTGGTAAGGGCTGTCCGATCTCCCTTGAGGAACTTGTCCCAGCGGGAGGGCGTCATCAGCCTGCGCTCGAAGGCTCCGATAGCCCGGGCCGCGTTTCCGAACGTGACGGGATTCTTATCGGCGGGGAAGGCCTTCTTAAACGCGGCGACATACCCGGGCATGGATTTCAGCACCGCAACCACAGCCTTAGGGGAGGACATCGCCATCTCGACCGGGTTCATGACCGGGCCCTTGGCCTGCTCCTCCACATCGGCGGCGCGGCCATCCCAGAACTGCACGAAGTGGCCGGCGGCGTTGTACACCGTAGGAGCGTTGCGCGTGCCCTTCCGGCCCTTGAAGCCGTCGGAGACCGTCTGCCCGTCTACTCCGTAGTTGGCAAGGTCATGGCAGGAGTTGCAGGATACGTCCTGGTTCCTGGACAACCTGGCTTCGTAGTACAACATGCGGCCCAGATTCACCTTCGCCTCGGTGATGGGGTTCTTCTGCGACTCCACCGCTTCGGGCAAGGGCCGAAACATTGTGAGCTGGGCGGTGTCAACCACCGCAACCTTTGGCCCACAGCTCGTCAGATGCATACCGGCGGCGAGCACGATCGAAAGCGGGATCAGAACGGGTACCAGTCTGTTTTGCATGGCCGTTCACCTTTCAACCATCGGGTCTTCAATTTAGGACTTCCCGGTCCTATTCAGGATACACCCAGCCCCGATCCTTCGAAGGGGTGAGGGTCGGCCGGTGTTAGTATCGGACAGGAGGGTCCGATTTCAATGACCGCAATGGAGCGAATTCAGGACTTCCTCGGGCAGAAGAGGCTGGCCTTTGTGGGAGTTTCGAGCCGGCCGGCGGAGTTCTCGCGCAGGCTGTTTCGCGAGTTTCGCGCGCGCGGGTACGACGCCATCCCGGTTCATCCGGGAGTCGCGGAAATGGACGGCGAAAAGTGCTTCGCCCGTTTGCAGGACATCGATCCGCCGCCGGACGGGGCGCTGCTGCTGACGGCTCCCGCCGTCACGGCCCAGGTGGTGCGCGACTGCGCGGAGGCGGGAATCCGGCGCGTCTGGATGTATCGCGCCGGGGGAGCCGGAGCGGTCAGCGCCGACGCCATCGGGTTTTGCGCGGCGAACGGAATCTCGGTGGTGCCGGGCGAATGCCCGTTCATGTTCCTTCCGGGTACGCCTTGGTTCCATCGCTTGCACGGATTGGTGAAGAAAATCGCCGGGGCTTATCCGCGCTGAGAGGCTGCAGGCGTAAACGCCTGCTCCAGGCAAGGCAGACCACAAAAGACGATGGTCCGCCCCACAACAAAATCACAGGCTAGATTCTGCCGAACTTGGCCACGGCTTCTGTAATCGACTTAAACTTCTCGATGAACGGCAGCATGCTGTGCTCGGTATTGTCGAGAGCCTCGGCCTTCTTCAGGACCTCCTCGGCATGCGCGCGCGGCACCACGGCCACTCCGTCCTCGTCGGCCACAATGATATCGTTGGGAGCCACCCGCGCTCCCGCACACGTGACCGGAACATTGACTCCCGCGAACCGGTAGTGGTTGATGGTGGTTGAAGGCACGACGCCGCGGCTGAAGACCGGGAACTGGAGTTTGCGAATCTGGGGCGTGTCGCGCACGCTGCCGTCGATTACCGCTCCCGCCAGGCCGCGATACTTCATGGCGGTCGCCATGAGTCCGCCCATGCCGGCGTAGTCGGCGCCGTCCTCCAGCACCATCACGTAGACCGATCCCGGCTTGGCGTTGTCGATGGCGTCCAGCATGCCTTGGGAAGCTTTGGATCCCTCCTTGTGTTCTTCCTTCTTCAACAGTACGGTTACGGCGGGGCCCGCGAACTTGGTGGTGGCGAGCGGCCGCATTTCGTGCGACATGTAGTTGCGCTGCCCGTACAGTTGCTCCATGGCGTCGGAAACCGAAGCGACCTCGACAGCGCGGAAGCCCTCGATCAAGGGATCGCCCACCGGTTGCGCCATCAGCCAAACGGCGACGGCCAGAACCGCCAAAACCAACGTCCACAACGTGCGTTTCATAAAGCTCCTTTTCTGCGGCCCGCGGAAAGCGGGCATACCCTCATTACTTCACCGCCGAGGAAACCGTGTAGAACTCGTAAGCGATCCGCCATTTGAATTCCTGGCCGGGTTCGATCCGCATGTCGATGTACGCTTCCGGGCAAACCGTCCTGGGATTCGACCAAAAGACCAACTTTGTCATGCGCTGGTCGCTCCTCTGCCGGACTCCGGCTCCCGTCTTGCGGTTTTCCACCCGGATGTCGTAGTCGGCAGCGGTGCCACCGTACCCTTCGAGGTCGGTAAGCACGGTCTGCTCCCCCGTCATTTCCCGCAGAAAAACAATTTCTTTCCCGCGGATCTCCGCAAAGCCTGCCAGGTCGCTCGTGGCGCGTGGAGCGAACGGAAATTTTGCGACAAAGTCGGGCCCTGTCGGTTGGGAGTCCAGTATGTAGAAATTGTGGTCGTAAACGCTGGTCTCGATGGTCTTCTTGCCCGTGTTCTTGAGGCTGTGGTCGATGGCCAGCTCCGGCCGGTCCTTCGCCAGGCTCAGTCTCTTGCGGTACACATACGCGTATCCGTTCACATCGGTCAACACTTGCACGAATTCGATCCAGTCACGTCCGTTTCGGACAGTCCACTTACCCGTGTCCAGGATCTCGTAGGTATTGTACCTGCGATATGCCGGCTCCTCGGGTTTGCGCACCGCGCCGACCCCGATTCTGACGAAACTCCCGCCGGGCGCGGCTGCGTCGTAGCCGAGTCCGGCGCCTTTCGTGAGGAACTCCTCGACGGGCCCCATGATGGCGTCGTGGATTTTCGGATCGTACCGGTCGAACCATTTGCCGAAATAGCGATGGCCGCCGGATTCGAGGCTGGCGACGACGCCGGACCAGTCGAACCGGGTCGCCCGGTAGTACCCGTTTTGCGGATCTGGCAGGTAAATTGTCGCGCGAACCGTGCTGCTCGTGATCACGGCCTGCGGAAACTCAGCCGCCACGAGCCCGGGGAGCACCACACCCAGTGCCAGCCCGAGCGACAGACAAAAGCAGATGACAGAATGCTGCACCAAGAAAGTCCTCCGCGGGCGGATTCCCGCGCCATGGCGGAACAGCGAGTGTAACATAACCCAATCGGCGGCGATCCGGGCCACTGGGCGCGCGACTTAGAAGTGGTGGGAATTCAAGCCGGCTTCATGATTTGGTTCCCATCAGATCGAATAAATACTCCTGAGCCATTCCTTTCTCCCGTATAACCATCCAGGCGTCCATTGCATCTCGGGCTTGAACAATCGCCTCGGCAACCTCCGTGTCCGACCATATCTTGGAATTGTCATAGTCGGCCGTGTGTCGAGCCTGCTGAAGCGCGACGAATGAATCGGCGACGAGCTTCAGGTCCGCGGCTATGAGAATCTCGGCGGGATCGCTGGGAAGGGGGCGCGATGAAACCTTCGAGGAGCATGTCTTCATGCGGCCATGATCGTACATTCTGGCAAATCGGCTCCGCTGGCTTTGGTGCTTCCAGTTCTGGGCGGCTTCCGTGGTGAGCAAATGGAAAAGAGCGTAGTATGCCGCTGAAACCGCCCGGCGAAGATCGACCTGTTTCGGTTCGTCCGATAAATTGGCTCCAAGCAGAGAAATCGCGTGCTCAATCAGGTCGTCGTGGTACGCCATCGGTCAGCCAAAAACCTCTTCCTTGAGCTTCGCCTGCTCGGATTGGCTCCGGAAATTGTAGTACGGGATCAAATCCCATTGACCGGCTGGATCGAGCTGTTGGTTGATGAAGTTCTTGATGCGTCGGGTGGTCTGGGAGAGGACCGCCGGATGAGCTGCCTCATCCGACAGGGTGATCCAAAAAAAGATAGCTGGGTCTCCGCTCCAGTCGTTGTCGACTATGTAGCGCGAGTTCACAACTCCTGGGACCTCTGGCGGGAAGGGCGTAGTGAGGGCGTTGACACGCTTGATGAGATCCGTCCGCTGTGCGACCCCTCGCGGCAAGTAAGGCATTCAGGAAGTTCCTGCCTCTAGAATACTAATTTTGATTGGCGCGTGGCGTGCCAAGGCTGGAATTCGCGCCTGGCTGCGAGTTGGGGAGCCAGGGGCGCCACTCCACTGTCACGTTCCTACCTCAGAGCAGGAGGTGTCCCCACCAATCTCAGGGGCGAAGTTCTTGCCCGGTCCGGTACACGGCGAACCGCGCATTTTCGAAAACCGGCGGTTCGGGCAGCCGGTCGGGGGAAGCCAGCACCACGTACCGAATCCCCAGGGCGTCGTACTTGGCGAGATCGGCCGGCTGGCCCATGATCTGCTGCCAGCGAAACCACCACTCGGTGGCAAAGTGCGGCAGGAAATTGACTTGCCCGCCGCCTTTCCAGTCTACATAGACGGCGCGCAAGGCTTCGGCGCGGAAGATGCCGGGATAGGGGACTCTCCCTGAGTCCGGAAATGCAAATACCGCGTCGCGCGGCGTGGCGGATCGCGCCCAGCCGGCCAATTGTGCCAGTTCGGGAGTGTGCAAGCGCGGGTAGTTCACCACCTGGCCCCAGCCCGGAATGGCGAAAAAGGCGGCGGCTGCCGCAACTGCCGGCGCCCATCTGGAAGCGCGCCGCGCGGCGAACCAAACCAGCCCCGCCGTCAGCCCCGCCAGTCCGGCCACAATCAAAACGTGCCGCCAGGACCACGTCCGGGTGAACACATCCTGCACCGGAAACGCAAAAGACGCGGCGAGCCAGGCGAAGGATTCCGCCATCGAACCCCGCAGCGCCGCGCGGATGCCGGCAATCGCCGCCAAGAGCTGCGCCGCCAGAGCGGTCCACAACAAGTTGCGCATGGGTTGCAGCTCGGGGATGAACGCCCAGCCCGACCGTTCCAGCAGCAGCCAGGAAACCGGCATGCTCGCCAACCCCACTACCGCCAGCCACATCAAGAGGCTGCCTGCTCCACAATCGTGGAGTAGGCCTTTGGCCTGCGCTGGTTCCTGACACGCATTGGTCGCGCCGCCAACGGTCCGCCGGCTCAACCGTAGCCAAGCCCCGCAAGCGATCCCGAACACCAACAGCCAGTGCAGGATCAGACTTGTCCCCCACGTCGAAATCCAGTTGTAAGCGGCTCGCATGCGCAGCAACCGCACATCCGCGGGCGTCAGCTTGCGGAAGAACCCTCCGGCGGCGCCTTGCGATTGAAAACTTGCCGAAACGGCCACCAGCACGATCCCGGCCAGCATGGGCAGACAACTGCGAAAATCGCGCCGCCGCAAAGCCAGCAAAGCGAGAAGGGCGCAAAACGGCAGGGCCGAAGGGGGGTGGTAAATCAAGCCGATGGCGCCTGCCATGGCGGCGGCCCTCGGCCATCCGGCAGCCGCCAGCCCGAGCCCGCACATGATGAGGGGGTAGGCGAGCGCGCGTGGCGACGGCTCGTATTCGAAGATCAGCACCGACGGTCCGGTAACAGTGGCGCCGAGCGAGACGATGGCCGCCACCAGGAGCGACAAGCCCGCTTGCCCGTCGAGCAGGCTCAGGGCCAGCAGGTAGAGCCCCCAAATGCCCAGGGCCCTGGTCAGAAGCTGCTGGGTCGCGAGCACTTCGTGGAAGCCCAGGCCGGTAATCCTGCGTGCCGCCAGCGCGATCTCGTCGTACAGCGTGAAGGCCACGTGCGACTCGGCCACCAGAATATCGTTGGCCAGCACGCGCGGGTCGCGCTCGTGCTCCATGATGGCGACGTAGATCTGGGTGTCCTGCTGCAGCCATGTGTGTCCCGGGAACTGGAAGAAACTCAGCAGCGAGAGCGCGCCGACCGCCGCGGCAATCCCGGCTGGCTTCATTTGGCCGGAGTCTTCGAGAGTTGCTGTTTCGCCCAACCGCTGTTGGGGTTGAGCGAGAGAGATTTTTCAAACGCCTGGCGGGCTTCGGCGTCTTTGTTCTCCTTGCGCAGGCTGAGGCCCAACCACAAGTAGGCCTCGGCGTTGCGGGAATCGAGCTCGATCGCCTTGCGGAAATCCGCGACGGCCGGTTCCAGCCCGCCCCCCAACTGGGGCGGCAGGTAGTAGTTGCCCACCCCCCGCGCCACGTAGACCATAGACGAATTGGGCGCGTGCGAGACCGCCTTCGCAATCGCGTCCTTGGCGCGCGGGCCGTAGGCCAAGCCGCTCATCAGGTCGGTGATGGCCTGCCCGTAGAGCGTGCCCAGCACACGGTAGTTCTCGGCATCGTCGGGCTTTAGGACCACGGCTCTTTCCGCGGCCTTGATACCCACTTCGGCGGCTTGCCTGGCGGCCTTCTTGTCGCGCAGTTCCTGATCCACTTCGGCAAGGTACGATGCGGCCAGGGCGCACCGGTATTGCGCTTCCGCATCGTTGGAGGCTTTGGCCGCGGCCGCTTCCGTTTCGCGGACAAACTTTTCCAGCGCGGGCCGGTCCTGGCGGTCGCGAGCCGCTTCGAGCGGGGTTGCGCCCTGAACGAAAAATCCGGCGAGTACGAGTTCGAGCAACATGTTCCTAATCCTATTGGATCAGAGCGCCGCCACTTTGCGCTGGGCCGTCAAGAAGTAGATGCTCAGCACCACCAGCAGCGCCCCATCCACGGCCAGCACCACCGGCGCCGTGTATTTTGGGACGAGCAGGCCGGTCATCAGGTTTCCCATCGGCATTCCGCCGCGAAAGGCGAAATTGTACGCGCTCACCACCCGCCCGCGCATTTCATTGGTGGTGATCAATTGCACCAGCGAGTTCACCATGGTGAAAACCCCGATCATGGAAGCCCCGCAAATAAAGAGCAGCAGGAAACTGAGCGGCAACACCTTCGATACCGCAAAGCCCCCGATCGCCACGCCCAGGACGATCAGCATGATCAAAGCGACCATCCCTTTCCGGCGAATCTGACCCAGCCACGCCACCAGCAGCGCCCCCGCCACTGAGCCGACCCCAATCACCGATACAAATGCGGTGAAGGTCGCCGGGCCTCGGTGAAAAATGTCTTCGGCGAAGACCGGCAGAAAAGTTCGCATCGGGACAGCCAGGAAGGTCATGCAAAACGCCAGCACCATGAGCCCCACCATACCGTCCTGCTTGCGGATGAAGCGGAATCCCTCTTTCATGCTCGACAGGATCGAGTCGCCGGTCTTCTGGGGGAGAAATCGAATGGTCAGAATCGACAGCGAAATGATCGGCGCGAAAAAAGACAGGCCGTTGAGGCCGAAGCACCAGGCATTGCCCAGCTTGACCAAGGCAATGCCACCCAAGGTGGGGCCAATGATGGTGGCGAGATTAAATTGGATGGAGTTGAGCGCGATGGCGTTGGGCATGTCCTCTTTGCGGACCAGGGTGGGAATCAGCGCCGAGTAGGCCGGCCCGCCAAATGACTGGGCGAAACCGGAGAGGAACGACAGCATCAAAATGTGCCAGACCCGGACCAGATGCAGCAGCACCAGCGCCGTCAGGATAAACGCGCTGGCCATCTGCACCCATTGCGAAGCCAGCAGCATCTTGCGCCGTTCAAAGCGGTCCGCCAGCACGCCCCCGAACAGCGAAAACAGGAAGATGGGGATGCCGTTCAAGAAGGTATCGAGCCCCAGCAGAAAGGGCGAATGAGAAAGCTCGTAGACCAGCCATGCCTGGGCCACGATCTGCATCCAGGTGCCGATCGTGGAAGTGCACGCACCAATCCACATCACCCGAAAATCGCGGTATTCAAAGGCCTTGAAGACGCGACGAAAGTGAGCGATGGACTTCTCGAGCGAGCGAGCCAACTTGGGATTGTAGCAGCCGGACAAGAGGCCGTGTGGCGTCCGGCTGGGTGCGCGTCCCCAGCCGAGCCGCGACGGAAGCGGTGTCTATCGGTTCGGCATTAACGATAGTACGAACCCCCGGAACCGTTCTCTTAGTCCCGCCTGGGTACGATTGAGACTGTCCTTGGGGTCCGATTTCGGCCAAGATGGGATTTCGGTCAGCCGGACCCGGCAACGGTTCGTGCTCGCTCCCGACCCAGTCCCGGATGCGGAGTCGGCCGAAGTTGCGTTTGGGGCTGCGTCTAAGTCTCCTTTTCCTGAGCCGGGGTTCGCTCCCCCGGCTCTTTTTTGCCCCGTGCCCAAAACCCGCTGCCACTATTTGGGCAAGTGCCTGTCCCGGCTTCTCCTTCCCGCGCCAAATGGTTCATTGCAAAGCCGGCTCGGAGTTGGCATCTTTCGTGCTTTTCAGCAGGTCGGATGTTGAAGATCACGCTTCACGATTACCAGGCCGGCTTGCTCTTCGTCCTGGAAGGCAGGCTCTGTGGCGCCTGGGTTGGGGAACTGCGGCAGTGCTGGCAGACGGCGGCTTCGACACTACAGTCCCGAACCGCGACGGTCGATCTGAAAGAAGTCGATTTCGTGGACGGCGAAGGTCAAGCCCTGCTCGCGGAAATGCAAAAGGCCGGAGTTCGGCTGCGGGCGGCCACACCTCTGATACGAGCGCTGCTGAGAGAGTCCGCCATAATGGGCGGCCAGAGTGGTTGTGCTACGGTTGAAGAAAAGCTAGCGCGGCGGCGACATGCTTGTCCCCACTCCGATGTCACCAAACCCCATTCAGGTTCGGTATGAGACGCTCCTCGAAGTAGCGCAGAGCATCATCGCGCACCGCCAGCTCTCGACTCTGTTTGCCGATCTGAGCCGCTGCTTGAAAAGCCTGGTTCGCTTCGATTTCATTGTGCTCACGCTGCTCGATTCGAAGAGCCAGACGGTACGCTTGCACATTCTGGAAACCGACCACGCGGTGGTAGACGAGCCGCAAACCGAAGTCGCCGGCGAGGAAACTCCGACTACGCTCGCGCTGCGCGAGCGCCGGCCCTATTACGCTCCGGACGCCCAGGCCCTGGGCCGGTTCCCCCGCCTGCAGCAGTTGATTCAGGCCAATGGCTGCGAATCCTTCTGCACCCTGCCTTTGTTCACCGCGCAGCACGATTTGGGCGGCCTGACCTTCGGTTCCACCCAAAAGAACGCCTATTCGCCCGAAGATATCGAATTCATGGAACAGGTCGGGCGGCAGGTGGCCATCGCCGTGGATAACGCCCTCAACGCCGAGGCCGCGCAAGCATACGAGGGGCAACTGGCGCAGGAGCGCGACCGTCTGCGGGCGCTGCTGGAAGTGAGCAACGCGGCCGTAAGCTGCCTGTCGATGAAGCCCCTGTTTCAGACCGTGGCTTCCGCGTTGCGGCGCATTTTCGGCTTGGATTTCGCCAGTATCATGACCTACCACGCGGAAAAAGACGTCCTGCGGCTGGAAGTTCTGGATTTCCCGGACAGCCAGGGCGCCATGCAGGAGGACGCGGAAATACCGGTGGCGGATACTCTGGCGGGCATCATTTTTCGCGGCCGGGAAGGGAGGGTGCTGGGCTTCGAGGACATCCGCCGCATGTCGCCCGTCACCAGCGCCGTTTTCGAGCAGGAGGGCATTCGGTCGATCTGCGCGACCCCCATGATTTTCATGGGCGAAGCGTTGGGCATGTTGAGCGTAGGCTCGCGGCAGCCCGGTTTTTTCAACCCCGAGGACATCCCGTTCTACGCCCAGGTGGCGGGGCAGATCGCGATTGCCTTCGAAAACGCCCTTTCCTATAAGCGCATCGAAGAGCTCAATGCGCGCCTGGCGGAAGAAAAAGTCTACCTCGAAGACGAAATCCGCACCGACAACCGCTTCGAGGATATTATCGGGCAGAGCCGCGCTCTGAAGGCCATCCTCAAACAAGTCGAAACCGTCGCTCCGACCGATTCCACTGTCCTGATTTATGGCGAAACCGGTACGGGCAAGGAATTACTGGCGCGAGCCATCCACGACCTCAGTGGGCGGCGCCAGGGCACCTTCGTCAAACTCAATTGCGCCGCCATTCCCACCGGCCTGCTCGAAAGCGAAATGTTCGGCCATGAGAAAGGCGCCTTCACCGGCGCCATCGCGCAGCGCGTGGGCCGTTTCGAGCTGGCGCACCGCGGCACCATGTTCATGGACGAAGTGGGCGAGATCCCGCTCGAACTGCAGACCAAGCTGCTGCGCGTTCTGCAGGAGCGCGAATTCGAGCGTTTGGGCAGTTCGCGGACCATCCGCACGGATGCGCGGCTGGTAACCGCCACCAATCGCAATCTGGCGGAAATGGTGGAACAGCGCCAGTTCCGGGCCGATCTCTATTACCGCCTGAACGTCTTTCCCATCACCGCGCCGGCCCTGCGTCAGCGGCGCGAAGACATCCCTCTGCTGGTGCGCTATTTCGTGCAGCAGTTTGCGCGCCGGATGCACAAACGCATCACCCACATTCCCGCCGAGTCGATGCAGACGCTGGAGCGCTACGCCTGGCCGGGGAATATCCGCGAGCTGCAGAATTTCATCGAGCGGGCCGTGATTCTGTCGCAGGGCGCCTCGCTCGAAGCGCCCGTGCGGGAACTCACGCGCGTGCCGGTGAAGCCGGCCGAGCCGGTTGCTTCCACCGCCAGCGCGGTCACGCTGGCCGACGCCGAACGCGAGGCCATCGAGCGTGCTCTGGGGGAATCCGGCGGCAAGGTGGGCGGCGAAAACGGCGCCGCCGCCCGATTGGGCATGAAACGGACCACCCTCCAGGCCAAAATGCGTAAGCTCGGCCTGAATAGCCGCAAGCCATGAACGCCCGATTCCGGCAGAAGACCCTGGCACTGCCCGTATTTCGGCACTCGACAGCAGCGCTTTCCAATTAAATCAGTAAACTACACCGGCATTGGGATTGCATATTTCCGGGCGTGATCAACAGACGGTCGACGATTGCGGGAGCTTTTTTCTTGCTGCTGGCTGGACGGGGTTGGACCCAGGATGCGGCTCCGTTGCAGTTGAACCTCCACGACGCGGTGAATCTGGCTCTCAAGCAGAATCCGCGGGTCATTCTGGCAAATCTCGAGGTGGCGCAGAGCGCGGAGGATGTGCGGACGGCTCGCTCCGGGTTGCTTCCGCACATCGACGGCAGCGTCGCCGAATCGGTCAACCGGGAAAACGTCCAAGCCTTGTTCGGAGGACCGATTCCTGGTTTTCCCGGGCATATTGGGCCATTTGAAATCTTCCAGGCCGGGGTGGGCTTTCAGGCGCCGGTTTTCGATCTTACGCTATGGCGGCGGTATCGCGCGTCCCAGGCTGGCGTCGGCTCCGCCCGGTCGGATGAAATCACGGTGCGCGAGGAGAGCGTGCTGCTGGTGGTGTCGCAATACCTGGGCAGCCAGCGGGCGGCGGCGGACGTGGCTGCCGCCGAATCGCGGGTCAAGCTGGCCCAGGCTCTTTACGATCAAGCCGCGGACCTGCAAAAAAACGGCGTCGGCACGGGCATCGATACTTTGCGCGCCAACGTCGAGCTGCAAAATGAAAAGCAGCGGTTGATCGTGGCGCAAACCAGCCTGGAGACCTCGCTCTTCGGTCTGTCGCGGCTGCTGAACATCGATCCCAACCGCAAGATCGAGCTGGCGGACCAGGGCAACTTCTTTCAAACCCCGCAGACCGATGCCGATCGGACCCTGGAGCACGCCTACACTTCCCGCCCCGAGATGCAGCGCATCGCCAGCGACCGGCGGCGGCTGGAGTTGAGCAGCCAGGCCGCCTCCGATGAGCGCCTGCCCAAAATTTCGGCCAACGGGTCGTGGGCGCAGCTTGGGCTGGCGCCCGATTCCGTCATTCCGCAGTACCAGTTCTACTTCGCCCTGGACGTGCCGCTGTTTACCGGCGGGCGGATTCAGGCCGAGCGCGCCAAGGCCGATCTGGCCCTGCGGCAGCTCGCCCAGCAGGAACAGGACTTGCGCAACCGCATCGCGCTCGAAGTGAAGACCGCCGTGGCGCAGATGGCGGCGGCCCGCAACGAGGTCGACGTAGCCAATCAAGGCATCGAGCTGGCACGCCAGGAGGTGGATCAGGCGCGCGACCGCTTTCAGGCCGGCGTGGCCAACAACATCGAGGTGATCAGCGCCCAGGACGCCCTGGCCCGCGCCAGCGATAACCAGATCGCGGCCCTCTACCGCTTCAACCAGGCCCGCGCCGACGTGGCGCACGCCGCCGGACAGATGGAGACGCTCTACGCCAGGTAGGCAAATCAACCCGTGGATCGTAGCCATGACGGTGATGCTGGCGACCTTCATGGAAGTGCTCGATACCAGCGTGGCCAACGTCGCCCTGCCGCATATCGCCGGCGATCTTTCCGCGGACATCGATCAATCTACCTGGGTGCTGACCAGTTACCTGGTTTCGAACGCCATTGTTCTGCCCATGGGTGGTTGGTTCGCCATGCTGATGGGCCGCAAGCGCTTCTACATGATCTGCGTGGCTTTGTTCACCCTCGCTTCGGTGCTATGCGGCCTCGCGCCCACCATCGGTCTGCTGATCTTCTTTCGGGTGCTGCAGGGAATTGGCGGCGGCGCCCTGCAGCCCATGTCGCAGGCTATCCTGGTGGAAACCTTCCCCCGCGAGAAACACGGCATGGCGATGGCCGTGTACGGTCTGGGGGTGGTGGTGGCGCCCATCGTCGGCCCCACGCTGGGCGGCTGGATCACCGACAACTCTACCTGGCGCTGGATCTTTTTCATCAATCTGCCGGTGGGCTTGCTGTCCTTGGTCTTGACGGCGCTGCTGGTTTTCGACCCCCCTTACCAGGTCCGGCGCTCGATCGGCGATGGGCTGAGAATCGACTACGCCGGTTTCGGTTTGCTGGCTCTCGGGCTGGGATCGCTCGAAGTGGTCCTCGACCAAGGGCAGAGAGAAGACTGGTTCTCGTCCAATTTCATCGTGGTCTTCAGCATTCTGACGGTCCTGGCTCTGGTCGCCGTGGTGTTCTGGGAGTTGCGCCAGGAGCATCCCATCATCGATTTCCACGTTTTGAAGGAACGCAATTTCACCCTCGCCACAGTCGCCATGCTGATTATGGGATTCGTCCTGTACGGCAGTACCACGCTGATGCCTTTGTTCCTGCAGACATTGCTCGGCTACACCGCCATGCTCAGCGGATTGGTCTTGTCCCCCGGCGGCCTCGCCGTCTGCGTTTGCATGCCGGTGGTCGGCCTGCTGCTCAAAAAGTACGAGGCGCGCTGGCTGGTGGTTTTCGGGGTGTTGGTTTCCGCCGCCGGGCTGCTCATGATGTCGCGGTTCAACCTCGACGTCGACTACGGCTCGGCTGTTCGGGCCCGCGTGGTGCAGAGCTTCGGGCTGGGATTCCTGTTCGTGCCGATCAGCGTCGCCGCCTTCGCGCGGGTACCTAGGGAGCGGACCAATTATGCCACCGGGCTGTTCAACCTGGCCCGCAATATCGGCGGCAGTTCGGGCATCGCCACCATTACCACGCTGCTGGCCCGCCGCGCTCAGGTGCATCAGCAGACCCTGGTGGCGCATCTGACTCCCTATGATCGAGCCTTCCGCGATTCGCTGGCCAATACGGCCGCCATGGTCCGGACCCGCGGCGCCGGCTTGGCCGGTGCGGACGCGCAGGCGCAGGGGTTGATTTACGGCGGCATGCTGCGGCAAGCCAATATGCTCTCGTTCGCGGACGCTTTCTTGGTGATGGCCGTGTTGTTTCTGGCCATCGTCCCTTTGATGTTCTTCATGAGAAAGGCCGGCCCCACCAAGGGACCGGTTATGGTGGAATAAATGCAATCGCTGGAGGAACCCGTGGCAACACTGCCCGCAACCGAAGCGCCGGCCGACCAAACGCCGGCTCGAAACAACCGCGCCAAGTGGCTGCTGCTCTTCGTGCTGCTCGTCGCCGTCGCGGTGGGCGTAGCACTGTACCTGCACTTCCAGGACCGGGTCTCGTCGGACGACGCCGAGGTGGATGGCCACATTACCGCCATTGCCCCCAAGATCGGCGGCAACGTGGTGGAAGTCGCGGTGCTCGATAACCAGCCGGTCAAAGAAGGCCAGGTGCTGGTTCGTATCGACCCGCGCGATTACCAGGCGCGCGTCGATCTGGCTCAGGCCGACCTCGAGAGCGCGGAAAGCCGGCTACGCTCCGCCCAGGTGGGAGTTCCGCTCACCAGCGAGACCACCGAATCCACCACCAACGCTTCTTCGGCTGGGGTGAGCGACGCCCAGGCCGAGCTCGAACGCGCGCGCATCGGCGTCGAGCAAGCCGCGGGCGCCGACCTGGCGGTTGCCCAAGCCAACGTGCACACCCGCGAAGCCGACAACGACAAGGCGCAGGCCGACCTCGCCCGCATGAAGCCGCTGGTCGACAAAGCCGAGATTTCCCAGCAGCAGTACGACGCCTACGTGGCCGCCGCTAAAGTGGCCGCCAGCCAGTTGCGCGCCGACCAGCAGAAGCTGGAATCCGCGCGTCAAAACGCCGCTGGCAAGCAGGCCTCGCTCCAAGCCGCCGGCTCGCGCCTGGATCAGGCCAAGGCCCAATTGACGTTTTCCCAGGCCAATCGCAAGCAGGTCGCCATCCGCCAGGCGGATGCGGCCACCGCCGCCGCCGCCGTCTCCGAGGCGCGCGCCAGCCTCGAAGCCGCCCAGCTCCAGCTCAGCTACACCACCATCGTCGCGCCGGTGGACGGCGTGGTTACCCGCAAGAGCGTCGAAGTGGGACAGGTAGTGCAGCCCGGCCAGGCGCTCATGGCTGTCATCCCGCTCAATACCACCTGGGTTACCGCCAATTTCAAGGAGACCCAGCTCGCTCACGTCCAACCCGGCCAGCGCGCCGAAATCCAGGTGGACATGTACGGCAAGAGCGTGGTCGGCCACGTGGATTCGATTGCCGGCGCCACCGGCGCCCGCATGAGCCTCCTGCCGCCCGAAAACGCCACCGGCAACTTCGTGAAAGTGGTGCAGCGAATCCCTGTGAAAATCCTGGTCGATCAGACGAACGGCCTTGTCCTCCGTCCCGGCATGAACGTGGATGTAACAATTTACACGCGCTAACCGGGCAGCGGCCGAAGAAAGACATGGCCTCCGATGAACGCCGATGAACATAGATGAAGAAAGCAATGGAGTTATCTTTGTTCGTCGGTGTTCATCGGAGGTTTAAATGGAACTCTGCGAGAGGTGGCCCTTCGGATGCCACAATGTTGGCATGAAGCGCCAGAACCGGTGCCGTCTGGGTAGTTTTTTCGTACTAACTATCGTTATGGTACCCAGGTCGTGGGCAGGTGGGGGACCCCAGTGGACGGATCTGGCGGCGCGCGCCGAGGCCGACTACGAACGCGTCGCTCTCGCCGTTTCCCCGGGGCTGGTCGAAGCATCCGCCTGTCAGCAGTCGCAAGCGGCTTTGGTATCCATCACCCCACCCGACCAATTGCCCCTGATCCACTACCGTAAAGGCTACTGCACGCTGGTGGCTGCAGCCCTGGGAAGCCAAACTTCGCCGGGAAATGAACTGCAAGGATGGAACGACGCGGCCTCCGAGTTTCACCAGGCCATCGAAACCTGGCCGGCAGCCCATCCCGTCAAGCGAAACCAGGCCGAACCACCCATACCCGGGATCCTGCCGGTGGCAGAGGCTCTCGCCCGCATTCACGGAGCCGGCGCGGACGGCAGCGCTGCAAACGCTGAAGGCGCGATGGCCGCGGCCGAGGCCGCACTGGCCGTAGCGGAAGATCGCCCCTCCTGCGACGCCGGGTTCACCACCACCGAATTGTGCCAGGCGTATGCCGATGTGGGCCGCGAATGGCTGGGCTGGATCGCCCTCCGCTCGGGCGATTCGGCCGGCGCGGCCCGCGATTTTTCCAGTCCGGAGGCGGCCGGCTGGAGCAACTGGGCGGAAGGACTGCAGGCCTTTGGCAACGCCCGGTATTCCGACGCCGCGGCTCGTTTTGGCCAAGCCATAGCCGATTGGGACCGGGACCGCGCCGGCAGCGGTTGGTTTCGCCGCTTGCGCCCGCAGCCCGATTGGGCCGCTTCGTTGACCGAATGGGGCGGAGCGCGTCTTCTCGCCGGCGATTACTCCGGCGCCATCGCCACCTTGGACCGCGCGGCTGCCATCGGCCGGGAAAACGCGCGCGCTTTCTATTTGCGCGCCCTGGCCCGTGAACGGAGCGGACATCCGGACGACGCCCTGGCCGACTACAATCTCGCCAGCCGCGCCGCCTTCGCTTCGGCCCGGGAACTGGCATCCGGCGAAGCCCACCTGTATCGCGGCATTCTGCTCTACCGGCGAAAGGATTACGCACGCGCCGAAGCGGAGTTTTCGAGTGCCCTCAATTTCGATGTGGCGCCAAGCCTGCGCGCCGACGCCGTCGCCTGGCGTCATCTGGCTGCGGTTGAGCAAGGAGGCTGCCAGTCCTCGCGCGACTTCCTCGGCCGGTCTCTGTCCTCGGTTTCGCCCTTCTTCCCTCGTCAGGAAGCGCAAGCCGCCGCGGCCGCCTGTTCCACCCGCGGCCTGTGAATGAGCTTTCAGCGATCGGCATTCGGTCCTCAGCCACACCTGCTTGGTTATCGACCGCTGAAATCGGACAGCTTTTCTCCCTATGTCCCCGCACGTCCCTATTTTGTATGATGAAAGAGAGATACGGGGCGGAGCCAATATGACATCCATCGGCGAGACCTTGCGCCGGGAGCGTTTGAAACAAGACCTCAGCCTGGAGCAGATTTCCAAAGAGCTCAAGGTTTCCCAGCGTCTCCTGGAAGCCATCGAATCCGACGATTTTTCCAAGCTGCCCGGTGGCGTATTCGCGCGCAGCTTTGTGCGCCAATACGCCCGCCTTCTCGGCTTGGACGAAGAGGAAATGGGACAGGCGGTGCGCCAGTTGTTCGAGCCGCCCCCGCCGGCGCCCGGCCACGCCTCGCGATGGGCCGAACCCGTCGCCGCACCGGTAAGACCCAGCGCCAAGCCCATCGAATTGCCTCGCCTGGAGGAGTGGCAGGCGGTGGGGGAGGATCGCGGACGGTGGTCTGCCTCGCTGCGCTCGCTGGTGCTGGTGGTTCTCGCCATGGTGATCTGTTCGGGTGTGTACACCTGGTGGCAGCACCAGCGGCGCCAAGCCTCCCAACCCGCTCGCGAAACGGCGCAGACCATCGCGCCCAGGCCGCCAGCCCCTGTGTCCGGCCGGCTGCCGAGGTCCATGCCCGCACCGGCCGCTCCCGGGACTGCGGAAACCACCCCGGAGACAACCGCGAATCCGCCGGATGGCAATCCCGCTCCTCAGGCAGTCAACGCAATTCTACGTTCCACCGATGTGGTGGGCGATCACGGCGCCGTCCGCGTAGACCTCACCGCCGAAGAACCGGTGTGGATACTGGTGCGCTCCGATGGCAAGTACATGTTCTCCGGCGTCTTGAGCCCCAATCAGAGCCGCACCGTGGAGGCCGCTTCCACCGTGTTCCTCCAGTTGGGCAATGCCGGCGGAGTCACCATCACGCTCAACGGAAAACCCATCGGCTCGGTGGGCTCTCGCGGAGAGGTTCGTAGCGTTCAGCTCACTTCCGGCGGCTTCCAGATTGTCGCCGCGCGCAAATCCGGCGAGCCCCTCGACCCTCTTTGAGCCATCAGTTCCTGCTGCCGCTTGCGCTCCAATAGCAGCAGTTCGCGCCGCCGCCGCTTCTTTATCCGCGCGTCCACCTTGCGCCAGAACTTGCGGAAATAGCTCACTGCGCTGAGCAGTGCAAAGAAGATCACCGCCCACATCAGCCACAACCCCGGCCGGTGCATCTCCGGGTGGCGTACGCTCACCAGCAGGCACGAAACCGCCGCCACCTGGGAAACCATCTTCGTCTTCCCCAGGTCGCTGGCCTTGATCGTATACCGTTCCGCCGCCGCAATGGCCCGCAAGCCGGAAACGGCAAACTCGCGGCCGATGATGAGAATCGCCATCCATCCCGGCAGCACTCGCACCTGGACCAGCGAAATCAGCGCCGCCGATATCAGCAGTTTGTCGGCAATCGGGTCGAGCAGCGTACCGATCGTGGTCACCTGTCGCCAACGGCGCGCCAGGTACCCGTCGAGCAGGTCCGTCAACGCGGCCGAGAGGAAGATAGCCAGCGCCAGCCACTCGTTGGTGATCGAATAGCCGCGGATATGCAGGCTCACATTGTCCTGCACCAGCGCCGCCACCAATATCGGCACGAAGAAGATCCGGAGAATGGTGAGTGCGTTGGGAAGATTCATCCGCTCAAACACGACTATAAATCTTTAGGCCGCCCCGCAACAACTGCCAAGCCTTGGTGCGTGGTTTGAACCCGTTTTACCCGTGTTGAAATTTGAAGCGCGGGTTTGAGCCGCTATTCCAAGCGTCCGATAGAGGCTTGACCGCATCTTCAAAGATACCAGCCCCGGCGGCCTTCCGCGGCGAAGCGCCCGGCGACCGCTGCACTGAGTCCGGACCCGGCTTGTTAAACTACTATCAGCGCACCCCTTATGACCACCCCCCAGGAGCGCCGGAAGGCGCTCGCCGAGATCCTCGCCGAACGTGTCCTCGTCATCGATGGCGCCATGGGCACCATGATTCACCAGGCGCCCCTTTCCATCGAGACCGACTACCTGGGGCGCGAAAACTGTCCCGAGATTCTCAACGTCACCCGCCCCGACGTCATCGGCGGCATTCACGTCCAGTATCTCGAAGCCGGCGCCGATATTATCGAAACCAATTCCTTCGGCGGCTCCGCGGTGGCGCTAGCCGATAACCATCTCGCCGGCCGCGCCTACGAGCTCAACTTTGCCGCTGCACAAATCGCGCGCCAGGCCGCCGACCAATACTCCACCGCCGCTCAACCGCGCTTCGTCGCCGGCTCCATCGGGCCCACCAATAAAGACATCAATATCCAGGGCACCATTGCCTTTGAACGCCTGCGTGCCGATTACTACGTCCAGGCCAAAGCCCTCGTCGAAGGCGGCGCCGATTATCTGCTCATCGAGACCTGCTTCGATACCGGCAGCTTGAAAGCCGGCCTCGTGGCTGTCGACCAGTTGCGCCGCGACCTCGGGTTCGACATTCCCGTGGTAGCCTCGGTCACCATCGAACGCACCGGCACCATGCTGGCCGGCCAGCCCATCGACGCGCTCTACGCCTCCATCGCCAATCACGACCTGCTGGCCGTGGGCATGAACTGCGCCACCGGGCCGGACCTGATGACCGATCATATCCGCACCCTCGACGAAATGTCGCGCTTCCCGATTTCCTGCTACCCCAACGCCGGGCTGCCGGATGCCGAGGGCCACTTCCCGGAAACGCCGCAATCCCTGGCCGCGCAACTGGAAAAGTTCATCAACCTGGGCTGGCTCAACATCGTGGGCGGTTGCTGCGGCACCACCCCCGCGCACATCCGCGCCATCGCCGAAATGTCCCGAGGGAAACGCCCGCGCGCCCTGCCGCGGCCTTCCCACCGCGCCTATTACTCCGGCATCGAGCTGGTGGAAGCCGAGGACGCCAATCGCCCCCTCATCGTCGGCGAGCGCACCAACGTCATCGGTTCGCGCCTGTTCAAGAACATGGTGGCCGCCGACAAGTGGGAAGAAGCCACCGAAATCGCGCGCTGGCAGGTGCGCAACGGCGCTCACGTGGTGGATGTCTGCCTGCAATCCACCGATCGCGACGAGATCGCCGATATCCCACCCTTCTACGGCAAGCTCGTCCGCAAGATCAAGGCGCCGCTCATGATCGACACCACCGATCCCAAAGCGGTCGAGCTGGCTCTTACCTATTGCCAGGGCAAGAGCATTATCAACTCCATCAATCTGGAAGACGGCGAAGAGAAATTCGAGCGCATCTGCCCCATGGCCAAACGCTATGGAGCCGCCCTGGTGGTGGGCGCCATCGACGAGGACAAGCTCCAGGCCCAGGCTTTCACCCGCGAGCGCAAGCAGGCCGTGGCCCAGCGCTCCTATAAGCTCCTCACCGAAAAGTACGGCATCCCGCCCGAAGACATCGTCATCGATCCGCTGGTATTTCCCTGCGCCACCGGCGACGCCAACTATATCGGCGGCGCGGTGGAGACCATCGAAGGCATCCGCCTGGTCAAGGCCAGCCTGCCCTACGTCAAGACCGTGCTCGGCATTTCCAATGTGAGCTTCGGTCTGCCGGCGGCGGCGCGCGAAGTGGTGAATTCGGTCTTCCTCTATTACTGCACCAAAGCCGGCCTCGACCTGGCCATCGTCAACGCCGAAAAGCTGGAGCGTTTCGCCTCCATTCCCGACGGCGAGCGCCGCCTGGCCGAGAGCCTGCTCTTCAACTCGCCTCCCGTGGATTCCCCGGACGAGGCGCTCCGCACCGCGCCCGACGACTGGCGCGCGCAGAGCCCGGAGCAAAAGGCCGCCATCAACCAGTTCCACATCGCGGCCATCGCCGAGCATTTCCGCAAGGCCGTCAAGCGTACCCGGGAAAGCGCCGCGGAATTGCCGCTCGATGAGCGCCTGGCGCGCTACGTCATCGAAGGCACCAAGGATGGCCTCGTCGCCGATCTCGAACGTAAGCGCGCCGAAGGCGCCACCTCGCTCGAAATCATCAACGGCCCCTTGATGGCCGGCATGAGCGAAGTCGGACGCCTCTTCAATAACAACGAGCTGATCGTGGCGGAGGTGTTGCAATCGGCCGAAACCATGAAGGCGTCCGTCAATTATCTGGAGCAGTTCATGGAGCGCTCCGAAACCAGCGCCCGGGGTAAGGTAGTGCTCGCCACCGTCAAGGGCGACGTCCACGACATCGGCAAGAACCTGGTCGAGATCATTCTCGCCAACAACGGCTACCAGGTGATTAACCTAGGCATCAAGGTGCCGCCCGACGTGCTCATTCAGGCCTTCCACGAGCACCGGCCCGATGCCATCGGCCTTTCCGGCCTGCTGGTGAAGAGCACCCAGCAGATGGTGGTCACCGCCGGCGACCTGCGCAGCGCCGGCATCGGCGTGCCCTTGCTGGTGGGCGGCGCCGCCCTCAGCGATAAATTCACCCGCGCCCGCATCGCCCCGGCCTACGGCGAAGCCGTCTGCTACGCCAAAGACGCCATGACCGGCTTGAGCCTCATGAACCGGCTCATGGACCCCGCCGAGCGAACCCAGCTTCTGGCCAGCCACCAGGCCGCTTCCGATCCCCCCGTTGCAATCGCCGTAGCGGAGGCGCCGGTCCCGCTCACCACCCAACGCAGTTCCAAAGTGCGCACCGCCATCCCTATCCCGCCCGCCCCGTACCTGGACCGGAAGGTACGCGACCTGCCGCACCTGGCCGAAGTCTGGAGCTACATCAACCCCTTCATGCTCTACGGCCGCCACCTGGGTTACAAAGGCAATTTCGAAAAGGACCTTGCCGGCCGCGAGCCCAAAGCCCTGGAGCTCTACCACCAGATGGAAGAGGTCAAACAGGCGGCCCTTGGCTTCATGCAGGTCAAAGCCGTCTGGCGGTATTTCGCCGCCGAGCGCGCTGGCAACGCCGTGAGCCTCTTCGCGCCCGGCTGCCACGGCCCCGTGCACACGTTCCAATTCGGCCGCCAGAACAAGCCCGACGGTTTGTGCCTGAGCGACTATATTCTCGACACCGAAGACGGCCGCCGCGATCATCTCGCGTTATTCGTGGTGACCGCCGGCGCCGGCATCCGCGAGCGGTCGGAAGTTTGGAAACAGAGCGGCGAGTTCCTCAAAGCGCATGCCATCCAGGCCCTGGGCATCGAAACCGCCGAAGGCGCCGCCGAGTGGCTGCACCGCCGCATCCGCGAAGATTGGGGCTTCCCCGATCCCCCCACCCTCACCATGCACGACCGCTTCACCTCGCAATACCGCGGCAAACGCTACAGCTTCGGTTACCCCGCCTGCCCCAACCTCGACGACCAGCAAGGGATCTGGAAGCTGCTCCACCCCGACGAAATCGGCGTAAACCTGACCGAAGGCATGATGATGGAGCCCGAAGCCAGCGTCAGCGCCCTGGTCTTCCACCATCCCGATTGCGCGTATTTCACCGCGGCCGAGTAGGACAGGCCTCCGGGCCTGTCACTGTGCGTTGCCGAACGCGCTCAGGTACTCAGCCAGGACTGCGTCCAGTCGCTCGTAAAGCAGCGTGTCGAAGCCCTCTGTCCCTTGTCCCGCCTGCACCTGCTGCAGCGCCAGGATATAGGCGGGCCGATCCTCCGGGCGTACCGCAATCGGCGGATAGCCCCCTCGGATCAGGATCAGATTCATCAGCAGCCGCGCCGTCCGTCCATTGCCGTCGTTGAATGGGTGAATGTCCACCAGTTGGCGATGCGCCGTAAATGCCGTTTCCGGCGTGTCCGGCGCTGTCCCAAGCCACCGTGCGAAATCTCCCATGAGGGCGGGGATCTCCGCCGGGGAGGGAAACGTATGCCGTCCCGTTTCGGTACGCACGTAACGGGCAAGATCGGCGTAGCGGCCCGCGATATCCGGGCGGGAGCGCTTCACCGTCAAGCTATGCAGGTTTCGCACGTCGCTTTCCGTCAACCGCGTGGCCTGGCGTGCCACTTCGCGCACGTAGCGGATGGCATCGTAGTGGTCGATCGCTTCCAGGTGATCCTTGAGGGGCCTGCCTCCAATGGTCACGCCGTGCTCAATGATAAGCGTGGTTTCGACCGGGCTGAGGGTGTTCCCTTCGATGGCGTTCGACGTGTAAGTGAGCTCGATATCGTAGTAGTGCTCGATCTTCGCCAAAGCCTCCGCCGGCAAGGGCCGCAGTTTGTCCAGCCGCTCCCTTTTAGCCGCAATCGTCTGCCGAAGCATATCCATGCGCTTTCAGGGATAGCACGGCGGAAGCGTTTGCACAACGCTCCCTCAGAGGTGATATTCCTGCCCGATCCGGGTCATCACCACGCGCTCCGCCTCCGCGCCCGCGGCATCCAGCATCCGCTCGATCGGCTCCAGATACGGCTCGCGGCTCAGGGCGAAGGTCTGGTGATGGATGGGGAGTACGCGGTCGGCCCCGGCGTCGTTGGCCATGGCCCAGGCTTGCTCCGGCGTCGCATGGTAGTGAATCCACGGATCGTAAGCGCCGATGGGCATCATGGCCAGATCGAACGCCTGCGCCGTTTTCAGTGAGGCAAAGGCCGGCGTGTATGCCGTGTCGCCAGCGAACAGAAGGCGATAGCGCCCCGCTTCGATGGTGTAGCCGTTGTAGCCGCGGTAGGTATCCGAACGCATCCGCGCGCCCCAATGATTCACCCGGAAAGCGCCAATCTCGACCGGTCCGACGCGCGTGCGTTCGCCCCAGCCCGCTTCCTTCACCTGGCCCCAGCGACGCGGACGTAGCAGATCGCTGGTGCGCGCGGGGGTCACCACCGTGGTGCCGCGGTTCTCCAGGCGGCGCAAACTGGGAATGTCGAAGTGATCGAAGTGGCAATGCGAGATCAGCACCATATCCAGCTTCGGCAGAGCCGGAATTTCCAGCGCCGGCGCCACCAGCCGCTTCACCCCCAGTGTCAGCGGACCCACGCGAAGTCCCGCGCGCAGGCTGAAAACCGGGTCGGTCAGAATCGTGAAGCCGTCGATCTGAATGAGGACCGTGGCATGGCCCAGCCAGGCCGCGTGAACGCCCGAATCGGCCCACGCCGCCGGATTCGGCCGCGCCGGCGCCGGTGCGACCGCCCGCCGCGATTCCTGCCTGTACCGTTCCAGAAACTGCGGCGCCATCCGTACGGCCCACGCGCCCGCGCCAGCTACCCCTGAAAGTGTCCAGCTCTCCACAAGCATTGCTCCCATAATTGAGATGCGTGCCCGGTTCGCGCGGAGTCGATTATTATGTTGTTGCCTGATGCGGAATTCTGGAAGAAGGCGCACGTGGTGATTCCGGCGGCCAAGCGAACCATCACCATCCGCCTCGATGCGGATCTCCTCGAATGGCTGAGGAAACAAAAGGGTTACCAGACACGAATCAATGCCGTGCTCCGAACCTACATGGATGCAAATCTGACGTTTGACTGGCAGTCTTGAGCGGGCTTGAGCGCCGCCGAGCCTGGACTGCCGCGCCGTTTCCCGGGCGATCCGGGGGGTCGCGCGCGTAGTCATGCCAGGCGGCCAAACGAACCATGAGACGCGGCAAGATCAACCGGGATGGTGATGGCAAACCGGTACTAAGTACCGGTTTTTCCCCGCAAGTCATTGATTCTTGGGTCAATAACCGGTACTTAGTACCGGTTTGCCGGCCGCTTCACATGCTCAGCTTGCCGTGGAATAGCAGATCCTTTACCCGGAATTCCACCTGGCGTTCGGGAAAAGGCAGGCCGGCCAGGTACAGCACGAAATCCACCGCCTTGTCGGATTCCTTCACCCTCCGCGGAAACACCAGGCGCAGCACCGGGTCCGACGGAGTAGGCGGAAAATGGCCCACAATGTGGTAGGTCCTATGTCCCACGACCATGGAACACTCCTCCTCCATGCGCTTTTCTTCCTCCGCATCGCCCAGACCGCTCAAGCGGATATAGCTGACCGCCAGAACGAAGCTTTCGTCTCCGTTTTCGGTCACGTACGCGACGTAGTCCGGATCCGGCTCCTTTTCGGTATGCTTAAACCGCAGACGGGCTTCCGCTTCGGCTTCCCGTATCGGCTCCGCCGTCGCCAGCCAGACCAGCACTTCGGGCGAGGGCCCGGCCGTCTGCGCCCAGGGGCTGGCTCTGCGCACAGTCTCGATTTCCGCCTCGGACCACCTCTCCGGAGGCTTGACCTCCCAAAATGACTGCCCCAGAAAAAGGAGCAGCGCCACTAGCGCACGCATAATACATAAATATGACAGGAATCCGGTCCGGACGTACCGGCGATCTATCCCGGGTACTGGAAATCCAGGCGCAAAGCCCACAAGCCGCTCAGTGGGACCCAATCCAGTACCTCGACCACTACTTCCGGGTAGCCGAGGTGGAAGGCCGCGTGGTCGCTTTCCTCGTGGCCCGCCCCGTGTACCCCGGCGAATGGGAGATTCTGAATCTGGCTACCGACCCGCCGTACCGCCGAAAAGGCCTCGCTCGGCGCCTCGTTCGCGAACTTCTGACCAGCGGCGTCGAAACCGTTTTCCTGGAAGTTCGGGAGTCCAATTACGACGCCCAAGAACTATATAAGTCGTTGAACTTTATAGAAGTTAACGTTCGTAAGGGCTACTACCTGGCCCCCCCCGAATCGGCTATTGTTCTTAAGTTTCATTCATGTTAAGTTGGCCCTAGACGGTGATGCCGTTGTTTGATCTAGATCGGAGATTACCCGCCGGGCCTCGCTTTGCGGGCCGGGCCCGGCGCGGCAACTTCAACTGGGAGGAATTGCCCAAAAATGGAACGGACTGCACAACAGGGAGAATTGAAAGCGCACCTGATGGCGACCAGTGAAGAGTTTCGCCGCCTGGCTGCTCAGCATTCGGAGTATGCCCACAGGCTGGACGACCTCGAAACGCACCCCCATCTGACCTATGAGGAAGAGTTGGAGGAGACGCGTCTTAAGAAGCTGAAACTTCGTGTCAAGGATCAAATGGAAGCACTCGTGGCGGAGTACAAAGCCCAGCACGTTTGACGGATCGGGTGCGCAGGTTCGCGACGTTTCCCAACGCCCGGTTGGCCCTTAGCCCGCCGGGCGTTTCGCGTTTTATCCCGCCGATCCTCCGCATACGGATATGCCTGACGACCCCAGCCAACAGCCCATCCGCATCCCCGTCACGGATGTTTTCGACCTGCACAGTGTACCCTCCCGCGACGTGAAGCCCGTGGTCGAAGAATACCTTCTCGAAGCCGACCGCCTCGGGTTCAAAGCCCTGCGGATCGTTCACGGCAGGGGAATCGGCGCCCGCCGCGCCATCGTGCGCGCCATCCTGGCGAAAACTCTTTTTGTAACCGGTTTCCGCGACGCTCCCCCTGAGGCCGGCGGCTGGGGAGCGACGCTGGTGACGTTGCGCTGAACGATTTCGCCTCAGAACCTTTGCTTTTTCCCCCAAGTCGAGAAATAATGAACTGCTGCGCCAGTACACGTTGGTAATCGGAGGAACGGGTGAGAGTCCGCACTGTTTGGGTTCTTTTGGGGCTGTTGTGCGCCGCTGTCCCGCTATACGCACAGCCTCCTTCCATTAATACGACTAACGGGTTGCAGTCCCAGTTGCCGGGCGGAGAGGGCGGGCCGTTCGGGCCGCTCCTGGGACCAGCCATTACGACCGGCACGCCCAATGCCGCCAATACCGGCTTTTTCCTGGTTATCAACGGCACCAACTTCTCCACGGAGTACTTCGACCACGTCCAATGGGCCGACCCGATAGTCGGGAATTGCGAGATTTATTTCGGGGATCAGGCTTGCGACGGGGCATACATTTATAATGTAACCGCCACCCAGGTCGTGGTCTTCATCCCATTCGGTTTATACAGCACTGCGGTCGCTTTACCGGATTCGGTGCAAATCCAGGTTTTCCAATACCTCTTTACCGGCAATAACTACATCCTCCAAGACTCGAACGTTGAGCCTTACACCTTGAACCCGCCCCTGGCCTTGCCGGCCTCGGGAGCGGCGCTGCCGCCAGGCGTTGTTGGCAATGCCTATTCGCAGCCGTTCTTCTATGGAGGCACTCCCCCGTACACGCACATCATCTCTACCTCGGGGGCCTTGCCACCCGGCTTGCCCACCCCCACCAACAGCCAACTCCTGGCGGGGACGCCTTTATTGGCTGGAAACTATTCCTTTACTCTGTCGGTGACGGATGAATGGGGCAACGTCATCAGCCTGCCCGAAAGTTTGTTGATTGTCAGCCGCCTGCAGATCACCACCGCTTCGCTGCCTTCCGCCGTGACCGGCTCCAGTTATAGCGTGCCGCTTGCCGCCACGGGTGGCTTCCCGGGTTACACCTGGTCGGCCACCGGATTGCCCAATTCGCTCACCCTCAACAGCCAAACCGGCGTGCTGAGCGGAACCGCCCCAGCGCCAGGCGCCTACACTTTTGGCTTCACCGTGACGGACTCGAGCGGCGCGACGGCTTCGGTATCCCTCCAGGACACCTTTGTCGCCCGCCTGCACATCACCACCGCTTCGCTGCCTTCCGCCGTGACCGGCTCCAGTTATAGCGTGCCGCTCGCCGCCACGGGTGGCTTCCCGGGTTACACCTGGTCGGCCACCGGCTTGCCCGCTTCGCTCACCCTCAACAGCCAAACCGGCGTGCTGAGCGGAACCGCCCCGGCGCCAGGCGCCTACACTTTTGGCTTCACCGTGACGGACTCGACCCAAGCCACCGCTTCGGTATCCCTCCAGGACACCTTTGTCGCCCGCCTGCACATCATCACAACCTCGCTACCTTCCGTCCCGGCCGGCTCCAGTTACGGCGTGCCGTTAGCCGCCGCTGGCGGCTTTCCGCCTTACACCTGGTCGGCCACCGGATTACCCGCTTCGCTCACTCTCAATAGCCAAACCGGCGTGCTGAGCGGAACTGCGCCGCCGCCAGGCGCCTACACGTTTGGCTTCACTGTGGTGGACTCGACCGGAGCCACGGCTTCGGCATCTTTCCTGGACACCTTTACCGCTCCGCCTCCGCCGCCGCTAAACTTCATGACCGCCTCGCTCCTGCCCGGCGGCGTGGTGGGTACACCGTATTCCACTGTGTTTCAAGCTACCGGCGGAACTCCCGGATACCAGTTCTCGTTGGTTGGCGGCTCCCTGCCGGGGGGCCTGACCCTAAATTCCAGCGGTGTCCTGGCCGGAACTCCCACCGCTTACGGGCAGTTCAGTATTACCGTACAGACGACCGACTCCACCGGCACGAGCACGAGCCTGGTATTTATCCTGACCATCCGTCCAGCGCCTCTGGTGATCACCACCGGAACCTCGCTAACGGCGCCCGTTGGCACACCCATTAGCATCGCGTTTGTGGCCTCCGGCGGAGCGCCGCCTTACTCGTTCAGCGCTACCGGTTCGTTTCCCGGAGGCGCGCAGTTCAGCGGCGCGGGCGTTCTTACCGCTCCCGCCCCAATCGCTGTCGGCACCTACAGCTTCCAGGTCTCGGTGGCCGACACCCAAGGGAACAGTATCAGCAAGTCGTTCACGCTGACCATCGCCGTCGCAACGCTGGTCATCACCACCACCTCCCCGCTTTCCAATGCGACCGTCGGAACAGCTTATTCCGCCGGTTTCGCGGCTACCGGCGGCGCCGCGCCCTATACCTGGACCGCCACCGGAACTCCGCCGGGCCTCGGCTTGTCCTCCGCGGGCGTCCTCAGCGGGACGCCCACTGCGTCCGGCCCCTACACGCTCTCGGTCACGGTGACCGATTCGAGCCGCGCCTCGGCCACCGGCAGCTTCGCCCTGACGGTTTCCCCTGCCGCGCTCACCATCACCACCACCAGCCTGCCCAACGGCGCCGTCGGCGTGGCCTACTCGGCTGGATTCAGTGCAACCGGCGGGGTAACACCGTACACCTGGTCGTTGGGCGGCCTCCCGGCCGGCTTGTCGGGCAGTTCCTCCGGCGCCATATCCGGCACTCCGACGGCGGTGGCCGCGGCCACCGTAACCGCCACCGTTACCGATGCGAGCGGCGCGAAGGCCACCACGTCTTTGACCCTTACCGTCACCGTGCCTCCGCTGGCGATTACTACCACCACCACCAGTCTGCCCAACGGTGTGGTGGGGACGCCTTATTCCGGCGCCCTGGCTGCAACCGGCGGCGTTCCGCCTTACACCTGGACGGCCAGCGGCCTGCCGGCCGGCGTCAGTCTCGTCGTCAGCCCCAGCGGAACCAGCTTGTCCGGCACGCCCACCGCCACCGGGACGTTCCAGGTGTCGGTCACGGTGAAAGACAGCGCCGGCACCACGGCCAGCGCGTCGTTTCCGGTCTCGATCGGTCTGCCTTCTTTGCCCACGGTGACCCTTACGGGGCTCTCCCCCACTACCGGACCAGCTTCCCAGCCGCCCATACAGATCGGCATCTCTTCCTCCTACCCCGTTCCCATTACCGTCAATCTGACGTTGACCTTTACCCCGGTCTCGGGCGCCGACGACCCCAGCGTGCAGTTCTCCACCGGGGGCCGCACCGCCCAGGAGACTATTGCCGCCGGATCGACCCTCGCCCTCCCCGCGCTGGCGATTCAAACCGGCACCGTAGCCGGAACCATCACCGTCACCGCCCAACTCCTGGCCGGGACCCAGGACGTAACCCCCACCCCCGCGCCTTCGACCACCCTCATCATCGCTTCCCTGGCGCCGGTAATCACCAAGGTAAGCACAGCCACCGCCGCCGGCGGCTTCACCATCACCGTGGTGGGATATGCCACTTCCCGACAGGTGACGCAAGCGGTGCTGCAGTTCACCCCCGCTCCCGGGACCACGCTTTCGGCAGCCTCCTTCACCATTCCGACAACTTCCTTGTTTACAACGTGGTATGGAAGCGCGGCAGCCGCGCCCTACGGCAGCCAGTTCACCTTCACCCAGCCCTTCACCGTCTCCGGCAGCCCCCAGGCGGTGACTTCGGTTTCCGTGACTCTCTCCAACAGCCAGGGAAATTCGAATACCGTGACCGCGCCGGTGCCATAGACCCCGCCCGCGGTAAAATACAGCCAGCGGCGGATCCGCTTTTCGCTTCCACGTTTTGAGACGTTTGGCGTCAATCCTGGTAGAGACTAGTGGAAACCGCCATTGCAGGCCAGATGAGCGAAGTTGTCGATCCGGTACTAGATCTGGAGGAGCGGCGCAACCGTTTTGCTTCCGAACACCTGCGGCGGATTTTTGGGCAGATTTACCGTATCGTGGGCAATGTGGCGGATGCCCAGGACCTTACCCAGGAAGCGTTCATCAAAGCCCTGCAGCGCCACGGCCAACTGAAGGACGAGCGGAAAGCGGCTCATTGGCTGTCGAGAATCGCTACGAATACGGCGATCGATTTTTTGCGCCGCAATGGGCGCGTAACGCTTTGCGAAATCGAAGAAGGGCGCGAAAGCCACAACGAAACTCCCGAGCGGGTTCTGCTGCGGGATGAGCACCGCGCCTATCTGGAAGACGGTTTGCGGCTGCTCACTCCACGCGAGCGGGCGGCGCTGGTGTTGCGGGACGTGGAGGGATTACCGGCGGAGGAAGTGGCCAGGCAACTGGCGTGTTCGCAGGCGACCGTGCGATCGCACATCGCCAATGCGCGCACCAAGCTTCGCCGCTACCTGGAAAAGAGAAAGCGGTAACAGATGAAACACCCCGATCAGGCAACTTTGGCATTGCACGCGGGCGGGGACCTGGGCAAATTCGCGGCCTGGCGCACCGAGCGTCACCTGGCGTGTTGCGCCCAGTGCCGGCAGGAACTGGCGGCTTACGAGATTACCCGCGAGCATCTCGCGGCATTGCATTCCTTACCCGGCCTGGCTTGGGGACGGCTCGCCTCGGAAATGCGCGCCAACATCCGCTTGGGGCTGACCGCCGGAGAGTGTGTTGCCCCGGTTTCGCGACGTGGGTGGGCGCTGTGGACGCCGGCGCGTCTCGCGGCTTGTGCCGCCGCGCTCGCGCTGGCGGCGGCGGCCGTATGGATCGAGCGGCCCGTACCCGTTTTGGCGCCAACGGCCGGAATCGTGGTGGAAACCACTGCGGGCGGCGTTCGCCTCACCCGGGGCGGACAGGCGATGGGTCTGCTGAATCGCGGCGGAGAGAGCGTAACCTATACGGCCGGCGCGCAGGGCTCGGTGGAGGCACGCTACGTGGATACCAACTACGTGACGGTGAATCAAGTCGATGTCGATTAGCAACTGGAAAATCGCGGCGAAGACCGTGCTCCCGATCGCGTTCGGGCTCGCCGGCGCGCTTTCGTCGTTCGCCCAGGATGGCCCGCTGCCGGCCGGTTCCGTCAATATCGACTTTCCCGGCGATTCCCCGCTGGCGCTGCTGAAGTCGGCCGACGAGTCTCACGCCAGCGCGCGCGGCGCGGCCCTGGCGATCGATCTGCATCTCGCCCTCACCTTGCGCAACATCGGCCCCAACCGCATCCGCGGCCTGGTATTGCGCGTGATTTCGCAGGAAGCGGCGCTGGGCGGCAAAGGCTCGGTTTCGCTCACCAGCTTGAATATTCCCACCGGCGAGTCCTTCCCGGTGCACATCGATATGCAGTTAATGCGGCCTTCGCAATCGGCTGCCGGCCCGCTGGTGGAAGTCACCCTGGATGGCGTGTTGTTTCAGAATCTGGCCTTTTATGGACCCAATCGGCTGGGTTCCCAGCGCGCTCTGACGGCGGCGGAAATGGAAGCCGGGCGCGACCGACAGTATTTCAAAGGCGTGCTGGCGCGCGGCGGCCCCGAAGCGCTGCGGCGGGAGGTTCTCGACAGCCTGACGCGCCAGGCGGCACGCCCCCAACTCGACGTGCGCGTGTCGCGCGGCCACGCGGTCACCTCCGCCGCGCTCGGCCCGGAGCATACCGAGCAGTTTGCCTTCCTCGAGTTTCCCGATTCTCCCGTAGAGGCCGTCGAAGGCCGCGCGCAAGTGGCCTTCAACCAAGCTCGCCAGCCGCGCATTCAGGTGCGCAACCGCTCCACGGAACCGGTTCGCTACGTGGAGGTCCGCTGGCTCGTGCGCGACTCGACCGGCCACGAGTACGTGGCTGCCAAGTTGCCAGTGTCCGTGCCGGAAGGGATCGCCCCCGGCCAGACGGCCGGCGATACCGAGGAGACTTCGCTGGAATTCCGCCGCAACAATCGGCCGGTCGAGATTCGCGGCGCCGTGGGCTTCGTCAGCCAGGTGCAATTCTCGAACGGCAGAGTTTGGGTTCCGGCGCGCCGGGATCTGGATAGCGGCACGCTCCTCGACGTTCTGCCTCCTTCCGCCGAAGAAGAGCGCCTCACCAATCTGTATCGCCGCAACGGCCTCGATGCGCTGCTCCAGGAACTGAAGAAGTACTGAATTGTTCCGGGTGGGACATCGTTTTTTGTCGTCTGTCAAGCAGTTGGCCTGGCGAGGGTGCGCGACATGCAAGTGATAGATTCGTAGGAATGCAGGCGAATCGAGGAAATCCGGGCGTAGGAGTACGCCAGGCTGAGCCGCGACCGCAAGGGAGCGGTCTTTGAGGTATTTCATTACGTTCGCCTG
>JBKQIF010000156.1:0-30936 GCA_052148435.1 Bryobacteraceae bacterium
TCAACGAATCCCTCGACCGCCGCGGCGACACCGTCCTCATCACCATGACCCCGGACATGGTCGGCCCCACCGAAAAGTTCACCGGCATCGAGCGCTGCGACATCACCCGCGCCCAGAACCGCAACTACGGCCTCGGCGCCGGCTTCCACCGTTTCGTGCAGAAGGCTAACACCTGGTCGCTTTTCCTCCGCTACCAGGCCCAGGCCGAAAGAAACTACCGCCGCGGTATCGAAGACCTCGAGCGCTTGAGATCCATGCGCGACGAGTTGGCAATGGAACAATCCGTCTGCGAACAGCCGCCCGTCAACCCCGAACCCCTCTGCACCCCCTTCGAGCTGAACCCCTTCGCCTTCCCCCACCCGAGCAAACCAACCGAACCCAATCAGCCGTTACCAAACGAACCCACCGACTCCGATCAACCACTTGAAACCAAACCCGTTATCTCTCCCGTAGCACCCTCCCACGATCCCAATCCCGCCCCACCCGCTCCGGAACTGAAAACTGAGAACTGAGAACTGAAAACCACCAATATCGAGAAACCACCCCACAACCCGAAACCAGCTAAAGCATCCGACCGGCCAAGTGTCTCCGGATCTCCTGTACAGAGTCTTCACAGCCCCGGTCCAGCCGCTAACCCGGCGCTACAATGAGATTTCCGGTTCAGTTCATCCCTCGGCACATCGCATGATCCAACTTTCCGCGGCGGGCAAGCGGTACGGCCCCAAAGTTCTTTTTGAAAACGTCGACTGGCTGGTGACCCCCAATGAGAAGGTTGGCATCGTGGGCGCCAATGGGACCGGCAAGTCCTCCCTGCTAAAAATTTTGGCGGGATTCGAAGGCCTCGACTCTGGCTCCATGTCGGCGCAAAAAGGCATCTCCATCGGCTACCTGCCCCAGGAAGGGTTATCTCTCTCGGGCCGCACCGTTTTCGCCGAGTGCATGACGGTTTTCGCCGCTCTGCGGGCGCTGGAGCTGGAACAGGAAGAGCTGGCAAAACGCATGGGCGAGATCGACCCCGCCTCGGCCGAATACCAGCAGGTGGCCGAGCGCTTCCATCGCGCCGAAAGCGAGTTTCGCGCGCGCGATGGCTATTCGGTCGAAGCCCAGGTGGGCGCCGTGTTGAGCGGCCTGGGGTTTCCCGAGCGCGATTGGAAACGCAGTACCGAAGAGTTTTCCGGCGGCTGGCAGATGCGCATCGCCCTGGCTAAACTGCTGCTGGAAAAGCCCAACCTGCTGTTGCTCGACGAACCCACCAACCACCTCGACCTCGAAGCCCGCAACTGGCTCGAAGACTACCTTTCCGGTTACCAGAACGCCTTCGTGCTGGTCTCTCACGATCGCTATTTCCTCGATGTCACCGTGCGCCGCATCGTGGAGCTTTGGAACAAGAGCCTGCATTTTTACACCGGTGGATACACCCGCTACGAACAACAGAAGACCGAGCGCCGCGCCCAACTTCAGGCCGCCTACGCCAACCAGCAGGATCGAGTCCGCCAGATCGAAGCCTTTATCAACCGCTTTCGCTACCAGGCCACCAAAGCCAAACAGGTTCAGAGCCGCATCAAGGAGCTCGATCGCATCGATCGCATCGAGCTGCCGCCCCAGGAAAAGGCCATCCATTTCCGCTTCCCGCAACCCAACCCCAGCGGGCGCGTGGTGGCCGAATTCAAGAAGGTCTCGAAAAGCTACGGCGCTCATCGGGTCTTCGGCGATGTCGACTTCCTGATCGAGCGCGGCGACCGCGTGTCGCTGGTGGGCGTCAACGGCGCCGGCAAGTCCACCCTGATCAAAATCCTGGCCGGCGCCGAGCCTCTCACGAGCGGCCAGTATGTGTTGGGGCACAATGTCCAGCCCGACTACTTCGCCCAGGATCAATACAAGGAGCTCGATCCGTCCGCCCGTCTCCTCGACGATCTCGGTACCGTGGCCCCGCGCGCCAGCAACACCGAACTGCGCAGCGTGCTGGCGTCGTTCCTTTTTGGCGAGGACGACGTTTTCAAAACCATTCGCGTGCTTTCCGGCGGCGAGCGAAACCGTTATGCCCTGGCGCGCATGCTCTTGATGCCATCCAATTTTCTACTGCTGGATGAGCCTACCAATCACCTCGATATGCGGGCCAAAGACGTTTTGCTGCACGCGCTCGAAGGATTCTCCGGCACCGTCGTGTTTGTCTCCCATGATCGCTATTTCATCGACAACCTCGCTACCCGGGTATTCGAGGTGGAGGACGGCCATGTCACCGTCTACCCCGGCAATTACGAGGACTACCTGTGGCGGAAAAGCGGAGGTTCGTTGGCGGCACCGGAGCTGGAAGCTGGCCCCGTTGCGGCGGCCGTAACCGTTTCCGCCGCCGCGCCGCAACCGGCCAGGGAACCCGACCGCCGCCTGAATCCCATCAAACTCCGCAAGCTGGAACAGCGGCGCCACGAGATTGAGCGGGAAGTCGCGCGGCTGGAGGCGGAAATCCTGGATCGTGAGCAAGCCCTGGGAAATTTCGTGAACGCTGAGGAGACGCAACGGATTTCCGGCCTCCTCGAAACCGGGCGCGACCTCCTCGAGAGGCTAATGCAAGAATGGGAAGACGTGGCGCAGGCGATTGAAGCGAACTCTTAGAGGCCTATTCCTGCATCGGCATCTGCTGTTCGGCATCCCGCCACGCACTGATCTTCAGCCGCCGGCACACCCAACACAGCGCTTCGCTGGAACTTTCCGATGTCTCGCCGCCGCACACCGAGCACTTCCCGGCCTTTACCTTGCCGATAAGATCGGGGGTAGCCGGTTGGGCAAGTTCCAGGATCTCGGGTGGTACGATTGTCTCCGGCTTTGGTTGTAATTTGCGTTTCATGCCGCCGGCCTTTGTTTTAGCCTGATAACACTATCGCAAAAAGCGAGCCCGGTCACAACCCTCTTTTCCGGATTGCCGGTACTAGAAGTCTTAAGCCGCTTGCGGAACTTGTACGATCAGACTCACATCCAGCGATGAACCGCACCGCCCGCACTTCTGTCCGGAGACTACCCGGATGTGTTTCCCTTTCAGGGCGATTTTGCCCGGCACCGTGTGGGTGCAGATGGGGCAATGAAGGCGTCCGGTAACCTTGGTTTCGATGGCGATTGGCTTTTGCATGGCTCTTCCTCACTTCATCGGACGCTCATGCCGCAACCGGAGTTCTAACCATTTCGTAAAGATTCTTAAACTCTTTGCCGGGTGCTACGCTGAAAGCCATGACGCCGCCCGTTCCAACCAAGATCCAATTGATCAGTACCTCCGAATACCGTGAGAATTATGCCAACAGCGTGCAGGTGCGGGTCAGTCTTTGGGATTTCCTGCTGCTGTTTGGCCGGGTGAACCAAACCGCCCCCGACAACGTTGCCATTCACAACTTCCAGGGGATCTTCGTCAGCCCGCAACAGGCCAAGGCCCTGCTCAACGTCCTGCAACAGAACGTCACCCAATATGAAGCGGCTTTCGGAGAAATCCGGCTCGAACCCCAGACCGGTGGCGTCGTCCAGTAGCGCTATTCCACCAGCGCTCCCGCTTTTTCGAATGCCTTTTCCACTTCCTGCTTGGTCCACCCGGTGCTCACGAACAGCTCCTGCCGGGCTCCGGCGCTCAAAGCGATAGCCTTCCATCCGTTTTGGGTCGGCACCGTGACGCGAACTTTGATTTTGCCCCTGGCATCCCGTACCGGCCGGATCACGCCAGGGATAATCGTTCGGATTTCGGCATGCGCGGCCAGCACCTCTTCCAGTACGGGGCGCAGGCCATCGATGATGCTGTGCTCAATCTTGAGGCGGTCTTTGGCCGTGCGCAGCCGCATTCAGCGCCGTTCCTTGCCGCCCCGCAGCGGAACGAACCGGCAGTGCGTGGCAACACAGCTGCCGATGTGGCCATCGAGCTTGGTCACCACCCGCAGTTCCTGGTCGCCGTCGCCGCCGACCGGCATTACCAGGCTGCCGGGGTCGCGCAATTGCCGCACCAGCGCAGCGGGGATTTCCGGTGCGGCGGCGGCCACCGAGATAGCGTCGTAGGGGGCCAGATCTTCATAGCCCAGGCAGCCGTCGCCGGCAATCGCCAGCACGTTTCCGCCGCGTCCGGTTCGGCGCAGGTTTTCGCGCGCCAGATCGGCCAGGGCGGGAATCAGTTCGATGGTCACCACGCGCGCCGCCAGCATGGCGAGTACCGCCGCGGCATAACCGCAACCGGTGCCCACCTCCAGCACCGTCTCCGAACCATCCAGACACAACTGCTCGGCCATGAGAGCGGTCATGTAGGGTTGGGAGATGGTTTGCCCGAAGCCGATCGCGAGCGGCTCATCCGCGTAGGCCTGAATACGCAGATCCAGGGGCACGAACTGCTCCCGTGGAATTTCCGCCAGTGCGCGCAGCACCCGGCGATCGGAAATGCCGCGCCTTGCCAGTTGCGTGGCCACCATGCTGCGCCGCTCCTCGGCCCAATTAGGAATCACAGTGCCACCCACCTCTATAATAAACGTAGATGGCTTATCTGATTACCCTGATTCCCGGGGACGGTATTGGCCCTGAAGTGGCCGCTGCCACGGCGCGCGCGGTGGAAGCAACCGGCGCAGCCGTAGAATGGGAGCAGGTCGAGGCGGGCGAGAAGGCGCTCCATGATTATGGGCAATTGTTGCCCGACGAAGTTTTGGCGTCTCTCGAAGTGACCCGCGTAGGCTTGAAAGGACCCACCGCTACGCCCATCGGCGGCGGCCACGCCAGCATCAACGTGGCGCTGCGCAAGAAACTGGGGTTGTACACCAACTTCCGGCCCGTGCGCATGCTCCCCGGGCTGAAAACCCGTTTCCATGATCTGCCCATCGATATGGCGATTTTCCGTGAAAACACCGAGGACCTCTATTCCGGCCTGGAGCACGAAGTCGTGCCCGGCGTGGTGGAGAGCCTGAAAATCATCACCCAAAAGGCGTCGCAGCGGATCGCGCGGGCGGCTTTCGAATATGCGCGCCGTTATGGGCGCAAGAAGGTTACGGCCATCCATAAGGCCAACATTATGAAGCTGAGCGACGGCCTTTTCTTGAAGTGCTGCCGCGAAGTGGCCGCGCAGTTCCCCGAGATCGTCTACAACGAATTAATCGTGGACAACGCCTGCATGCAACTGGTGATGCGCCCGGAAATTTTTGACGTGCTGGTGTTGCCGAACCTCTATGGCGATATCGTTTCGGACCTGGCCGCGGGTCTGGTGGGCGGCCTGGGCATCGTGCCCGGAGCCAACATCGGCGACCACCACGCCATCTTCGAAGCCGTACACGGCACGGCTCCGGACATCGCGGGCAAAGGCCTGGCCAATCCGACCGCCCTCATGCAGTCGGCCGTGCTCATGTTGGCTCATATTGGAGAGCCAGCGGCCTCGGCGCGCCTGCAGGCGGCGATCACCAAAGTCTACGCCGACGGCTCCCACCTGACCGGCGACGTCGGCGGCCAGGCTTCCACCACCGGGTTCACCGACGCGGTAATCGCCGCGATGGCATAGCCCTGCGCTCCCTGCCCTCGTCCTGCCCTCTCTGCCCTCTTCCGGCCGTGGCATTTCGCACGGAGCTTGTTTTATAATGGTGGAGGCTAACCAAATACTCCTCAGTAGCTCAATGGTAGAGCATTCGGCTGTTAACCGAAGGGTTGTAGGTTCGAGTCCTACCTGAGGAGCCAAATTAAGTTCTTCATTTTAAACGTATCCCGCAGAGAACGCGCTAGTTGCCGCGCCACGCTCAAGCCGCCCACAAATGTAAATTTACCCGTCCTTACCCAAATTTCCCGTTCCTTATCCCTCGGGGTACCCCCAGTTTCCCCCCAGTAGTTCGTGAATGGTGAGTGCGGCACTCTTTGGTATCGTGGAAGCGTTCCCAATTCTGACCGCCTGTTAGCGCGCCAGAATTGATCTTCCGTAAGAGGAGCTCAATTTCGTGAATCTCTTTGCTCGTTCCGCCTCACTGCTGCTCTGGCTGGCTTCCGCAATCGCCCAAGCGCAGCCCGCCGCCGCCCAGCCCACGACGGCAGCTCAGGCTCCCACACGGGACACCAGCTACATCGACGCCCAGGGCACGGCGCACGTCACCCGGATTGTCCCCGTTCCGAAAACCATAAGCGCGGAGGCGCAGCGCTCGCTGAGCCGGCAGGTGCCCGACCAGGGTCCGCCGCAGTCTCTGGCCGAGCGCCGCAAAGGCTAAAGATGCTTACACGGCCCGCGCGCGTGTGGAATGGAGCCGCCTCTGTCCCAATCAACTGGTTGAAGATAAGATCGCCGGCGTTCCGGTCCGCATTGTCACCCCGAAAGGGCTGGCCGAGGCCAACCATGACAAAGTGCTCCTCGACCTGCACGGCGGCGGCTTCAACTCGGATTCCGGCTCGTATACGGAGTCGATTCCCATCGCCGCCTACAGCAAGATCAAGGCGGTCGCCGCGTTGTACCGGCTGGCCCCGGAGCATCCGTTTCCCGCAGCCGTCGACGATTCGGTCGCCGTCTACAAGGAGTTGCTGAAGACCTACAAGCCCGGCCACATCGTGATCTATGGCACCTCGGCCGGGGCCATTCTGACCGCTGAGGTGGCCGCCCGCCTGAAGCAACTTGGCCTACCGCTTCCCGCCGCTCTCGGCATCTTCAGCGGTCTGGGCGACTTCTCCCGCAGCGGCGACTCGCAGGCGCTGTATGGCTTGCGCGGCTTCTCGGGGCATCTGGATCCGCCCGAGGCGGAACCCCATGACCGGGAGTACGTAGCCGCCACCGACCCGCGTGATCCCGTGCTCTCGCCGATCTTCTCCGACCTGCGGGGGATGCCGCCGACGCTGTTTGTGACCAGCGGCCGCGATCTGCTGCTCTCCGGCACCGTCAACCTGCACCGCGCCCACTTCAACGCCGGCGTCGATGCGCGGCTGGTGGTCTTCGATGCACTGCCCCACGCCTTCTGGTATGACCCCACGCTTCCCGAGGCCATCGAGGCCAACCACATGATGGCGGACTTCTTCGTCCAGCAATTAAAAAAGTAGGCTGACCGCCTGTGCGCCAGCTTTGGGCTTCTTGTCGGCCTTCGGCTTCGCGGGCTCTGCCTCGGGTTTGGCGGGCTCGCCCAGGCCCTGGATACGCTCCCAGATCCGGACGATGGCCATCTTCGCGTCCTTCAGCTTCTTGACCGGCTGCTCGCCAGCCAAGCTATTCAGAATCGCTACCAGGCGCTCCGCCGGCCAGGACGCGGCCAATTCCGCCAGCTCCTGCTGGCTGCTGAACGCGTCGAAAGGGGTTGCGGTGGTGGCGGCGGCCTCCTCTGGGGTCGCAAACGCCACGATTTCATTCTGTTCGTTGATGGTAAGAGTCGCCATAATAGCGCTCCTTGGGGCCACGCTCTGCGCGGTCATGACATCAATCACTCCGAAGTGCTTGAAAAGCAAGGCGATTCTTCAATAAATCTACGAGGCGAGCAAAAACCTTGGTATCCAGCAGGATGGTGCAACTGGTCCGAAACAATAGGCGCCTACTGCCCAGGTGCGAAAGTATCAATCCGCTATTTCACAACGCTATACGCTGGAGGGGATCAACAAAACTGGCGGGAATATTGCCACAGGAGGCCAAAAAACGGAACTCCTGGTTTATACTGAATCGGACTTGGAAGTCCAAAATGGGAATTCCGGCTTATTAGTTTGCCCCTGACACGGGGGCACAGTCGATGCTGGCTAAGAAGCCGTAGAGGAAACTCTGGAGAACATATGAACCGACGTTTATTCGCAGCTCTTTGCTTCCTGTTCCTTGTTGTTTCTTGCGCCTTCGCGGGCGGCAACAACTACAAGAACTTCGATGTCGCGAGCTACGCCCGCGTCATCGACGTGCAGGAGATGAAGGACCCCGCGTGGCTGGAGAGGAGCTGGACGGCCGTAACCAAGTACGTAAAGTTCGACAAGATCTATCTCGAGACCCACCGCGATACGGTGATGCCCGATCAGGCGACTCTGGACCAAGCCAAGAAGTTCTTCGCGAGCAAGGGGGTCAAGGTCGCCGGCGGCATCACTTGGACCATTAATGAGAGAAATGGCGAGACCTACTGCTACTCAAACCCCGAACACCTCGAGCTGATGAAGAAGGTAGTCGAGTTCACGGCGAAGAACTTCGACGAGATCCTTTTGGACGACTGGTTCTTCACAAACTGCAAGTCAGACATCGAGATCGCTGCCAAAGGGGATCGAAGCTGGACCCAATACCGGTTGGATCTTATGGATCGGACCGGACGGGAACTGATGGTCAACGCGGCCAAAGCGGTCAACCCGAAGGTTAGGGTGGTCATCAAGTATCCGCAGTGGTACGACCATTATCAATCCTGCGGATTCAACCTTGAGACCCAGCCGAAGTACTTCGACGGGGTCTACAGCGGCACCGAGACGCGCGACCCGGTCAACAACAGTATGCACATCCAGCAGTATCACGGCTACTCCATCTTCCGTTACCTCGAAAACCTCAACCATAACAACCGTGGCGGCTGGGTGGACCAGGGCGGCAGCGAGATGCCCAACCGGTACGAAGAGCAGCTTTGGATAACGCTCTTCGCCAAGGCACCGGAGATCACGCTTTGGCCGATTGGCCGCATGCTGTCGCCCGGCCTCGGGTACGATCAACCCTTGCGTAATGTCGTGGGGGAAGCCAGGTTGGCGTCCATGGCCGGCCCGGTTTTCGAAAAGGTGGATCGATTCATAGGGCAACTGGGCAACCCCATCGGAGTGAAGAGCTACAAGCCATTCAACTCCACAGGCGAAGATTATCTTCCAAGCTATCTGGGCATGGACGGAATTCCAATGGATATCGTCCCGCAGTTCCCCATCGAAGCGCAGACCGTTCTGCTGACGGAACAGGCCAGCTTCGATCCCGACATCGTCACCAAGATTAAGAAGCAACTGACCGACGGGAAGACCGTGGTCATCACCACCGGCCTTCTCAAGGCGCTCAAGGGCAAGCTTGACGAAATTGTCGAACTGCAGTATACGGGTCGCACGGTGTCGACGCGCGAATTCATGGGCGGACGCGAACCGGGCGTACACAAGTCCGACACCGACATCCTCGTGCCGGAGATCACCTTTTTCACCAACGATTCCGGCCCCGTCATCAGCGCCTCCACTTCCGCAACCAGGACCTCGGGGGTTCCGATCCTGCACCGAGCCAAGTACTCCAAGGGTCTGTTGTACGTTCTGACTGTCCCGCAGGCGCAGGGCGATCTGTACGCCTATCCGCAGCCCGTGCTGAATACGATCCGTGAGGTTCTGGGCAAGCAAATGTACGTGCGCCTGGATGCGCCCAGCCGGGTCAGCCTGTTTGTCTACGACAATGACAAGTTCATCGTCGAATCGTTCCAGGAAAACCCCGTGCCGACAGCGCACGTGATCACCGATAAGCGCATCACCAAACTGCGCGACATGCTGACCGGCCAGATGCTCATGGGCACGCCTCAGGGCTCGACGATGGTTTTCAACACGCCGCTCGTGCCGGGTTCGTACCGCGTCTTTTCAGCGGAATAGCGGGCCACGCGGCGATGGCCGTGCGAGCCTTCGGGCGAATCGGCCGGAAGCCGGCTACACCGCCGCGCTATTCCGACCCGAAGACGCTCTCCGGAACCCAGGCCGTCGACGATATCGATGGCATGCTGCGATACGCCGAAGCGCAGGTCGCCGAGGCCATAGCGATCTACAAGGGCGCGCTCGATCGGCATTGGGTCATGTCTCCGAGCGGAGCCGGATGACGCGCAGGAAGGAATTCAGGTCGCGTGTGGCGGCGAAACCGATGCCCAGCACCAGGGGGGTCTTGGGCGGTAAACACCAGCGCGTATTCGGAAGCGGGGTCAAATTCGCCCTTGACGCGCGGTGGCCTCGGCTTCGGCGGCGGCCACCAGGGCATCCAGAGCGGAAACCTGAGTCGCGGCGGTCTTCAGATCGGAAGCTCCGGACCAGACGACTCCGAACCTGTCATCCGCGTCACGGTTCTTCCAGATACTCTCCGCATTCCTTCGAAAGAAGGCACGAAAGCCCGGCAAGGGAGCGGCCGAATTCAGAACTCCCAGATTCCGCACGAAAATGCCTTTGAACTGGGGTGCATCATTTCCACAGCGGCCGGGCTCACAGGAATCATGGAGTACGCCATCCAGGTCCGTCAGCCTGGCGATGGCCGATAGCGCGATAGACTGCGCTACCTCCAAGACTTTGGGATCGCCGGACAGCTTTGACAGTGTGGTCAGACCGCCGATGATCACCCCCTGATTGTAGGTCCAGGTGGTCCGATGGTTATTATGACATGCGCCATCCAACCCGTCGTTTACCAGGTTTTCCGAATTGATCATGCCGGATACGGCAAACCACTTCCATTCCCGTTGCGCCCAGTCCAGGTATTTGGCCTTCTTCTCCCGATCCTGGGTGAGGCTGGCCAACTTTGCGGCCACGGAAAGGAACAACTCGTTGGCTATGGCATTCTTATACTGCTTGGGCTTCTTCCACCAGATGCCGCCGCCGCAGGCGCCGTCATCCCAGCCGCCTGACATATCGGCAAAGATTGTCTCCGACATTTCAAGGTAGCGAGCATCGTGCGTCAGTTCGTACGCGCCTGCCCAGGCAAGCGCCCACCAGCCTTCATCGTCGTAGTAGTCGTTGAGGAAGTTCTTCTTGGAATTGCGTTCGAAGGTATTGGCGAGGATGGAGCGGAGATCTGGAATATCGCTCAGTTTCGAGTAGTTGACCAGCATGGTCACCGCGTTGGCTGCGTTCCACCAATTCGTGGTTTTCCATAAACCAGTATCCTCGACGTACCAAGCTTGCAGGGTTTTCACTCCAGCCGCCGAATCGGCGGTAAACTCTGTCGCACGCTTGGGATCGGGTGGAGTGGATTGCGCCCGGCCGGCGAAGGGCAGGAGCAATAGTCCAAACAGGAGTAGTTTTGACCATATGCGATTCATGGATTGACCTAAACACGTCTTAGCACAAATACAAAGGCCCGCGCCCGCGGACCTCAGGACTTGCTGAACAGTGAGTTCCTTTGCCACATCAGGCCAGATGCAGAGCGCGGAACATCGCCATGCGCCGCTCCCGCAACGGATCGTTGACCACTTTGCTGACGTTATCGATCACCATCGTGGCGCGATCCTTGGCGGTGAACTCGGGCCAGTGCGGTAACTTCGGAGTGTTGGGATTCCCCGTCCGCGCGAACGCGATCCAGGCATCGCTGACTTTATCGGCGAGGGCCATCGCTTCCGGGCCTCCGCCCGTCAACTTGGCGGAGATCTGGACGTTGTCGAAAGCGAACGGGATCTCCATGTTATGCGGCGTTCTCAATTCGCCGCCCTGCACAGGAGTGACCCAGGTGAAGTAATACTGATACACCGGCGCCTTTCCCAGCGCTGCGCGGCGTTCGGCGATCTTCATGGTGGGTGCAACGTAGTGGTAGTCGCTGGCGATCAGAAAGAAGATGTCCGAGGGCGTGGCGCCGGGGTTGGACTTGCGATACAAGTCAATCATCGCGGGCGATTGATCGCCGAGTATTTCCTTCACCTGCGCACGCATTCCATCCTCGTCCAATCGAAAGAGGGCGGCCTCGGTGGTCAGGCCCGTCCATTCCGTGCGGGTCGAGCCGATCATCACCGGCACATCGGCCGACTCCGGCGACGCCGCCGGGTGGAAAGGATGCTGCGGCAAGATCTTGCCGTCGACTGTGGGCGCGAATCCCGCCACATTCTGATCGATCTTGCCCCGTTCCCGAAGCACGGCGAAAGAAGCCGCCATGATTCGCTCCAGGGGAATCTTCTGGACTTCGTGAACTTCCGCTTTGGGAATCCCGAGTTTGGCGAGTAATTGCTCCGCCAGGCGGATTGCGGTGTCGCGGCTGACCACCTGAATGGCGACGCCGCTTTCAATCGTGGCGCGATGGAACAAGCCTTTGGCAGACGGCATGGCGAGCAGCGTCTCGCATTTTCGTCCGCCGCCGGACTGCCCGAAAATCATCACCGTATTCGGATCGCCGCCAAATTGCGCGATGTTCGCGCGCACCCATTGGAGCGCATGGACGATGTCCAGCATGCCCGCGTCGCCGGATGCCGCGAAGTCTGCGCTGAACTCGCTGAAGTTCGCAAACCCCAGAACGTTGAGGCGATGATTGACGGTGACCACCACTACGTCTCCGCGCAATGCCAGATTGGTCCCGTCATTACTCAGTGAGGATCCGGAACCCGACCCAAAGCCGCCGCCATGCAGCCAGAGCATCACGGGCCGTTTCCGGCCATCGTGAATGGCCGGCGTCCAGACGTTCAAAAAGAGGCAGTCCTCGCCTTCACCGGGCGAACTCCCTCCGCGGACGCCTAATGCGGTGAAGATCGAAGGTCCGGGCACCGGTTTTGGCGCGGAAGGGTCCCGGGGCGGCGCAGGCGGAGGGCTTGGGTCGCGCTGTGGAGCGCTGTGGCCGTATTCCAGCACGTCGCGGACGCCTGCCCAAGGGGCAGGATCGACCGGCGGCATGAAGCGGTTTGCCCCGGCGGTACTCGCACCGTAAGGTATCCCTTTGAAGACCTTGATCCCGCGGCGCTCGAATCCGCGAACTTTTCCGCAGCTTGTCTCCGTGACTACGAACGTGCGCTTCTCTCCTCTCGCCTGTTGGATCGGAACGCTCGCGAAAAGGGCCGCCGCAGAAGCGCGCTGCAGGAAATTGCGGCGGTTCAGACCCGGCGTAGTGATGGAGCGCTCCGGCATGATTCGACACAACCTTCCGTGGCCATCATTGCGCTCGCGGTCCAGGGCTGTCAAGGGTTCAGATGAACTATCCTCCAGATGAGACTAACGGCTCTGGATTATGACCTGATGCAGATTACAATCATCTTTCCAATTCGCGGAGGCCGCATGATGCAGCGTAGATCCATCTTGACCACAATTCTGGCGGTGTCGCTGAGCGCGCCCGCGATTTGGGCGCAGGCCCACCCGGCAAACTGGCGAGGCGCAGGTACCACCCCGTGCCTCGGTCCCGAGGGCGGCATCCTTCAGTGCCCTCCTCCGGCGCGTGTGATTGCGATCCGCGCCGGCCGTCTGTTCGACAGCAAGAGCGGACAGATGCTGACGAAACAATTGGTGATTCTCTCCGGCGAGCGCATCACCGAAGTCGGACCGCAATCGCAGATCAAGATTCCGGTTGGAGCACAGGTGATCGACCTCGGCCAAGCCACCGTGCTACCTGGATTGATCGACGCGCACGAACACATGTTCAACTCGCGGCGGCGCGACGAAACCACGGAAAGGGCCGTCTTGATCGCCGTTCAGAACGGGCAGGCGGATTTGCGGGCGGGCTTCACCGCCGAGCGCGACATGAGTTCCCACGGCAACGGCTACGCCGATGTTGCGATCCGCGACGCGATCAATCAGGGACGCATCGAGGGGCCGCGATATCAAGTCTCCACGCGGGGCATCGTTTGGGGAGCCACCCCGGCGAACTCCGCCGCCCCGGATAACCCGCTCGATGGCCAGATAGTCCGCTCCGTCGAGGAAGCGCGCGCGGCGGTACGCGAGCAGATTGGGCGAGGCGCGGACTGGATCAAACTCTATCCGACGGGCGATTATTCTTTCACTGCCACTGGCGAGGCGAAGTATAAGCTGACCTATCCGATGCCTGTCTTACAGGCTCTGATCGACGAAACGCATCGCCTCGGGAAGAAGGCGGCCTGCCACGTGATGGGCGGCGAGGGTCAGAAGAACGCCATCACCGCCGGGTGCGACACCATTGAACACGCGTTCGATCTGGATCGGGAGCAGGCGGAGATGATGGTCCAAAAGGGCCTCTATTACGATCCGACCTTTGTGCGTTACCTCGAACCGTACATGGACGATAACGACGCCAAGAACACCGGCGGTAAGTATCGCATGATTCCCATCTTCGAGAGGGCCGTAACCATGGCCGCCGCCACCAAAGGACTAAAACTCATGATGGGCAGCGGCGCCGATGGTTCCACATACGCCCACGGAACGCAGGCGCTCGACTTTGAAGCACTGGTGAAGCGCGCTGGCATGAGCCCGGTGCGAGCCATCCAGGCTGGAACCACGATTAACGCCGAAGTGCTGGGATGGCAGGACCAGATCGGGTCCATCGACAAGGGAAAGTATGCCGATCTGATCGCGGTCTCCGGCGACCCATTGGCTGACATTACCGAACTTCAGCGCGTGAAGTTTGTGATGAAGGGCGGAAAGATCATCAGGAACGAAGTGCAATGACCAGTTTGACGCGACGTGGTTTGCTCAACGCGCGGCAGACCCGGAACTCGAGCGTACCGCTGGTTTCTTGCCTAGGCCTTTCACGCCGCGGTCGCTACTGACCCGGATAAGTTGGGACCCGACGCCGCGGGAGTGCAGGAGAGAAGGGCTTGGCTGCGTCGTAGGCTCACCGCCGCCGGTCGAAAGTGGCGGCGTTGGGAACGAGTCGGCTTCAGCCCGGGAATCCAAAACGCGCAGCCACGTTGGCGAGGAAGCACTCAAACCCTGGATGGCCGATTCATTCCCAGCCACTTCGCCCACTCCATTGGGCCGTTGAAGGCGAGCCCATCGGCTCCTCGCTCAGCGGCCGACGGTTGCACGCCAAAGACCGCGTGACATAATATCTCCCTATGCGTGGAGCGTGCTTGTTCGTGGCTTTGGCGGGCGCCGCCCTCGCCCAGTATCCGAGCGCCTGGACTCCGGAATTCTCGATGCAGTTCAAAACCGTAGGGGCTGTAATTCCCTCCCCGGATGGACGCCTCGTTGCATGGACCGAAACCCAGTCCATCATGGAGCCTGAGCGCAGCGAAACCCTCACCCAAGTCTTGCTCGCCAACGCGGATGGGTCACACCGCGTTCCATTGACTCGCGGCGAAAAGAGCAGCATCGCACCCTCGTTTTCGCCCGACGGCCGGTACGTCTACTTCCAATCGGCGCGGTCGGGTAAGATGAACGTCTACCGCATCGCGATCGCGGGCGGCGAGGCGGAAATGCTCAGCGATTTCAAGGGCAGTTTGGCCGCCTACAAGCTTTCGCCCGACGGCAAAACGGTCGCATTCACCGGCTACGAACCGCCCGCCGACGAGGAAAAGAACAAGAAAGAGAAGCGCGACTGGCGTGTGGTAGATTCGAACCCGGCCAATCTGTCGCTCTATCTGATTCCTTCCGAGGCCGGCGAGGATGGCAAACGCCCGCAGCGCAAATTGACCGACGGCAAACGCCACGTGGAAAGCTTCGCGTGGTCTCCCGACGCGCGCGCGATCGCGTTCAGTCACCAGCCTACTCCAAGCGCCGACGATTGGACCCGCAGCGATCTCGCGGAAGTGGACGTGGCATCCGGCGCGGTGCGCGCAGTCTCCGCCACGAACGCCGCGGAAACCGCGCCGGTCTATTCGCCCGACGGCAAGTATCTCGCGTACCTGCGCTCAGACGATCCGCCGCGCTGGGCCACTGAGAATCATATCGTGCTCGTCTCCCGTGCCACCGGCAGCGCGCGAACGCTTCCGGCTACATACGACGATCAGCCGGAGTTGCTCGGCTTCACCGCCGATTCGTCGCGCCTGCTGTTCCTCGAAGCGCTCCACACCCGCACCGCCATCTACGCCATGCCGGTTGACGGCACGCCTCAGACCGTGTTCGAAACCGCAAAGGGAGTGATCGGCGCCGCCGCCGCGCGCCTCAATTCGTCCGGGACGTACCTGGGCCTGCCCATGGAAACCACCAGTGAGCCTCCCGAAGCGTATGTCATGAAGGCTGCGGGCGGCGCCCCCATGCGCGTCAGCCGCGCCAACATCGATCTGCCAAAACTGCCGCTGGGCTCGACCGAGGTGGTCCATTGGAAGTCGAAGGACGGCCTGGAGATCGAGGGGTTGCTCACTTATCCGGCGAATTACGAGCAGGGGAAGAAGTATCCGCTGATACTCAACATTCATGGCGGCCCGACCGGTGTGTTCAGCGAGACTTTCACTGGGCGTGGCGCGGCGTACCCCATCGCGGTGTTCGCTGCGCGCGGGTACGCGGTGCTGCGGCCCAATCCACGCGGCTCGGGCGGTTACGGCCGCACCTTTCGCTTCGCCAACTACAACGATTGGGGCGGCAAGGACTACGAAGACGACCAGACGGGCGTGGACCACGCGATAGCCATGGGGGTTGCCGATCCCGACCGGCTCGCCATCATGGGATGGAGCTACGGCGGCTTTATGACTTCTTGGACCATCACGCAGACCCATCGTTTCAAGGCCGCCGTAGTGGGGGCCGGCGTTACCGATCTGTGGAGCTTCACCGGCACCGCCGATATCCCCGGTTTCCTGCCTGACTATTTCGGCGGCGAACCCTGGAAGCAGTTCGAATCTTTCCAGAAGCATTCGCCCATCACCTTTGTGAAGAATGTGACTACCCCCACTCTGGTGCTGCACGGCGAGGCGGACGTGCGAGTGCCCACATCCCAGGGTTACGAATTCTACCACGCCCTGAAGCGTGATGGGGTCACAACCCGCATGGTGGTCTATCCGCGCCAGCAGCACGGATTCACGGAACCGAAATTCATTCTCGACGTTATGCAGCGGCATCTGGATTGGGTGGATAAATATGTACGGTAAAATCTTTCTCCTGTTGATTCCGGCGGCGCTTTGCGCGCAGTGGACGCCTGAGCTTTCCATGAAGGTGAAGACCGTCACCGCCCCCGTGCCGTCGCCCGACGGCCGCCTGACGGCGTGGACCGAAACCCACCCCGTGATGGACGGCGAGAAGAGCGAGTCGCTGACGCAGGTTTTCCTGGCGCGCAGCGACGGCTCGGGTCGTGTGCAACTCACGCGCGGCGAGAAATCCTCCAACGCGCCTGCATTTGCCACCGATTCGGCCTCGGTCTTTTTCGCGTCCGACCGTTCCGGCAAGCGCAACCTCTACCGCATCGCCATCGATGGCGGCGAGGCCGAGCAAATCACCAACTGGAGCGGTACGTTGGGGACCTATGCCGTATCGCCCAACGGCAAGTGGATCGCGTTCACCGCACGCGAGTCGGACACCGCGGATGATTTTGCGAAACGCGCGAAGCTGGATTTTCGCGTGCTCGACGAGAATCCCCGTAACCAGTCGCTCTGGCTGGCGCCGGTCGAGCCCGACGCGCATGGCAAGAGGCCGGTGAAGCAAGTGGCGGCGGGCAGTTATCACATCGGCGCATTCGACTGGTCGCCCGATTCGCGGCGCATCGCCTACGAAGCGCGGCCCACGCCCGACGCCGACGACGGCCGCAAGTCCAATATCTACGAAGTAGAGGTGGAGACTGGCGCCATCCGTCCACTGGCCGCCACCGCGGCCGCTGAGAGCCAGCCGAAATACTCGTCGGACGGGCGCTATCTGGCATACGTGCGCAGCAATCAGTCCGCGAAGCGCATTGACGGCAGCCGCATCATACTGCTCACGCTGGCCGATAGCAAAGCGCGCGACCTGCCGGTTTCTCCGGACGAATCGCCCACTCTGGCCGGATGGGCTGGCAATCGCATGATTTTCAGTGAAGGCCGCGGCACGCGTAGCGTTCTCTACGCGATGCCGGTGGACGGCATGCCGGCCGCGATCTTTCAGCCGGCGAGTGGGACCTTCGGCGCGGCCATCTCGCTGAATCGGGCGGGCACGCATGCCGGTATGGCGATTCAGTCCACTGTCGAACCGGTGGAGGCATACGTCACCGAGGTGTCCGCAATCAAGCCGGTGCGTGTGAGCGCAGCCAACGTGGATCTGCCGAAGCAACCGGTTGGCGAAACCAAAGTGATCCGCTGGAAGTCCTCGAAAGACGGCGCGGAGATCGAGGGACTGCTCACTCTGCCTGTGAACTACCGACCAGGGAAGAAGGTGCCGCTAATCCTGAATATTCACGGCGGGCCGGCCGGCGCGTTCGCCGAAACGTTTATTGGTGCTTCGGGCCTGTACCCCATCGCTTCGTTCGCCGCGCGCGGATGGGCGGTGCTGCGCGCCAATCCGCGCGGATCCACCAACTACGGGCTGCCGTTTCGATCCTCCAACGTAGACGATTGGGGCGGCGGCGACTACGCCGACCTCATGAGCGGAGTGGATGCGGCGATCCAGATGGGCTTCGCCGACCCCAACCGGCTAGCGGTGATGGGTTGGAGCTACGGCGGTTACATGACGAATTGGGTGGTGTCCCAGACCAATCGCTTCAAGTGCGCAGCCACCGGCGCGGGACTCTCGAACCTGATTTCCATGTGGGGGACCAACGATATACCGAGTACGCTCGATGATTATTTCGAGGGCACGTGGTACGAGCAGCCTGAGAGGTACATCAAAATGTCGCCGCTGGCGCACATCGGCAATGCGAAGACTCCGACCCTGATTCTCCACGGCGAGGCCGATATACGCGTGCCGACCTCGCAAGGGTACGAGATGTACAACGCCTTGAAGCGTCTCGGCGTGCCGACAGAGATGGTAGTCTACCCGCGCACTCCGCATGGCCCGCAGGAGCCTAAGTTCGTGTTGGACATCATGCACCGCCACATCGATTGGGTGGCCAAATACCTGGGCGAATAGAGGGAGTCCCGCAGGCCGCCCAACCAATTCAGTCGCGGGCCGGCTACTCCCCGGGGTCGCCGTGGAGGCGAGCTTGGGGAGCGCTGGACGACCCCAGAAGCCAGCACCGTATCTGGCGCGTCAAGCTATACCGCTACCAATTGAGCCGAAGCGCGCTCTGGTCACTGCGCCACCGTGATCAGCGTGTTTTCGCGCGGGAAGGTCTCCACCACGATGTCTTTATAGAGGACCTCCTGCGACCCATCGAAGCCGTGGAGCTGGACGCCGATCGGGCCCACTTTGATGCGGTTAGGTCCGGCTCCCGCCATTCCATAACCTGGAAGCCGTTGAGCCCGGTGCGAACGCGGTTCCCCTGCGCCGATAGTGGCGATAGCGGCGATCACATCTCCAGCACGAAGAGATAGACTGCCTGCCTCGGCAGCGTGAATTTGAGGCTGGCCGCGCCTTCCTTGACGGCCACGGGAATCGGGGGATCGGAGGCGAGCTGGCCGGCCTTCACCAGTTGGGCATACTGCGCGCCGTTCGGCGCTGTGGGCGCTCCCATGCCTTTCCAAACCTCGAAGGCGTTGCTGTGGGTCCGATCGACGCGATACAGCGTCAGCCGGCCTTCTCCATTTCCGAGCGGCAGATGGTCGATCGCCAATTCGACGGCGGCGTCTGGGCCGGCGTCGTCGTCGTCGTGATAGTACCAAGCGAGAACGGCGAGCTTCTTCCCGTCGAGGCTCGCCAGCGCCGCCACGTCCGGCTTGCCGCGCACCCCGTTTTGAACGATGTCGTCGAGCCGGACCTCTTCCGAGCTGTGCGCCTCCACACGGAGGCCGCTCATCCGGCTGAACATCCGGAACGTATTCAGTACCGGCAAATCGATCCCATTGTTGGCCAGCGTGCGCTGGCCGGCGAAGAACGGCTGGTCTTCGAACTCGAACGCCCAAGTGAGCGCCGCGTCGAGATGGACGCCGCGCCGGGCCGCGATGTCGCGCGCGCGGGAGAACACTTCGGCGGTGTAGCTGGAATACATGGTGGTATTGCGATAGCCAAGCTGCGGCCCCTGGCAGGCGGCGCAGCCGTCCGGGTCGAATTCGCCGACCACGATCGGCTTATCCTTCAGTTCCGGGACGGCGGAGATCGCCGTGAAGCCGCGGTCGATGTCCCGAAGCTGGGCTGAAATTCCGAGCCGCACGTGGCCGTCTGCGAAGCCGGGGCTGCCCTTGGCGTGAAAGGACAGGAAATCGGTCGGCGTGCCCTGGTGGCCGGTGGCGGAGTTGACGCCGCCGGCCACATGCCGCAGGAAGTTTTGCATGAAGGCGCCGCCGCTGCCCGCCGCGTCCGGTCCGCCCACGCGCGCCGTCGGAAGCGCCCGCCGGACGGCATCGATGGCGTAATCGTGGAGTTTGTAGAAGTCTTCGGGCGTTCCATGCCAGTAGGCACCGAGGTTGGCTTCGTTCCACGTTTCGAAGTACCAACGCTCGACTTCGGCCCGGCCGTAGCGGTCGACGCAGTGTTTCACCCACTGGTAAACCAACTCGGCGAACCTTCCGTAGTCTTTGGGCGGGTACGACCAGCCAGTGTCGAGCTTGCCCGACCCTGGCCTCCATTCATGCTGGTAAGGCTGCGGGTTTGTCGAGAGGGCCTCCGGCATGAATCCAAGTTCGAGGTAGGGGTGTACGCCGCGCGCGCGATAGGTATCGACGATGCGGTCGACGATGGTCCAGTTGTACACCGGCTTTCCGTCCTGGTCCTCCGTGTAGATTCCGGTGCTGCCCCACTTGAGGGCGGGCGTGCCGTCTCCCGTGCAGAGGAGATTGTGTGCGCGGAAATAGACGTCCTCGGGCCGCAGCTCGCCCAGCTCGGCAATGAGTTTCCTGCCATCCTTCATGGTGGCGTAGTTGGGCTCGTCGGCGCCGAACATGCGCCAGATGGGCCGCAGTTCGCCGAGACTCTTTCCGGCATCCACGGTGATGGCGACGGGAATCGCCGTGGCGGCCGTGGCGGCGGGCGGATTGCCCTGGGCGCCCGCCGGCGCCACCAACATCGCGGTCAACGCCGCCAGCGATGCGAGAACCACGATGAATCTCACGATACCCCTCCACCGCGGCCCTGGAATGGCGCCGCCGAAAGTCATGATACCTCGCCTGGGAACTCAGGCATGCCGGAAGCGTATTCGGAACCGGCCGCTCTGAGTTCTTTAAGACCGAGCAACCCCGGACGTCCTTCTCAGTCACCGCTGAACCGGCACCACGACGGGCGCCAAGTTTCCTGGAATGTAACCGGCGGGTTTTTCCCTTTTGAAAGTGGCCAGAGTGTTAGGATCGCGAATAGCTGTCGCGAATCCCCTTGGCACCAGCAAACGGGATAGTTCCTCCCTGACGGCGCAGTGTTTAGGATCCTGCAATAGCTACCGATATCACGCCATAACGCTCGGCTTATCCGGCGAAAGGCGGCGGAGACGCCGGTAGCCATGCCGCTCGCGGCGATTACCACGCATCGCGATTCGTGATGGTCACGCGGAAGTAGGGCTTCTCCTTTTCCGCCAGGTCCATCGTAAACTCCTGAGAGGTCTTCTTCGGGTCGTAATCGCGCCACAGCCAGCTCAACGACTCCGGTAGATCGAGCGCGGCTTGAGCTCCGCCGTGTGCCGCGGTGCCGAACCGGAAATGGAAGTCGTATTCACGAAATTTCAACGAGTTCGCCATCTCGATGGCTTGCATCGGCCACGACCCATGGTTGTTCTCCAGGTCGTCCGATCCATCGCTCATCCACACGCGGATATTCCGCTTGGGGTCTTTGCGCACCATAAACGGGTACACGTTGCCGCCGTCCACATTCTCCTTGGATCGCCACTGGATCGACGTGAAGCTACCGACGGCCGAGTGCACACGCGCGAATTTGTCGGGCATGAACCACGCGGCGTTGAACGCGCAGATGCCGCCCGACGACTCCCCCACGATGGCGCGGCTGTAACCATCCTGGCGCAGCTTGTACGTCTTCTCGACCTCCGGCAACACTTCCTCCATCAGGAAACGCAAATAGTGGTCGCTTACCGTGTCGTACTCGATCGAACGCATCGCGCGCCCGTCTGGCGCAGTGCCCGGCGCGATCATGACGTGTACGATTGGCGGCAGCAGTCCCTGCTGGACCAGGTTCTCCGTCACTGTGATCAAGGGCGGCCACGCCAAGTTTCCGACAACCCGACATAACGCAGGCGGCCAACTCCTCTTCGGCAAACGTGGCGGGGAGTTACGGTATCGTATCGTAGAAGGGAAATCTGATGCGAATGACCCCGCGCGAACTGAGAACCATCCCACGGGCGCGAATGGGGGTGTTCGCCGACGCAGCCGCGTTCAACAAGAAGGTGCACCTGCTGTGGTTCGGCGCCGGTACGGCTGAGGAGCGCATGCTGAAGCCTGCGCTGGCCATGCACGAAACGCTCCAAAAGGCCGGGATCAGGAACGTGTTTTACCAGTCACCGGGCACCGCCCACGAGTGGCAGACCTGGCGCAGGGATCTGCATGAGTTCGTACCTTATTGTTTAAGTGGGAGGTTCGGGGGCGTCATGACAGGCGAGCCGCCGGAGGGCATTGATTTGGACATCGGCGCGTCCGATAGAATACTACCTCACTGGAAAGCGTGGCGAAGGACATGGTGAAAAAGGAGCTGGTGAAATGAGAGCAGGAATCGCTGCTGTTTTGGCGTTGGTGTCGCTGAGCGTCGCGGGGGGCGTTTCCGGCCAGACCGCGCATTCCGTGGAGGGACTGCGCTGCGAGTACCTCTCGAATCCCGTCGGCATCGACGTGGAGACGCCAAGGCTGAGCTGGGTGCTGACGCCAGGGCCGCAGGGGCGGCAACAGGGCGCGTACCAGGTGCTGGTGGCCAGCAGCCCGGCGAACCTTCAGCACAGCAAGGGTGACCTCTGGGATTCGGGGAAGACCAGCTCCGAGCAGACCACGTTCGTGACCTACGCCGGGCGGCCGCTCACGACGGGTATGCGGGTTTGGTGGAAGGTCCGGGCGTGGGATCACCAGGGCCGCGTCTTCCCGTGGAGCCGGCCGGCCTGGTGGTCGATGGGGGTGCTGCGCGACTCGGAATGGGAGAGCCGGTGGATCGGCCTAGCCCGTCCTGCCGACGTCAAGGAGGGCGTACCCCTGCCGTCCCCCTGGCTTCGCAAGACGTTCATCCTGGAACAGAAGCCACAGCGCGGCACGGCCTACGTCAACGCGCTGGGCTACTACGAACTCTACGTCAACGGAAAGAAGGTGGACGACTACGTTCTGACCCCGGCGGTGGTGGATTATTCCAAGCGCAACTGGTATGTGGCGCATGACATCACGGACTACCTCGTGCAGGGCCGGAACTCCGTAGCGCTGTGGCTGGGGCGCGGATGGTACGTCCGGGGCCATCCGGGGGTGGTTTACGATGGGCCAATGGTGCGAGCGCAGTTCGAGCTCGCGCTGCCGGACGGCAAGGCGGTCAAAGTAGGGACCGACCACACGTGGAAAGCCAAGGCCAGTCCGATCACTCCGATCGGCAAGGGTACGGCATTCGGCGACTATGGCGGGGAGCACTACGACGCCCGCCTCGAGGTTAGCGGCTGGAACGGCGTCAAGCTGAACGATTCGGGGTGGGAATCGGCCGCCGTGTTCGACCCGCCGAAAGTGACCACGTCGGCGCAGATGGTGGAGCCCAACCGCATCCTGGAAACGCTACGGCCGGTGAAGATCGACGCCACGCCGGCCGACGGCTGGCTGATCGACATGGGCAAGAACTACACCGGCTGGCTGGAACTGCGGCTGCCGCCGGACATCGCGGCTGAGAAGAACTTAAAGATCGAGTTTGCCGACAATCCGCCGGCCGGCGGCCGTTACGGCACCTTCAACCAGCGCGACGAGTATGTCACGCGAACAGGAACGGGCCAGGTGATGCGCTCGCGGTTCAACTACCATGCGTTTCGCTATGCTCATGTGACGGGGTTGGACCGGGCGCCCGCTGCGGCGGATGTCACGGGCTATCTGCTGCGAACTAGCTACGGCCGCACCGGCGAGTTTGAATCGTCCGACGACCTGTTGAACCGCATCTACCGCCTGGTGACCTGGACCTACGAGTGCCTCACGCTCAACGGCTACGTGGTGGACTGCCCCACGCGCGAACGGCTAGGCTACGGCGGCGACGCCGGGACCTCGCTCGAAACCGGCCTATTCAACTTCGACACCGGCGGGCTGTATAGCCGCTGGGCGGCCAACTGGCGCGACGCGCAAGACCCGCAATCGGGCGATCTGCCGTACACGGCTCCCAATTACCCGGACCAGGGTGGCGGCGGGCCGATGTGGAGCGGCTTCGTGGTGACGATGCCGTGGCAGGTATATCTGAACTATGGCGACAAAGGTGTGTTGGAAACCAACTATCCGATGATCCAGAAATGGCTGGCCTTCGCGAATTCGAAGACGAAGGACCACATTCTGGAGCCCTACATCAGCATCGGCATCAGCCGGCCGGAGTGGAATTACCTGGGGGACTGGGTGACGCCCCAGCGTATGGTGCCTAGGGAACCTGGGGCGGCTGGGGCGCGTCGTGCCTTTGACGACCAGGACATCTCCCGCGACCCCGTCAGCTCCCGTTTCATCAACAACGCGCACTACCTCTATACCTTGCAACTGGCCGCCAAAATCGCGGCCCTCCTAGGCAAGCCCGGCGATGCCGCGATGTATACGGAACGGGCGGCCACGCTGCGGCGCACGCTGCACGAACATTATTATGTCGCCCCCGACAGCTACGCCACCGGCCAGCAGCCCTACCTGGCGCTGGCTCTGCTGCTCAGAATCGTTCCGGAGGAGTCGCGCGCTGCCGTGATGAAGAACCTCGAAGAGACGATACTGGTCAAGAACACCGGCCACTTCGATTCTGGCATGCATGGCACCTATTTCCTGCTCAAGCAGCTCATGGAGGACGATCGCAACGACCTGATTTACCAGATGGCCAGCAAGAAGGACTTCCCGAGCTGGGGTAACATGATCGAGCAGGGCGCGACGACGAGCTGGGAAAATTGGACCGGCGGATCGCACATTCACGACACACTGATCTCGATCGGTGCATGGTTTATCGAGGGCATCGGCGGCATACGGGTGGATGAGAAAGCGCCGGGCTTCCGGCATTTCTTCCTGAGACCGGCGCCGGTGGGTGACCTGACGTTCGCGCGGACGCGCTACCGGTCGATTCATGGGACGATCGTGAGCAATTGGAGAATTGAAAACGGCGTACTGCGCGCGGACGTGACGGTTCCGCCCGGGACTACCGCCACGTTGTACCTGCCCAGTGTCGCGCCCGAGGCGGTCACCGAGGGCGGGCACCCGGCGCAACAGGCCGCTGGAGTTAAAATCAATGGCGCCGAGAAGGGGAAGGCAGTTTTCGAGTTGGCCTCTGGGAGTTACCAGTTCGCGTCGAAAGTGGCGCCATAGTTCGGTGTGATGAACTTGACAGGGTGTCGGTTGGTGTCGGCAGCAGCGTGAGGGAGCTTGAGGGCGAGTTCCGTCGAGCATAGCCCAGTCGCCGCTCTCACTCCAGTGGAATCGCCTTCCCTTTGGCGGTCGGCAACGCAACACCGAGCAGTTTCGCGATGGTTGGGGCGATGTCTATATTGGCAACCTCCTGCAGCTTCGCGCCGCGGCGCACTCCGTAGCCGCTGGCGATGAAGATCGCATCCATATCCGGGTCACTGGCCAGGTATCCGTGACTGCCACCTTGCTGGGGAAGGGCGGCCGTCACCGGGCCTCCGGCGGCTCCCGAGAAGGAGTAGCCGTCCCTGGCGGTGAGCAGCAGTTGGAACATCTGCGGGTCCTGGTCGGGTTGCGGCAGGCCCAGCGCCGCAAACCCATCCGGGCCGACGATCCTGTCGATCCCTTCGGCGCCTTTGAGCGCCTGAATCGCTCTAGGGGCCAGTTCCGCCGCTTGGGATTTGTCGAAGTAGACGAACGCCGTGCCGCCTTCCGCCAGCACGTATACCGCGCCGGAGAGGCCCACGGCCGCCAGGGCCGCCGCAGGGTGAATCTCCTTCGTGTACGGTTTGAAGCCGTGGTCCGAAACCACGATGAACGTCGTGCGTTCGCTCATTCCGGCCGCGCGGACCGCTTCCACTATATGTGCCACGCAGCTATCCACAAATGCGATCGCGGCAGTTCCCGCCAGGGTCTTCGGCCCGAACTGGTGGTGCACCGAATCGAGCGAAAGCAGGTGGAACAGCAGCAGGTTGGGCTTGTGCTCGCGAATCAGGTAAACCGCGGCCTTGGTCCAGATCTGGTCGCGGAACAGGATGTTCGACTTCGTGAAGTTTTCGATATCGGAGGCGGCAATCGCTCCCTTGCCGATCATTTCGCGCTCCAGCGGCCCCTCCGCCGGCGCCCATTCGCTGAACGCCCACGTGATCGTCGGTGCCTGGTTGATGGCCACCCAATCCACCTGCGCGGTCGTGAGCCCGGCTTGGTAGGCCGCGTCATAAACCGTGGGGGCGTGGACCATCTTTTCTTTCGCGATCATCGGTTCCACTTTCACCGGCGGCCATGCGCCGGTCCGCGAGATGGTTCCGTTCGCCAGGAGGCCGTGCTCGTCGGCGCGGACGCCGGTCACCATAGTCGTGTGATTGGGCCACGTCACGGTCGGATTCACGGTAGCCATTCGTGCGCTCGCGCCGTTCTCGATCAGGCTGCGGAGCGTGGGAATCGGAAGCTTCGGCTCGTCCAGGTCATAAGCTGGAAAGCCATCCAGGCTGATCACGACCACCATGCGCTCCTTGGCGGGCGCCTGCGCTAAAGCCAGGCAGCACAAGCCCCCCAGTGCCGCCAGCGTGATTGCGAGTTTCATAGGCTAAGAAGAATTCTACAACGTGCCACACGCTCCCCGGCGCCTTCAATTCCATCCGCTGCCCGGCAGAACGTTAAGACCCGATATCGGTAGGGTTTTGTCGACTGTTGGGCGGGCTCCGACTGGTGCCGGCGCGTCCATCCGTACCGCGCACTTTGGAACGCGCGCGGCAGCGCCCTGGCGCCCGCTCGAAGACCGACGCGCGGTCGCGCTCGGACGGCTGGGTCCTTGAGGTGTGCGCGTCAGCGCGCGTTTTGAACAGAGCGCGAGTCCACGCGACGGGCCCAGCGAGCACTTGGGCCGACTCCATTCGACGCAGCACCGCCTTGCAATGGCAGTGCGGATAGGACCTGAACGCAAGCTGAAGCCCTCCAACGCCTTGCGCCTTGCGCTCAGCTCTGCTGCTCGATGAGCGTGCCGAAGCGTCTCCCGATGGCCAGAGCTGGATCGAGCGGTACGTCCACCGGCTGGCAGTTGGCCGGAATATGGATCACCCGTTTGGGTGTGATCGTCATCCCCGCGAAGCGTGGCAGCCAGGTGCGCTCGGCCTCGAGCATCTCCGCGCACATCTCGCGGATCTCACCCAGAGTGCAAACGGCGCTGGTGAGCGGATCGAGGGCGACAGCCTGGACGAGCAGTTCCGGTTCGGAGCGCAACGCCGCTTCGGCGGTCAGGAGTTGCGAGTTGATGTTGGTCATGCACAGGGCCGCGCACTGCAGCGGCAGTTCGCCGATGACGGTCGGGTGGAGCCCGGTGTCATCGGCGAAGGTGGGCACTTCCACACAGGCTCCGGCGGGCAGATTGGCGATGTAGCCGTCGTTGCGGACGTTGCCCATGAAGCGGAAGGGGTGGCCCGTCGCCACGGCTTCCACGATGTACGAGCAGTATTCAACGCTTCGCCGCTCGACGTGGGTGCTTTCGAAGGCGAGAGCGTCGTGCTGCTCATACTTGTCCGCGATCGTGCGGCACCACTTGTAGTAAGCGCCGCTCTCGCCGCCGAAGCTCGGCTCATCGCAATAAAGGCCGAGCGCCTTGGCGTTCTTGCGGAACCACGGCACGTACTCGCTCAGGTGGCCGGTGCTCTCGGTCATAAAGTAGCCGAAGTGCCGAAAGACCTCACCGCGCACCTTCTCGTTCTTGTAGTACTCGGGTCGCTCGAAGCGCTCGCGCAGCAAGGGGTAGAGATCGCGGCCGTGGTGTTCCAGGCGCAGGAACCAGTCCATGTGGTTGATGCCGCCACACAAGTACGTGATCTCCTCCTTGGGGATGTTGCAGTAACGCGCGATCAGATCGAGCGTGGTCTGCACCCCGTGGCAGAGCCCGACGAACGGGACGCGGCTGGCCTTGCCGAGCGCGAGGCCGTTTGCCGCCATCGGGTTGGCATACTGCAGGAGAATCGCGCCGGGCCGGGCGAGTTCCTCCATGTCGCGCGCGATGTCGACCAAGACGGGGATCGTGCGGAGTCCGCGGAAGATGCCACCCGGGCCGAGCGAGTCGGCGATGCATTGGTCCACGCCGTATTTCAGCGGAATCTTGTAGTCCTGCTCGAAGGCGTCAACGCCGCCGATCTGAATCATGCTGACGACGAAGTCTGCGTCGCGGATCGCCTCGCGGCGGCCGGTGGTGGCCCAGACCGAGCCAGACAACCCGTTATCGGCGAGCATGCGGCGGGCGAAGGACTCCATGCGCCGCAGCTTCGGTTCGGTCGGACTCATCAGCGCGAACTCCGTGCCGGCGAGTGCCGGCGTGGCCAGCAGATCGTTGAGCAGGGTCTTGCAAAAGACGATGCTGCCAGCGCCGATCATGGCAATCTTCATGGGTTGCCCCCCCGGCCCCTGCGCGTGAGATTCTCAAACAAAAACAGACCGCTCTTGCCGCCCACCGCGAAGTCGACCGCGCCCTTGTGGCCGAGATCGGCCGTGGCAATTTCAATCCCACCGCCGGCGCGCGTGCCGTAGTCGACGATGTGTTTCACCCACTCCATGTTGCCGCCCTCGTCCTTGCGGTACTCGTACCAATAAATGCCCAGTGGCTCGCGGGCGCCGGGATCGTGGTCGTGCGCCATGTAGCGCTTGCCGGTGAGCAGATCCAACTGACCATCGCCGTTGATGTCCACCAGGACCATCGAGTGCGCCTGCGAGTAAGTGTCGTCGATTATGTGCTTGATCCACTTGCCGTCCGGAGTCTGTTCGAGCCAGAAGATGCCATAGTCGTGCGCCATGGTGGTCACAAGGTCCGGACGCCCGTCGCCGTTGATGTCGAGAACATGGATGAAGCCCGTCGCGCCGAGTTTGAAGTCGGGGTGCCACTTCCATTCGCCGTTGCGCGGATCGGGCGGCGCTTCGAACCAGCCTTCGGGCGTGATGATGTCCGTGCGGCCGTCGCCGTTGACATCGCCCGCACCGATGCCGTGGCCGTAACTCTTGGGGCTGACGACGTGCTTCACGAAGCCGCCCTGCGTGTGCTCGTACCAGGCAGTGGGCGCGTTGTCGCCGCCATACTGCGGCAGGATGGCATCCGCTTTGCCGCTGTTGGTGAGGTCCACAAGGAAGGCGAACTCGATGAAGTGCCCTTTGTCGATGACGTGTTCGGGCCACGCGCCGCCGGCCTTGCCTGGGTTTTCCATCCACACCAGCTTGCCGGCGAAGCCGTAGGCGCTGACGATATCCACCCTGCCGTCGCCGTTCACGTCGAGCGGCAGGTCGGCGAAATCGTCGATGTAGCCGGGGACGTAGTTGATGTCGCGGAACTTGTGCGGCGTCCACCGGGGCGCTTCGTACCAATACTCGCCGGACACAATGTCCAGCTTCCCGTCTCCGTTGATATCGGCGAATGCGCAGGTCTCGCTGGCTCCCAGGTCGATGGTGTGCTTCTCAAATAGGATTTCGGGTGGGCGGCTTGCAGCGAAAAGAGCCGCCACTCCAAGGATCAGAACAATGAGGTGGGTTTTCATGCGGGGCTCCTAGATTTTCGGCAGTTCCCAGCCCTTGCGCCGTGGGCGATGAACTGCCAGCAGATTCGCCTCTTTGTCGCCGATGACCTGCTCTCTGTTGGGATCCCACTGAATTTTGCGGTTCAGCCTTCGCGCGAGGTTCGCGAGGTGGCAGACGGTGGCCGAGCGGTGACCGATTTCGACGTCCGCGTTCGGCCGGTTCCGCGTCGGAATGCATTCCAGCCAGTAGCCCATGTGGTACTGCGCTTGCCACAGCGCGCGCCGGTCGTGCCATTTGGCGATCTCTTCCTGCGGCGGCAAGTCAAGCGAGATGCCCTGGGCATCGATCTTGAAGTTGTTGCGCCAGATGTCGATCGTGCCCTTTTCGCCGCTGAAACGGGCTCCGCCTTGCAAATCGTTGTTCTCCTGGCTATACGGCAGCTCCAGGTGCACCTCGACACCGTTGGCGTAGCGGAACGCGGCGCCGCCGGCCGGTTCGGTTATTGGCCAGAACTCCACCGGGCCGGACCCGTCCATCCCCAGCGCCATCTGCACCATGTCCAGGCCGTGGGCGCCCCAGTTTGTTGTCTCGCCGCCGCCGTAGTCTTGGTAGCTTCCCCAGTGTGCGTGCAACTGGCTGTTATAGGGACGCATCGGGGCCTGACCCGTCCAGACGTCCCAATCGAGCTTCGCCGGCTTGGGCTCTTCCGGCAGGGCGGTAGTGAATGGCTTGGAATCGGGGTAGTTCAAGCACTGCACGAGCTTGATCTTGCCCAGACCGCCGGTGCGCACGAGTTTGCAGGCTATCTGGTCCATTTCCATGGAGCGCTGCTGCGTGCCGACCTGGAAGACGGTCTTGTGCTTGCGAGCGGCCTTCACCAAAGCGGTTCCTTCGCCGGGGTAGAGCGTCAGCGGCTTCTCGGCGTAAACGTCCTTGCCCGCCTGGCACGCGTGGATGCAGGGAATCACTCGATCGAAGTCTTGCGTCGCGATAATGACCGCGTCGATATCCTTGCGGTCGAGGATCCGGCGGTAGTCCTCGTAGACGTCCCAGTTGGTCTTGCGCTTGGCCACGGCCTCCTCGGCGCGCGTCAGCAAGCAGTCGGAAAGCGCGACCACCTGCCCCGGTTTTGGCAACTGGTCGATCAGCAGGTTGGCTCGGAAGCCGATGCCAATCACGCCGATCGTGATGCGGTCGTTCGCGCCGCGAATGCCGGGCGTGAGCAGCAGCGGTAGAGCGGTGGATCTCAGAAACGTTCGTCGCGTCGGGTTCATGACGTTGACTCCTCGAAGAAAACCCATTCTCCCAAATTCTATGGCATTGGCAGGGCGGTCACCTCATTGGAGGGCTTGCCAGCAGGGATGAAGCGTATCACGCACTTTCACCAGCCACTGCCGGATCCGGCGGCACACACTCTCGACGCTCGGCACGGGTCCGCAGTAAACATACTATAAGCCTATGTCCTGCCCGAACTCCAGCCTTCAAAAAGGGGTTCCTATTTGTGTTCACTGAAGGCTCTTCTGCATCTCAATCACGAATGGATGCCCCGCGAAATAACTGCCGTACGCGAGCGCGGCTGCGTGCAGGCCCTGGCGGGCGGCCTCCTTCTCTCTTCCCGAGGCGC
>JBKQIF010000157.1:0-45671 GCA_052148435.1 Bryobacteraceae bacterium
GGAGGCCGAGACTCGACCCGAGAGAATCATGAACGAGTTCAAAGCGTACGCCAGCCGCGCGCTGAACCGGCTGGCAAGCGACGGACCCGATCGGAAACGCTGGGCGCGGCATGGGAGCACGCGTTGGTTATGGAAGGACGAGGATGTAAGGCATGCTCTTCGGTACATAATCGACGAGCAGGGCGAGGCCATGGCGCTGTTCGTCGCTCAAGAGCTTTGACGCGACCACAGATGTCCGCTCCCTTGCGGTCGCGGCTCGGTACCAGACGTTCGCCTCCACTTCTATGTCGTGCACCCGGTGGAGTTTGAGGTTTGGCGCCCGGAGGGCAAAAGAAAGTAGCCCAGCGCGTAAGCGCCGGGACCCCGCGGGGACCGTGAGCAGCCCTGGCAAGGGCGTAAGAGCGCTCGCGATCCCGCGCTCCTACTTAGCCTGGATCTGGCGGAGGTAGACCACCAGGGCGTCGACGCGTTGGCCGACCGCGTTTGGATCGCCGATCTTGGTAAAGATCTTTCCCCAGACCGGCATGGCTTCGGTGCCATGCGACGGCATCATGTCCAGGCCGAGAATGATCTTCTTGACGTCCGCTTCGGGAAATTTACCGGAATGATTGCGGCTGATCTGCGTCAGGTCGATGGGCGGGGTCTTGAGCGCCCGCGCGGCGGGACCGTCGCCCTTGCCGTCGCGGCCATGGCACGCGGCGCAGTAGTCCTCGTAGATCGCCTGCCCGTTGAAGGCCGCCTTGCCGGCCGGAGTTTGCGCCATGCCGGGAGGGGCACTGGCGGTGGCCGCGATCAGCAAAACCGTTAATAGAAGATAAGGAAATGCCAGGTCTCTGTTCATAGCGAACATGGTAAGCGATTGCCTGCAAAATGGGAAGGTCGGCATTATCGTTCCAGCCGCCCGCCACAGGCAAAAGTGTGTGAGAATTGCGGGCGGAGCTGGAAACTATGAATACTCGCGTGCTGGGCCGAACCGGATGGAAGGTTTCGGAGATCAGTTTTGGCGCCTGGGCGATCGGCGGGGCGTGGGGCGACGTTAGCGACGCCGAATCGCTGGCGGCGCTGGAAAAGGCCGTGGATTGCGGCGTGAATTTCATCGACACGGCCGACGTCTACGGCATGGGCCGCAGCGAGCGCCTGGTGGCGGAATTGAAGCGCTCCCGCAAAGAGGAGATCGTAGTCGCCACCAAGGCAGGCCGGCGCCTGTCGCCGCATACCGCCGACGGCTACAACCGGCAGCGCCTGACGGCCTTTGTGGAAGACGGCCTGCGCAACCTTTCGACCGATTGCCTGGACCTGGTGCAACTGCATTGCCCGCCCACCGACGTGTATTACCGCCCCGAAGTGTTCGGCGTGCTGGACGGTCTGGTGGAAGCCGGCAAGATCCGCTATTACGGCGTCAGCGTGGAGCGGGTGGAAGAAGGACTGAAGGCCATCGAGTATCCCAATGTGCAAACAGTGCAGATCGTCTTCAACTGCTTTCGCCAACGCCCGGCGGAGCTGTTTTTCGGCGAAGCCGCGCGGAAACGGGTTGGCATTCTGGCGCGGGTGCCGCTGGCCAGCGGCCTGCTTACCGGTAAGATGACGGCTCACTCCAGCTTCGCCGCCGACGATCACCGCAATTTCAACCGGCACGGCGAAGCTTTCGATGTGGGCGAGACATTTTCCGGAGTGGATTTCGAGACCGGCCTGGAAGCGGTGGAAGAGCTGCGGCGGCTGGTACCGGCCGGCGCCAGTCTGGCCCAATTCGCGCTGCGCTGGATTCTGATGTTCGACCCCGTGACGTGCGCCATCCCCGGCTCCAAGCGCCCGGACCAGGCGGAACAGAACTGCCGGGCCGCCGAGCTTCCCCCGCTTTCGAAGGAAACCATGGCCGCCGTCAAAGCCGTGTACGACGCCAAAATCCGCGGGCAAGTCGGTCAGCGCTGGTAGACCTTCCACGGCGGGTGCTTAGCCGGTCGGCCGAAAAAGCGCAGGCGTAAACGCCTACTCCACGAAGATTACAATGCACACGCCGACCTCGTGGAGCGGGCCTTCGGCCTGCGATTTGATTTTTTCACAGCTTCTCACGACAAAGCGCCTTGGGGGTGCTGTTCAGGCCGGTTTGACGGACGTTGGAGCAGGGCCTCGTAGGGCCTCTCCGCGGATGCATTTTTCGGGTTCCGGCGTGCTATCGTGAATGCTAGTGTCCTCGCCGTTAGACATCCATCTGGAAGAATATAATGGGCCCCTCGACCTGCTGCTGGACCTGATTCGCAAGCAGCAGATCGATATCAAGGACATCCCCATCGCCAAGATTACCGCCCAGTATCTGGAGTACCTGGATCGGGCGCGCGAGATGGATATCGACCTGGGCTCGGAATTCGTCTACATGGCGGCGACGCTGATCCACATCAAGTCCAAAATGCTGCTGCCGCGGGACCCGGCGCTGGGACAAGAAGAGGACGCGGCGGATGATCCGCGCCAGGAACTGGTAGACCGGCTGCTGGAACACGAGCGTTTCAAGAACGCCGCCGAGATGCTGCAGCAGAAGCGTCTGATCGAAGAAAACGTGTGGTCCAATCCACAGATCAAACAGTTCGCCGCCGAGGACGAAGATCCCGGCCTGGCGGTGACGCTGTTCGAGCTGGTGAAGGCCTTCGGCGAGGTGCTGGAACGCCGGGCAAAAGGCCGGCCGATGTACGAGGTGGAAACGGCCGAGGTCACGGTGGCGGACATGGTACGCTACCTCGGCAACGAATTCCAGCGGGCGGGCGACGGAAAGCCCGTGTTTATTCTGCGCGTATTCGAGCGGCAGTCCAGCCGGCGCGCCATGATCGCGCTTTTTCTGGCCGTGCTGGAACTGATACGGATGCGCGCGGTAGCGGTGACGCAGAAGGACCTGTTCGGGGAGATCGCGCTGGAACGGCACGTCCATTTCGATCAGGTGATGGCGTCGGACGAACCTATGGCGGCCGTCGAAAAAGACTATATCTAAATCGTGATGCAAGAGTTGGAACAAGAAGCCGAGTTGGAACCGGAAGCCGAACGTCCGGAGGCGGAAGAGAACGCGCCCGCGCCGGAAACCGTTTCGATGGAGACGGCGCCGCCGGAGCCCGTTTCCCCGGAGCCCGTTTCCCCAGAGATGGTTTCGATGGACGAGTTGCTGCCGGGGGTGGCCGGCGAGGCGCCCGCGCCACCGGTGGAGGACGCGACCCTGCGCGCGGTGATCGAAGCCATCGTGTACGTGGCCGAGGAGCCGCTCACAGTGGTGCAGCTTGCGAATGCGCTGGGGCAGCCGGCCGAGCGCGTGAGCGAGTTGCTGCGCCAGTTGACGGCGGAGTTTGAAAAGCCCGAGCACGGGCTGGCCATTCGCGAGGTGGCCGGCGGCTACAAAATGGCCACCAAGGCGGAGCACCACGACCGCGTTCGCAACTTCGTGAAGAGCCTGAAGCCGCCGCTCAAGCTTTCCCTGGCGGCTCTCGAAACCCTGGCGGTGATCGCTTACAAGCAACCGGTGACAGGGCCGGAGATCATGGACATTCGCGGCGTGCAGGGCGTGGGCGTGCTGAAGACCCTGCTGGACCGGAAACTGATCGCCGTGGCGGGACGCAAGAACGTGGTCGGCAAGCCGATTCTGTACAAAACCACCAGAGAATTCCTGGTGCAGTTCGGGCTGAAAGACGTCAGTGAGCTGCCGTCGCTGAAGGAATTCGAGGAAATCCGACGCATGGCGTTCGGCGATAGCGAACCGGGCGCGGCGGTGGAAGAAGCCGTGCCGGCCGAGGCGGCGCGGGAAGAAGCGCCAGTGGAAGCTCCAGCCGAGTTGGCGGTTGAAGCCGAGCCGGCATCCGACGCCACTTCGGCGGGGCGGGAAAACTGATGGCTGAAGAGAGGCTGCAGAAAATTCTCTCGCAGGCCGGCGTGGCTTCCCGCCGGCACGCCGAGGAGATGATTCGCGAAGGCCGGGTAGCGGTCAACGGCGCGGCGGTCACGGAACTGGGCAGCAAGGCGGACCTGGAGCGCGACCATATCCGGGTCGACGGCAAGCTGATTCGCCCGCCCAAGCGATTGGTCTACCTGGCCCTCCACAAGCCGAACAATACCGTCACCACGGCCAGCGACCCGCAGGGACGCGTCACGGTAATGGACCTGCTTCACGGCGTGAAAGAGCGCGTCTATCCGGTGGGGCGACTGGATTATCACAGCGAGGGTCTGCTGCTGCTCACCAACGACGGCGAACTGGCCAACGGCATCATGTCAGCCGTCTCGCACCTGCCCAAAACCTACCTGGTGAAGGTCAAGGGGACGCTCACCGCCGACGAGGAAGAACAGTTTCGCCGCGGGGTTCCACTCTCCGGCCAGCGCACGCATCCGGCCGGATTGAAGCTGCTGCGGGCGGCCGAAAATCCGTGGTATGAAGTGCGCTTGTATGAGGGCCGCAATCATCAAATCCGGCTCATGTTCAAACACTTCGGCCACCTGGTGGAAAAGCTCAAGCGGGTCAGGATCGGGCCCATCGAGCTGGGTCCGCTGAAACCGGGCGAGTTCCGCCACCTGGATGCGGAGGAAGTGCGCAAGCTCGAGCGCGCGCTGGCGGTGAAGAAGGCTCCAGCCAAGGATGCCAAATGAGCGGCCTCGCGGACAATCTGCGCGCGGCCAAAACCATCGCCGTGGTGGGTCTTTCGGGCAGGCGCTATCGCCCCAGCCACGGCGTGGCGGAGTATTTGCAGCGCGCCGGCTACCGGGTGATTCCAGTAAATCCGCGGGAGACGGAAGTGCTGGGCGAAAAAGCCTACCCCGACCTGGCATCGGTTCCGCTACCGGTGGATATCGTCGACATCTTCCGGCGCCCGGAATACGTGCCGGAGATCGTGGAAGAGGCGATCCGAATCGGCGCCAAAATGGTGTGGATGCAGGAGGGCGTGATTCACGAAGACGCGGCACAAAGCGCCCTGGCAGCCGGTCTGGAGGTGGCGATGGACCGCTGCATTCTGAAAGAGCACCGCAGGCTGGCGAGGGGTTGAAAAGCTGTCGGCCATCGCGGCCGGCGGTCCGCTACCACCCAGCGGCGGCGATGCTTTTGCGATGGGTGACAGACCACGAAGTGCGATGGTCCGTCCCACCGGCACTTGAAATCAGCGAATGCTGTGGTCGCTCGATACGCCGCGGGTTTCGGCCGGTGAATCGGTGTGGAAGCAGGACCAGGGGCCGGGAATCCAGGGGTAGCGTTCGACCACGGATTCGTCGACCGTAACGCCCAAGCCGGGGAGGCGCGGCACGATCAGATCGCCGGCGTCGATGTGCAGCGGTTCGGCGAGAATCCCGGCAGACAGGGGAAAGGGATATATGCCGGCGCGGCCGGGGCTGGAGTAGCAGGGATACTCCAGCCACTCGACCACGGTTTCGGGCCAGCATACGCCCAGATGAGCGGCGGCGACGACCTCCAGTGCCGTGCCCCAGCTATGAAAGGCGAAGCGCAGGTTCTGGTTGGAGATTTGCGCCAACAGGCGCCGTCCCAGGCTGTAGCCGCCCTGGCAGCAGACATCCATCTGGACGTAATCGACGGCGCGGGAGAGAATCAGGTCGAGGAAGCCGGCTTCGTTGGGCTCGTGCTCGCCGGAAGCGAGCGGCAGAATTTCCTTTTCGCGGAACGCCACGTAGGCGGCATGGTCGTCGGGCGGGAGCGGCTCTTCCAGCCAGGCGACGTCGCAGGCGGCCATGCGGCGGGCCAGCGACTCGATCGATTCCCGGCTATAGCTGCGGTCACCCATGCGCCACCAGGTGTGGGCATCCACCATCAACTCGAAGTCGGGCCCCAACGCGTCCCGCGTCTGCCGCACGGCTTCCAGATCCTGGTCGGGCCCGGAGCCGAGGCGCATCTTGTAGGCGCGAAACCCGAGTTTTTCCACCGCCGCAGCCTCGGCCGCGTACGCCTCGGGCGGCATATACATTCCGGCGCTGCCGTAGAGACGGATGCGATCGCGGACGCGCCCGCCGATCAACTCCGACACCGGCGTACCGAGCGATTTGCCGATCAAATCGTAGAGAGCGATTTCCACCGCGCCGTATAGCCTGGCCAACCCGGGGTTCTTTCCCGGCCCTCTCAGAAAGAGCACTCGCAACGCGTCCGGGTCGGCCAGGACCTTTCCCCGAAGAAAGGGAGCGATGACCTCTTCGACGGCACCGGCGGCGGCCTCGCTGGCCAGGCCCGGACCATATCCCACCAGGCCGTTGTCCGACTCCACGCGGATGAACATGGCGTCGCGCTTCAGAATGGTTCTCTCGCCGCCCCAAAAAGGCAAGCGGATCGGCTGGGGAAACGGATAAGAAAGAAGGAAGCAACGAACCGCGGCAATTTTCATGAGCCGGAGATTAGGTTAACATGGCGGGCAGGAACCGAATGCACCCATGCGAATCGCCGCCGCCTTTTTGATATCGTTGCCTTTGCTCGCCGCCGGTTCGAGCGACCGCAAACAGATCGAGGCGGTGTACCGCCAATACGCAAACGACTTCGAGATGAAGGATTATCAGGCGCTGGAGAGTTTATTTGCGCCCGGCTACAGCAGCGTGGTGGATGGGCGGAGCGCAGGTCACGACGACGCCGTGGCGGCGGCGAGATCGCAGTCGAAAAAGGCGGGTTCGCCGGTACGGTGCCGCTTCAAGATCGGGCGGCTCACGGTAGACGGCTCGGGAGCCGCGGTCCAGGTTTCCGACGCGGCATCCTACCATCTGAGGGCTGTGGACAAGAGCCTGCACATGTTCCGTTACGTGCGCGAACGGCAGGATCACTTGGTGCTGGTGGAGGGCAAGTGGCGGATCGACGCGAGCCGCCGGGGTGAACATGGGGCGCGCTACTGGGTGGATCGCAAACCGGCAAGCGCCGAAAAGGTGCTCAAGGTGTTCGGGCCGGAAGCGCTGTAAGACATCGGCTGGCGGCGGAGATAGACGAGCCATGAAACGATTCGCAGTTGTCTTTGAAAAGGTTTCATCGAATTGGGCGGCGTACGTTCCGGATCTGCCCGGCTGCATCAGCACCGGGCCTACTCTGGAAGAGACGAAGCGCAACATCCGAGAAGCGATCGAGCTGCACATCGAGGCGATGCGGGAGGTGGGAGAGCCCGTACCAGTTCCGACCAGCGCTGTGGATTTCGTCGAGCTCGAGACAGTTGCCTGACCGAAGACCGAGCTCTTACTCGTACCTTAGCGCTACGACCGGGTCGAGCCTGGCGGCTTTATTGGCGGGCCAGATGCCGAAGAACAGACCAACGCTCACCGACACAATCACCCCCAGCACGGCCGACCAAAGCGGCACGCTGGCGGGAAGCGCGGGGAACACCAGACGGCTGATCAGCGAGATCACCCACCCGAAGACGATACCCGCCACGCCGCCCATGCCGGTCAGGGTGGCGGCCTCGATCAGGAACTGCAGCAGAATGTCGATGGTGCGGGCGCCGATGGCTTTGCGCACGCCGATCTCGTGGGTGCGCTCGGTGACCGACATCAGCATGATATTCATGACCCCGATGCCGCCCACCATCAGGCCGGTGGAGCTGAGCACGACCATCACCAGGAACGTCACCGACATGATCTGGCGGAAATCCGAAACCATCTGTTCGGCGGTGGAGAGCGCGAAATTGTCGGGCTTGCTGTAGGGAACGCGGCGGTCGATGCGGAGCACGGCGCGGACCTCGTCCATGGCTTCCGGCAGGCGGCCATCGCGGGCGGTCGCCACGATGGCCATTTCGCGGGCGTTCGGGTACATTTTCTGCATCATGCCGTAGGGCACCAACAGGCGATTATCGGTGTCGCCGAAAAACGAAGCGGCGGGGCGCAGCATGGCGCCGATGACCATAAGCTCTTCCCCGTTGACGCTGATAATCTTGCCGATGGGATCGCGGTTGGCGTAGAGGCCTTTCTCGATATCGGCGCCGATTACGGCCACGGGCATGCGGTGATGGCTCTCTTCGTCGCTGAAGAAGCGGCCCAGGTGCAGGTCCACCTGGCCGCCGCGCGCATAGGCTTCCTCCACGCCCATCAGGTTGACGTCGTACATTTCGTTGCCGCGATAGTGGACGTTGACGGTGCCGTTGGACACGAACAGCATGGGCGAGACGTCCAGCACCGCCCTGCAGCGCTGCCTGATATCCAGCGCGTTCTGATAGGTCAGGTTCTTGCGGGTGCGCTCCTCGGGAGTCAACTGGCCGTGGACGCCCACCGGGAACTTGAACACGATAATCGAGTTGGGCCCGAAGCTGCTCAGCACGCCGGTGATGGAGGCGTCGAAGCCGGTGAGAATGGCGCTGACTCCGATGATGGTGCCGGTGCCGATGATCACGCCCAGCACGGTGAGGAACGCGCGCAGCTTATGATTGCGGATGGTGTCCCAGGCGAGCCACAAGCCGTTAAAGAGAGCCAGTCGGGTCATCGTCAGTGCTCCGCTCTGAGGGCTTCGATCGGATCCAGTTTGGAGGCCTGGGTGGCCGGATAAATGCCGAAAAATAATCCCACCGTGGCCGACAGACCGACGCCAATCGCCACCGACGACAGCGGCAGCGCCATGGGCACGGGGGTGAGGCTCCGCACCAGCACCGCGATCGCCCACGCCGCCGCCACTCCCATCAATCCTCCGACCGACGCCAGCACCGCCGATTCCACCAGGTACTGATTCAGGATATCGCGCCGCCGCGCGCCCAGGGACTTGCGGATTCCGATTTCATGAGTGCGCTCGGTGACCACGGCCAGCATGATGTTCATAATCACGATTCCGCCCACCACCATGAAAACCGAAACGATTCCCACCGCCATGGCGGCGATGGTCGAGGTCAGGCTCTGCCAAAGGTTGACGATGGTTTCCGAGGCGAAAATCGAAAAATTATCGTCCTGGCCCGGCAAGAGGTGCCGGTAGGAGCGCAGCAGGACGCGCACCTCGTCTTCGGCCTCGCTCAGGTGGGATTGATCCATGGCTTTGGCCACCAGGCGCAATCCGTTGCGCGAGCCGTAGGTCTTGAAGTAACTTTCGATGGGGATCATCACGAAGTTGTCCTGCGAACTGCCGAAGACGCTGCCCAGCGCCTTGGCCACGCCCACCACCTCGTACGGGAGGCCCTCGATGTTGATGGTTTTGCCGATCGGGTCGTGCCCCTCGAAGAAGCGCGTCAGAATGTCGTTGCCGATATACGCTACGAGCGCATGGCGGCGCACTTCTTCGTAAGTGATGCCGCGGCCGATGCCCACCTGGACGTTATTGATGACCGGAATATTCTCGGTGACGCCGTCGATATCCACGCCCTCCACCGAATCCCCTTTGTACCCCACTCGCGCCTCGCGCGAGGCCATCATGCCGATATCCTTCAACAGCCGCGTCTTGGAGCGGATAAACTCGTATTCGTCGGGACGGAGCTGGGGATTGCGCTTGTCCATTTCGTAGAACTTTTTGGGGTCCCAGGCACCGAACCAGGCCATGCGCACCACGCGAAAGCCGTCCGAACCCATATTGGAGACCTTTTCGGCGATGTACACGTCCATTCCATGGATCAAGGAGGTCACCGCAATCAGGGTAGTGGTGGCCAGGATGATTCCCAACAGGGTCAGGAAACTGCGTAACTTGTTCTTGCGGAGGGAATCGACCGCGATCCGGGTGGATTCCCAGAACGACGCACTCAGGCGAAAGCTTTTGGCGTTAGGCACGTCTTCTCTCCAATCAGACGAGGAGGTCTGCGGTTTTGTTCCGCCAGTCTTTGTAATTTGATGAAAACAAAATTAAAATGTGCGCTTAAGGGTAACGCACGGGCGGTTTCGGAGCATCTGTAGCGATGGAGGAGCAGAAATGAACACTGGAAACGGAATCAAGATTCGACTGGAGCGGGTATTGCCGGTGGCGGCATTGTTGACGGCCGGTTTGGTGGCCATGCCGGCGATGGCGCAGGCGCCGCCCGCACCGCCGCCGCAACTGGACCAATTGGTCAAGCGAATCGCTTTGTATCCCGATCCGCTGCTGGCGCAGGTGCTGACCGCGTCCACTTTCTGGGACGCGATCCCGGATGCGGCGGCGTGGGCCAATCAGCATTCCATGCTGCACGGCGACCAATTGGCGGCAGCCATCGAGGAAGACCACCTGCCGTGGGACCCGAGCGTGCTGGCCCTGCTGCCATTTCCCCAGGTTCTTAACATGATGGCCGGCGATCCGGGCTGGACGCAGGCGCTCGGCAACGCGGTTCTGGTGCAACGCCCCGACGTGATGGACGCCGTGCAGCGCATGCGCCAGGCGGCTTATAACTATCGCTACCTCGTCTCCGGCCCCTTCATGCACGTGGTGTACGCGCCGGGAGCGATCGAAATTCTGCCGGTCGGCGCCATGTATTACGTACCCACTTACGACCCGGTGCTATTGTTTGCGCCGCCGCGTCCGGGTTTCGCCATCGGTGCGGCGGTCCGGTTTGGCGGAGGCATTACCATCGGCGCCGCGTTCGCTCCATTCGGCTGGAGGGGGCCGTTGCTCGATTGGCGCGCCCACAACATCATGATCGACAATCGTCCGTGGGCCCGCACCTGGGCGACTCGTACCACCTACGCGCACCCGTACGCCGCACCCCGGGCGCGCGTGGCCGGTCCGCGGGAGGAACATCATCCGGTGCGGCGGGAAGAACGGCACGAGAGGTAAGCGGGGAGCGGGGGTCTCGACATTTGGCTTTTAAGGCCACTGCTGTGACCAGCATGGGATATCGTCATAAATTTCCCACCGATGGAGGGGTCCCATCGGTCCGAGATTCAGGACTGGCAACTCGGGAAGGTCGCCGCCGCTAAGGCTCGCACTTACCCCACTTTCGTTGATGAGGCGTTCCAGCAAGACGTCCACGGAGATGCCCTGCCGCTGCGCTTCCTCGGCAAGCCGGGCTTCCGTTTTGGGCGAGATGTCGAGACTCATGGCGCTGCTCCTACCTTGAGGTTACGCCTTTTGCGCCGCTGCCGCTATTTCGGTTCGGGAACCGGGGGCACGGTGTAGGTCTGGCGTAGCGCGTCCTGGTATTCGCCGAACAGGGCGCGGATGCCGTCGAATTCGCGCTTCACGGTGGCGCGGTAGTCGGGATGGGTGGCGAAGTCAAAGAGCAGCGCGGCCATGGCCTGGGCGTCCACCAGGAAGCCGTGGTGACCGATCCCGGCCAGCGCATCGGTCTCCATTCCATAGGTGTGATTGGCAAAGGTGGAAGTCTGGGCGGAGAAACCGGCGCCGGGAATTTCGCTCGAAACCGTGCCCGTCTCCTCGTACCCCTGCGGCTTGCCGGGTTCCTCCATCACGCCAGTGGCGCCGTAGCGCTTCAAATACGCGAAAGCGACTTCGTCGAGCGACGCCACCGAAATGCCGTCGCGCAACTGGCCGTAATTGTCGATCTTGACTTTGGTGCCGGTTTCGAGCGCGGCGGCGCGGGCGGCGTTATCCACCATCTCGCGCACCTCGGCCAGGTAGATGGCGTCGGGGTAGCGGATGTAGAAATCGGCCTGCGCGCGGTCCGGGACCACGTTGGGAGCCGCGCCGCCTTCGGTGATGATGCCCTGCACGCGCGTTTCGGGGCGAAAGGTGCCGCGCAGGGTATCGATGTTATTGAACAGGTGGATCACGCCCTCCAGCGCATTGCGTCCGGCCCAGGGCGTCATCTGGTGCGCGGGCGCACCCGAGAACGTATATTTCACCCCATCGATATTCAGGCAGCAGGTGCCGAAGCCGGCGGCGGCGCGGGTCGTGGCGCTGGTCGAATGGCTGCGCACGATCACGTCCATACCGTCGAACGCGTGGGCTTTGTACATGTCGGCCTTGGCGGCGGGCGGCATCATTTCTTCGCCGGGCGTGCCGAACACGGTGACGCTGCCCGCGGCGTGAGTGCGCTCCAGGTATTCCGCCATGGCCACGGCCGCAGCCATGCCGATGGGGCCCTGGGTGCTGTGCTGGTCGCCGTGAAAGGGCCGCTCGGTGCCGCGCAGCGCGTCGTATTCCAGAATCACGCCAAGGTTGGGAGCGCCGTGGTTGCCTTTGTAGCGGGCCACGAACGCCGTATCCAGGCCGGCCGCGCCCATGGTCACCTCGAAACCGTGCTTCTTCAGATAATCGGTGAGGATGGCCACCGAGCGTTTCTCCTGGAAGCCGATTTCCGGGTGCCGGGTGATATCGTCGCCCATGGCCACGAGCTCGGTATCCATGAGCTGTTTGGCCCGCGCCACCACGCGGTCGCGCGCGGGGTTCGAGACGGCAAGCCGTTCCACCCAGCCGGACGCGTCCACGGTTTTTTCGAGCGTAGTCATTTTGCGGACCACCTCATGCGCGGCCGCGCGCTCGGTCGGGGTTTCCTGGGCGGATGCCAGGGCCAATGCCAGCAAGCTAGCAGCGATCGTTTTGGTGCGCATATTTCATTTCCAGAGTTTTCTGACGACCTGGATCAGCAGCCCTGCGCTGACGGCAAAGCTGGCGGTCAGCGCGGCCGTATAACCCATTCTGCCGTAGAGAAAGTTGCCGACCGCAAACAGGCCCGACCAGATCATGGTGCAGCCGAGAAACCAGCCGGCCAGCGCCAGCGGAAAGCTGGCGGCGTCTTCCGCGGCCAGGTCCGGCAGACCGGCTTCGAGCCGAACCGGGCCCCAACCGGGACCGAACGGCCGCACCTTGCGATAAAACGAGACGAGCACCTCCCGGTCGGTGGGCGGCCCGAAGTAGGCCGTGGTCACCCAAGCCACGGTGGTAAACGCGATGGTGATCATCAACTGCTGCGCCGTGCCGATCTCGTGGCCGCTCTTCACCAGCACCAGGAAAACCAGCGAAATGCCGAACGAGCTGACCATGGCCACGATCTCGCACCAGGCCGTCACCCGCCACCAGAACCAGCGCACCAGGTAGAGCAGGCCGGTGCCGGCGCCCACCTGTAGGATGATGTTGAAACTGTCCTTGGCGTTATCGAGCGCGAACACCGTAGCCGAGGACGACACGAACAGCAGAATCGTCGCGCACCGCCCGGCGGTTACATAATGGTGCTCGCTCTTCCCGGTCCTGATGAAGCGGCGGTAGAAATCGTGCACCAGGTAGGACGCGCCCCAGTTCAAGTGAGTCAGAATGGTGGAGGAATTGGCGGCGACCAGGCCGCCCAGCATCAGCCCCAGCCAGCCCACCGGCATGAAGCGCAGCATGGCCGGAAAGGCGATGTCGTGGCCCAGCAGCCGGGGGTCCAGGTGCGGAAATGCGCGCTGCATATCGGAGAGCTGCGGATAGACGATCAGCGAGGCCAGTCCCACCAGGATCCACGGCCACGGCCGCAGGATGTAGTGCGCCACATTGAAGAACAGGGTGCCGCCCAGCGCGTCCTTTTCGGTCTTCGAAGCCAGCATGCGCTGCGCGATGTAGCTGCCGCCGCCGGGCTCGGCGCCGGGATACCAGACGGCCCACCATTGCACCGCGATGGGCATGACGAAGACGGCCACGGCCAGGTCCCAGTTGTTGGTGAAGTCGGGCAGAATGTTGAGGTAGTGCAAGCCGCCGGGCCCCCGGACATGGCTCAGCTTGGCCACCAGGCCGCTCAGCCCTCCCACCTGGGGCAGGGTGACGGCGAAATAGGCCGCCGCGATCACCGCCGCCATCTTGATGAAGAACTGGATCATGTCGATCACCAGCACGCCCCAGAGGCCGTAGTTCGCCGCGAACACCACGTTCAACACGCCCACCGCCGCCAGCGTTTCCCAGCGCGAGAAGCCGAACAGCACCGCGGCGATTTTGCAGGCCGCCAGGTTCACCGTAGCCATGATGATGCAGTTGAAGAAAAAGCCGAGGTAGACGGCGCGGAAGCCGCGCACCGCGCTGGCGGCTTTGCCGGAGTAACGCAGTTCGTAGAATTCCAGGTCGGTGAGCACGCCCGAACGGCGCCACAGCCGCGCGTAGAAGAACACCGTGGCCACGCCGGTGAGGGTGAAGGCCCACCACTGCCAGTTGCCGGCTACGCCCTGGGTGCGCACGAAGTTGGCCACCAGGTTGGGGGTATCGCTGGAGAACGTGGTGGCCACCATGGAGAGCCCGGCCAGCCACCACGGCACCGAGCGCCCCGAAGCGAAAAACTCGGCCGTACTTTTTCCGGAGCGCTTGCCAAAGAACAAGGCGGGCGCGAAACAGATCGCCACCGAGATCAGGGCGATGGTCCAATCGAGCGCGTGAAGCTGCATGGAGGTTGCTCAGCCCAAACGGTTAATCCCTGAGTGTACGATGTTTGCGGCGTCCAGCGCTCCGGAGCCGGGTTCGGCGTCAATCAGGTGGTGGGCCTCCTCGAATCCGGCGCGTTTGGCGTAAAACTCGCGAATCAGGTGGTCGCGTAGCCGGGGCCGGTCGGCGCGGCGGCTCAGCATAACCGCGCAACCGCCGAAACCGGCGCCCGTCAGGCGCGCTCCCAACGCCCCGCCGGCCATGGCGGTATCCACCAGTTCATCGAGCGCCAGAGAACTCACGTGCAGCCGATCGCGCAGGCTCGCGTGCGAGGCCGCCAGCATTTGCCCGAAGCGTACGGCGTCGCCCTGCCGCATGGCCTCGACCGCATCCGACACGCGCCCCGATTCGCTGGTGACGTGATCGTAGGCGGCGCGCTCTTCGGCCGAGAGATGGGCGCCGTGTTTGGCCAGCGCGGTTTCACCGGCCCCGCGAATCCGGTTATAAGCTTCGCGCACGGCCCCGGACTTTTCGGCTCTTTCCATGCTGTGGGCCACCAGAAACGCCCAATCTTCGGGCACGCGGACGTAGCGCACGGCCGCGGGCTGGAAGCCGACCAGCGAGGCGAAGCCGGCGCGCGAGGCCAGCGACGCCGCATGGTCCATGCCGCCGCCGCGCGTCCCCACGAAGTGTTCCCCTTCCGGCAGCACCTCCATCAATTCCTCGAAGCCGGCTTCCCGGCCGCTCGCGCCGAGCAGACACAGCGTGAAGGCCACGATCAGCGCGGAAGACGAGGAGAGCCCCGCGGCGGGCGGCAGGTCGGCCGCGACCTGGGCATCCACTCCCGGCCCGGCACCCCAGCGGTCCGACACGACCTGCGCCGCCGCGCGCAGATAGTTCTCCCAGTCGCCGGCGGCGACGCGCCCGAGCCGCCCGGTCCACTCGAATTCCCGCGCGCCGTAACCCGCGCTGGAGGCGCGAATACGGCGATCCGCCCGGGGCCGATACGTAACCCGAATCCCCTGGCGCAGCGCCATCGGCAACACCGGGAGGTTGTGATAGTCGATATGTTCGCCGATCAGGTTGACGCGGCCCGGAGCCCACACCGACCGCAGTTCGATTTCCGCGCGCACCCGCTCACGATACCACTATCGGTTCCCTTCAAACCGCGCTACCCGCGTGGAATGAGAGCGGTTGCCAATGGGCGCCGGGCCCCTAACCTTTCGAAGTCCGCGGCGTCTTATAGGCGTACGCCAAGCACTCCGTTACGTGGTTGGCACGCATCCTAAACGTTGAGGAGCCAGGTATTTTCTATGAAGAAGCTGTTACTGACGTCCGCTCTCGCCTTGTCTTTCCTTTCCCTCGCCAGCGCCGCGAAGGTGTACGAAATCAAACTTTCGCGCCCGACCAAGGTCGGCAACGTGCAGTTGAAGCCCGGGCAGTACCGTCTCAAGATTAACGGCGGGAATGCGGTGTTCATCGAGGTCGAAACCTCCAAATCGTTCACCACGCCGGCCAAGCTCGAAGACACCGACCAGAAATTCGATCAGACGGTGGTGGATACGTCCGTGACCGATGGCATGGCGAAGGTGAAAGACATTCAGTTGGGCGGTTCCAAGACCAAGCTCTCGTTCGAGGAGTAAGATCCGGACCATCCCCCGTTGTTGCGAGCGGCCAAACGCCGGGCATGCGCCACGTATGCCTGGCGTTTTTGTTTTTCCACCGCGCCACGGCAGGCGGTCAAGCTATGTGAAGTTATTCTCGCGCCGGCTCTTTGTTGTTTTGCGCAAACAATGTCAGTAACTCGTATAGAGCCGCACACAGCTCGATTTCAGTTACTAAGCCGGCAAGAAAGCGAGAAAGGCCGGAAGGCCTGTCCTACCGCAGCACGACCTTCGCCACCCCAACATTATTTGCGCTGTCGGCGGCGCGAAGCACCAGCAGATGCTCGCCGGTGGTGAGATTGTTCAAATCCAGCGCGAATTTTTCGCGCCGCGAATCGATCACCCCATCCACGGCTTCCATGGGCACCCAACTGGCGGCATCGAGGGAATACTCGGCGCGGCGCAGCGACGAGGCGGCATCTTCCGCGCTCCATTCGATATGCGCCGCGTTGCCGCCGCGGGTGACTGAGGTCACCGTCAGCAGGGGCGGCGTGTTATCGATCAGGACCGGAGCGCTGATCAACTGCGACTCCCGCGCGCTCGCCGGCGGATTGGCCTCGCGGTCGGAGGCCAGCACGCGGAAATAATACTTGCCGTCGGCCAGGGCGTTGGCATCGAAGGTCAGCGACGATTCGTGCAGGTCGCCCTTCAGCAGCTTCCATTGGGTTTCATCCTCGCCGCGAAAGTAGAGGTTATAGACCAGGCGGTCGCCGTCGGGATCCTCGGCCTGCCAGACCACGGTGATTTGCTGTTCGGCTGCGCGTGCCAAGGTCTGGGTGGGCGTTCCGGCCGAACTCGACGAGGTATCGCCCGAATCGCTCACCGTGACCGTGTAGGGCGCCGAAGAGGACGAGGAACCGGCGGCGCCGCGGCCGGCCGGAGCCGGAACGGACTGGCTCACGATATTGATGCTCTTGATGACCGGCGGCGAATTCTGCGGCAGGTAGGCCACCGTCACGCTTTCGAGCGCCGGTGTCGCGCCGCCCGATCCGCTCATTTCGGCTTTCCACTGGATATAGCGCGCGTTGGGGCTGGAGATGCGCGAGCCGTTGGCTTCGGCCAGCGGTTCCGACCATTCGCTCCAGGTGCGGTCGGGCTTCATCGAATTGCCGGAACGGGTGCGGAAGCGGAGCGTCGAACCAGCCGGCAGATCGGCGCGCCAGCTCACGCTCCCCCAGCGCGAGGCCGTGCCCGAATCGTGCACCGGAGCTTCGTAGAAACCGCCGTCGCCGGGCGAGTCGCTCAAGCGGAAGATGCGGCCCAGGTTGCCGGTAGCGGCCAGAATCGAATGGTCGGACGGCAGCAGGCGCACCGCCTGGCCCTGGTTGGTCTGGGCGATCAGGGTGACGCGGCGATCCGGGGCCAGACCGTAGATGCGGCCATCCTGATCGGTGGAAAACACCAGTTGCCGCTCCAACGCCAGCAGGCCGAAGGCGTTTTCGTCCTTCGAGCTCCATAGCGTCTCCACCGTGTTATCCGGGTTGATCCGGTACACCGCCGACTTTTCCACCCCGCTCACATCCACCACCGGATTGAACTGCGTGCTCACCTGCGGAGTGGCGGCCGGCTGCGGCGCCTGGGCGGGCGCGGGAGGCTTGATCTCGGTGCCCGGACCGGCCTGCGCTTCCACCGTGATGGATGTGGTCGCGGCGGGCATGGCGCCGGGGTTGCCCGATGCCTGCGCGGCCTGCGCGGCGGCTTGCGCCTGGCGGGCCACGGCTCCGCCCAGCGCGGCCGCGTAGATGGTGCCATCCGGCATGGGTACGATGGAGCGGATTTCCGGCAGCGCGGAGTCGTAGAGCACGAACGCTTTGTCCTTGGCCGAAACGCGATACAGAATGCCGTTGGGCTCGGTGCCCGCCAGTACGCGCCCCTGCCCATCCACCGCCAGCCCGGTAATGTGCGATTGGCCGGTATCGTAATACAGCTCGCCTTTGCCCGGTGCGTCCACGCGGAACAGCTTGCCTTGGTCGCCGGTGCCCACATAGAGGCTCCCATCCGGGCCAAAAGCCAGCGTCCAGATGTAGCGCGTCTTGGGCGCGAAGAACTCGGTGGCCTTGCCCGCTTCGATGCGATAAACCTTCCCATCCGGCGAGGTGCCCGCGTAGACGGCGCCGGAGCGGTCCACGGCAATCGCGAACACCTCCGGCTGGTCGGCCGACCAGTACAAGCTGGAGTGGCCGCCCGGGTCGATGCGATACACCCGGCCGCGGTGGCCGGTGGCGGCGTACAAGGTGCCGTCGGGCGCTTCGGCTACGCCCCAGATCACCGGCTGATCGGAGGAAAACACCGTCTCCATCCTGGGCGCCAGCGAAAGCCGGCCTTCCCGGCTCAGCGAGATGCCTTCGAACCGCCCGCGGATGAAATCGGCGTAAGAACTCATCTCCCAGACCGTAGTGCCGCTGGAATAAAGCGCCGCGGCCAAGGCTGCCGCGAGTAAGACGATTCTTAAGACCAGCCTCTGCGCCGGCGCATGCGCCGGTTTGGCGCAAGCTAAAGCATGCGCCACCAACCCCGATACGGAGAAGTTACCCGCGCGCGATTTCATTATTCCTTGACTTCCACTTGAACGGTTTTGGCGCCGGAAATGACCATTTCGCCGCCATCGATTTCGATTTCCGCGATTTTCGAATTGCGCGATTGCGTGATGCCCGACTGGTTGGACTGCGCCGCGTCCAGCACCAGCGCCACCGACGCGGGAACCGCGCCCAGATCGGCGCCCTCCACTTGAAACGCGGAGTCCGTGCGCCAGACGCGCACATACGCCTTGTTATTGGGATGGAGATTGTTTACCGCCGCGAGCATCTGCGTTTCGGTGCGCGGCGTGGCCGTCAGCACCTGCCGGAAATCCGAAAGATTGGCGGTGAGGGCGTCGGAAACGGTGAAATACAACGGACCCGGAGTGGCGCCGATCGGCACCGCATACTCCACCGTCCGCTCGCTTTCCACCCCGCCATCGCCAGCCAGCAGCACGTGCAGGGTCACCTTCTCCCCGGCGCGCACCTGGCGGCGCGCGGCGGTTACCGAATCGATGCTGAGCTCTCTCTTACGGTCGGAAACTTCGATCTCCAGATCCACGCTCTTCAGCCGCAAGCCGGCAAAGCCGCTCTGCATCAGGTAGGCGAGCGGGATGGCCGTGCTCAGAGAAGCCTGCTGTGCCGCGCCGTTATCGGCCGCGAAGACATTGGCGATCCACAGCGGACCGGGGGCGTTCTGAAAATCGATTTTGCCGGTGATGCGCAGGCTTTCCGCGCCCACCGAGCGCTCCGTGAAGTCCACCGCGGAATACAGCGCCATCTGCAGCAGCAGCGGCGACAGCAGCGGGTCCTCCACCATTTGGATGTGGTAGCTGTCCACCGTGCGGCCGCCCCGCGAAACGGTAAGATTCACCGGCGCCATGGGCGGCCGTTTGCCCAGCTCGCCGGCGATGGCGGTGCTGCGGTCCTGCTGGATCGAGCCCATCCATTCGCGCGCGGCGGAAAGCTTGAACGACGTATTCACGCTGGGGATGAGGGTAACCACTTCGGCGCGGGCGAAGGGCAGCGCGGTAGCGCCCACCGAAAGAAAACGGTGCCCGAAAGCGTACAGCCGGTTGCCGTCGATATAGGTAACGGTGCCCTGCGCATCCACCGTGAAATCGCCGGCCAACAGCTGCACGCTGATCATCGAACCGGGCTTCAGCTCGGCGGGGTTGCCCATCACCGGTTGCGAAGAGCCGCCGCCGGCCCCCTGGCGCGGCTCCAGCCCCAACTTGCGCAAGCGGGGGCCGAAAACGTCCAGGATGGCCTGGCTGAATCCGCCGAAGCTGATGGGTGTGGCGATATCGGCCAGACCCACGCCGCCGGCCAGCATGGGCTGCGGACCGGGAATGGCAAGCGTCAGATCGGCATCCGCAAGCTGAATCGCCGCGCGCTGTCCGTCGAGATGCCCGCCACGCCGCGCCAGTCCGGCGGACGGCGTCGAGATCCGCACCATGTCTTCGATGGGCCGGATGGCCGCGATGGGCTGCTTCGAGAAAGGAAACGCCATCGCCACCGCGCCCACCAGCTTGCCATCGATATAGACCGGGCTGCCGCTCATGCCTTCCATCACCCCGGTCTGTTCCAGCGGGCCGCCCGAAAGCCTGGCCAGTATCAGCGATTCCTTGGGGCCGACATTCTCCAGTACTCCCAGAATCTCCACCTGAAACTCATCGATGCGGGTGCCCGAAAAAACCGTGCGCCCCGTGCCACGCATGCCGGGACGGACATCCTTCAAGGACAGGAACGGCGTTTGCGCCGCGACCGAAACGGCCAGCATCGCGAGCGCCGCGAGGACAGAGCGAGGCACGCTCTCATTGTAACCGCCGCGTTACGCCGAAAAATGGGACAATTCGCCGCCGGGCCCGGCCCGTCTCAGAGAGGGTTGTCGGGCGAGTTTCAACGTCAGTCCCGAGGTAGCATGCCGTCACGGGGCGGACAGCCGGTTGCGAACCTTCGTTACAGGTGTGCCCGTTGCGCCGATAAGACCTCTTCGCCGATCAGTAACCGCGCACTTTGTCCACCACGTTCTCCAGTGGCAAGCCGTGCGCGTAGCGCCGGACGTTGTCGGCGAGCAGCCCCATGTGACGGATCTGGCGTTCCGGCGAGAATCCACCGGTGTGTTGAGTGAAGATCATGTTCGGGCAACCCCAGAGAACGCCAGTGGGGGGATACGGCTCGACGGGCCCCGGGTCCGATCCGGCGCCGGCGATCCGGCCTTCCTTCAGGGCGGAGGCGAGCGCGTTCTCGTCCATCAGCGGTCCGCGGGAGATGTTGATGAAGTACGCCGTTTTCTTCATTGCCCGGAACACCGCATCGCTGATCATTCCCCGGCTCACCGGTGTGTTGGGGCAACAGCAGACCAGTACGTCCACCTGCGGGACCATCTCCATGAGCCACTCCGGCTCGCGCAGCGTGTCGACGAAGACCGGCTTGGCCATCGGTTTGATATCCACGGCCAGGATTTTCATGTCGAAGCCGTAGTGCGCGATTTTTGCCGTGGCCTGCCCCAGGCCGCCCAGGGCCACGATGCCCATGGTCTTGCCCTGGATCTCCACCAGATTCCGCACGGGCTTCCACTCCTTCTTCTCGTACAGGGTAACGTAGTGCGCCTGAATCCCCCGCGTAAGGGACAACAGGATCGCCATGGCTGTCTCCCCGAGGGCCGGCGCGTACATCCGCGCCATGTTGGTCATCACGCAAGGATGGGCGACCAGTTCCGGAAACATCTCCCTCTCGAGTCCGGCTTCCAGGTTCTGCACCCACTTCAAGTTCTTCGCCTTGGCCAGAGTGGCCGCGTTGAGCTGGCCGAAAACGACGTCGCACTCGGGCAGCAGCGTGTTCAATTCCTCCTGGGTGGTGGGCATGAAGATCTCAACGTTGTTCTTGCCCGCGGCCTTGAGCTGTTCAAGCTCCGCCGGCGTGAAGCCGGCTGAGGGTCCGACGCGTGTACACAAGATCCGTATCCTCGTGGGCGGCGGGTCGAATATCCTGATTCTGTCCGAGGTGTCCGCGGCAGCCAGAGCGGGCACCGCCGGAGCAGCGGCGGCGGCTGCCATAAACACTCTTCGAGATACCGAATTAGCGCTCATAATCCTCTCCTTCTCGTTACATCGATCGCGGTTTCCGCGACCATCCAAAATAGCAACCCTCGGAACACCCTGTCGAGCGCCTGGGGCAGCGTGGCGGCTAACACCCATTTCGTCCGCTACCGGGTACACTGTAAGTTGAATCTCACCAACTCCGGGCGGCTCAAGGTTTGCGCCGTCAGTTTCCTGAATACATCTCCACTGGTTTGGGGGATGCTTCACGGGCCCCAGCGGGGGCTTTTCGATCTGGAATTTCGCATTCCGGCGGAGTGCGCCGATGCCCTCGCTTCGGGCCGGGCCGACATCGGGATTGTGCCATCTTTCGAGTTGAGCCGGCAGGATCTGCGCATCATTCCGGGCGCCGGCATCGCCGCTCATGGCGCGGTGCGCAGCATTTTGCTGATCTCCAAGGTTCCAGCCGGCGAAATCCGCAGCCTGGCGACGGACCGGAGCTCGCGGACGTCGGTGCAACTGGCCCGTGTCATTCTGAAACGGAAGTTCGGCGCCGAACCGGCGATGGCGCCGCATCCTCCGCAACTGGAAGCGATGCTCGAACAAGCGGATGCGGCGCTCATCATCGGCGACCCGGCCTTGCACCTCGATCCCGCCACGCTGCCGTACCGCGTCTACGATCTGGGCGCCGAGTGGACCGAACTGACGGGAATGCCCATGGTATTTGCGGTCTGGGCCGGACGGGACGCCGCCACCTCGCCCGAAGTCGCCGAAGCGTTCCTGGCCTCCTGCCGATACGGCCGCGAGCGTATCGAAGAGATTGTCCTCGAGGAAGCTCCGCGGCGCGGCTTTGCCCCGGACCTGGCGCGCGAATACCTGACTCGCCACATCGTCCACGAGCTGGGAGAACGGGAATACCGGGGCCTGCGGCGGTTTCTGGAGTTGGCGGCAGGCGCAGAGAGCGCGGCAGGACTTATGTTCTGATTCGTTTTCCACCGTCCTGGCTTGCTACGGGGACTGGATTTCGATATCTTAGACTCACGCCGTTGGCGATTGCTGGAGGTGAACCCTGAAAACAAGTGCTGCAATGGTGGTGGTGGCAGTCGTGGCAGGGACGACACCGGCCTTGGCTAGCACGCCGGTCGAGGCTCCGCTGGGAAAACTGGCGCCACCGAAAGCGGGCGCCCAGGCGCTTCTTTCCCAGGCGCCTCTCGGTTTCGAACCCGGCCGCGAGGGTGGTTATGTGGCACGGGGGCCCGGCTATCGCCTGGCCCTGAGACGATCCGCGCTCGACCTGACCTGGGATGGCGCCGCGCGGCGCGGGGGCGCGCTGCACATGCACTTCGAAGGCGCGAATCCGGGGGCGTGGCTGGAGGGTACCGACCCGCTGCCTTCTCGCACAAGCTATTTCCTGGGCGCCGACGCCACCCGCTGGAGGACCGGTGTGCCCAATTATGCGCGCGTGCGATTGCGCAACGTTTACAAGGGCGTGGACCTGGTGTTTTACGGCTCGCCAAAGTCGCTGGAGTTCGATTTCGACGTGGCGCCCGGAGCCAGCCCGCGCGCGATCCGCATCGATGTGAGTGGATCGGTTCGTACTCGCATCGTGGAGGGCGCGCTGGCGCTCGAAACCGGCAGCGGTGAAGTGCGCTGGAGCAGGCCGGCGATCTACCAAACCGTGGCGGGCGTGCGCCGGACCGTTCCGGGGCGTTTCGTGTTGGAAGGCAGCGGGCGTGTCAAATTCGAAGTGGGCACTTACAATCGCGCGCTGCCGCTGGTCATCGACCCGGTGATCGACTTCTCGACTTATTTCGGCAACACCCAGAACGAAGCCGCGCACGGCATCGGCGTGGATGGGGCCGGCAACATCTATATTGCGGGCTACACCAGCTCGTATAACCTGCCGGTGAGCGCCAATGCCGCGCAGCCGGCCTACGGCGGCAACACCGCGTCGTATCAGACGGGCGATGCGTTCGTGGCCAAATTCTCGGCGGCGGGCGCGCTGCTGGCCATGACCTATCTGGGCGGCGCAAAAGACGATCTGGCTTCCAGCCTGGCGCTGGATTCGGCCGGCAACGTATACGTCACGGGCTACACCAATTCGACCGATTTTCCGGTCACTTCCAAGGCATACCAGCAGCAAACGCGCGGTGAAGGCGGAAACACCCTGTTCACGGTGGGAGACGCTTTCATCGTGAAGCTGAATTCCAGCCTGTCTCAGCTCGTTTATTCAACCTACCTGGGAGGCTCGATGGACGAAGCTGGTATTGCCATTGCGATCGACGCCTCCGGAAACGCCTACGTCACCGGGATCACCCTTTCGTCCGACTTTCCCACTACCGCCGGCGCGGTTCAGTCTACCTTTCATGGCGCGGGCGGGCAGCCGATAACGGATTTCGGCGTTCCGTTTTTTGTCACCGGCGATGCGTTCATTTCCAAGCTGAGCGCGGACGGATCGCAACTGGTGTTTTCCACCTACCTGGGAGGATCGCAGGACGACGCCGCAACGGCGATCGCCGTGGATTCCGCCGGAAACGTCTACGTCGCCGGTTTTACCATTTCCACTAACTTTCCCACCACCGCGAGTGCGATGCTGACCGGTTTTCAGGGTTCCGAACAACAGAACCAGTTTTACAATCTGGGCGACGGTTTTATCGCCAAGCTGAATCCCACCGGCACCGCGCTCCTCTATTCGACCTACCTGGGCGGGGAGGGCGACGATGCGGTTACCGCCATCGCCGTGGACGCGAACGGCTACCTGTACGCAACCGGCGCAACCACCTCGACCAATTTCCCGGTGACCGTCGGCTCCTATTCAAACTCTTACTCCGGCCCGCTGTACGACACGAATTCGGAACGTATCGTGGGCGACGCGTTTGTGGTCAAACTCAAGCCCGACGGTTCCGGCCTGGTTTACGGCACGTATCTGGGCGGTGGTCAGGACGATGCCGGCAACGCCATAGCCGTGGATGCCAGCGGCAATGTTTTCGTGGCGGGCAGCACTGTCTCCCTCAATTTCCCTATCACCCCCGATGCCACACAGAAGACCTACGCCGGCTCGGGCGGGGAGCACAACAACGGCGATTATATAGGCGATGGATTTGTGGCCGTGCTCAACCCCACCGGGTCGAAAGAAGTTTTCGGCACCTACCTGGGCGGTTCCATGGACGATTCCATCGAGGGGCTCGCGATCGACTCCTCCGATAATATCTACGTAACAGGCGTTACCATGTCGGCCAATTTTCCGGTCACCAGCGGGGCATTTCAGAGCAAGTACGGCGGCGCTGGCTCGATTGGGCGTATCTACGGCGATGCTTTCGTAGCGAAGTTCTCGGCTCCGAATTTTGGGCCGGTCATCTCGTCGGTATCGAACGCCGAGGGCGGAAGCGCGACTATAGCGCCCAACACCTGGGTTTCGATTTTTGGCTCGGGGCTGGCGCCAGACTCCCGCATCTGGCAAGGTTCCGATTTCGTGAACAGCCAGTTGCCCACGGCGCTCGATGGCGCGAGCATCACCATGGACGGAACGCCCGCCTACGTGTATTACATCAGCGCCAGGCAGATCAACGTGCTGACGCCGCCCAACCTGGCGGCCGGTCCGGTGCAGGTGGTGGTGACCAATGGGGCAACCGCAAGCGCCGCCTTTACGGCCACGGCCAAGACGGTTTCGCCCTCGTTCTTCATTTTCGGCGGCGGTCCGTACGTAGCCGCGGTTCACGCCAACGGCAGCTACATCGGGCCCACGACGTTGTACCCGGGCGCCACCACGCCAGCGGTTCCAGGCGAGACCATTCTCCTGTTCGGGAACGGCTTCGGCACGACCAATGTTGCGGTGACCGCCGGATCGGAGACGCAGTCGGGCAGCCTGCAGACTCTCCCGGTAGTGACCATCGGCGGAGTGCAGGCCACGGTGATTTTTGCCGGACTGAACGTCACGCCCGGCGAGTTTCAGTTCAACGTGGTGGTGCCGGGTTCGCTCGCCGCCGGTGACGCCGCCATCTCGGCGAGCTACAACGGCGCCACCACGCAGAGCGGGACGCTGATTACGATTCAGTAGCCGCCGATCATTTGTATTTGACCATTCGGGCGCGCACGGCGGTGAACCAAACCAATCCGGTTGCTGCGCCGGGGGCGCTGAAAGCCGGCGACGGTTCCGCGGGCAAGGTTGCCATCAGCAGATAGCTCATGGGCACGCCTGGGGTATCGCGACTGGCCGGCAGATTCGAGAGCAGCAGAGCGGGCAGACGCCAGCGGCCGGCCGAGCCGGGAGCCACGCAGAAACAAACCCCCGTGCCTCCCGAGAGCGGATCCACATTGATAGCCATTACCATCACGCGCTCGTGCGCGGCCACTCCCCGCCACTCCAGGGTTGCGCCGCGCGTCCGGTCGATCGTGTCGAAGCGCTTCGCTCCCGCCCATTCCAGGCTGGCGTTGTAAAGCCCTTCCGCCGCGAATGCGCCGATGTCCCGGCCGCCCTGCCCGGAGATCCGGTATTTGCCCGGCTGGAGGAATGGCGGCTTCGGCAGCCGCAGACGAAGGCCGCCCCCCAACTCCCCCCAATAGATGCCTTTGGCGTCCGGCGAGGGGCTCAGCGTCAACGTGCCTAGCGGACCTGCCACCGCGATCCGCGGGCCCGCGTCCCGCCCCGGTCCGGCGGAAAGCGGTGGGAAGTCGCCGGTCGCGCCGGCCGTCAAATAATCGAGAGTCCAGCGCCCGGTATAGGCCGTACAGGTGCCGGTGGGCGGCAGCAGTTCCCAAGGCGTGAGGAGCGTATCAGCGCGGTCCTCGGCCGGGAAGATTGCCGTACCCGAGTCCTGGGTCAAATCCACGGGATACCCGGGCCTCAACTGCACCCGCGTAAACAGGCGCGCGAGCACTAACAGCGGGGTTGGCCCGACGGCGCTGGAGCAGGCCTGGCCCTTTGCCGCGATCGACATGGTGACCACGTTGCTCACGCTCTCCGGCAGCTTGACGACCACCGGAACATAGCAGCCGGGCGGGGTATCTTTCGCCAGTTGGAACCGGATCTCTTCGGCGCCTGGCCGGGCAGTCCGCGGCCCCCGCGACAGCACGCGGGCCGGCTTCCCGCCTACGAATAGCTCGATGGCTTGCGCGGTCCCCAAGCCGGTACCCACGAGCGTCGCCAGCGATCCGGCTGGCGCGGGAGCGGCGGGAGTATTGAGCGTCTCGCCCGGCGAGTCGTTATTGAAGATCTCGCCGGGACCCCAGCCTTTGCCGTTCCGGGCGAAGATGCCGAAAGCGGCCGGGACCACGCGGATTGCAAAGGGCCGGCTGGGCTGGCCGTCGCGCGTTACCACCAATTGCGAGTCGCCGGGCGGCGCCTGCGGGGGCAGGCGCGCTTCGATCCGCCCGGCGCCCGCCGAGATCGACTGCGCTTCCAGGTCGGAGTTTCCTTGCTTGATATGGAGATGCATTTCCGAATTGGCGCCGGCGAGCCGCAAACCCTCAAGGGTGAAGAGAACTCCCGGCGCCAGGGCGCCTCCGGGAAGCGACGGTGGCATCCGGCTGGCTGCGTTGCGAACGCTCTCCTGCGCGATGGCCGGCGGCTGGGCGTACGCAACGGCTGGAATGGCGAAAAACAGAACCGCGGGAAAGGGCGCCGGGCGCATTCGGATTTTCAGGATAGCAGACGGCCGTCGCCGGCGGACCGCGCGTGCGGCCCGTCCTCCATCTGGCCAGGTTGCTGAAGAGGTGACAAAGAGATATCCTAGGCTGACGCCGCTGGCGGCTGCTGGAGGTGAGCCATGAGAACACGCGCTGCAATTTTGGCGGTAGTTGTGTTAGGGACGGTACCGGCCGTGGCAAGCGCACCGGTCAAGACTTTGCTGGGAAAGCTGCCGCTTCGATTCGAGGAAGCTCGCGGGCTGGACGGCCGAAACGGCGTGCGTTATGTGGCGCGTGCCGGCAGCTACCGGTTGCGGTTGGCGCCGGATGGCAACTGGTTGGAATGGCGCAATCCAGCCGGAGACCGAAGCGCTTCGATTCACACCAGATTGGTGGGAGCCAACCCAGCGACTCGCCTGGAAGCCGCCGAGGACCTGCCGGGTAAAGTAAATTACTTCGTCGGCGGGCGGCAGGACTGGCGCACGGACGTACCCGGCTTCGCGCGCATCCGCTACCGCGACATTTATCCCCACATCGACCTTGTCTTCCACGGCGGCGAAGGGCGGCTGGAATACGATCTGGTAGCCGCGCCCGGAGCCGATCCGGGCCAAATCCGCCTGGACGTGGATGGCCAGCGCAGTTTGCGAATCGATCCCTCCGGCGACCTGGTGATCTCGGCCGATGGCGGCGAGATCCGCTGGAAGCGCCCCGAAGTTTATCAGGAGTCGGCGGCAGGCCGGGTGCCCATCGACGGCCGGTTTGCGGTGGTGGGCAAGCGCACGGTCCGCTTTGTGGTGGGAGATTACGACCGCACCCGGACTCTGGTAATCGACCCCACGCTGGCGTACTCGACGTACCTGGGCGGAACGTTCGACGAAGTGGCGCGCGGCATTGCGGCGGATGCTTCCGGGAATGTCTACCTGGCAGGCAACACCACGTCCCTCAACCTGCCCACAACGGCTTCCACGTTGCAGCCGAATTTCCGCGGTTCGGGGATCCAGAACTTTGGCGATGGCTTCGTGGCCAAGTTCAACCCGGCGGGGGCGCTGGTGTACCTGACCTACCTGGGCGGCAGCGGCGACGACGCCGCCAGCGCCATCGCGGTGGATTCGGCCGGCAACGCTTATGTTTGCGGCCTGACCACGTCCACCAACTTTCCCACGCTGAACGCTTACCAGAGCCAGTACGGCGGGTCCGGAGGCAACGGATTCGATCACAGCGGCGACGCGTTCGTGGCCAAGCTCAACCCCAGCGGCAACGCTCTGGTTTATTCCACCTACCTGGGCGGCTCCGGGGACGATGTCGCCACCGCCATCGCCATCGACGCATCCGGCAACGCCTACGTGGCGGGCGCCACCGCATCCCGTAATTTTCCCGCCACCCTCGGCGCATACCAGACCACGATGAACGGCGCCGGCGGCGAGCCCGTCATGCCCATCCTCGGAATGCCGGAATGGGACCCCGGGGATGCCTTCGTCGCCAAGTTCGATCCGACCGGCTCCAAGTTGCTGGAGTGCACCATGCTGGGCGGGGGATTCGACGATATTGCGTTGACCATCGCTCTCGATCCCACCGGCGACATTTATATCGGCGGCTACACCATTTCCACGAATTTCCCGACCACCGCGGGCGCGTTCGACACCACCTTCGGCGGCATCGAGTACCAAGACCCTTGGTTCAACCTGGGCGACGGCTTCGTGGCCAAGTTCGATCCCACCCTGAGCAAGTTGCTGTACAGCACGTATTTCGGCGGCGCGGGAGACGATGCGGTGAACGCCATCGCGGTGGATTCGGCGGGCGAGGTTTATATGACCGGCTCGACCAGCAGTTCCCAGCTCAAGACTTCAACTGGCGCTTTCCAGCCGAAATATGCCGGATACCTCACGCTGCCGCCGGTGATCTTGCAATTGTTCGGCGACGCTTACGTGGCCAAGCTCAATGCCGCCGGCTCGGCTCTGCTCTACTTCAGCTATTTGGGCGGAAGCAATAACGATGCGGGAACGGCCATCGCCATCGACAGCGCGGGAAACGCCTACGTCACCGGCTTCACCGATTCGCCCAACTTCCCGCTGGCGGGCGGGCCGTTTCAATCGGCTTTCGGCGGCGATGGCGGCGGAACCCAGCCGTGGATTTTGTTTGGCGACGCTTTCCTGGCGGTGGTCAATCCCACCGCCACCGCGCTGCTCTACAGCACGTTCCTCGGCGGCAGTCTCGACGACTGGGCCTACGGCGTTGCCCTGGATGGGAAGGGCAACGTATACCTGACCGGCAATACGCTCTCGAACAATTTCCCGGTCACTTCCAAGGCGTTTCAGCCCGCGTACGGCGGCGGCGGCCCTTCGGGTATCTATGGCGGCCTGGGCAGCGGGGACGCCTTCTACTCCGTCTTCACCGGCCTGGCCCTTGGCCCGACCATTTCGTCGGTATCGAACGCCGAGGGCGGAAGCACGACTATAGCGCCCAACACCTGGGTTTCGATTTTCGGCACGGGGCTGGCGCCAGACTCCCGCATCTGGCAAGGTTCCGATTTCGTGAACAGCCAGTTGCCCACGGCGCTCGATGGCGCGAGCGTCACCATGAACGGAACGCCCGCCTACGTGTATTACATCAGCGCCACGCAGATCAACGTGTTGACGCCGCCCAACCTGGCGGCCGGCTCGGTGCAGGTGGTGGTGACCAATGGGGCAGCCGCAAGCGCCGCCTTTACGGTGGCGGCGCAGTCGGTTTCGCCCTCGTTCTTCATTTTCGGCAGTGGGCCCTATGTTGCCGCAGTTCACGCCCACGGCAGCTTTCCCTATATCGGACCCACGACCCTGTATCCGGGCCTCAGTTCGCCGGCAGCTCCGGGCGAAACCATCGAACTCTACGCCAACGGTTTTGGCCCGATTACCCCCGCCGTAACCGCCGGATCGGCCTCGCAGGTGGGAAATCTGCCGGTTCTTCCGGTTGTCACCATCGGCGGCGTCCAGGCCACGGTGATTTTTGCCGGCTTGAGCGGCGCTCCCGGCGAGTTTCAGTTCAACGTGACGATACCGAGTTCGCTCGCCGCCGGTGACGCCGCCATCTCGGCTAGCTACAACGGCGCCACCACGCAGAGCGGGACGCTGATTACGATTCAGTAGCGGCGCGTTCATCGAAACTGGACGAACCGGCCGACGGCGTAGATAGCGGGTGCAACCGCGCTGTCCATGCCCGGAGCGGCGAGAGCCCCGCGCGGAGCGGCGCTCACCGACGCCAGGTGCAGTTGATCGTAAGGCGGCCCGGGCATGTCCTGCGATGCCGGGATATTGGCCAGCAGTTCGGCGGGAACAGTCAAATGGCCGGCGGCGGCGCTGGCAGTGCACATGCATGAGCCGATGGCGGTGGTAACCTTGTCGACGTTGGTGGCGAGAAGAACCATGAGCTGGGCGGAGTCCGCACCCTTCCAATGCACGGTGAGGCCGTGGCTGCGCACCACGACGGCGGACTGCTCGCGGTCGGTCCAATCAAACGGAGCCGGCCCGTCGAAGTTCCACGTAAACGGGCCGAGGTCTTTGCCGCCCAGGCCGCGCAGCGTGAAGCGGCCTGGTTCGAGAAACAGACCGGGCAACCGCGGGTTGGCCGCCAGGCCGCCGCGGCCGGTGCGCGATCGATAGGAGCCGGGGCCGGCACGATAGACCTCGCGTGTTTCGCCGGTCCGGACCAGGGTGAGCTGCGGACCGGCGTCCAGGCCGCGGCCGGCCGCCAGCGCTCCGGAAAAAGGGCTGGCCAAAACCGTATCGGATTGAAAGCTACTGGTATAAGCAGTGCAGGTTCCGGGCGGCGGGATCAGCATTGGGGGCGAAAGGAGCGGCTCGCCGTCGTTGGCGAGCAGGGTCACGGTAACCTGATCGGTGATGGTTTCGGCGTCCTGGCGCAGAGCGCGCATGCGAACGCGGCTCAGTACGACGGCGGCGATCCTGCGTTCGTGGAAGACGGGAAACACGGCAGGACGGCAGGCGCCCGGTGCGGAGCTGATGGCTACGGTGACCACGTTGCTGGCGCGCAGGGGCGCCGCTTCCAAATACACGGGGACAAAACAACCTTCCGGCACGTTGACGGGCAGAGTGAGGGGAATCTGCTCCTCGCCGGGACGACCGGAGGAAATCGGCGCGCCGGCGCGCACGGCGCGATTCCCCACGAATACAGTGATGGACCGGGCAACACCCAGGCCGGTGGCGGCCAGCACAATTTGCCGGCCGGGACGGGCGGGATGCTCCAGCGCGTTGGCGCGGCGGGAACCGGGGGCTTCGAGATTATCGATGCGGCCGGGGCCCCAGCCTTGCCCGTTGCGGCTGAACAGGCCGGGGTTGGACTCCACGATTTCGATCGGAAACGGAAGGCTGGGCTGGCCGGCAGCGGTGACCACCAGGCTGGCCGGACCGATAGGCGCGGTAGCGGGCACCAGCGCATCGATACGCTCCGGGGTGGTGGAAAGAATGCGCGCGACCAGGACGGATTCGCCTTTGCGGATGGCGACTGCCAGGTTCCCCGCCGTCCCGAATCGGACTCCGTGGATGGTGAACAGCGCACCGCGCGCCAACGCGCCGCCGGGCAGCGTGGGCGCAATCTGGCTGGCGGCGTTGACCACGCCATTCTGACCGATGCCTGGCTGCGCCGCCAGGCGGCCGGCAGCTGCCGCCATGGCGAACCAGACGAAAACGGCGCGGGTCATCTTTACAGGCTACCGCTCGGCAGACCTGGCCAGGAACCTGCCAGAATGGTCGAGTGCTTGGCGGCTTCTGGCGCATCGCGGCGCGGCTGGCCTGGCGGGACTTGCGATCCTCGCCGGCGCGGGCGGCATTCCTGGCGGCAACGATCGCGCTCGGCGTGGCCAGCGTGGGCGGGGTGCGCGGCGCCGATGCGGCGGCGCGCGAGGTCCTCTCGCGCGATGTGCGGATGTGGCTGGGCGGCGATATATGCGTCGACACGGGGGAAGCCATCGACGAGGGGCGGGCGGCCGCGCTGGACGGCTGGCGCGCCGAGGGCATCGACTGGACACCGGTCACCTGGCTGTTGTCGATGGCGTCGTCTTCGCAGTCTCCCGACGCGGGCTACCTGGCGATCATGGCGATCGACCCGGGCAAGTACCCGTTTTACGGTGCGCCGACGCTGGCACCGCGGCTTTCGCTGCGGCAGGCGCTGACGCCCGATTCGGCGGTGATTTCGGAAGCCGCCGTGCGGCGCTTCCAGGCCGGCGTGGGAGACTCCATCCGTATCGGCGGCCAGTGGTTTCGGATTGCGGCGATAGTTCGGGCGGAGCCCGAGCGGTTCGGCAGCGTCTTCGGCTGGGGCCCGCGGGCGATTCTGTCCGAGGCGGGCCTGGAGCGCATCGCCGCGGCACGCGCCGCCAATGCGCCGCTGCACAGGATTCTCGTGCGGTTGCCGCGCGGGGCCGATCTTGCAGCGGCGCGGAACCGCCTGCAGGAGTTGGTGCCGGAAGGCGCGGTCGCGGACTATCGCGACGCGGCCGGACCGGCAATCGCGAAGGCGGAATTGGTGCTTTCGTTTTGCGCCGTGGTAGCGTTTCTGGCCTTGGCCATGAGCGCGATGGGCGTGGCGGTGACGGTGCGGCAGGCCCTGGAGCAGCGCATGGAGACGCTGGCCGTGATGCGCATGCTGGGGGCGCGCGGGTGGCAGATGGCGGCGTTCTTCGGGTTCGAGACCGCGTGGCTGGCGGCGGCCGGACTGGCGGCGGGAACTCCGTTGGGCTGGTGGATGCGACGCTCCCTGTTGTGGCTGGGCGGCAAGTACGTGCCGTTTCTGGACGCGGCGCGTGGCGGAGACTGGGCGCTGGCCGAAATCGCTATCGCGGCGGGGGCGATGATCTTCCCCATGGTCCTTCAACCCGTGGCCGCGATTCGGAAGCTGCGTCCGCTGCGGGTGCTGCGACGCGATATCGAAACGCGCGGCGCGGCGCTGGCGGGCTGGCGGCAAACTTTCCTGCCGGCGCTGGCGGCCGGCGCGGCATGGCTCGCGGTCGCGGTCCGCATGTTGCACTCGGTGGCCACGGCCGCTCTGCTGCTGGGCGCGCTGGCGGTCGCCTCGTGCGCGGCGGCTGGGCTGGCGGCCGGCGGGCTCGGTTGCCTGCGGTGGTGGGCCGGCCGGAGTGGGTGGCGGATGATGAAGATGGGGGTCGACCGCCTGGAGGGGGGCAGGCGCCGTAGCGCGATCATGATTGTATCGCTGGCTATCGGCCTGATGCTGATTGCCGGCACCTACGAAACCGCCGGAGCGGTGGCGCGCGCGGCCACGGCGGCCTTGCCGTATGGCGACGCGAACCTGCTGGTGGGCAACTTCCAGGACGAACATCGCGAGCAGGTGCGCCGGTACCTCTCCGCGCAGCCGGGCACGGAGGCGGTCAAGATGATTGCGATGGCCGGCCTGAGGCTGGCGGACATCGATGGGAAACCAGCGACGGAACGGCTGTACCTGGTGGAGTGCGATCAAAGCGCGGGCACCGGCCGGCTGCCGATGCGGGTGACAGTGGCCGACGACCTGGCCGCGCGGCTGGGCCTGCGGGCCGGGTCGCGGCTTACTTTCCAGGCTCGCGAACGGACGATTCCGGCCGTAGTTGCGGCGATTCACCGGTCGCTTGGCGAGGAGCGATTCTGGTACACGTTCAAGCTGGAATCGGCGGGCCTGGACCTGCCCAACCGCTACGACGAAGCAGTGGTTACAGTGCGTCCGGACCGCCTGGAAGCCGTGCGCGACGCCGTTGGCGCGCGCTTCCCGACGCTGGCGGCCATCACGGCCGAGGAACTGCGGGCGACCATCGGCGGCGTATTCGCCGACGGCATGATGCTGATTCGGCTGGTAGCCGGCTACGCCATCGCCGGCGGATTATGCGTGCTGCTTGCGATGGTGGCGGCATCGCGGGCGGGGCGCCTGCGGGAAATGGGGATTCTGGCGGTGCTGGGCGCGCGGCCGCGCACGATAGCGGGGATCTACACGGTGGAGTTCGCCGCCATCGGCCTGCTGGCCGGAGCGATTGGCGGCCTGCTGGCCTGCGGCTTTGGCGTGGTCTTGACCAGCGCCCTTTTTCGGCGCCTCGAAATCGCGCTGGAATGGAGAGGCATCGCGGGCGCCGTAGTGGCGGCGCCGCTGGTTACGATAGCCGCGGGATGGCTGCCGGCCTGGCGGCTGTTGCGGCGCAAACCGCTGGAAGCTCTGCGGCGGGAATAGGACGAGAAAAAAACGGGCAGGTCCGCCGGGTTGCCGGTGAGGATCATCTGCCCGTTTGCCTAATGATACGGGACGCGCACTGATGCGGTCCTGGATCGAAAGCACTGGCGGGCGCGGGGAGTTGCGTGGCGTCCGGGGGTCGCGGCTGAAATCGGCGTTGATCGGAAAGCAGGTAGTGGATCGGTTTGGACGACTGTCACCCGGTCGGTCGGTAGGCGCGAGTTGTGAGGCCTGATCTGTGGTTTCTTAGATGGGACATCTTGGGAACTCGGGCGTCCACTTCCGCGGAAGGGCGTTTCCCGTCCACTTGCCACCGAAAGGCCGTGATCGCCCGCAGCCAGTGGGTTCAGTAAACGGTAGGTGACTTTGCGCGAATAATTCCGCGCTCACCATGCCTTCGTCGGCACTTGTCCAAGATGATGGATAGGATCAGTAACGGACTGCGTGCGAATATGAAGACGCGAGGATACGGAGATCATTCACAGCAATCCGCGCCTGGTCGGCAAGCTCTTTTGGGGCGTTGCGCCATTTCAGAGCAGAATCGAGGCGACAGCGTATGAACAGGCATGGCACTATCATTTCCTGAGAACCTTGTGGCACTCCTGAGAGCCTTGTGGCACCCACTGGATTCGCGCTTGAAGGGCTATGATATGCGAAAAGGGTTTACGAGAAAACCGCAAGAAGACGAGCCCGCGATGCGAGGCAAGAACTACATAACGCCGAGTGGGCTGCAGCGCCTCAAAGAGGAGCACCGGTTTCTGCTCACCAGGGAACGCCCGGCCGTGGCGAAGGTGGTGGCGTGGGCTGCGAGCAACGGCGATCGCAGTGAAAACGCCGACTATCACTACGGCAAGCGGCGGCTTCGCCAGATCGATGGGCGGATTCGCTTTCTCACGAAGCGAATCGATGCCGCGGAAGTGGTGGACCCGGAAAATCCGAGAGCGGGGCAGGCGGCGACGCGGGCATTCTTCGGAGCGACCGTGCGCTATGCCAACGCCGCAGGAACGGAGCGAGTGGTGAGCATCGTGGGCACCGACGAGGTCGATCTCAACCGCAACCACATCAGTTGGGTGTCGCCTCTGGGGCGCGCGTTGATGAAGTCGTCAGCGGGCGACCGCGTAGCTCTCCAAGCGCCGGGCGGTACAGAATACCTGATCGTCCTGAACGTGTGTTACGAGCGCATTTCTGTTGAACCGTTCCGTGAACCACCTGGAGCCGAGGCCTCGGCAGAGGAACTCCCTCGCCGACGCCAATCGACCTGACGGTAGTTCTCGTCGACCGCTCCCTGACGGTCGCGGCTCGGTAAGTGACTGCAAACACGCGGCGCCCGCAACCGAGCCGCGACCGTAAGGGAGCGGTTTCCGCGCCTTAACTGCGAAATCCCCGGATCCGTTTAGCGCCCCGCAGGCACTACCCCGCCGAGGCCTGCCGTCGCGGATTGGTAACATGAAGTTAGCTCCCGAAAATGGACCCGCACAACCTAGATTTGAAGCAGACCATCAATCTGCCCAAGACGGCCTTTGCCATGAAGGCCAACCTGCCGCAAGCCGAGCCGAAACTGGTCGCGCGGTGGGAGAAAGAGAACCTTTACGGGGCGATTCGCGCCGCCCGCGCGGGGCGGCCGACGTATATTCTGCACGACGGGCCGCCGTACGCCAACGGGCGGATTCACCTGGGAACGGCGTTCAACAAGATCCTGAAGGATTTCATCGTGAAATCGAAGACCATGGCGGGCTTCGACTCCCCCTACGTGCCGGGCTGGGATTGCCACGGTCTGCCGATTGAAATCAAGGTGGATTCGGAGCTGGGCGCGAAGAAGGCGAAAATGTCGGCGGTGGAGATTCGCCGCGCCTGCCGCAAGTACGCGGAGAAGTTTATCGACCTGCAGCGCACCGATTTCAAACGGCTGGGCGTGCTGGGGCAGTGGGACGATCCGTACCTGACGATGAGCGCTCCATACCAGGCGGCCATCGCGGGCGCGTTCGTGGAGTTTCTGGATCGGGGCTACGTCTACAAGGGTCTCAAGCCGGTGCACTGGTGCATCAAAGACCGCACGGCGCTGGCGGAAGCCGAGGTGGAATACCAGGATCATTCCAGCCCGTCGATCTGGGTGCGGTTCCGCTTGACTTCCGACCCTGCCAGTATCGACCCGGCGCTGGCGGGGTACCAAGTCTACGGGCTGATCTGGACGACCACGCCGTGGACCATTCCGGCCAACATGGCCATCGCCTTCCATCCCAAGTTCGAATACGTGGCGGCGGAAGTGGCGGGCGCGGTGTACGTGGTGGCGGCGGAACTGCTGCACGTTACCGCGGAGAAATGCGGATGGGAGGAGCCGCGGGTGATCGCCCGATTCCCGGGAGCCAGGCTCGAACACGCGATTTTCCGCCATCCGTTTATTGAGCGCGATTCGCTGGGCATCCTGGCCGATCACGTGACGCTGGAACAAGGCACCGGGGCGGTACACACGGCTCCGGGCCACGGCCAGGAAGACTACGTGGTAGGGCGGCAATACGGCATCGAGGTGTATTGCCCGGTGGATGCGGCGGGGCGGATTTTTCAGGCGCCGGGCGCGGCCGGCACGCTGCCGGAGGAACTGCTGGGCAAGACGGTGTGGCAGGCCAATCCGGTCGTAATCGAGCTGCTGAAAGATCGCGGCGCGCTGTGCGGCAGCGAAACCATCGCGCATTCCTATCCGCACTGCTGGCGCTGCCACCACCCGGTGATCTTTCGCGCCACCGAGCAATGGTTCATCGGCATGGATCGCAATGGCTTGCGCGACGCGGCCCTGGCGGCGATCGGGGGCGTGAAATGGATGCCGGAGTGGGGGCGGGAGCGCATCTCCAACATGGTGGCCTCGCGGCCGGACTGGTGCATCTCGCGGCAGCGGGTGTGGGGCGTGCCGATCATCGTATTCTATTGCGAGGGTTGCCGCGAGCCGGTCACCAACCGCAAGATTCTGGATAGCGTAGTGGCGCTGTTCCGCGAACATTCGGCCGATGTGTGGTACGAGCGCAGCGCGGCCGAATTGTTGCCGGAAGGCATGCAGTGCGCCAAGTGCGGCGGCGGCGAATTTTCCAAGGAAAGCGACATTCTGGACGTCTGGTTCGATTCCGGATCGAGCCACCTGGCGGTGCTGAATGCGCGCTTCGGGCTGAGCTGGCCGGCGGACCTGTATCTGGAGGGCGGCGATCAATACCGCGGCTGGTTCCAGAGTTCTCTGCTGGTGGGCGTGGGCATCAAGGGCGGCGCGCCGTACCGGGCGTCGGCGCTGAGCGGCTGGCTGCTCGATGGCGAAGGCAAGGCCATGCACAAATCGCTGGGCAACGCCATCGAGCCGGAAGAGATCATCCGCGAACATGGCGCGGAGATCATCCGCTTGTGGGCGTCCTCGGTGGAATTTCACGAAGACGTGCGCGCGTCCAAGACGATTCTGACACGGCTGACCGAAGCCTACCGCAAGCTGCGCAACACGTTCCGCTATCTGCTGAGCAACCTCAACGGCTTCGACCCGGCCACGGACGCGGTGGCGGCGGGGGAATTGCAGGAGATCGATCAGTGGATTCTGCTGCGCGCCGAAGACCTGGTGGCGCGCTGCCGCGGGTGGTTTGAAGCCTTGGAGTTCCACAAAGTCTATCACACGGTATATGCGTTCGCCACGGTGGATCTGAGCTCCATTTACTTCGACGTGTTGAAAGACCGGCTGTACACTTCCGCCACGCGAAGCACGGCGCGGCGCAGCGCGCAGACCGCGCTGTACCGACTGCTGGACGCGCTGGTGCGGCTGGTGGCGCCGCTGATGAGCTTCACCGCCGAAGAGGTCTGGACCCATATGAAGCGCGAGGGCAGCGTGCATACCGCCCTGTTTCCCGAGCCGGCCGAGCTGAGCGCGGGCATTGGCGAAGCCGCGCGCCGGCGCGCCGCCAACTGGGACCGCCTGATCGGGGTGCGGGACGAAGTGCTGAAGGGTCTGGAGACGGCGCGCAAAGACAAGCTGATCGGGGCGCCGCTGGAGGCGCGGGTGCGCCTTTCGGCAAACGGCAACCTGATGCCGCTGCTGGAGCAATACGCGCGCGAGTTGCCGGGCCTGTTCATTGTCTCGCAAGTGAGCCTGGAAGCCGCGGCTGGCGACGGACTGGGCGTAACCGTGGAACGGGCGGAGGGCACGAAGTGCGAGCGGTGCTGGAAGTATACGACCGACGCCGGGTCGGACGCGCGCTTTCCCACCATCTGCGCGCCCTGTGCCGCCGCGGTGGACGAGACGTTGCATGGCTGATCGTCGACTCAAAGCCTACGCCGCGGCGGGTGCGATCTTTGCGCTGGACCGGGCCAGCAAGTGGATTGTCGAGCGCTACGTGTCCTTCTCCGACGATTACCGGGTCATTCCGGGGTTGTTCGACATCGTGCGGTCGCAGAACCGCGGCGTGGCGTTTGGGATACTGAACGATTCGACGGCCTCCTGGCGCACCCTCTTGCTGGTGGCGGTTTCTTTGGCCGCGATCGGTCTGGTGGCCGGCGTCCTATGGAAAGCGCCGCGCATGGAGAGGTTGACGCTGTGGGGCCTGGCGTGCATCCTGGGTGGCGCGGCGGGGAATGTCTTCGACCGGTTAGCGTCCGGCCAGGTGACGGATTTTCTGGAGCTGTATATAGGGCAGTATCATTGGCCCACCTTCAACGTGGCCGATTCGGCAATCGTGATCGGCAGCGGGTTGTTTCTGATCGACGCGTTACGCTCCAAGCGGCAGGTCGCCAATGTTCCCTGAAATTTTTCACATTGCGTATCCATTCCGGTTCGTCCTTCACACCTATGGCGTGCTGGTGGCGTTGGCGTTTCTGGCGGCGCTGTGGATGGCGGGCAAGTTGTCGCGGCGCGCGGGTTTGAACCCGGACCACGTCACCAACCTGGGTCTCTACTGCGCGCTGGCGGCGATTGCGGGCGCCAAGCTGATGATGTTCGTGGTGGATCTGCCCTATTACATCCAGCATCCGGACGAGATTTTCAGCATGGCCACGCTGGAAGCGGGAGGGGTGTTTTACGGGGGCTTAATTGGCGCGCTGGCGGTGGCGTGGTGGTACATGCGCAAGACCAAGCTCCCGCCGCGACGGACTGCCGATGCCTTCGCCCCGGGAATCGCGCTGGGCCACGGCATCGGCCGGCTGGGCTGTTTTTCGGCGGGTTGCTGCTGGGGAGTGAAAGCCAGCGTGCCGTGGGGGGTGACCTTCACCAATCCGATCGCCAATGCTCTGGTGGGCGTTCCGCTGGGGGTGCCGCTGCATCCCACCCAGCTCTACGAAGCCTTGGCCGAGTTCGCGATTTTCGGGATCCTCTATTCCCGCAGCCGCAAAGCGCACGCACCGGGCGATATTATCAGCCTCTACATCCTGCTTTACGGCGCGGCGCGATTCGTGGTGGAGTTTTTCCGATACCACGAGCAAGGCAACCTGTGGGGCGGCCCGCTGGACACGTCGCAATGGATTTCGCTAGGCCTGATGGCGGCCGGCGCGGCGCACTTCGTAGCGGGAGGGAAGAAAGAAAAACCCGCGCTCAGCGGCAGGTGAAGGCGGCCGAGGGGCGGATATGGAAATGACCCAACGCGATCCGGCCGATTAGGAACGCGGCGAAGGGCCCGCATCGCCGGGAAACTCCACAAAGCTGGCATTTCGATTTAGACCTCATGCAACTGGCGATCGCGGCCGATACATACAGCAGGAGACTTTGCAGGCGATGCAGCCATTTGAGTGGAGCGAGAAATGCAGCGTTGGCATTCCCGAGCTTGATGCCCAGCATCGCCACCTGCTCGAGCTTCTGGGCGAACTGTTGAGGCACATGCAGTCAGGCGAGGGCGACGGACTCTCCGCAGCAGCGCTCAAGGAATTGAACCGGTACGCGGAATCGCATCTGCAACGGGAGGAGTTGGTGCTCCGCGTACGAGGTTACCCAGGCTACGCGGAACATAAGGCCGAGCATGACGCCTACCGGACGAAGCTCGCCTCTTTGCAACTCCGTTCCGAGCGTGGGGATTTAGGCGTCAGAATCACCAACTTCGTTACCGAATGGTGGAGATTCCATGTGCTGGGTACTGACCAGCAATACGCACGCTTCTTCCGAAGCCAATCGACGAAAGTGTAAGTGCCTCATCGGGGTACCGCTGCGGGATTAAATGCATTTCCTGGTTGATTTCGGGTGGCTCCCCGGTCTTACTTGGGATAAACCCGAAAGTCGTCGAAGTAGGTGAGGGAATCGTCCATGGTCCACAGGCCCACCTTGCCCGGCTCGGCGAAGGCGTGATCGTAGACTTCCAGGACGCGGCGATGATTGACATAGACCTGGAAGCGGGAGCCGCGCACGGCGACCTTTAGAATATTCCAGGCGTTGGGCTCGATATCGTGGGGAACGGGGACGCGGAGCTCGACGCGGCGGCCATCCTGCACGCGGAAAATAGCCACATTGTGGCGTTGAGCGTTGGCTAGCGCCAGGTAGTAGTTGCCGGGGTCGCGGTATCGCCAGACCACGCCACCGGTCTCATCCTCGCGGCCGCCCACGGCCTTGATGCGCACGCTGACGTCGGCATCGCGCAGGCTGAGGCTGTCGAAGATGGCGAGCGGGCTCCGGTCCGTTCCGGCAGCGTTGGAAAGATGAGCCAGGACGTAGGGCTGGGTGGGGGCCGAGAGGTCGCGCCGCACTTCCCAGCGCGGCGGCAGCCCGCGGCTGGTCATCGAAACCGACCATCCTGGCGGAACGCGCCCGAGGGCGTGGGAGTCGAAATTGACTACCGTTCCGCTCGGCGGCAGCAAGCCAAAGGAAAGCAGCAAACTCAAGGGCAACATATCGGGTCGGGGCTTCGGGGGAAGTCCCGGTTCTTTTCACCCACTGGCTCCATTATTCCATAGGTGGCTGGCGGGCGGGTCGAAGATGGCGACGGACATGGCTGGACAAATACAAAATTCACGTTCCAACCCATTTGGCGCGCCAGGTGTTGGCCAGGGTGGCGAGCAGGATGATGGCGCCACCGGATATGGCCCAGGGGCCGGGGCGCTCTCCCTGGACCAGCCAGACCCAGACGGGATTGAGGGCGGGTTCGAGCAGCAGCAGGGTGTTGGCTTCGAGGGCCGTGACGTGGCGCATGGCGCGGGTGACGCACCAGTACGCGACGCCGATCTGCACCACGCCTAGATACAGGGCGACGGCGGCGTCCGCGGTGGAGATGGATCTCAAGGGGAGCGCCAGCGGCAGGGCGGCGAGCGAAGCCAGAATATTGCCCAGCGCCACCGCGGCCATTCCGGAATGGCGGTCGCGGCGGCCCAGCCAGCGCAGGCCGGCTAGCGCCAAGGCGTAGGTGAGGCCGCTGGCGGCGGCGAAAAGATTGCCTCGCGCCGGGTCCGGTGCGGTGCGCACGGCCGGCTCGGCGCCGACGAAAAACATGGCCAGGCCCACGGCGACCGGCGCCATGAAGAACAGGCCGGTGCGGTGAATGGGCTCGCGCAGCAGCACGGGACCCAGCAGGAGCATGTAGAGCGGCGCGGTGGATTGCAGAAAGATGGCGTTGGCGGCGGTGGTGAGGCGGTTGGCGACTACGAAGAACACCAGCGTGGCGGCATAAGCCGCGGCCACGGGGACGATGCGCCAGTTCCAACCGCGGCGCGTCTCGGGAAGCACCGCCAGCAACGCCAGGGCTGCTACGCCGGAGCGGCAACTGGCCATCTGCCAGCCGGTAAGACTGGCGGCTTTCACCGCGACGCCGCCGGTGGAAAACAGAACCGCCGCGGCTACCAGCAGGAGGCGGTCACGCAAGGCCGAGGAAGCCAACGGTCACTCAGCCCGGCTCAAAATGTATTTGGACGGATGTCTCGGCATGGAATCGCCTCGCGGAGTTTTCATTCTATCGTAGAGGCGGGGCCGGCCCGTCGGACGGAGGCCTTTTGAACGCCCGGCGGAAGAGGAAAACAATCGTCGCGGCGAACAGGTACCCTGTGCCGAGATCGGCAATCGGGGGTGCCCGCCACCAGCGAGCCAACGATGGAAATGGGGGGAGGAAGCAAGCCGCCATTCCTGCCAGTCCGCCGATGAACGGCAGTAGCGAGGCGCTTTTGCCGCGGGCGAACCACCGCAGCGCAAGTCCAAGATGGCCGAACGCCGCCAGCAGAAACACCGTTGCGAGCAACCAGCCCATTCTCGTCTCTCATAACCAGAGACGAGCCAGCATCCGGCTTCGCTGAAGTCGGCGTAAGCTCAAATTTGCATCGTGGCAGCAGATTTTCAACTGAGCCGTCTCATCAACCCTCACTTCGCAGCGCCTACGATTGCCGAAATGGCCGTGGTAGAGTCTAAGCAGGCGCCGCATTTTTCGAAGCGCGGCGCATTGGTCATGAAAGCCTTTGAAGAGTTCGCTAAATCGGAGCCAGAGGATCTGATCGAATTGTCCAAGCAAGGCTACTTCACGATCTTATTGGACGAAAACCTCCGCGGTCTGGAGGGGGGGCTCGAGGACGACGGTTTCAAGGTGATCATGCCGTCGCAGGGGTTAGCGGACGACGCACTGAAACGAAAGGCTCGGGGGTGGGCAATCCTCACTAGGAATTCCCAGGATTTCGTCAGCGGTGCGGTGCGGTACGATTACGACATCATCGGCATCGAGGATATCAAGTTCGTCGACGACAAGGGCGAGCGAACCAACGAGACCGTGCGGAAGATTTCCGACGCTGTGCGCCGCAGTCGAATCGGGACCAGAAAAGGCAACTTCTGGCTGAAGATTCGGGACAACGGCTCGTTCCATTTGGAGCAATTGGTCTAACAGCTGGAGCATGAAAAGCCGAGGCGAATCTCGGCTCGGCAGACTTGATAGCCCGCGCCACGACCCTCACCGCAGCAAATCTTCCAACTGGATCTTCGAATCGGTCTTGGCGTCCCGATATTTCACGATTACGGGAGTGTAAACGCCGATGCCCCACTCCTTGCCGGGACCGCTGGTTACGGCGCGAGATCCGGCGACGACTACGGCGCCTTCGGGAATGACGAGCGGGTCTTCCACGCCGGCTTTGTGCACGGTCTGGCGCACCAGGTCGTAGACCGGGGTGGAACGATTCAGGATGGTGCCTGTGCCCAGCACGACGCGGCGCTTGAGGATGGCGCCTTCGTAGACACCGCAGTTGCCGCCGATCAGGACATCGTCCTCGACGATCACGGGCATGGCGCCGACCGGTTCGAGCACGCCGCCGATCTGGCTGGCGGCCGAGATGTGGCAGTTGGCGCCGACCTGGGCGCAGCTTCCCACCAGGGCGTGCGAATCCACCATGGTGCCGTCGCCCACGTACGCTCCCACATTGATGTACATGGGCGGCATGCAGGTGACGGACTTGCCCAGGTAAGCGCCGCTGCGCACGCTGGAACCGCCGGGGACAATGCGTATGCCGCGCACGCCATGGGCCGGCGTGAAATGTTGCGCGGGATAGGTGTCTTTATCGAGGAACGAAAGGCCGCCGGCCGACATGTCGACGATGGAGCCGATGCGGAAGCCGAGCAGAATTCCCTTTTTCACCCAGGCGTTGACGCGCCAGCCGGTGGGCGAAGCGGGATCGGGCTCGGCGGCACGCACCAGTCCTTCCTCCAGGGCGCGGCGAAAGTCCTCGAACAGGCGGACGTCGGCAGGCGAATAGGCGGCGGGCTTCGCGTCGAAGAGACGTTCGATGTCGGCTTGCATCAGCGGGTTTCCTCCGTGGCGCACGCTCTCAGCGTGCCGCGTCCCCACTCATGGGGACGCTTGGTTCGCGGAACACCGAACGTGCCGGCACGGCAGGCTGGGAGCCTGACTGAGAGTCGGCGCCACGGAAAGCCTGGTGGCAGGTTACCGACCTGCCCCGCATCAGCTTGCATGCCGCCCGCTTTCCACCGACAGGGCCAACTGTTCCAGCACCTTTTTGATTTTTTCCAGGCTCCCGGCCGAGGGCGGCACCAGGGGCAGACGATAAACCGGTTCCACCAGCCCCATCAGGGCCATGGCGGCTTTCACCGGAATGGGATTCGATTCCACGAAATTGACGTTCATCAGCGGCAGGAAGCGGGCTTGAATGTCGCGGGCCTGGGCGAAATCGCCCCCGAGCGCAGCCGCGGCCAGTTGGGTCATCTCACGCGGAATTTCGTTGGATACGACGGAAATGACGCCGCGCCCGCCGAGCGCAACCAGCGGAATGGTAATGGCGTCGTCGCCCGAAAGCACGTGGAAGCCGGCGGGCACTTCATGCAACACGTTGGCCATCTGGCCGATGTTGCCGCTGGCTTCCTTCACGCCCACGACGTTGTCGATCCGGGCCAGACGCGCCAGCGTGGCCGGCTCCACGTTTACGCCGGTGCGCCCCTGGACGCTGTAGACCACGATGGGCAGCGGCACGGCGGCGGCGATGGCCCGGTAGTGCTGGAACAAGCCTTCCTGGGTGGGCTTGTTGTAATAGGGGGTGACGGAGAGAATGCCGTCGGCGCCAAGCTGGCGCACCTCGCGGGCCAGCTCAATCACTTCGGCGGTGTTGTAGCCGCCGGCGCCGGCCAGCACGGGCACCTTACCGTTGGCCTCTTCCAGCGTGATTTCCACCACGCGCAGGTGCTCGGCGCGAGAGAGCGTGGGGCTTTCGCCGGTGGTTCCGCAAGGCACCAGAAAATCGATGCCGCTCTCGATCTGCCGGCGCACCAGGCGCCGCAGGGCGTCTTCGTCCAACGAAAAATCGCGCCGAAAGGGGGTAATCAGCGCTGTGCCGCATCCTGTAAACATGTACCGCCTCCTAAAAAGCCGTCAGCGATCCGCGGTCAGCTTCAGCTAACCACCGAACAATACTTCTCCGAACTCGTGAAAGCCCCGTTTGCCAACCACCCACTGCGCGGCCTGGAGCGCGCCGCGGGCGAAACCTTCCCGGCTGCGCGCGGTATGGCGCAGGGTGATGGTATCGGCGGAGGAGTCGAAGCCGATTTCGTGGGTGCCGGGATGGGCGCCGGCGCGATTCGACGCCGTCGAGACCGTCCGGCTGTAGCCCGCCCGTTTCATCTCCTCCACCAGTTTCAGTAGTGTACCGGATGGCGCGTCCTTCTTGGTGGAGTGGTGAATCTCCCAGGCCCAGGCGCCGTATTCGGGCTGCGAAGCCAGCAGGCGCGCGGCCTCCGCCACGATGCGGAAGAAGGCGTTGACGCCCACCGAATAATTGGGGCTCCAGACGATGCCGGTCGCGTGGCGCGCGGCCGCCTGCTTCACCGCGTCGAGATGTTCCAACCAGCCGGTGGTGCCGATAACCAGGTTCACGCCCAGCGCCGCGATTCCTTGCGCGTTCGGAAGCACGGCGGAGGGTATGGAGAAATCGACGGCCACATCGACGCCGCGAAAGTTCTCCGCCGTCAGTCCTTCAAAGTTTGCATTGTTGAACTCATCCAGCTTCAAGGCGACGGAGAAGCCGTACTCGGGGGCGAGCTGCTCGACAAGCTTGCCCA